>JANXSF010000077.1 GCA_025352795.1 Acidobacteriota bacterium
AATTTTGGGGATGATACGGATAGGGATCCAGACTATCTGTTTGAGCAGATCAAGAATCCCACTTTGGCGACACCGCAGAATGGCGGTTTGTTGATCAACACGCCGGGTTTTGTTACTGGCTCACAGGCGGTGACGGTGACGTCGCGCGATTTTGGTGGGGCGGGGCGATTGAGGGCGTCGGCAACATTTCAGGATAGTGGGTTTACGTTTGATGCCGATATTGTGGATAGAGAGAAAGCCGGAAGTCCGCAAGTGCTACCTCCTTCGGGAGCCTGTGGGACTGCGTTTTCCCAGCGCCCGTTTGCGAGTCTGCCGGTGGACCAGGATTGCGATGGGCTGGCAGATGGATGGCAGGTTCAGTACGGTGGAGTGACCGCTGCAGCTGACAACGACCAAGCGCCAAATCGCGGTTCAACGATCGGCGATGGGTTTACAGCCCACGAGGAATATCGCGGATTCCATTTCATTGATCGGTCGGTTGGAGTAGCGGAGATCAAATGGATGAGAACTGACCCCTTGAGTAGGTTGGATCTCTTCTTTTGGGATTTCGATGGGCTCTTTGCGAATGATCTTGAGTTGTTCAGACGTCACTTCCCATTTGTTGAGCTTCGTGAGGTAGATATGAGAATGCGGTTACGGAGAACCTTCGATGGCCGGGGGTTTCCTATTTCATCGCGAATCAATGCAAACTCACTCTCAGCTCCCGTTTACCCGTTGCTACTAGTCAACGCTAACCTAGGAGCTAACTGTAGTCCCGCAAACGGTCCAGTTCAAGGAATACTCGGACACGCACCTGACGAACCTCCCGCTTTGGGTCCGGATAAAAGGGCGATAAGACTGGACAGCGGTAACATCAATCTTTGCGGGGCCTACTTTAACTTTCCACAGAGTGATTTTAGACAAATCCTCATCGCTCACGAAATTGGTCATAATCTAGGACTACGTCATCCAACAGAGCAGCGAACTTTTCAACAACTTGCCTACAATACAAACTTCAACCTGCTCAACACACTACCTATTGACCGGTACACTTACGATTCGACTAATAGGACAGAAGTCTTCACCTGGTTGAAAGACTACTATGATTCCTCGGTGCGGCTGACTAGAGTGGCGGAGAAGATCGCACCTGGAATCGGTTCAATGGGTGGAAATAACGAGGCATTCGCGCGAGAATCAATTTTTACGAACTTCACGCCTCCTCAAAAAAGTATTTACAGAAATGCCTTGAAACTTCCGATAACAAACGCACTAGTTCTTGTGGTACTTACGGCGGAAGCAAATGGGGTGCAGTCAAACATAATGAATTGGACCCCCCGCCTCGATCCTGCCTATCGTGCAACAACGGCATTCTCATTTAGCGTAACGGAAGTCAGGAAAATCTGTGTAAAGGTGTGCCCTTAATGACTGGAGACCTTAGCCATATGAATCGAAAGCTGATCCTTTTGGTCGCCTTGACGTGGTATGTGCCACTGTTCCTCGGCCAAGTCCCGGCACCGCGACCACGTCCCGATTGGGACCAATATCTGAAAATCATTGATGGAATGCGTGTATTGCGCATAACAGCACAAACGGATCGAAAAATCTACCTATCAGGGGAATTCATCTGCGCCACAGTTCTGGTTCGCAATCCCACTGTTGCGCCGATTTCATCCTTTGACCCATTCGACAATGAATATTCTCTTACCTTCTATGCCAAGGGCAAAGAATTGGAATGGGCATCAAACAGAGACTATCCGATTTCGAGCAGAGGGATTGAGAGCGACATGATGGAGGGCCGCCGCCTGATTACCATCCATGGCGGCGAAACGGTGAGCAAAAACATTTGCTTCGGCGCGCAGTCGGGCACACTGAGGCACCCTGCAATGGGCAAATTACCGCCAGGTCGCTACACTTTATTGTATGAGTTCGCCTTATCGGTTACTAGCGAATTCGATGTAATAGCAGCGAAAAAACAACTCGATGTTAGCCTAGCTATTCCGGAAATGGAGACGCTTAGAGAACCCAAGAGCGGAATCAAAGCAGGGTGCATGGGAGTCAATGTCGGAACCATGAAGGCAGAAGACAAAACCGTGCTCGTCAGGTTTACTTGTGGGGTTGTCTGTTTTTTCAGCGGTCAAGATAGGGAGAGCAGCCTAGACACATTCACTCGCGTGACGGAAATTGACGATGAAGCGAACGGCCTAGCCCTTAAACGCCTGCCAAATGGGCAACTTCAAGTTTCCTGGCGGGAAGGAGGCGACGACAAGCCCCGCCAGATGATTTTGCCGATCGAATTGTCCAGGCCGTAGGCATGACAGGTATACAGCGTTTAATCGTTGCAGTTGGTCTTCATTCACTTTGAGCTATGCGAGATTTTCCTGCGGTTCGAGGCTACAGCCAGTAGCGATCAAGCCTATGTGGAATCGGCGCAAGCAAAATATGCTGGCTGTATTCGCAATTTAACTAAGGATCGAATCGTGCAAGCTAGCCGGCAAACCACGAAAGTAATTCCCCTGCCCCCTGCGCTGACCAGCAACGGCCCGGCGCAGATCACAGTCAGTTCGCAGCAAGTTGGCG
>JANXSF010000103.1 GCA_025352795.1 Acidobacteriota bacterium
AACTTGCCGCATTGCTGTTCACTGAATTCATCGAACCGGTTCTCATCCAAGATCTGGTTCAATCCTTCGTAAAAGGGATGGCTGGCCGCTTGCACCAGCGATGTCCTCTCGATCCAGAAACCATCCTGCTGGTTTCTCCTACGTTTGCCTAACGCCATAAACTACTCTGACGTTGCACAGCTTTCGAAGGTCACTTCGCCCCACACTTTTTCTCGATTTTCACCACGGGCTGCTAGGGCGGTCATTTTCAGTTATAGAAGTTATAGAATAAGACCCATGCGAAATGTTGTTTTTGCCATTGGCCTTGCCTCTATTCTTACGGCTGCCTCCCCTGTTGTAATCGTGAAAGACCCTGTGAAGACTGGCCTTGACGCAGACCGTCTAGCCAAAATTCCAGTAAGACTAAAGTCTTTCGTGGATCAGGGAACCGCTGCCGGTTTCGTCACCTTGATCGCACGACATGGGCAAGTTGCATCGATTGATGCGGTGGGTTATACCGACATGGAAACAAAGCAACCCATGCGCACCGATGCTATATTTCAACTTCATTCCATGACTAAGCCCGTGGTCGCAATGGCCATTTTAATGTTGGCAGAAGAAGGCTTGCTTTCCATTTCAGATCCCGTGGAAAAGTATTTACCGGAGTTCCGTGGGCAATCAGTGGGTGAACTAAATGCCGATAAATCCATCACGTTAGTGAAGCCCATTCGACCCGTGCAGATTCGTGACTTGATGACGCACACTTCCGGCATGATGCAAAATCCACCACCCGGTATTGGGGAATTGCATGGAGCGCTTCACAAGACATTGGCAGAAGTGATCCTTGTGGCCTCTCAGCAACCGCTACTATTTCAACCGGGAACCAAATGGTCCTACAGCAACATGGGTGTGGCCGCGCTCGGTCGTATCATTGAAGTGCTTTCCGGCATGCCTTTTGAAAAATATCTGGAGGCGAAGATTTTCAAGCCACTAGGAATGAACGACACGTTTATTTATCCGCCTAAAGAAAAGTTCAACCGCATGCCCACGGCTTACATCCTGAAAGATGGCAAGACGTTGAAGTATACATCGGACCCGTTGGGCGAAGGTGCAATGAAATTTCGTGAAAACGCCAAGTATCCACTACCTGAAGGCGGTTTATATTCCACCGTCAGTGACCTATTCCCGCTGTATCAACTGATGCTCAATGGGGGCCAATATCAGGGCGTGCGCTTGCTGTCAAAGGCATCGGTCGACTTGATTACAACCAATCACACAGGGGATCTAAAGACCAGTGGTTCTGGGTACGGATGGGGTCTAGGAGTTTCAGTCGTAAAAGATGCAGCCGGTGAATCACAACTGATGTCCATTGGAACCTACGGTCATGGCGGACGCTTTGGCACGTACTGTTTCATTGATCCCAAGCGCGACATGATCGGTATTTTCATGATTCATCGCGAAGGCGGCAGTGATGAAAAGAATGCCTTCGTGGAAATGGCGATTGCTGCTGCTTTGGATTAGACTACGGTTTCCACAAACTGCAAGGTCCCGGAGCGTCCGTCTACCACGCAGAATCTCCCGCTCATTTCATCCATTTGTCCGGACGACATTTGGTATATAAACTCTGCGGCTTGGGACGCTGGAATATCGAGTCCTTGGGTGAAGATGTCTTCCAGCCATGGGATCCATTTTTTCGCATCGCTTGATTGCATGGTACTCGTAGCGAGTGACGTTCGGACCGTGCCGGGTTCGATGGCAAATACTTTAATGCCCCGATGCGCCACTTCTTTCGCCAATACCTCAGAGAATCGAATCAAGGCGCACTTGCTGGTAACATATGCAGAAAAATATGGAATCGCAAATGTGCCCGCGCCACTTGCCACGTTGATGATTCTTCCTTCCGTCATCAACGCCAGTGCGGCTTGAGCGAACATAACAGGTGCCCTCAGATTTACTTCCAAGCACCGCCACCACGCTTCCATGTCCGTATCAGCAACTGGCCCAATGGGCCCCGCCACACCGGCATTATTCACCAGTATGTCCAGCCGTCCAAACTTGTCCCGCACTTGATCCATTACGCGTTGCGCGCGACCATCTTCCGTAACATCGGCCACAAGCACAAGCGACTGTCCACCGTGGGTTTCAATAACAGCCGCAGTCTGGGCCAACTCATCCGCATTACGAGAAACCAGTACGATATCGGCACCGGCTCGCGCCAACCGAATCGCTGTTTCGCGTCCGATCCCCCGACCTGCACCGGTAATCAAAATCACTTTACCTTGAAGCATCGGCCCTCTTTTTCGTGGCTGCTAGCAAGCGCCTTGAATATGAACTGAGTGCCCGCCATTGCCATTGCTGCAATCAAGCGGAACACGTTATTTCAAGGCGAGAAAGCGAATGGAAACAGGCGCGCCAACTTCCAGTTGCTTGCCCATGGGCGTCAGTTTGCCGTTGCTCTGGTCAATACGAAACATCACAATATTGTCAGAATTCTGATTCGCAGCAAACAAATAATTTCCCGTCGGATCAATGCGAAAGTTACGCGGAACCTTGCCTTGTGTTGAGGTATGATCGACGGCGGTTAACGTACCGTCCATTTGATTAATTTTGAACAGCGCAATGGTATTGTGGCCTCGGTTTGAACCATACAACCACTTGCCCGATGGATGCACCAACACCTCCGCCGTAGATGCACCTGTTCGATCCGCATCTTTCGGCAAGGTAGAAATTGTTTGAATTTCTTTCAGAGTGCCTAGTTTGGCGTTCCATTGGAATGCCGTAACGGTCAACGCCATTTCATTGATCACATAGCCATACTTTCCCGATGGATGAAAGCTGAAGTGGCGCGGACCACTGCCAGGGGCCATTTTGGTGAAGGGAGGATCGTTTGCCGCAATGGTCCCATTCATGACATTCAGCTTGTAGACCATCACCTGATCCAGCCCCAAATCACCCACAATCAGAAATCGGTTGTCCTTCGATAAATTCACAGAATGAGCGTGCGGACCCGCTTGCCGCTGCTTATCCACACTCGATCCTTTGTGTTGATCAATGGTTGCAGCGGGCTTCAGGGAGCCATCTGCATTGATCGGGAACGACGCAACACTTCCCGTGCCATAGTTCGCTACCAGCAATGTCTTACCGGTCTTATCCACCACCAGATGGCAAGGCCCACCACCACCGGCGAGCACATCGTTTATCTTGGTCAACTTGCCAGATTGCTTGTCAATTGTGTAAGCAGTAACGAACCCATCCCGCTTGGCTGCAATTGAAGAACTTTCGCTGACGGCATACAGATTTTTGCCATTGGGATGAATGGCAACAAACGATGGATTATCTACCTCTGCGGCTAAACCCAGCTCTTTAACATACCCAGTGGCGGCGTCAAACTGGTAGGCATAAATGCCTTTACTTTTATCCCTGGTGTAAGTTCCCACATACATCAGAAACTTACCCTTGGCAGGCTTGGCCGTGAGTGTTAAGGGCAAGAGCAAACTGGCGCACAAGGCGAACGGAACTGCTAGACGACTGGCAATAGGCATGGATTCCATCATAATGCTTTTACGAAAAATAAGTGACACCGAAGATTACTCGTTGCCAGGCTCAGCAATCAAGTTCACGATTCGTGACATAATCCGCCTCATGCGCGCTTTCTTTATTCTGCTGGCAATCCCACTTTCAGCTCAACCAGATCAAGAGGCTTTTCAGCGCATGCTCGAAAGTAAACAGGCGGTAACTCAGTATTTGGTCAACCGGGCATCGGTCATTACGAAGAAAGCGGTCACCGAATTAGCTTCGCCACAAACGTGGGAACCGGTCAGGGCCAAGCGCTTAGAAGAAATGCGCGACATGCTAGGACTGTTGCCTTGGCCTGCACGAACGCCTTTGAACGTCCGCATCACAGGCACTTTGGACAAGGGCGATTACACCGTTGAGAAAATTGTGTTTGAGAGCATGCCCAAGATTTATGTCACCGGCAATCTGTATCTCCCCAAGAAACATAAAGGAAAGCTACCAGCCATTGTCTATGTTTGTGGCCACGCCTATTCGCCCCACGGCGACAAGACCATCTATCAGCGTCATGGCATTTCGTTTGCCAAGAATGGCTATGTGGCCATTATTCTTGATTCCATTCAGATTTCTGAAACATTTGCATTGCATCATGGTGTTGGCTGGCAGGAAATGCCCGATTGGTATGCCCGCGGATATACCCCAGCAGGAGTGGAAGTGTGGAACGCCATGCGTGCCATTGACTATCTGGAAACGCGGTCTGAGGTGGATAAAAACCGCATCGGAATGACCGGCCGATCCGGTGGTGCGGCAATGAGTTGGTTCACAGCCGCAGTGGATCAACGGGTGCAAGCAGTGGCTCCCGTAATGGGCATCAGCACCTATGAGGCGAACGTGAAAAACAATACGCAGCGGCTGCATTGTGATTGTATGTTTGCCATTAACAGTTACATGCACGACATGATGCATCAAGGCGCACTCATTGCCCCAAAGCCTTTGTTAATGGCCCATGGCAAGAAGGATGACCTGTTCCCCGTAGTCGGTTACGAAGACTTTGAACATCGTATCAGTTCTTTGTACACCGGATATGGCAAGCAGGAATTCTTTTCTAATGTGGTGGTTGATACGGGGCACGAAGACTCCACATTCCTCCGTGAAAAAGTCATCCGTTTTTTCGACAAACAGTTTCTGCAAAAAGAGAATCGTAATTTGGACATGGACTATTCCGATGCGCCAGAAGACCAATTGGACGTGTTCGCAGGCAATGTTCCTGCCGATGCGATGAACTTCAGGGTTCATGAAACCTTCACTACACCAGCAGTAAAAACCTACCGATCTGCATCAGAGTGGCAAGCGCGTGCAGCGCAATTGCTTCCCACACTGCGTGAGAAAGTATTCGCCGGTGTAAAGGCACCATCCACCGCACCGCAATGGAAAGTCCAAGGGAAAACCAATGGGTTTGATGTTCTGCAATGGCAATCGGAACCAGGCATTCTGCTGCGCGGATTGATGCGCAGCCCAACCCAAGCTTCGGGCAAAGCGGCCGCAGTGTTATATATTGCCAGCGATGGCGATGACCCGCAAGCTGTGCAGGCCTTATTCTACGGTGTCAGCGCGCGAACCAAGGCCATTCAATTTGTTGTGTATCCACGCGGAATCGGTGAGATTGGTTGGCCCAAAAGTTTCGCCAAGGACACACTGCGCAACGCGATGCACACAGGTCAGACAATTGACTCCATGCGATTAACCGATGTGCTGAGTGCCATTGCCGTGCTGCGCCAGCAACCAAATGTTGACCCGCTAAGAATCATGATTCTTGGCCGTGGCGTAGCGGGTGCCATTGGCCTTTACGCAGCTCTGCTTGATCCGCGCATTGAACAGGTGACACTTTTAGATCCCCCGTCCTCACATGTAGAAGGTCCTATTTTTTTGAACGTACTTCGGCACACTGACATCACCGAAGCCGCTGCTCTACTGGCACCCAGACGGTTGAATTTTTATGGGCGTATGCCTGCTGCGTTTGAACGCACCAAAAACTTATATGCACTGTTAGGCCTGGCAGACCATGTGTTTCTTACGATGAGTTTGGAAGGGCCGCTGCTGGGCAAGTATGATCACAGGTTTGCATCTGGCCTTTGAACATGAATCGACGAATTTTTTTAAGTAGCGCAGTTTTCGCCGTCGCCCAATCTCGCGACATCACCAAAGAAGTCTTTTTGCGCTCCCCTGGCAAGGGTACAGCGGTGATGGGCATTGCCCATTACACCCAAAAGGCGGGCGGTGCGATGACTTCGGTGGAACAACATTGGAGCCGATCGGACACCATCGACATCGCTTATACCCGTCATTCAAACGACTACGGAGCCACCTGGAGTGCATCGCAGAAAGTTATCACCGGTGAAAAGCGCACCACTGGAATGTGGCGTAAACATCTTCGACCAGGATGGATAGATCAGCGCACCGGTCGTTATATTAATTTATGGGTCGAAGGCGTGTTGCCCAGCGATGATCCGCTGGAAGGCATGCGGCAGTGGAATATTTTCTATTCTGTCAACGGTGGCAAGTCGCAACAGATAATCCATAAAGGTGCTGAATACAATGCCGGGCATGCGCTTCCTGAAGTGTATCGTGGCAAGAATTCGGTGATGCTGGGCGATAGCACCTGCACACCTGTAAGTGCGCCAGACGGCTCTATTCTGTTGCCTACCAGCGTTGCTCCTCTTGGTCACGATGGAAAACTCTACAACCCCGCTGGAGCGTATACTTTCCACGACGCAGCAATTCTGCATGGCCGTTGGAAGGGTGATCGATTGGAATGGGAAACTGGAGATCGCATTAGGGCCGACCCTGAACGTGCTACCCGTGGCATGGACGAACCAACGCTTGCACGGATGGCCAATGGCAAATGGATTTGCATTCTGCGTGGGTCCAACGACAAGAAACCAAATCTGCCAAGCTACCGTTGGATTTCTTACTCAAACGATGGCGGCTGGAATTGGTCTAAGCCTGCACCCTGGACTTACAACGATGGGGAACCATTCTTTTCCCCCAGCGCCTGTTCGCAACTCATACCTCATTCAAATGGCCGTGTTTATTGGGCTGGAAACATTACTCCGGTGAATCCGCGCGGCAATCGTCCACGATATCCATTCGTCATTGGAGAAGTGGATCAAGATACTGGCTTGCTGATTCGAAGCAGCATTCGAGTAGTAGATGATAAGCAGGCCGAGGACGACCCAATCCTGTCGCTCTCCAATTTCTATGCTCGACAAGATCGCAAAACTGGGGGCATTGCCATCCACATGACAAGATTATTCACGCTTGAAAGCGGCTGGCTGGGCGACGCTTATTTGTACCGGATACCCATCTAACTTCTGCTGCGCCCTTCACTTTTATATTGATCTAATAAATCGGTAAGCCGTTTCACAACCTCGGGATGCTTCAAATAAAGATTGTCGGCTTCCGTTGGATCTTTGATCAAATGATACAGTTCGCCTTCCGCTTCACCAGGCTTGGGTTTGATTTTCTTCGGTAGCGTAAATCCGCCAGACCCTCTACCAACAATAAGCTTCCACTCGCCTTGTCGAATGGCAAACAAGCCTTCTGACGAATGATGGACCACTGCGGGCCGTGTGGTTTTTCCCCCGCGCATGGCAGGCAACAACGAAAAGCTGTCTTCGCCGGCATCGTGCGGTAAGGTAATCGAATGCAGATCGGCAAGCGTCGCCATGAAGTCTGTCAGACAACATGTTTCATCACTTATGGAATTGGGTTTCACTTTGCCGGGCCATCGTACCAGAAAGGGAATCCGATGCCCGGCATCGTGGATATCTGCTTTCTGACCACGCCAATCAGCATTCGCTCGATGCTTCGGAAATTTCTCCTTATCTTCCGGAGTCCAGTGCGCGCCATTGTCACTTGTGAAAATCAGCAACGTATTTTTCGCCTTTCCAGATTGTTCCACTGCGCGCAAAATCTGACCCAGAATATTATCCACTTGAACCACAAAATCCCCATAGATTCCTGCCTTCGATTTCCCTTGAAACTGCGGCAGAGGAAGCCATGGAGTATGAGGACCAGTGAGCGGCAGGTAAAGAAAATATGGCTTTTCACCACGCGACCGAGTGTTGATGAAATCCACAGCTTTGCTGGTGATGGTGGGCAAAGTCTGTTCCATCTTGAAGTTGGGACCAATGGGACCAGCACGCCAGAAAACGCCGCGTGGTTCGTTCATGCCAGCAGTTTCTGCAGAAGGTTGTTCAGTGGCCCGGTCATTCTCTACGAACAAATACGGAGCCATATCAAGTGAAGCGGGGATGCCGTAAAAATAATCGAATCCATGGTAGTTGGGGCAAGGATGCAAAGGCTTAGAGTAATCCGTCTTATCCTCCGTACCCAATCCCAGATGCCATTTCCCGATGCAGCCCGTTGTGTAGCCTTGATCCTTAAGCAACGCGGCTACGGTCATTCTTCCTGGCTCAATCAAGTTGGGAGAATAGCCTTGCAGCACGCCACTTTTCAATCGACTTCGCCAGCAATACCGACCAGTGAGGATGCCATAGCGCGTCGGAGTGCAGACCGCTGAAGGCGAGTGCATATCGTTGAACCTCATCCCTTCACTGGCAAGCCGTGCGGCATTGGGCATGGGCACTTGGGTCTTTGGGTTGTAGCAGGAAAGATCTCCCCATCCAAGATCGTCGGCCAGTATGTATACGATATTCGGCTTTTCTGCTGCTCCAAATAAAGCAGGGAGTGATGCGGCACCAAGGCCCATGGATCGGGCAAAATCGCGACGTGATTGCATGGCCGCTATTGTGTCGCGAGTGAGGGATAGAGCGCAACTATGCGATTATATAAATTCCCACTTGGTTGAATGGCAACGATGGAATATCGCGAAATTGGATGTACGGATTTAAGAGTTTCGATTCTCGGATTTGGGGCCGCCCCTTTAGGTAACGCTTATGGAGAAACGAATCCTGAAGACGCTACACGGGCCGTTCACCATGCTATTCATCAGGGCATCAACTTCTTTGACGTCTCTCCTTATTACGGCTTGACACTGGCTGAAGAAAGGCTTGGTGTGGCACTGAAAGGCCATCGTAACGAAGTTGTGCTGATGACAAAGTGCGGTCGTTATGGTTTAGATAATTTCGATTTCTCTGCTGCTCGTCTGCACCATAGCATTGATGAATCTCTAACTCGTCTGCGCACGGATCACGTGGATATTCTCTTGGCGCACGATATTGAATTCGGCGACATGCAGCAGATTCTGGAAGAAACAATTCCTGCTCTTCGCAAAATCCAGCAACAGGGTAAGACGCGTTATATTGGCGTATCGGGCTTGCCATTAGGTGTGTTGAAGCAAGCCGTAGAAACAAAACTACTAGATGTTGTTCTTTCCTATTGCCGCTACAATTTGATGATTCAGGACCTGGACCGCTACTTGACTCCGGTGGCAAAGAAATTGAATGTTGGCTTAATCAACGCCTCACCTTTGCACATGGGTATGCTCACAAAATCGGGTGCACCTGATTGGCATCCAGCCCCGCAGGCATTAAAAAAAGTGAGCCACGATGCGTTTGAATATTGCCAAAAACTTGGTGGTTCACTTCCCGAAGTTGCATTGCGTTTTGCACTGGATTACCTGCCCGTTGCGTCCACACTCGTCGGTATGAGATCAGTTGCTGAAGTGGATCGCAATTTGAAAACAGTAGCTAGCACGAATGATCCCGCGCTACTGGAAGCAGTGCAACACGTGATTGGAAGCATGATGAACCGTACTTGGCCTAGTGGTCGTCTGGAAAACAGCGATGCACTACTTCTGGGCATTCCGCAAAGTTGAAGTGCGGATAACCAATTTCGGTTCCAACAAAACTTTTTTGGGACGTGAAGTGACCTTCGCTTCAATCAACCGAAGAGCCATTTTCGCAGCCTCTTCACCCAGTGCTGAACTATCCTGATCCACACTGCTCAAGGGGACGCGAAGCAATCCGGCATAGTGAAGATTTCCCACGCCGATGACTGCGATTTCATCTGGAATCTTCACCCCGGCATCCAGCAGCGCTGTCAAAGCTCCAATCGCATTGGGGTCATTGAAGCAGAACACTCCATCGGGACGCGGCGAAAGTTCCAGCAAAGTATTCATGGCATCATAGCCGCGGGCGTCGGCTTGGTCATCCATGGATGCGCTAGCCACCACAATTTCTTCCTGTCCAGCTTCCTTCACCGCGTGACGATACCCCAATTCGCGGCCCAATGCGGAGCTGCCCTGTGGACCGCGAATATGAGCGATGCGCTTGCAACCTTGTTCAATCAAATGTCGGGTGGCCATGTACCCAGCCTTTTCGTCATCCACTCCAATAAAATTTGCCGAAAGGCCTTCAAAGAAACGATCAATCAAAACGAATGGAGTTTTCTGTTCTTCTGCTTGGGCGAAACTATTGGCATTGACTTGAGTAGAAGCAACAATCAACGCGTCCACACGTCTGGCAAGTAGATGTTCAATTTCCTGCTTTTCCAATTCTGGATCTTCTTCTGAAGAAGCAATCACCAGACAATAGCCTCTTTTGCGAAGAATCTTGGTTAGCCCTTTGGCCACTTCGGCAAAAAACGGATGCAACAAATCGGGAACCACAAAACCAATCATGTTGGTCTTGCCGGTAACCAAAGCTCGTGCAGCAAGATTGGGGCGATAGTTCAACTGTTTCATCCGCTCCAACACGCGATTGCGAGTTTCCAAGCTAATGTCGCTATGGTTTCGCAGCACTTTGGAGACGGTCACCACCGAAACCCCAAGTTCAACAGCAATATCTTTTAACCGCACTGGCATAACCGCTTATTATCTCACTATGTCTTTACGAAGAGCCTCCTCATTCACAGTGACTCCAAGCCCAGGTGCGTCCGTCAGCCTGTAATTCGCTCCCTCCACTGCAATTGCTTGCGACGAATAACGGTTGGCAATTTCCACCACAGCCGGGTTGTATTCACAAATACGGCAAGCAGGTGCGGCAGCGGCGAAATGCAGAGCTGCTGCAATTTGGGGTGCCATGGCAATGCTGACGTGGGGTACAACTTCCATGCCCAGTTCAGCCGCCCGAGCCGCTAAACGCAAGCCGCCGGTAATGCCCGTGCGACCCAAATCGGGCTGTAGAAATTTGAAGGCACCACGTTCAAAGAACGGCTCCATTTCAAAGGTAGTCCTGTAGGATTCCCCCAGCGCCAGTGGAGTTCTGGTGAAGTCATTCAGATCCTTGTGGGCAACAGCATCTTCAGGCATCAGCGGAGCTTCAAACCAATACGCATTTCGCGTTTCCAATTCGCGATCAAACGAACAAGCAGCATGCCAATCCAATCGCCAAAGTGCATCCACTGCGAATTGCGCATCGGGCCCCAGTTGTGCCCGAAGAGAGTCCATCAGTTCAAAAAGTGAAGATACGTCGCTATCGTGAAAGAGTTTGAATAGGCGGAACCCTGCGCTATAGTGCTTCGCGGCAAATTCCAACTTGTCGTTCAACGTGGCCCCGGTCAGTCCGCTCAAATAAGCGGGAACAATTTGCTGCGCCGCATCCCCAGCAATCAGCCGCGAAACGGACTTGCCATGAAGTTTACCGGCAAGGTCCCAAAGCGCAATATCAACACCAGCCATGGCGTCCAACATGAATCCACCAGTTTGCCCACGCACTCGCATGCTGGCATACATTTCATCCCACAACCATTCCATTTTTTCGCGGGTTCCATCAAATGGTTGGCCGATTAAGATCGGACGCAACAGGTCCTCAACAATCGTCGCCGCAACGCGTGGAGCAAGCGGAGCCTGTGCTTCGCCCCAACCCACCAAGCCATTGGAGAGTTCCACTTTAACCAGACACGTTTCAAAATAAGTTGAGTACAGCGCGCGAACGGTGGATGACCAACGATAAGCGAATTCGCCTGGCTGCAATACCGAAGGAGAACCAGCCGACCCCGTAGCCGACTTCAGATCGCGAGGAAGCCGCACAGGAATCGCATTCAGCGAGACAATAGCGGGTGGAGAGGAAAGAGACATGAATCTTTCCATCATACTTTGATGAATACAATTTCCCCAGCAACCCGAATTGGACACGTCCATTTGAAAGTAGCCAATCTGGAACGATCCATTGGCTTCTATCATGGCGTGCTAGGTTTCACCATCATGCAACGCCTGGGCGATTCGGCAGCGTTCCTTTCCGCCGGTGGATATCATCATCACATTGGCCTGAATACTTGGGAAAGTTTCGGAGGATCGCCACCTCCACTAGAATGCACGGGACTCTATCACACAGCGATTCTGTATCCCACCCGGGGGGATTTGGCAGATGCCTTACGACGTGTGCTTGCCGCCGAAATTCCGCTGGATGGTGCTGCCGATCATGGTGTCAGCCAAGCGCTCTACCTGCGCGATCCCGACCAGAACGGCGTGGAGTTGTATTGGGATCGTCCCCAGGCAGAGTGGCCTCGAACTGCTTCTGGAGAGTTGGCAATGTATACGAAGGCGCTCGACTTGGATAGTCTACTGCAGGCACAATAGAAGGATGCCCACGCACATTGCAAGCCCTTCGCGAATCACCGCTGCAGGAAATAAACCCAAGCTGATTGATGAATACATTGGTCGAGTAAACTCCAAAACTGAAGCATTGAGTGTGGCTCACATGCGCTCACCCGGCGGATGGGTGGAACCAGGTCAGCGCCCGGATTTTGACGAATACACCATTGTCCTGAAAGGCGCTTTGCGTGTGGAATTTGAAGGCGGTGAGATGCTGGTGAACGCTGGCCAAGCGGTCATCACAAACAAAGGCGAGTGGATCCGCTACAGCACTCCAGGTGATGAAGGTGCGGAATATATCGCCGTCTGCCTACCAGCGTTTGCCATGGGAACAGTTCATCGCGATCCCAACGCTTAACTGAAAGCGGAAGTTTAATCTTTACTGAATCGATTCAATGCAATTTCAGACCAAGCTGTTCAGATCAATTCTTGTTCTAGTTTCCAGTGTGGCCGTTGCGCAATCCCTTCCCGATGTGGATAAAGGGCAAGCACTGTTTGAAACTCATTGCACTTTATGCCATGGCATCAACGGCAAGGGTAGCCGTGGCCCCAGTTTAACCCGCGCGAAATTGGCAAAAGCACCCGACGATGCCGCCTTGAAGAAGCTCATTGAAAGTGGACTGGAACCGGAAATGCCTGGCAGTTGGTTTCTTCCGAGCAGGATCTGACACACCTCATTAGCTATGTTCGAAGCCTCGGCAAGATTCCGCCAGAACCGATAGTTGGCGATGCTGCACGCGGGTCTAAAATCTATGCCCAGAACAAATGTTCCGCCTGCCACATTGTTGCAGGCCAAGGGTCTGGCTTCGGTCCGGAGCTTACAGAGATCGCCTCACGCCGCAGCGTGTCTTATCTTCGTGATTCCATCACTAGGCCGGCGGCAGCGCTGCCAGAAGGATTCCTGATGATAGAAGCGAAGTTACAATCACGGCAAACGATTCGCGGCATCCGTGCCAACGAAGACCCGTTTACGATTCAGATCAAAGATTCTGCAGGTCATTTTCATAGCTTGAGAAAATCAAACATCACCACGCTCAACAAGCTGCGAGGCCAAAGCCCCATGCCCGCCTACAAAATGCCTGTCGCCGATCTGGACGATCTGGTTACTTACATTGCATCCCTTGGAGCCAAACCATGAAATGGTGGTCTTTGTTTTTGTGCGTCTAAACGCCCTTGCGCAAGTACCCTACGCTATTTGGGTATTTCAGCACATTGCGGTTTTTTGGGGAATCTCTTGAACCCACCAGTGATTGCCCAAGCTTCATTTCGCTTGACCAACGTGATTGGATTGGAATCAACAAATCGATGCCAGTCTTCCCAGCCGCTTGAACTAGTCCATAATCGAGAAAGACTGTACCGAATGGAACTCAGTGCTTTAAACTCGACGCCATTTGCAAGATCAATGGCAGTTAGCTCTATTGTTTGAAAATTTATTCCACCAATGAGCCCTGCAACTATTGCGGACTCTTCAGAATTCATGTACCACACGTCGCCGAAGCGAGGGTGGGTACAGGAAGTGTACCGCTCACCCCAATATGCATCCGCCTTCTGCGCCGCATCTGTAAGATCACTTCCCCAACTAAGAGTCGAAAAAATAAACATAAAACCTCTCGTACCAAACCCAACGCGCCAACAAAGTTTTTTCACCATTGGAATCTCCTCATTTTGAAGAGAACTGCTTCAAACAGACGCAGCATTGATCGCTACCTAAAGGACAGCGATAAATTTTTTATTACGTTCCAATGGTACCAAGACATCTTGGAACAAATAGTAATTCTTAGGTGGGTCAATCAGGAAGGTATGATAATTCTGAAGAGGAATCCCTTGTCTTCCCAACTGGGCGATCAGGAGTGCAATTGGTCTACGAGTCGAGTCTGTCACTCCAGCCACACTGAACTAAAGACTTGATGGGGCTAGGTAATGGATACATGAACGACTAACCGCTATACTTCGACAGTTTCGCGAATCGGGACAGGAACTGTTTTCTTGCGCCGCAACATGTCCTGAAGCGCCGCCATGTACGTATAAACCACAGGCGTCAAATACAAAGTCACCAGTTGCGAGAACATCAACCCGCCAACAACCACCAACCCCAACGGTTGGCGTGCTTCCCCACCTGCGCCGTAACCCATGGCGATGGGCACCGCGCCCAGCAGTGCGGCCATGGTGGTCATCATGATCGGTCGGAAACGCGTCAGGCAGCCTTGGTAGATGGCTTCCTTGGGCGTGGCACCTTCCCGTTCTGCATCCAGCGCAAAATCAATTTGCATGATGGCGTTTTTCTTCACAATGCCAATCAGCATAATCAGGCCTACAAAGGCGTAAATGCTAAGATCCATCTTAAACAGGAACAGAGTAATTAAAGCGCCGAATCCAGCGGAAGGAAGTCCGCTCAAAATCGTCAGTGGATGTACGTAGCTTTCATACAGAATGCCCAGCACAATATAGACGACCAAGATCGCAACAACCAGCAAGACCCACAGGTTGCCTAACGATCCTTGGAAAGCCTTTGCCGCACCTTGGAAAGTGGAACTGACGTCTGCAGGCAAAGTCTCGGCCGCAAGCTCACCCACCTGGTGAACCACATCTCCCAAGGCTGCCCCCGACTTCAAGTTGAAGGAAATAGTAACAGCAGGCAACTGTCCGTAGTGGTTAATCGTTTGAGGACCCGTCTGTTCCGTAATGTCGGCTAAAGTATCCAGCGGAATCAGTTTTCCTCCGCCAGACTTGAAGTAAAGCAAAGACAACGCATGCGGATCTTGCTGGTACTTCGGCATCAGCTCCAGCAGCACCTTGTATTCATTGATCGCTGCGTAAATTGTCGAAACCCAGCGCGGGCCATAAGCGTCGTAAAGCGAATTTTCAATCTGGTTGGCATTCACTTGAACAGCTGCGGCTTTGTCACGATTGATCTTCACGTGCACTTGCGGCGTGGCGATAGCAAGATCACTTGTAACATCCTCGACGCCATCTAGTTGTTCGATCTTAGCTCGCAATTCCTCAGAGGCCGCATATAGCTTTTGCTCATCCGTGGACTGCATGGAAAGCTGGTAGATACTCTTGGTCACCTGACCACCAAGCCGGATAGTGGGCGGATTTTGAATGTACACTTTCATGCCCGGAATGTGTGCCAATTGCGGTCGCAAACCGGCAATCACTTGGTCCACTGCTAACTTGCGCTTCACGCGGGGTTTTAAGTGAACTACTAACTGCCCGTAGTTGGGACCACCCATCGATGAAGCAGCCGCACCGCCAACACTCGACACCAAGGCCTCAATATTTTCGTCGTTACGGAAGATGTCGGAAATCTCTTTCTGATACTTCACCATCTGAATAAACGAAGTTCCTTGCGCCGCCTCCGTCACCGCGAAAATCTGGTCTGTATCCTGATCGGGAATGAAGCCCTTGGGGATGTGAATGAACATCCAGCCGGTAGCTCCCAGCACCAGAAAAAAACTAGCCATGGTGAGCACACGCCGCTCCAAAACCCATTTCAAAGACACATCGTAACCATGAAGCAGGCCGACGAAAAACCTTTCCGTAATGCGATAAAACCAACCGTGCTCACTATGTCCGCCGCGCAGAAATCGACTGCACAACATGGGCGTCAACGTAACCGACACAACACCTGATATCAGAATCGCCACGGTGATGGTTACAGCAAACTCTTTGAACAAACGACCCAAAACGCCACCCATGAACAACACTGGGATGAACACGGCGGCAAGGGAAATGGTCATGGAAACGATCGTAAAACCAATTTCGCGCGAACCCTTTAATGCCGCCTGCATTGGTTTTTCGCCCATCTCAATGTGACGGACAATGTTCTCAAGCATGACAATCGCATCGTCCACCACGAACCCGATCGACAAAATCAACGCCATCATCGAAAGGTTATCCAAACTGTAGTTCAGCAAGTACATCACGGCAAACGTTCCGATAATCGAAAAGGGTAATGCCAAGCTGGGAATCAAGGTTGCAGAGAAACTGCGCAGGAAAACGAAAATAACCATTACCACGAGGCCCAAGGTGAGTGCCATGGTGAACAGAACATCGTCGTAGGATTCTCGAATCGATTCCGAACGGTCATACAAAATGTCCATCGAAACAGTTGGTGGAAGTTCTGTCTTGAACGAAGGAAGCAGTTTCTTGATGCCTTCGGTGACGTCGATTGTATTGGTGCCTGGCTGACGTTGAACCGCCAACACGATGGACCGCGCGCCGCTTTCCTTTTTGTAGAACCAGGATGCGGTCTTATCGTCTTCCACTCCGTCCGTCACATTGGCGAGTTCATCCAATCGAATGGGCGATCCACGACGATAAGCCACCACCAGCGACTGGTATTGCGCTGCATTCATCAACTGACCCGACGCCTGCAATGTAAACGCGCGCTGCGGACCAGAAATAGTTCCCGTCGGTAGGTTCACGTTCCAACTCTTTAACGACGTTTCGATTTCGTTCAAACCGACTTGGCGGGAAGCCAGTGCATGAGGATCAACCTGCACGTGGACAGAATATTTTTGAGCACCCAACACCTGGACCTGCGCCACGCCTGTAACCATGGAAATGCGCTGCGCAATGCGAGTTTGTGCGTACTCATCCAAAGTGTACAAAGGAACAGTGGGGGACGTAAGTGCCAAGTACAACACCGGCTGATCAGCAGGATTCACCTTGGTGAACGTTGGAGGAGTCGGCATCCCTGGAGGCAGCAGGCGTGATGCTTGCGTAATTGCCGCTTGGACATCTACAGCTGCACCATCCAAGCTGCGGCTCAAATCAAACTCCAAAGTGATTTGGGTTGAGCCCAGCGAATTCGAAGAGGTCATCGCGTTCAACCCGGCGATCATGGAAAATTGATTTTCCAACGGCTTGGCCACAGCCGATGCCATGTTCTCTGGACTGGCACCTGGCAGACTTGCCGTGACTAACAAAGTCGGAAAGTCGACGTTCGGCAAATCGCTCACAGGCAACTCGCGATATGCCACCAAACCAAACATCCCGATGGCCAGCATCAGCAATGTGGTGGCAATAGGCCTCTCAATAAAACTCTGCGAAATATTCACTGGCCTGGTTAATCTCCCGTACTCGTCGCCGGAGTCATCGGCTTTCGTCTACCAGTCAACAATCGGTAGATACGTTCTTTCATCGCATCCATGTAGGTGTAAACCACTGGCGTCAAATACAGTGTGATCAACTGCGAAAAAACAAGTCCGCCAACCACCGCAAGACCCAGCGGACGTCGCGATTCTCCACCCGCACCGAATCCAATTGCCATTGGAATCGATCCCAGCAGCGCAGCCAAGGTCGTCATCATAATGGGGCGGAAGCGAACCATGCAACCTTGAAAAATCGCCTCTTCAGGACTTAGCCCCAGCTTACGCTCTGCATCCAAAGCAAAGTCGATTTGCATGATCGCGTTCTTCTTCACAATGCCGATCAACATCATCAAACCCACAAACGCGTAGATATTCAGTTCGACATTGAAAATCAAGAGCGTCAGCAAGGCACCGAACACTGCCGAAGGTAAGCCCGAAAGAATCGTCAACGGCTGTACAAAGCTTTCGTACAAGATGCCCAGCACGATGTAGACAATCGCCACTGCGATCAGCAGCAGCAGTCCTAGATTCTTCAATGAACTCTGGAATGCTTTCGCCGTACCTTGGAAGCTGGTGGTGATTGTTGGAGGCAGTACTTGGTCTGCAACTTCCTGCACCTGCTCAACAGCATCGCCAAGCGCAACGCCCGGCTTCAGATTGAACGAAATCGTCACCGACGGAACCTGCCCGGAATGATTGATGCTCTGTGGCATCGCATCCTGATTCAAGCTGGTAAACGAATCCATCGGTACTAAGCCGCCCTTCGACGTTTTGAAATAGAGCAAAGACAAAAGGTCAGCGTGTTCCTGATATTGTGGCTCCAACTCCAGGAGGACGCGATATTGATTGTTGTCCCCGTAAATAGTGGAAACCCACTTAGGCCCATAAGCACCGTAAATCACCGATTCAATTTCTTCGGCATTCAGACCTAGGGAAGCCGCTCGGTCACGGTCTATAGTTACGTTCACCCGTGGATTGCGAACTTGGATATCACTGGTAATCTCAGCCAGCGCGGGCACTTTCGCCAGCTCTTTTTCCAACTTTTGTCCCTGACGATAAAGCTCCAGAGTGTCTGGACCCTGCAGAGTAAACTCGTATTGGCTCTTCGAGCTTCGTCCGCCTAATCGAACCATTTGTGGAGCAGACATGAAAGCGCGAATGCCAGGGAGTTGATTCAATTTGGGACGCAGCTTGCCGATAATTTCTGTAACGCTCAACTCACGTTCCTTACGTGGCTTCAACGATACATACATACGCCCCGTATTCGATCCGCCAGCGCCGAACATAGATCCGCCACCAGAACTCGACATGAAATTATCCACGTTTGGATCGTCTGCAACTATTCGTGCGATCCGCTGCTGCATTTCGTTCATCCTGGGATAGGAGGTGCCCTGAAGCGCTTCCGTGTTCACGGACATCTGATCACTGTCCTGATCAGGAATGAACCCTTTGGGCACGCGATCAAATAAGTACACTGTTGACACCAGAATGCCCGCAAACACAACACCCATAATTGGCCGATAGCGAAGTACCCATCGTAAACTTCCACCGTAAATCCGAACCATGAATTCCAAAACTCGTTCCATGAAGTTGTACAAAAATCCATGTTTTTCATGCGGTGTGTAGCGCAACAAACGACTGCACAACATCGGCGTAAGCGTTACGGATACTAAGCCTGAAATCAAAACAGCGACCGTGATGGTGACCGCAAATTCACGAAAGAGTCTGCCTAAAATTCCACCCATGAACAGCACTGGGATGAATACTGCGGCCAAGGAAAGAGTCATGGAAACAATCGTGAAGCTGATTTCTTTTGATCCCTTCAGCGCAGCCTCCATTGGCGGAACACCCAGTTCAATATGACGAACAATGTTTTCCAACATTACAATGGCATCGTCAACCACGAACCCAATCGAAAGAATCAACGCCATCATCGAAAGGTTATCCAGGCTATACCCCAAAAGATACATCACAGCGAACGTGCCAATAAGCGAAACCGGCAAAGCTAAAGATGGAATCAATGTGGCTGAAAAATTCCGCAAAAACAGGAAAATCACCATGATAACCAGCATGGCCGTCACGCCCATGGTGACTTGGATATCGTGGAAAGAGTCCCGAATATTCTTAGACCGATCACCACGAATCCACAGTTCGGTTGACGGTGGAAGTTGAGCCTTGAAATTCGGCATTAACTCTTTAATCTTGTCGATCACTTCAATTGTGTTGCTGCTCGGTTGACGCATCACCATCAGGTTGATGCCGCGCATCTCGTAGTTCTTCGCGTAAGCCCAAGAGGATGTCTTATCGTCTTCAACGCCGTCCAGAATCTTGCCTAGATCCTCCAACCTCACGGCCGCCCCATTCCGATAGGCAACAATCGCTTTCTTGTACCCTTCAGCATTCATCAACTGCCCGTCAGCCTGAATGCTATACGATTTCGTTTGCCCGAACAAAGCACCAGTGGGCATGTTGACGTTCCAATCCCTAATGGCTTGGTCAACTTCATTGATGCCGATCTTGCGAGCCGCCAATTTATTGGGATCCAGTTGAATGTGAACCGCATATTTCTGCGAACTCATCACCATCACCTGCGCCACGCCTGGAACCGTCGAAACCTGCTGAGCAATCATCGTCTCGGCATATTCGCTAAGTTTGTACATCGGCATGGTGGAACTGGTCAGTCCCAGAAACATGATGGGCGATTCTGCAGGATTCACTTTACGGAAGGAGGGAGGACTGGGCATTCCGCCCGGCAACAGCGGCATCGCAGCGCTGATGGCGGTTTGCACGTCTACGGAAGCTCCGTCCAATTCACGACTGAGGTCGAACTGAAGGGTAATCTGCGCAGAGCCCATCGAACTGACAGAGGTCATCGAATCCAAGCCTGAAATCGTGGTGAACTGCCGTTCCAAAGGAGTTGCCACGGAAGAGGCCATCGTTTCCGGATTCGCTCCAGGCAAACTAGCGGACACAACAAGTGTAGGGAAATTGACGTTTGGCAGATCTGCCACGGGCAACGCATTGTAGGCCAACACTCCGAACAAAGTGATGGCGGCCATAATCAAACTGGTTGCGATTGGCCTGTTAATGAACGTTGCCGAAAAGTTCATGGTGCGCCTTGTTTTCCTTTTTCCTTGCCTTTCTCTTCCCCGCCCTTCTTCTTGCCACCCTTGGTGCGCTCTTGAACTTTCATACCAGGAGCCACTCGCAAATGGCCGTCTAACACTACCGTTTCGCCTGCTTCCAACCCACTAAGAATTACCAAACTCTCGCCCACGCGTGCGCCTGTTTTCACAGTACGCATCTCCGCTGTCCGGTCTTCCTTCACTACGTAAACGAAAAGCCCTTCCTGTCCAGTTTGAACAGCCTGGTTAGGAACAACCAAGGAATCCTTCATAGTCGTCAGCCGCAGAGTGACACGAACAAATTGCCCAGGCCACAACTTGCGATCAGCGTTGGTGAATGTGCCCTTTAACTTAATGGTTCCAGTGGTGGGATCAACGGAATTGTCGACGAAAGTCAGCACCCCGGTCTGTGGCGTGGCCGTATCGTCCTGTGGCGCTGCCACCACTTGCAACTTGCCCTGTGCCATGTAACGTTTCACATCGCCCAAGATATCTTCAGGAACGGAAAAAGTTACGTAAATCGGTTGTACTTGGTTGATGGTCACTAACTCTGGAGTGGTCGCGGAAATCACGTTGCCTTGTTTGACAGTGACATTGCCGGTACGACCGTCAATTGGTGAATAAATTTCCGTGTAGTTCAACTGCGTCTTCGCATTTTGGACCGTTGCCTTGCCCGCTTCCACCGAAGCCTGGGCGCTGGCGATGGCCGCACGGTCAGCACTGATGGACGAACCAATCACATCGGCATTTGTCCGAAACAGTTCCGCCTGATCCTTAGATGCCAATCCTTCCTTGAAAAGATTCGCGTAGCGGTCTGCCTGGCTGCGCACATACTTTTCCTGCGCCAACTCCCGAGCCAGATTGGCTTCTGCCTGCCCTTGCATGGCCACATCTTTCAGTAAATTGGCTTCCGCTTGTTTCAGCATTCCTTCGGTAGGGCGGCGATCAATGGAAAACAATTTGTCTCCCCTTTTCACGTAATCGCCTTCGTTGAAACTAACCTTGGTTAGTTCCCCGCCAACTTGAGCCTTCACCGTAATAGTTGAAAGCGCTTCCACGTTTCCAATCACCTGGACTTCTAACGGGACGTCCTTCAGCGACACTTTGGTCAAGGTGACGGGTGCGTCGCCGCCGCCCTTCTTTCCTGAACCAGGTCCAGTAGCCGATCCCGCAGGTTTCGCACAGCCCCAATAGCTGGCCGAAGCCCCGATTAAAAAGAGAAGGAAATACTTCTCTCGAAACTGCAAGCTCATCAAGCCTCCACACACCACTTTCGCCCACGGAAAGACGCTGTAAGCTCCGTGAAATTAAACATCTTAGGGGGGACAAAGCGCAACTTAGGCGCTGTGCGTACAATGCACCTGCTTGTATCGGCGTCCTCAACCAGGAAAACGTTACCGTTCTAGGAGGACTACTCCTTTAGCGCTAAATAAATCATTATTTTGGCGCTGGAGCTGGCTCGCGCAAACTCGCCCCTCAGTCTTAACCAGTTCCCAAAGTCCCGTAAGGAAAGAGTATACAATCCCTTGTCGCGAACCACCATGGGTACCTTCTCATCATCGCACCAGAAAAGTCCGTCCGGGGAGAGTTGCGGCGTCAAAGTCAGTTGCCCGTCCAGTTCCAAAACCCTGACAAACCAACGAGCTTCCTCAGCCCACCCCGTTTCGTAGGGCTCCGTCTCAAAAGGTGCCGAGAAAGTCGCGTTTTTTTCGATTACAGCGGTGAACGATCTTCTAACCATCGTCAGGCATCCACAGACACCAACACCGAATCGATGAACAAAAAATTGCGCACGCTTTTATGAGTCCGCACATCCACCAACAGATTTAACAAATGGTTCAAGGAACGGTAGCCCTGATCATAAACTGGAACAGGAATGTTACGCAGATCCATGGTCAGTTCATTCACCTGCAATTCCACATTGCGACGGGTCTGAATATCAAACACCCAACGCAAATAGTGCCAGTTCACTTTGGTCGCGATTTCGTTGAAACAAAGGGGCTGATACCCGCCCGGAACGTCGGCCCAATCGGTGGTTTTTAGCACGTGATAGTCATCCGTTTGCGCGGTGATTCCTTGCCGTTCCATTTTCGTTGTGGCATGCAACGAAGTTTTATACATCCACTTTTGCAACGACTTCCCTTCCAAATCAGTATTCATGTAACGCAGCGCGCACTGATAGCGCGGACCAGCCTCACCTTCGCTGACGTCGTTGCTGATGGTGAAATCGCCGAAATTCAGTTCCGATGGGGAAACGTTCCCATCCCAGTTGCCATCGCCATCAAAGGTCTGTTCCGCCTTGTAGGTGAACCACATTTCCATTTGCACTTTGCAAGGTTTTGCATACGTGAAGCGCTTCACTCCGACGGCTGTGTGAAATGGCTTGGGCCGAGTGGCCAGCTTCAGCGAATAGGTCCCGCTCAGCGACCCATGCGTTCCCAAATCGAAGAAAGTGCAACTGCTCAGTTGCGGGGGCCGCATGTCTTTCAACAAAGGACGCAAATCATCCAGGTTGCCGTTATGATTCGCCTGCAATTCTGCCCAACCGTTGATGCCGTTATCGAAATCGTCATGAAACAAAATCCGTTTCAGGGGATTGAAGCGGGCCAGCTCCGGGTTCCCTGCCAAGTAGGGAAGCGGTCCAGTTGGAACGGATGTTGGCGTTGGTGCGTTCGTGCGTCGAGGGGCTTGTCCGCCACTCGCGGAAGCAGCAGCCACCATGCCCGCGCTGAACAGCCTGCGATCCATGCTCATCGGTTGCGAAGCCAATCGGCCAGGCGTGGTCCCCAACTGGAAAGCACCAAATCGGTGGGCGCCAATCCTACGCCGTGTGGGCCTTTTTCGTAAATGTGAAGTTCCGCTGGAACTCCGGCTTTGCGCAGCGCCAAATAGTAATAAATACTATTCTCCGGAGGAACGCCGGTATCGGCATTGGTATGAAACAAAAACGTTGGAGGGGTGGTTGCGGTGACCTGATTTTCACTGGACAAATACTCCATCAACTTCGGATCGGCATTGTCACCTAATAAGTTTTTGCGTGACCCTTTATGAACGAACTCCTCTTTGGTGAACGTGATCACAGGGTAGGAAAGCACAGCAAAGTCGGGTCGCGAACTCATTCGATCCACTGCGTCTTTGGCATTGGAATCGCCGCTATCGAAATGGGTGGAAATGGACGATGCCAAATGCCCGCCTGCAGAGAATCCCCAGACTCCAATTTTATCTGGCTGCACTTTCCACTTCACCGCATTGGCCCGAACCATGCGCACTGCCCGTTGTGCATCGTTCAATTCCATTGGATGATGGTATTTCGGTCCCAGCCTGTACTTCAGCACAAATGCCGAAATCCCTTGCGAATTCAGCCACTGGGCAATCTGTTTGCCTTCATGATCTATGGCCAATGCACCGTATCCGCCACCCGGAAACACGACGATGCATTTCCCATTGGGCTGCCCCGCCAAATACGGAGTTATGGAAGGCTTGTCGACCTCTCCCTGCCCCATCGCACCAGGAGCGCCATCGGCCCACAACAGTTCGGGTGTGGGCTCTTTGCGCTGCTGTGCTACAGCCGTCAAGGCTATCAAACCTACTAACAGAATTTGCTTCATCGTCGTTCCTTTAAGCAAATGGCGAACGCTTCATGGCGTAGTCCAGACTTTGCTTGGGCACTTCGTATTTTGAATACGCCCCGTTGCCCATAAAACCCAAGTCCTTAATTCCAATTGGACTCGTATAGAAAGCGTCAACCGTCATTTTGCGAACCCAATCGAAAAACTTGGCCCCTGCCGCTTGCGGATGTGGTTGCTTGAATGTGTAGTCGCTAAAATCGCGAAAATCGGACTTCTTCACCACTGCCGATTCGTCCATCCTAGCCCGTTCCGATTTGTCCGCTTCCACCAATAAATCCAACATTGCGGTTTGCTGCTCAACCGTGGCGTTGACGAAACTCTTGCTGAACTTGCGATTCATCTCCGCATCCAGCCAAGCCAACCCGCCATGATAGGTGGTCGCCAGTTGTTTGTTCTGGCTGCAGAGCAGGTCGATGAAAGCTGGGGCGCCGGCATCCAGCGCGCTACCGGAAACATCATCGGCGGGAACAATCAATTCCGCCAGCTTTCCTAGAGTCTTAAACTCTGCTGCCGACATCTCTTTCGCCGTATAAATACCAGTAGCTTTCTGCGCGCTCACCGCTTCGGCGTGGACGTGCTGCGCCGCTTCAACATCTTCCACTAAGCCGCCAGTAGCCACAACAGCAAAGGCAACTGCTTTGATCAATTCCCGACGTCCGGGTCTGCCATCAGGCGATGCTGGCGCGATATTTAGTAAGTTAGACATTGCCCTTCCTCATCTCTTCTGAAAGATAATCGCAAGCGCGCCACGAAAGCGCATTGATGGTCAGGGTGGGGTTCTTATCAGGATTGCTCACAAACGAACCGCCATCCACCACAAACAAATTCTTCACTTCATGGGCCTGCGTGAAGCCATTCAGTACTGAATTTTTGGCGTTCAAACCCATCTTCACCGTACCTACTTCGTGAATGATTGTCCCTGGAACAGAAATGCCACCGCTTTCCCGTTGCGCATTATTCAAGCCCAACACTTTGCCGCCCATACCTTCAATAATCTGGGTAAAAGTGCGCTCCATATGACGTGCCTGCCGCCATTCATGATCGCTCCACTTGAAGTGGAATTTCAGCACTGGTATGCCCCATTGATCCACCACTGTCGGGTCAATTTCGGTATAGCTGAGGGCATTGGGAATCATTTCCCCACGCCCAGAAAATCCGACAGCCGCCCCATAGCGCTGGCGGATATTCTGCTTCATGTCCTTTCCGTAACCGTAGGTCCGCGCAGCCCCATGGTAACTTCCCACACCTGGCATGCCGTACCCGCCGCCAATTTCAATGTGATAACCACGCGGGAAATCCAGTTTGTTGTGCTTTTCCCAATCCCACCATGGCATGTAAAGATGAGCACCGCCGTAGCCTTCCGTATCGTAATGCGGCATGCCTTCCAGTGCCGGAACGTAACCGCTCAACCCGAAGCCCACCGTATCCATCAAGTAGCGTCCCACCAAACCAGAGCCATTGGCCAGGCCGTTGGGAAATTCCTTCGATTTGGAGTTCAACAAAATTCTTGCCGATTCACAAGCGCTGGCCGCCAGAATGACCGCCTTGCCCCGAATCACACGGTGTTCCCGCGTTCGCTTATCGACATACAACACACCGTTCACTTTGCCATTGCCATTGGACAAGACTTCGCGCACCATGGCGTTATCAAACACTTTCACCAGGCCAGTTTTCATGGCCGGGAAGATTTCCACTTGGCTGGAACTATACGCTGAAGCCGTCTGACAGCCACGCCCACACTGTCCACAGTAGTGACAAGGAGCGCGACCATTGATTGACTTAGTGATCACGGCACGACGATTGGGAATGCACGGGATGCCCAGTTTATCGCACGATTTCTTGATGAGTGTCTCATGGACTTTAGGTGGTGGGGGTGTATGAAACTTGCCGTCTGGTGCAGAACGAATGCCTTCAATACTGCCGCAGACGCCGATGAATTCTTCAGCCTTATCGTAATAGGGGGAAATGTCTTCGTAGCTGATCGGCCAATCGAAACCCAGACCATCGCGAGTATAAGGTTTGAAATCGAAATCGGAAAACCGGAAAGACATGCGCCCGTAATGATTGGTTCTGCCGCCCACAATCCGCGACCGGAACCACTCAAACTTGCTGCCTTCGCCTACGGTATAAGGCTCGCCTTCCAGTTGCCAACCGCCGCTAGTGGTGGAAAAGAATCCGAACGGCTTACCTTTACCGAAGTAAGAAGCTCCACCTTCTTCGGCGCCGCGATGATCATAATCAGCGGGCATCTTATGTTCTAGAAATTCTTTAAAAGGGTCCAACATGGGTCCGGCTTCCAGCAAGGCAACTTTCATGCCTTTGCTGGTAAGGACACGAGTCGCCGTGCCACCACCTGCGCCGGAACCAACCACGATCACGTCGTAGACTTCTTGACTATTGGGAATCTGCGCCATGTGATTATTGCATCACAAATGGTAGGGGCTTGCAGCAAAACTTTAACGCCGCAGATGGATTCAGATGCGCATCTCTGCGTCCATCTGCGGCTATTAAACGACGTGCCTAAAAAGTAAGCCGTAACGCTACCTGCAAAATTCGCGGGTCTGACGTGTTGGTTGGTGCCAGGAAGGTTGCCACTGGTACAAACACCTTGGTGGCCGCCGTGTAATTAAACGCCGTCTGATTGATGGTTGTAAAATTCGTCCGATTCAAAGCGTTGAAAGCTTCAAAGATCAGACGCAGCTTGGCACGCTCGGTATAAATTGGCAAGTCCTTGGACACACGAAGATCGACGGCAGCAAAGCCTGGACCTTCAATTGTGTTCCGACCGAAGCCGGGTGAGCGGTCACTGGCGCGATTGCCGTCGTTATTCAAATCAGCATTCGTTCGGGCTGAAAAACGGCGTCCGGATTGTGCGCTCCCAATGATGGAAAACTGGTAGCCGCCAAGAATATACTGCGCCGGTTTAGATGCCAGGCGATTGGCATAATTGATGTCCCATACGGTGGATACGACAAAGCGATGCGGGATGTGAGCATCACCCAGACCACGGTCGGCATTGGGGTTCAGCGTATCTTGCGCTACCTTGGCGTCGTCACTGCCAATAACTACTGAGGTCTGGTCTGGCAGGCTGTCAATAGCTTTTGAGAACGTGTAGCTAGCCTGCAACTGGAAGTTGCGGGAATAGCGTTTGGTGACTTGGAAGAAGGCACCGTGGTAAACGGAATCGCCGCCGGAATCGTCGAGGGTGATGCGGCCGAAGCTGGGGTTAGGACGACCTGCGGGGTGCGCATAAAAAGAAGTCGCCGTGCCGTTTGCGAAGCTGGCCTGAACTAGTGCGGCGGGAAACAAATTGATGTCCCGAGCTCTGGTTAAATGCACACCCCGAACGCCCAGATAGCCCAGCGTGATGGCCAAATCTTTGCCGATCTGGCGTTCCAGGTTGAAGTTCCATTGATGTGTTTGCGGCTGCACGTAGCCTGGGTCCACCACATAAATATCAGGCGTACGTCCAATGGTAGGAGGTGCGGAAAGCACAGCAGGATACTTAGGAATTACGGGTGCTTGGACGGCGTTGGCAGCGCTTAAAGTGTAGGTCTGCACTTGAATGCCATTCTGTGAATGAGCTGTGCCGATAAGGATAGTAGCGGTGCGTCCGTAAAAGACACCGTAACCACCGCGCACTACCGTCTTGCCTGCTTCATCTAAGCGATAGGCGAAGCCAAAGCGAGGGGCGAGATTGTTACGATCGCGATTGATGCGCGATGTGTCTAACTTGGCTGCGGCAAGCAGCGCATCGGGATTCTTCACCAGCGGCTGCGCGTAACTAAACAAGTCGTAGCGAATGCCCAGGTTCAAAGTCAGCCGACTGGATACACGCCACGCGTCTTGAGCGAAAAAGGCGTATTCACTGCTGTTCGGATACGTGGTTGCGCCGTTGGTGCCTGCTCCGGCAAAGCCTTGCACAAAGGTAGATGGCTTGCTGTTGGCCCAATCAATCAACGTGTCAAAGGTATAGGCACCAGAAAAGTTGCCGGGAAAGTAATTGGCAATGCGATCAAATTCCAGATCGGCACCCACTTTGAAGGTATGTTTGCCGTGGGTATAGGAGACGGAATTAATGGCATTGTACTTTTTGCCATTGGTAAAACGAGGGGAAAAGTTATTGCGTCCAATGGTCAGCAACGTGTTGCCCGATTGACGGATGATAGCTTCCGGATTGGTGGAGTTGGCTTCACCCGGCGCTTCGTCTTTAAGGAAAATGAAGCGGGAATCAAAGACCATGTTGGCACCAATCACCTTGGCATATTGCAGCGCCAAATTGTCGGTATTGTTCTGTGCATTGCCCGTATGTTCTGACGCCGACTGGTTGCCAGCGTTTTCAAAGTTCTTGCCAGTGAAACGGTGATAGTTATATCGAACATTGAATACTTGCGATTTGGGCAGGTTCCAATCAATTTTGATGGTGTTGATATTGTTTACAAAACCGGTGGTGTAAGCATTTTGATACTGCTTCAGGCTGGCCACTGCGGCTTGGGATACAGCGTCTGTAGGAAGGGTAACGTTGGGCGGAAAGAAGACGGCATTGGGCAACGTATTGCGCTGGCCATCAAAGTTGTAAAAGAAGAATAACGTGTTCTTCTTTATGGGACCAGAAAAGTTACCGCCAAATTGATTGAAGTGATAAGGCTGCTTTAGGCGGCCCACAGAGTTGTTGAAAAACGTATTGGCGTTGAGCGCTTTGTCGCGAAAGAACCAGAATCCGGTACCGTGAAAATCATTGTTTCCAGACTTTGTAATGACGTTGATCACACCGCCACCGGCACGACCGGTTTCCGCATTGTAGCCTGCGGAATTCACTTGAAATTCCTGAACGGCTTCTTGCGAGTAAGTATAGGGATTGCGCACACCGGCGCGACCGGAAGATTGACCGAAGAAAAGATTATTGGAATCGCCACCGTCTACCAGGACGCTGTTGGCGGTGCCCCGCTGACCGGCAAAGGATAGATCGCCACCACGAGGATCGCGAACCACACCGGGTGTGAGCACAGTGAAATCAAGAAAATTGCGACCATTGATGGGAAGATCGCGAACGAACTTTTCGTTTACGGCAGTGGCTGTCTGGGACCGTGTGGATTCGACTAGCGGAAGTTCCCCAGTGACGTTGACAGTTTCCTGAGTAGAGCCGATTTCAAGGGCGACATCTAAAGTAGCCACGGCGCCAACAGCAAGTAAGATGCCTGAACGCTTTGCGGTTTTGAATCCCGGCGATTCGAAGCTTAAATCGTACTTGCCTGGAGTTAAGCGCACAAGGCTGAAGTTTCCAGTTTGACTGGTCTCAATCATCCGAGTAAGGCCAGTGTCTTGCTTGAGGGCAGTGATTTTGGCACCGGAGATTGATGCACCGGTTGGATCAGTTACAGTTCCATTGAGGGTAGCGCCGCCGGCTTCCGATTGAGGGAAGGCAGAAGGGCTAAGAAGGAGCGAGAAGAAGAAGGTGGTTACCCTGAGTCTCATATCCTATTTTATAAACATTTTTATGACTTTGGGATGACAAGGGAACGATTTGCTGAGGGAACATCTCATCCTTAGTTGCATCAGCTATTCTAAAGAGGTAGCTGAACCTTCAATATGGAGTGCTAAACAATCATGCTAACCATTGCCCTTGAAGGCATACCCAAAGCAATCGAGGAAAGACTCCTGGCGGACGCACAGTCTGGCGGGGTGCCAATTGCAGAGTACTTGCATGACTTCATCATTGAGCACTTTGACGAAGCAGAAGACCGGCAGATTGCCGAATCCAGTTTAGATGATCGACGTTTACCTATCAGCGGACTTCAGATGCGGCGCGAACTTGGTTTGAAAGGTTGAGTATGATCCGCGAGTTGCGCAAGATCTGAAAAAGTTGGATCGAAGCACCCAGCAAGATCTTCTTGACTATCTTGACTCGCACATTGCTGTAGTGGATGATCCCAAAAGATTTGGTAAGGCCTTGCGTCATAGCAAACGGGGATTGTGGCGCTATCGGATACGTGATTACAGAATCATATGTCAAATTCAATAAGCGCGGTTCATTGTACTTGTTGTGGCAATAGGAAACCGTAGCTCAGTTTACACCTCATAAAAAAGCCAGCCCGTGAGGGGCTGGCGGATTCGGAGGTCTAACTAGCCTACCTGGCAGCCAGCAGCGCGCGCAAATGACGGGCACGTTCGGGCGACCGGAGTTGACGAAGGGCCTTGGCTTCTATTTGCCTGATCCGTTCCCTGGTGACGTCGAATTCCTGACCAATTTCTTCCAAAGTATGTTCCCGTTCGCAGCCGATACCGAAGCGAAGGCGGATCACCTTTTCTTCCTTGGGCGAAAGTGTCTTCAGAATGTTGGCAGTCTCATCACGAACGTTCGATTCAATGACCGCATCCACTGGAGAACCGACCCAACGATCTTCGATTAGATCGCCAAGTGCCGATTCCCCATCGCGACCAACTGGGGTTTCCAAAGAAACAGGATCGCGGGAGATTGTCTTCAGCTTCTGGACCTTTTCCACAGGAATGTCCATACGACGGCTGATTTCTTCGTTGGTCGGAGCGCGGCCCAGTTCCTTTTCCAACTCACGAGTGGCGCGCAGAAACTTATTCATACTCTCGTTCATGTGAACAGGAATGCGAATCGTCCGGGATTGATCGGCAATGGCGCGAGTGATCGCCTGGCGAATCCACCAGGTGGCGTAAGTCGAAAATTTGTATCCGCGACGATATTCAAATTTATCGGCAGCGCGCATTAAACCAATGTTGCCTTCCTGAATCAGATCCAGCAAATGCAATCCACGGTTAACGTATTTCTTGGCCACCGAAACAACCAGGCGAAGATTGGCTTCCACCAAATCTTTCTTGGCCCGTTCGGCTTCCGTTTCACCGTGACGAATTACAGTGATGGTGTGGCGTAAATCACTGAGGGAAGCCCCAGCCAGCAACTCACGACGCTTGATTTCTTTCTTCAGATCGCGAATACGAGCTTGATTCTGAGCTCCACCGCGCTCTTCCAGACGTCGGTTTTCAATATCAAGGTGGGTAATCTCTTCCACCGCTCGGTCGATTTCCTTGCCGAAATGCTTCCACTTGCTGTTGAGAAACGGCATGGCCCGAATGGCCCGGCTCACTTCCACAACGGAGCGGGAATACTTGCCAATGGCCCGTCGACGCGCTTTTTTACCTGCGGGAGTCTTGGCTGCTGGACCTTTGATGGCAATAGCCTGCTGCATTTTTTCAGAAAGCTGATGTTGCTTTTTGTGAACGGAAGCAATGTCCAGAAACTGTTGTAAGACTTCTTTGCGATGTTTCAGGTCGGCGGAACTGCCTTCTTCGCTATCACCTAGATCGACAAAGTTGTCCAGCTCTTCTTCACCTTTGCGAATGGCTTCGGAAAAACCTACCACAAGATTTTGGATAAGCGCGGAGCGGCTGATGGCTTTCTGCATGCGAAACTTGCCCCGTTCCATGCGGCGGGCCAATTCCACTTCGCCTTCACGGGTTAAAAGTGGCACAGAACCCATTTCACGTAAGTACACGCGTACGGGATCATCCGTGTAGATGGACTCTTCTACTTGGGCAGTTGCCTGGAAGTCGTCACCCTCGTGAACCTCTTCGGGATGGAAGAAATTAGCTTCCTCGTCGAAAGGCAACCCGAGCGGCTCGGCGGCGTCGGTCAAAAATTGGTCTTCAAAATGATCCATCTAATATTTATTCCCGCTGCAACTCTAACATAACAATGAGTTTATAAACTGAGGGGCTACAGGCACAGCGCTATCTCGGCGATATTCGTCTGGACGCGCTTTAGTACCTTGATGAGTATAGCACCGACTTTGTCTTTTGTTAATAACTGATTTCAGAGGTGGAAGCCTTTTTTCCAGCTTTCTTATGGCGGGTCCTCCTACTCTATTCGATGCAGCCCGCCCCAATAGGTTACGAAATGTGAAAAATAAGCGCACCATACCGGTGGTGCTTTGTCAATTGTATTGCAATCAAAAAGTTACGAAGATGTTGTCTATAGTAAAGTGGAATTTCGGCAATTTATTTCTCAGGTCGTTTGGCACGAATTAACTCCTTTAACTCGGACAGAAAGGCTTCTTCGTCATCAAAATTGCGGTAAACAGACGCAAACCGCACATATGCGATTTTATCGAGAATTCGCAGCTCGTCCATTAGCATCTCGCCGACCTCAGTTGTAGATAGTTCTCGTTCTGCGCTATCAGACAACTTTGACTCCACCTTGTCAACAATTGCGGCCAGGCGGCTCATGGGGATGGGCCTTTTTTCAGCAGCTTTGATTAATCCGTTGAGAATCTTCTGTCGGTCGAATTTTTCCCGACGACCATCTTTTTTAATGATCATGTAGGGGATTTCGTCGATCTTTTCGTACGTCGTAAAACGCCGGTCACAGGATAAGCATTGCCGACGGCGGCGGATGGAATCCCCTTCTTTTGACTCTCGCGAGTCGATTACTTTATCTTCCCGATAGGCGCAAAACGGACAGGTCACTGTGGGAAAGCTCCTTATTTTACTTTTTCATTCAGATGCTTGAGGGATCGCCATTCCAACCCTTCGCGCATGGCCAACAGTAAACCAAACGGCACAATGGTAACCCAAGTTGTAGCCCAAATAGAGATGGCCAGAGCACTGGCTTGTTCCAGGGGCAATTGAAACAGTTCGTTGAGCACGGCAGCGGCCACCACCTGCACACCACCGCCGACCCCCGGAAGTTGCACAATGCTGCCAAAAGCCACAAATCCCAGGAATACAAAGACGTCCAGAATGGTGAACTGGGCAGTAAACGGGAAGGCTAGGAATAGGCAGATATAGCAGCCGATGATGATTCCCCATTCGAAGATCGTATAGAAAATCAGCTTGGCGACTGCTTTGAGACTACGGCAGGATTCCATTCCAGCCAGAAAGGAATGCAGCAAATTAAGGAGACTGGCTTTGGCCAAGTGCGGCAATGGAATTTTTTCGACGATGAGTTCCATGCGCTGCGGGGAAATCCAGCGGGCCGCAACCAGAAAGGCTAAGCAGCCGATGCCCAGAGCGAAGACAAGTTTTCCGCCGGTATTGAACACCCATTGCATGCCTTTGCTCAATACGGTTTCCGGCGGCTCAAAAAATGCCAGGGCGAACCCGAAGATAACTAAGACAATCAGCAGATCGTAAACCCGTTCCAGGAACCAGGCGGCCATTTGAGAGGAGAAGGATACTTGTTCCTTTTTGGCAATCAAGTAGGGACGGACAATTTCGCCGGGTCGGCCGAACAAAACTATGGCTGTAAAACCCACGGCGGTTGCTACAAAAATGCCCCAAAACTTGGATTTAGGCCTTTGTGGGGCCAACATTACCTGCCAGCGCAGCACTCGACCCGCGTAAGTGGAAAGGGCCAAAACCCAACTGGCTATCATCCAACGCCAATCCACACTGGAAAAAGTGGTACGGAACATGGCCCAGTCGAAAGTAGCCATTCGTCGCAGTAGAACTGGCAGCAGAAAGGCTGCTATCACAGCAAAAGTGAGCCAGATCAGTGATTTGCGAGAAATGAATCGTGAAATAGTCTCTCCCACAGGGGGTTCAATAAGGCTAGAATAGTGAGTTCCGGCGCTCTTCGGGAGTTAACATTTCCCAAGTAATCAGTCGAACTTATTATGCCAGATCCTCGTAAGAAGTTGTGTAAGCCGTCTGGGAAGCATTCTCCCGAGGGCCATCAGAGTGAGGAAATTCATGGCTTTGGTTGCGACAATCGGAGAATTTCAGAATGGATCTTGGCATTTGGGCTTAGGTTCAAAGGTTCTATCTTCGCCAGCGGGCTGGGGTGCGCGATTGGAAAATAGCTTCGACCTTGATCAAAGTCTGGTGGAGCGTTGTCTATCCGGGGACGAAACCGGCTGGGAGGACTTGGTCAAAGTTCATTCCCGGCGCGTCTTTGGGATCTGCTACCGCTTTACTGGAAAGGAGAGCGAGGCGCAGGATTTGACGCAGGAAGTGTTCCTCAGAATTTTCAAAACTTTAAAGTCTTTTCGCGCGGGGGAGGGTTCCTTCACTGTATGGATGTCCCGCTTGACGCGAAATTTGTTGATTGACCACTATCGACGCACTAAAATGGACCGGGCCTCCGATTCAATTGAGGATCAGTTGCCAATGTTGGAACAGCGTCCGACATCTTCCAACCGTGCCGATGGATTGTTGGCAGGCCGTGAGGCTTCCGAACTATTGCAAGGTGCCTTGGCCCGGCTGTCCCCGGAGTTGCGGGAAACTGTTATCTTGCGGGATCTGGAAGAATTAGAATATAGGGAAATTGCCAGTATTCTGGCGGTACCTGAGGGAACAGTGAAATCGCGGTTGAACCGTGGGCGAGCGGAACTGGCACGAGTGTTGCGGAAACAAAACGTGATGATTTAAAACAGGATGAATTGAAGGATAAGATGACGCAGTTGGAATGTAACGAATTCGAGATTTTGCTTTGCGACTACGTAGATAACACGTTGCACGCCGAAGGGCGGGTTAGAGTGGAAGCGCATGCTTCTGCTTGCCCAAACTGTGCGGCGATGATGGCTGACGTGTGCGGCGCAACGGCATTTCTGGAACGCGTTTCCCCGGTGGAAGTGCCCAACCATCTGGTTACAAAAATCCTGTTCGATAGACCTGCCATGGAAAAGCGCAGCGGCGTGACGGGTTGGATTCGTGGTTTATTGCAGCCGATCCTGCAACCGAAATTCGCAATGGGAATGGCGATGACCATTCTTTCGTTCTCCATGTTGGGTAGGATTACCGGCATTAATACGCAGTTGAAACCCTCCGACTTAGATCCAGTGAAGGTGTACCATGCCTTTGACGATAGCCTGCATCGCGGTTGGGAGCGGGCGGTGAAGTATTACGACAACCTTCGGGTTGTTTACGAAATTCAAACACGCTTGCGAGAGTGGAATGATCAGGACGAAGAAGAACGCCGCGTGCAGCAGTTGAAAACAGACCAAGCTGGAGGAACTCCTGCCGCAACAGAAAGTGGCATGATTCCCAGCGAAAGTAAGAAGTAATTTACGGGGGAGTATAAATCATGGAAAACCCAACCACAGCTTCGGTTTCGTATTGCCGGTCATGCGGCAAGCAATTACAGCCGGAAGAGCAAAAGACGGTGCGCGGAATCGTTTACTGCGCAGAGCACGTTCCCGCCACAAGTACCGCTGATTCACCCTGGACCGCTGCCCCCAACGGAACAGGAATTTCTCCGGCAGGTTCAGCCATTTCACCAGGACTGGCATTCATTCTGGGATTGATTCCCGGGGTTGGTGCCATCTACAACGGGCAGTACGCCAAGGGTCTGATTCATGTGGTTATTTTCGGCACATTGATCAGCATTGCCAATTCCCATGAGATCCAGGATATGACTCCGGTGTTCGTCATACTTTGCATCGCCTGGGTTCCTTATATGGCTTTTGAGGCTTATCACACCGCATTGCGCCGTTTGAACGGCGGATCCCCAGATGAATTTTCGAGTCTATTCCCAATGAAAAACAATTCCGGATTTCCTATTGGACCCGTGCTGCTGATGTCGCTGGGCGTGCTGTTTTTATTGAATAACTTCGAGGTTTTCCGGTTCTATCAAATCGTCAAATTCTGGCCAGTGGCTTTGATTGGAGCAGGGGCATACATGCTATTTGAACGTTCGCAAGCAGGAGGCCCCCAATGAGCGACGGCGCTGCATTCGTACCACCCAAGGCTGCGCCGACTCCGCCGCCCATGCCGACAGTGCAACCGGCGTACTCTCCTTACACACCGCCATCGGGAACTTTGCTGCAAGCGGTGCGCGGTCCTTTGATGTTGATCACGTTGGGGGTCTTATTGACCATGGATTCCATGGGTGGCTTTAACATTAACCACACTTGGCCAGTGCTGCTGATTGTTTTCGGAATATTGCGGTTGTTAGAACGAATGGAGGGAACTCCCTCTGTAATGAATTCGTAATATGGGCAGGGAGAATACATACATGAGACCACGCTCAATTGTTGGACCGATACTGTTGATTGGCTTTGGGACTTTGTTTCTTGTAAACAACATTCGTCCCGACCTGCCCATTCTGAGTGTGTTCAGTACTTATTGGCCGTTCCTACTGATTGGTTGGGGAATCATGCGATTGGCAGAAATTCTTAACTGGCACACGCAGGGCCGCCCCTTGCCCCGCTTTGGAATTTCCGGCGGCGAATGGACGTTAGCAATCTGCCTCAGCGTACTTGGAACCAGTGCACTTTATGGTGGACGGATGAGCCACAATTGGCCACGATTCCGCATGAAGGGTTTGGAAATGTTGGGAGAACCTTTCGACTATCCGCTATCTGGTTCAACCATGTCTAAAACAAATTCGCCCCGTATTGTTATTGAATCGTTTCGCGGGAATGTAAGGATTGCTGGTGGCGATTCAAACGAAGTGAAGTTGGCGGGCAGCAAGCAGATTCGCACGTACAATCGCACTGAAGCGGATAAGAGTGATAAAAACAGCCCATTGGAAATTGTGGATCAAGGCAACGTGATCATTATCCGAATGAATCATGACCGGGTAGTGGATTCAGCGCAATTGAAAGCCGATTTCGATTTGAAGGTTCCCAAAGGATCGTCCATTGAAGCTCGCGGACGTTACGGCGATTTTGACATCAATGACATTCAAGGCGGCATAGAAATAACTTCCGACAATGCCGGAGTGCGGATGGCAAACATTGGCGGACCCGTTCGTTTGGACTTACGACGCAGCGATACAGTGCGCGTGTCCAACGCGAAAAGCTCTGTGGAAGTGAAGAGTCCGCGTGGGCAGGATCTGGAATTTGAAAATATTGAGGGTCCGCTTACAGTGAACGGGAATTATTCGGGCGATATGCAATTTCGTGGAGTACAAAAAGTGTTCCGGTTTGAAAGCTCACGCACAACTTTCCGTATTGAAAAGATGCCTGGTTCGGTACGCATCAGTTCAGGAAATATCAGCGGATCAAATCTTACTGGCCCGATCCTGCTGACATCGAACTCGAAAGATGTGGAGTTGAGTGACTTTACGAATTCATTGGAAGTAACGGTGGATCGTGGCGATCTGGAGATCCGTCCAGGGCGCATGCCGCTGGGCAAGATCGACGCTACAACCAAATCGGGACGGGTGGACATTGCCCTTCCACCATCGGCAAAGTTTGAAATGAACGCCACCACGGACAAGGGCGAAGTGGATAACGAATGGGGCGACCCTTTGAAATCGGAAGAACAGGGTCGGCGAGGTAAGCTGACCGGATCTACCGGGCAAGGACCTGGTATCACGGCGCACACCAATCGTGGGAACGTGATTATCCGTAAGGCATCGGCGGAGGTTGTGGCACCTGCGGCACCGGCGCCACCGAAGGCTCCAAAGGCTCCTGGCGAAGCTCAGTTATAAGTGTCTTGTCGATCAACCCATAGTGTCGAGGGCTGGGAACAAACGAAGAAACTGGATTTTGCGTGAGGGTCGCCAAAGGGGGACACGCTGATCTAGCCACTCGCTGATTACCGTTGGGCAGTTTGGGGAAGAATTCAGTTGCTCGGGCCAGACCAACATGTCCCCCTTTGGCTTGCATGGTTCCTATCCAGTCGCTTGAGATTCTTCGACTGCCGTTTCCAAAACTTCGGAATTCTGTCTTAACCAAGTAGAACGATTCGCACATCCATTACGTTAGTATTCGTAGGACCGGTGATCAGCAGGTCACCTAGTTTTTCGAAGAAGGAGAACGAATCATTGCGGGCTAGAAAATCGCTGGCGTTCATTCCCAATGCATCCGCTCTTGCCAATGTCGTTGTATCGGCGAAGGCACCGGCTGCTATCGTTGGGCCATCGCTTCCATCGGTGCCAGCGGATAGAACCAGAGTATTGGGGACGTCGGCAAGGTGTAGTGCTGCAGCAAGGGAGAACTCCTGATTGCGCCCACCTTTGCCCTGGCCACGGAGAGTCACCGTAGTTTCACCACCGGAAAGCAGGCAGGCCGGGGCGCGTAAAGGTTGGCCGGAAGCGCGAACTTCCCTGGCGATAGCGACATGCATCCCAGCTATATCGCGCGTTTCCCCTTCTATGGTGGTGGAAAGAACCAGTGGTTTGTAACCCAACTGGCGAGCTGTTTTTGCAGCCGCTTCCATCGCCTGGCGGTTGCTGCCAACGATGATGGTTTGAGATTTACGAAACAGCGGATCGGCTGGCTTGGGGGTTTCCTGTTTGGCCGCTTGGAGAATACGCAGGGCGCGAGCAGGAATCTTTTTGAGTAAGTCGTACTTGAGTAAAATGTTGAGCGCATCGGCGAAGGTTGACGGGTCTGGCACGGTGGGGCCGCTGCCGATTACCGAAAGATCGTCACCGATGACGTCGCTTAGTATGAGTGTTAGTAAAGTGGCGGGGAACACGGCCTGGGCCAGTTGACCGCCCTTGATAGAGGAAAGATGTTTACGGACCGCATTGATTTCGTGAATCGTCGCACCACAGGCAAGCAGCAGGGCAGTAACCCTCTGCTTATCGTTGAGTGTGAGCCCATCAGTGGGAGCGGGAAGCAGCGCCGAAGCACCGCCGCTGATAAGGCAGATGACCAGGTCACGAGGACCGGCCGCCCGAGCTATCTCCAAAATCTGGAGCGCGCCATCGACCCCATTTTGATTGGGAAGCGGATGGCTCGCCTGGTAAAGACGGATGCGACGCAACGGGGCGAGATGGCCGTCTTTGATATTGATGAGGCCGTCCGATATCTTCTTGCCAAGTAGTTTTTCAATAGCGGAAGACATGGACGTACCGGCCTTCCCTGCCCCGATGACGTAGATGTTATTGAAGCTTGAAAGATCATAGCGACGACGCCCGGCGATTAAGGTGTCCTTTGCTAGGCGGAGGTGAGATAGGACCGCCTGAGTAGGGTCAGCAGCGGTGACAGCGGCGCGAAATATTTTCTGCGCGTCAGAACGTAAGTTTCGTTTCATTGGAAAAACTCGAGTGCAAGAATGGCTTCTACGGTTGGGTTAACATCGTCCGATGTGATGGAAATACGTTCGTCTGCTTCAGCGTAAGCATGGCGACGAGTGTCAAACAGAGTTCGGAATTTTTCAGGATCGCGGGCCAAGGGACGATGCCCAAAACCGGCCACCCGGCGCTCCACCATTTTAAAAGGAACATCCAGCCAAATGGTCAGCCCGGCATCCCGCAGTGCCAATCGATTGGCACGTTGCGCAAATGTCCCACCACCCAAGGCAATCACCAACTGTTGCCCTGCTTTCACTTCGGCAATGCGACGAGCAAGCATGTCTGATTCAATGTGTCGAAATACGGTTTCCCCATCCTGATCAAAAACTTCGGGAATTGTTTTATGGGCATGGGCTTCAATATCGTGATCCAGGTCGACAAATCGCCAGCCAATACTGGATGCCAGTTTACGACCAATGGTACTTTTGCCCGAACCCATGAAGCCAACTAAATAAATTCCAGGAGTTTGTTTCGCTTTCAGATTCGATGTTTTCATGCAAGAACGCCATAATAGTAACATGCGTGAAGCGATATTGCCGCTGTTCCCTTTAACTCTGGTTCTGCTTCCGCGGACTCCTCTTCCCCTGCACATTTTCGAGGAACGCTACAAGGAAATGATCGGCGAAGCATTGGATGCCGATACTGAGTTTGGCATTGTGCTGGTGATGAAGCGGGGTCTGGCGGGCATTGGTTGTTCAGCTAGAATCAGAGAATTACTCCGAAAATTAGAAGATGGCCGGATGGATATTCTGGCCGAAGGTCGGTACCGGTTCGAGATCGCCGGAACGGACAATGAGCGCAACTTTCTGCGCGGCCGGGTGCGCTATTTCGACGATGACCCAGGCCTGCAACCACCACCAGAAGAGCTGATAGCCAAGGTGTTGCGGCAATACTATACGTTGCGAAATCTGGATGAAACGTTACCTGAACCAAGGTTGAACGAATCCCAACTGAGCTTTCAATTAGGGCAGGCCACCGATGATTTGAGCGTGCGGCAGCATTTATTGCAATCGCGCAGCGAGGAAGAACGGCTGGTGCGGTTGGAGGAACATTTTCCATCGTTGATTGAAGAGCGTCGTCAAACGGCTCAGTTGAAGCGCGTGATTCCGACGAATGGACATGGCAAGTTGCCAACCAACGGACACCAATGAGCTGGCATCTGATTATTGATGCAGACGATACCTTGTGGGAGAACAACATCTACTTTGAAGACGCGTTCGACCGCTTCGTGGAGTTTCTAGATCTGCCTAAACTGACCGGGGCCGAGATACGGGAACACTTGAATTTAATTGAAATTGAAAATGCCAAGACTTTCGGATATGGTTCGGTGAGCTTTGGTCGCAATATGGTGGAGTGCCTGCACCAGTTGTCACAGCGTCCGGTGGCGGCACAAGATGAGGAGGCAGTTCGCGAATTCGCACACGTGATTCTGGATCATCCAATGGTGATTCTTCCTGATGTCGTCGAGACTTTGGAATATTTATCCGGAAAATATGAACTGACCCTGTTCACTAAGGGGAGCCACGCCGAACAAGTGGCGAAGGTGGATAGGTCTGGGCTGGCTCGTTACTTTACGCACGTCGAGGTGACCAAAGAAAAGCATCGTGAGGCGTATCACGGTTTGACACAGTTACGCGGCATGGATCGGGAACGGGCGTGGATGGTGGGGAACTCACCCAAATCGGACATCAATCCGGCGTTGGCAGCCGGGTTGAACGCGGCATACATACCCCATTCGCGCACATGGGTGTTGGAACGTGAGGATTTGCGTCCGGCTGGACCGGGAAAGTTGTTGGTATTGGAGAGTTTCGCGGGGTTGCGGGAGCATTTTTAGGTTGAATATGTTGGGCGAATAGTGTTACTCTTACCAGTAGGAGTGTTACCGAAATGGGAGTTACCACGAAAGGGCAAGTTACAATTCCGCAGAACATGCGGATACAATTGGGGCTAATGCCGTACACAAAGGTCCAATTCCAGATTGTTGGTGACGCGGTGCAAATTCGCAAGGCTAAGCAACCAGCCAGCAGCTCGGCCCGAGGTCAAGCGGTTTTGAATGCCCTACGGGGTACGGCTGATTGTGGATTAAGCACCAATGAAATTATGGCTATGACTCGCGGAGACGAATGAGCACAGCCCAGTTTCTGGGCGTATTAGTGGATAGCAATATTCTGATTGATATTGCTACCAACGATCCTGAATGGAGCGAATGGTCAGCCAATGCCCTGGCCGAAGCTGCTGAAAGTCACGTTTTAATTATCAACCCAATTATTTATAGCGAAGTATCCATAGGGTACTCCACGATTGAAGGGTTGAACATTGCATTGCCATCACAAATCTATCGGCGAGACCAACTTCCTTGGGAAGCTGGATTCTTGGCGGGTAGATGCTTCAGTGCCTATCGGAAACGAGGTGGGACAAGAAGATCTCCACTACCAGACTTCTATATTGGAGCTCACGCAGCGATTGGGAGACTGGCGTTATTGACACGGGATGCGAGTCTGTATCGGACGTATTTTCCGAAGATCCATTTGATTGCACCGGAGTAACGCGAATCAACCGTCTTCGGGACCTTCCAGGTATTCGAGAAGCTTGGAAACACTATCAATTCCTACACTCAGTGGTAAGCCCAGTGCTCGAGGCGTTACAAAAAAAAGCTTCTTCGGTCGTGTTTCATCTGGCTCCAAGCCAATCAACGAATCGTCATCGTCAATACTGGATTTTACTGGCACATTTTGAGGCTATCACGCTTGGCGACTCTCAATATAGGAATAGTTTGTCTCATGCAAGATGAGCCTGGAGCGGTGGTCTAACCGATAGCCTTGTCTTTCTCCAACGAAGAGTGCAAGATCATCTGGATGTAGGTCTGATACAGTAACCCTTTGCGATCAGCGTTGGCTTTGGCAATCGTAAGATCCGTGACCGGCAGGCGAATTGTTACCGTTTGCAAGGGGATTTTTGGGCGGCCGTACCAGCCTTGAGCGCCTTGCTCATTAATGCAGTAGCCACATTGGGATTGGCGTCCCACCAAGCGGCTTCATCCGCCTCTTTTCTGAAGGCAGGAATGGTGATTCGCTTCAGTGACATCGTCAGACCCCTTTTAGATAAAGTTCTACGTGCTGTTTTGACATATCGTAAGCCGTGGCCACACGCACTTTCCCTTTACGCATGGCATATAAAGGATAGTCAACAGCCTTCCTGACCGAGTGCGACCGAAGCAAAGCACGCGAGCTTCCGATTCATGATCCTGAATATACATCTCCAAGGGTTCGATAAGAATAGCATCTTCGGCCTCAGTCGGAGTTACGTTGTTTCTGGCTATGTGCGAAACATTGCCAGCGTAGCAATCAAAACTCACATTTACATTGTAAATACAAATTGAAGGGAGAGCGACAATGTTACCTTTTGGAGGCTGCCGAGGTATTTACTTCCCCAGTGTAGAAGACTGCGTGGCGAAGCCGAGAATCAAGCCGGGGAAGATTCCCAGCGCGATGGTACCTAGCGTCGTCACCAGCATAGCCACTCGCAACGTCCCGGCCACAGGCGGCAAATTGACTGTGGACGCGCCTGGTTCGCGGAAGTACATCACTACCAGCACTCGCAGATAGTAATACGCGGCCACGGCGCTGTTCAAAAGACCTAGGATTGCGAGCCACATCAAATGGCTGTCAATGGCTGCTTTGAACACCAAAAACTTGCCGAAGAATCCACCGGTTAACGGGACACCTACCAGACTGAGGATCAGCACGGTGAGGATGGCTGTCACGAATGGCTGCTTCTGGGCGAGGCCAGAAAAATCGTCAACTTCCACAAACTTTTCACCATCGCGAGCCATCCAGGTGACAACCGCGAATGCCCCGATGTTCATCAGACAATAACTGGCTAGATAGAACATAACGGCTGCTGTTCCGACTGCCGAATGGGACGTCACCGCTACCATCACATACCCGGCATGGGCGATGGATGAATAGGCCAACATACGCTTGATGTTCCGCTGCTGTAACGCGGCGAAATTACCGATGACCATTGTGGCCAGCGACATGATCCAGAACACTGGCTCCCATTGGTTGGAAATGGAATCGAAGGATGTGTAGAAGACTCTGACCATGACGGCGAAGGCTGCGGCTTTGGGTCCGGCGCTCATGAAGGCACTAATAGGAGCAGACGAACCTTGGTACACATCAGGTGCCCATACTTGAAACGGTGCTGCGGAAACTTTGAAGGCCAGGCCAACTAACATAAGTGCGGCGGAAATGCCCACCATCGCCGTGGGGGCTGTGCCATGGCTCAGCACGGTCCGAATCTCTCCCAAATTAGTAGAACCGGTAAGACCGTAGATCCAGGCCACGCCATAAAGCAGGAAGGCTGTAGCGAAAGATCCCATCAGGAAATACTTCAAAGCGCTTTCGTTATTGCGGCGATCGTCACGTAAATATCCAGCCAGAATGTAACTGGCGATGGACGAGATTTCAATGCCGATGAAGATCATGATCAGTTCGTTGGCGCAAGCCATCAAGCTTTGGCCGACCACTGAAAACAGGATCAACGCGTAGAAATCGCCGCTGTTGGCCTTTGCTTCCGATAGATAGTTGGTGGAGACTAGAATGGTCAGCATGCCAACACCAAGCACTAAGACGCGGAAGAAGGTAGCGAAGCCGTCGACAATGATCATAGACTGGAAGGCCAAGCCAGGATCGTTGTTGGCGGCTACTGCAGCAGCCATGGCCGCTGCTAAACCCAGTAGGGAAACATAGCCCAGTGACGACTTATCACGATCCCCCGTCATGGCTTCAAGAATCATTACCAATGTGCCGACTATGGTGAGAATAATTTCCGGAGCGAACCGAAAGTATTCCGCAGCGCTGGGCATGAAGTTAGCGGGCATTAGCAATCTCCTTGCTCTGAACTTGCCCAAGCATGTGGGTATTGGAAGCGGAAATCGATGGCAGGAACGTTTGCGTGTAAATGCCCATCCAAACCATCAGCGCGATCATGGGAATCAACGTCACCCATTCCCGTGATGTTAAATCTGTGACGTGATGTTCCACTTCATGCGATACCGGACCGAAGAAGGCGCGTTGATAGAGCCACAACATATAACAGGCGGATAGAATCACGCCAAGGCCTGCAAACACTGCCCACCAGATGTTGACTCTGGCAGCACCCTGTAGCACCAGAAATTCTCCAACAAAGTTGTTCAACAAGGGCATGCCGACACTGGCCAGTGTCGTAATCAGAAATACAGTGCTAAGGTATGGCGCGCAGGTGGCCACGCCACCGTAATCTTTGATTTCAAGGGAATGGTTCCGTTCGTAGAGGAAGCCAACCAGCATGAAGAGCGCACCTGTTGAAACGCCATGAGCGATCATCTGATACACTGCGCCGTCCACGCCTGCCTGATCGAAAGTGAATAAGCCGAGAACCACAAAACCCAAATGACTGACCGATGAATAGGCAACTAGCTTTTTCATATTCGGCTGAACCAATGCTACAAGGGCTCCGTAAATAATGCCGATGATGGCCAGCGTGATAATGGGGATGCGGGCATTGTAGGCTGCTTGCGGAAACATGGGCAGACAGAATCGAAGAATGCCATATGTTCCCATTTTCAGCATGAGAGCCGCCAACATGACGGAACCGGCCGTTGGAGCTTCGACGTGCGCGTCAGGCAACCACGTGTGCAGCGGGAACAATGGGACCTTAATGGCGAAGGCGATGAAGAACGCAAGGAAGAGCCACATTTGTTCAGCGGGTTCAAAGTGCAACTGACCGTTATGCAGCTTGGCCAGGATCTGAATGTAGTCGAACGTGCCGCCCGCCTTGCCGTAGATGTAGACAATGGCCACCAGCATCAGCACGGAGCCAGCCATGGTGTACAAGAAAAATTTCACAGCGGCGTAGATGCGACGGTCGTGCCCATAGATGCCGATCAACAGGAACATGGGCACCAGACACACTTCCCAGAACACATAGAACAGGAAAAGGTCCAGACTCATGAACACACCGATGAGGCCGAATTCCAGCAGCAATAAGTAAGCGTAGAACTGGGGAACGCGCTCTTTAATGTAGTTCCATGAAATCAGCATGGAGATGGGCGTAAGCAGTGTGGTCAGCAGAATGAGCCAAATGCTGACGCCGTCAATGCCAGTGTGATAACGAATGGCGGGCGAGTCGATCCAGGCCACGTTCGATTCAAAATTCATTGCGGCAGGCGCGGCGAGTGTGGGGCCGAGCAATCCGAGTGAAACCAGAAAGATGATTAGCGCAAAGCCGATGGCGGCTTTCTTTGCGGCATCGCCAGACAAGAAAAGGACTAGAGCGAAGGCCGCCAGAGGAAGAATCAGAGTGATGTCTAGAAGGTTCATTTCGCACCTCCGTAAACAGCAAAGCCACCCATGACGAGTAGGATTCCTATTAAGACCCAACTGGCGTAAGTGCGTAAGTTACCGGATTGCATCTTTCTGAGGAGACCGCCGAGTGCCATGGATGTGGTTCCGGCACCATTCACAAGAGCGTCGAACACACCGACGTCGGCACCCTTCCATAAGATTTCACGAGATCCGTTGGCGATGGGTTTCACAATGGAAACATTGTATAATTCATCGACATAGTACTTGTCGTAGAGTGTTTGATAGATAGGCGCGAAGGCTGATGCCAGTGCACCGGGAATGCTGGGGACGAAGAGGTAGCAAATGGCGGCAAGCAAAATTCCCGCAAGACCGGCAGCGGTAGCAATGGTAGCCAGACTTTCATCGTGAACTCCACCGTGCATTGGAAGCACTGGCGAAAGGAATTCAGGAATGTTGAAGGCATAGCCGCCGATGAGGCTGAGCACCGCTAACACAGCAAGTGGAACCCACATGACAGCAGGGGATTCGTGCGGATGGGCTTTGCCACGATACTCGCCAAAGAAGGTAAGGAAGATGGAGCGAAACACATAGAAGGCGGTCATACCAGCAGTCACCACGCCTACCCAGTACATCCAGGGTGCTCGAGCATGGGCGGCCATCAGAATGGCATCTTTCGAGTAGTGGCCTGATAGCGGCGGCACACCGGCAATGGCCATAGCTGCAATGAACAGAACAGCGAAGGTGATGGGGATTTTTTTCATCAACCCGCCCATCTTTTGCATGTCCTGCTCGCCAGCACAAGCGTGGATTACGGAACCAGCACCAAGGAACAGCAGAGCCTTGAAAAAGGCGTGAGTAACAACGTGCCAAATGCCAGCGGAGAACGCGCCGACGCCACAACCAAGGAACATATAACCGAGTTGGGAAACCGTCGAATACGCGTACACTTTTTTGATATCGTTTTGCACCAGGCCGATGGTGGCAGCCATCACCGCCGTTGCCAAGCCAATGTAGGCCACAACATCCATGGCGATGGGGGCACGCTCAAACAGCGTGGCGGAGCGGGCGATCATATAGACACCAGCCGTTACCATGGTGGCCGCGTGGATGAGTGCCGATACCGGGGTGGGGCCTTCCATTGCATCTGGTAGCCAGACATACAAGGGAATTTGCGCCGACTTCCCAATGGCCCCTACTAGAAGTAACAAGCAGATAGTGGTTATGGAACCGTATTGCACTTCGGGGGAGATGGTGCTGGCCTTGGCGAACACCTTTTGAAAATCGAGCGTGCCAAAAGAAATCACAATCAGGAACATGGCCAAGCTGAAACCGAAATCGCCAATGCGATTGACGATGAAGGCTTTCTTACCAGCATCCGATGCGCTCTTCTTTAGGAAGTAGAAACCGATTAGCAGGTAGCTGCATAATCCCACGCCTTCCCATCCCACGAAGAGCAGCACGTAGTTAGCGGCCAGCACCAAAGTGAGCATGAAAAACATGAATAAATTCAGGTAAGCGAAGAAGCGGTAGTAGCCACCTTCATGAGCCATGTAACCAGTGGCGTACACGTGAATCAGCGAACCAATGCCAGTTACAACCAACAGCATGACCATGGTGAGACGGTCAATCGCAAAATCAAAACCAATGTCCAGTGTGCCCGAAGAAATCCAAGTGAAATAATGTTCCACGTAGGTTTCGTTCAAGGGGGCCAGGGCGCTGAGGGCTTTGAGCACCCAAAGAAACGACAGCACGACGCTGCCCACGGCAACGGTGTTAATGACGGTTTTTGAAAACCGTCGGCCTAGCATTCCATTTATGAGGAAGCCGACCAGAGGAAAAATAGGAATTAACCAGAGTGAGTGCATCGTTTAGTTCTTCATGCTGCTGACATCGTCGATGGTCAGAGTGGAGCGGTTCTTAAAGACGGTGAGAATAATTGCCAGTCCGACGGCTGCTTCAGCAGCAGCCACCACCATAACGAAAAAGCTATAAATGTGGCCGTCCACCTGACGGAACTGATAGGAGAAGGTGACGAAGGTGAGGTTCACTGCGTTCAACATCAGTTCAATAGACATGAACACGGTGATGATGTTGCGACGGATGATAAAGCCCGCTGCGCCGATCATAAACAAGATAGCGCTTAATGTAAGGTAGTAATTCAACGGGACGGGCACATTGGGCACTTAGTCAATCTCCTTGCGGGCCAAAACCATTGCCCCAACGATAGCGATTAAAATCAGGACACTGGTTACTTCAAATGGCAGCAGGTACTTGGTGAAAATCGCCATGCCGATTTCCCTTGGACCACCGCCAGTGAAATCTCCGAAAGATACGGAGCGCATTGGAGGAAGAGTAAAGTTGATCAGGTAGACAAACGCGCCGATCAGGAAAATCACCACCGGACCACCGATGTATGCAACCACAGGAGCCTTCCATGGGTTGCGTTCCTCACCAGCGTTTAACAACATGATGACGAACAGGAACAGCACCATGATGGCACCAGCATAGACCACTAACTGCGCGGCGGCGATGAACTCGGCACCCAATAACAGATAGAGGACAGCCAGTGACCCCATGACGCCAATCAGCGAAAGCGCACTATTGATGGGGTGCGTTTGCAGGATCAGGCCAAGAGCGCTGGCCACCGCGAACATTGCGAAGACGATGAATAATATCAGGTCCATTAGTTATCCCTTCAACGCCACAAAGAAGGCGGTAATTAGCATGTTCAGTAGCGCGGCGGGGAACATAAACAGCCAGGCAAATCGCATGAGTTGGTCATAACGGAAGCGCGGCAGTGTTGCACGAATCCAGATAAATACGAAGAGCAGAATGAACGTTTTGGCACCATACCAAAATAACCCATTGATTGCGGCACCTAGGGCTGGCCATACGAAAGCACCTGCCAGGAAGATGGCACCAATGCCGCTGATCACTACACCAAAGACCGGGAACGTTATTTTATCGAAAGGCCTAGCGGCGTGCATGGCGTGGAAGAATAACATACCGGCCGCCGCAAAGTGGACCAGCGCAGCGAATACACCAGAGCCTGCTTGACTGGGAATCGGCGAATGCCAACCACCTAAAAACAAGACCGTAGCGACAGAGCAGACCGTGATCATGTTGGCATATTCGGCCATGAAAAAGCCCGCGAATTTCATGGAAGAATATTCGACATGGAACCCAGCCACCAGTTCGTTTTCCGCTTCAGGCAAATCAAACGGGATGCGATTCGTTTCAGCAAAGGCGGCAATCATGAACAGGAAGAAGCCGAAAATCTGGCCACCAGTGAAAATATTCCAGTTGGGGATGCCATACCAGTTGCCTGCTTGGGTATCCACAATTTCACGAAGATTCAGGCTGTTGGATAAAATCAGCGGAGCAGCAATGGCCAGGGCCATGGGCAATTCGTAGCTCACCATTTGAGCAGCGCTGCGCAATCCGCCCATTAAAGAATATTTGTTGTTAGACGCCCAGCCAGCCAAAGCTATTCCATAGACACCCAAAGAACTGACTGCCAGGATGAGCAGAATACCTATGTTGATATCGGCCAGACCCAGATTGGTTTTGATGCCGAATATTTCAACAGCGGGGCCAAATGGAATTACGGAAATGCTGAGCAATGCTAGAAAAACAGCTAGAAACGGTGCCAGAACATAAAAAACCTTGTTGACGTGATCAGGAATCAAATCTTCTTTGGTCATCAACTTCACAACATCAGCAAGCGGCTGAAGGAGTCCGTGCGGGCCCACTCGATAAGGACCGACGCGCGCTTGCACGTGAGCGATAACTTTGCGTTCTACCCATTGCAGGTAGGCCAAGGTGGTGAGAAGGATAAAGGCCACCAGGCCTGTTTTCACCAAAGTGATTATTATAAATTCCATGACGTTCGTTAGAGCTTAGCCTTTTGAAACGGGTTGCCCATAAAGCTTGCCTGGGGCCTCCATCACTGCATTCAACGTTTTTGAGTATCGGCCTAATGTACCTGAAGTAAACAAGGTGTCACCAGTAGTACGAATCGAATCTATTTCCACAAACACCGGAACCCGGCCATTCACAGGCATGGTTTGCGCCGCCCCACCCGTCATCAAAACTGGCAATGCAACATTATATCCACGGATGGTAGAACGAATCTCTTCAAATACTGCATCCACATTACTGGCGCCCATCTTTGAAGTCGCATCTGCGCCCATGGCCCTTGCCAGCAAACCCAGAATCGCCAAATCTGTTTTGGTGCCCATCATTTCAACAGCCTTTTTCAGGCGCTGCACTTGACCAGTGGTGTTGGTAATGGTGCCGTTCTTTTCATAACCTGAAGCCGAAGGCAGAACCACGTCGGCACGCTGAGCCGTTTCCGTAAGGAACATATCTTGAACCACAACGAATGCATTTGTTGACGCTAGCTTTGTGTGTACCAGCGGATTTTCACCAATGACCCACAACATGCCAAGCGCGGGATCGGCCAGCATGTTCGCCATACTCTTGCCAGGCTTTTCGACAGGCTTGTAACCAGGGTACAAATCAGGCGTGACGCCCATGTCCACGGCACCGCGAGAATTGGATGCATCCATCAGACAGATATATTTTACAGGGATGCCAAGAGTGTCACCGAAGGCTACCAGTTTGCGAACAGCCTCGCCTTTGACTGATGCGCCGATGAGAATGATGAGGTCGCCAGCAGCCGCCAGCTTATCTTTCAATCCTTCCACTGCGGTTACTTCCTGACCTTCACTGGCACGCACTGCGACAGCGGCGATATCGTCTTCACGAACCGGACCACGAGTGACAGTAAATACTTTGGCTTTGTGATGACGAACATTGGCGCGAATCTGATTGGCAAGCAGCGGATGCTGTTGCGACAAATCACTGCCGACAATCAACACACCCTTGGCCTTGTACAGGTCGTCCACAGAGGCTAGAGCATCGGTCTTGCCACTTAACGCGTCCAGCAATGTGACAATGTCACCACTGCGCGGATGATCAATATTATTGGTGCCCAGCACTTGCCGAGCGAACTTCTGTAACAAGAAGTTTTCTTCGTTGGAATTGCGAGTGGACCCGATAACGCCAATGGATCCGCCAGCCGCTTTCACTGAAGTAAACTGCGCTGCCACAGCCTTTAGCGCGTCGGTCCAGGACACAGGCTGCAACTCACCGTTCATGCGAATCATGGGCGATTGCAAACGCTCTGCATGATGATTGAAATCGAACGCATAGCGGCCTTTGACGCACAGGAACTCTTCGTTAATGCCGCTGCGATCACGATTATTAGCGCGTACAATTTCATCGCCACGTGTGCCTAGGGTGGTCTTGCAACCATCGCCGCAATGGGTGCAGATGGTTCCGGTGTGCTCCATTTCCCACGGGCGGGTTTTATAACGGTAGGCACCGCTGGTGAGCGCTCCCACCGGGCAGATGTCAATACACGCACCGCATTCATCACATTCCAAATGGTCGACATGGCTGGGTGTAATTTCCGAATAGATTCCGCGATTGGTTAAGCCCAGCGCGCCCACTCCCATACCTTCATCGCAAACACGAATGCATCGATAGCAAAGAATGCAACGGGGGCTATCGTAAAACACAACTGGGGACCATTGTTTTTCTGGCACATGCTGCTTCACTTCGGTATAACGACTTTCGCCCACACCGTAGCGGAACACCATGTCTTGCAGTTCGCATTCGCCACCCTTGTCGCACACTGGGCAATCCAGTGGATGATTGGACAGCAAGAATTCAAGAGTAGTTTTGCGAGCCTTCACCACGGCGTCGGACTCGGTCTGTACAACCATGCCTTCAGCCACGGGAAGCGTGCAAGCCGTTTGTAGTTTAGGAAACTTTTCTACTTCAACCAGGCACATGCGGCAGGCAGCCTGCAAAGACATTCCTTCGTAGTAGCAGAAGGCTGGAATTTCCGATGCCAACCGTTTGCACGTTTCAATGAGCAGTTCCCCAGTGGGAGCTTGCACCTGTTTTCCGTTGATTGTTAGCGTTACCTGATCAGCCATTTATTATTAACCTACCGATACCAATTCGTTCTTCGCCAAGGGGTTCTTCGCAACGTAGGCTTCAAACTCGCCCCTGAATTTTTCCACAAGAGAGATAGTCGGCAATGCCGCTGCGTCTCCGAGTGGACAGAAGGTGCGGCCCAACATATTTTTTGCCAAATCACCTATTAAATCAATGTCGCGGGTCATGCCTTGGCCATCGGTCACGCGTTGCAGCATTTTGCGCAACCAGGTTGTACCTTCACGGCAAGGAATGCACCAACCACAACTTTCATGTTGATAGAAGCGCATGATGCGCAGCGCCACTTTCACCATATCTGTGGTCTCATCCATCACCACCATGCCGCCTGATCCTAGCATGGACTTCGCCTTGGCCAGCGAATCGTAATCCATGTTTAAGTCGCACTCATCGGCACGTAGAATCGGGCACGACGAACCACCAGGAATCACTGCTTTCAACTTACGACCATTGGGAATGCCACCAGCTACTTCGTTGATGAACTTCATCATCGGAAAGCCCAGGGGCACTTCGTAAACACCAGGCTTATTCACATGACCGGCAATGCAGACCATGCGGGTGCCGCCGGCTTTGGGAATTCCCAGGTCGGCAAAAGCTTTGCCTCCATCTCGGATAATTGCAGGAACAGCGCAGAAGGTTTCTACGTTATTAAGAACAGTGGGACATTGAAAAGCACCGGAAACAGCGGGGAACGGAGGACGGATACGCGGAATGCCGCGATTGCCTTCCAGCGATTCCAGCAACGCTGATTCTTCGCCACATTCGTAGGCACCAGCGCCAGTCTGCGTATAAAGATCGAACTTAAATTGCGAGCCAGCAATGCTCTTACCCAGAAACCCGTGCGCATAGGCTTCGGCCAGAGCCTTGTCCATAATGTCGATCAGGTAGCGGTATTCGCCGCGAATGTAGATCCAACCTTTTTCGGCACCCACGGCAAGAGCGGCAATCAGAATTCCTTCAATCAACTGATGAGGATCGAACTCAATCAACAACCTGTCTTTGCAGGTGCCTGGTTCCGATTCATCGGCATTCACAACAATGTATTTCGGCTTGTCTAATTGACGGGGCACAAAACCCCATTTCATACCGGTTGGAAATCCTGCTCCACCACGACCGCGCAAGGAAGAAGCTTTCACTTCGTCAATGATCTGTTCCTGCGACATGCCGATCGCTTTTTTCAAAGCCTCATAGCCTTGGTGCGCAAGATACGTGTCGATTGATTCGGAATTCGGAAGTCCAAAATTCCGAGTGACTATCTTTACTTCAAGCGGACTGGGTTCGTTATAAAGCCTGCCCATTTTATTTACACTCCCCTAGTATGGAGTCGAACTTTTCTGGTGTGACGTAGTGATGAAAAGTGTAGTTCACTTGGATGGCCGGCGCCCAGGAACAAGCACCAATGCATTCCACTTCTTCTAGCGAATAGTGGCCGTTATGCTGTGTTTCCAGGTGTTTCAGGCCTAGCTTCTTACAAGCATGATCATAAAGTTCCGTGCCGCCCACCAGCATACAAGCCACGTTGGTGCAAACTTGCACATGATATTTGCCCATCGGTTTGCGATGCAGCATGGAATAGTAGCCCAGCACTTCTTCCACTTCAATCACTTTGATTTTCAGCCGCTTGGCTACTTCAGCCATGAGCTCCGGCGAGATGGAACCAACCTCGTCCTGCCCATACATCAGCATGGGAATCAGTGCCGCTTTTTGGCGACCCTCTGGGTAATGCGTCACCATATCGGCGAAGCGCTTTTCAAGTTCCGGGGAAAATGTCATCGGTCGCAATCTCCCAGTACAAAGTCTAGACTGCCCATAATGGCGATGGAATCAGCAATCATGCGGCCTTCCATAAGTTCAGGCAGCGCTTGAATGTTGCCGAAGCTCGGCGTGCGCATGTGCACTCGTAACGGTTTGGCAGAGCCATCGCTAACTACAAAATAACCCAACTCACCGCGGGGCGATTCAATGCCCACATACGCTTCCCCTTCAGGAACAGCAAAGCCTTCGGTGACAATCTTGAAGTGATAAATAAGCGCTTCCATCTGCGTCTTCATCTTTTCGCGATCTGGTAAAACTACTTTGGGGGCGTCGGCTTGCACCGGTCCGCCAGGCATGCCGTCCATTGCTTGCTGAATGATTTTGAGCGACTCCCGAAATTCGCCCATGCGCACTTGGTAACGACCCCACACATCGTTATCGGTGGAGGTGCAAACTTTGAAATCGAATTTGTCGTAGCCCGAATAGGGTTCCATCTTGCGCAGATCATGCGGCAAGCCGCAGGCGCGAATCAGAGGTCCAGTGATGCCCAGGTTGATCATCCGGCTGACTTCCAATGGCCCAATCCCCTTGGTACGACCAGTCCAAATAGGATTGTTGTTCAGTAGGTCTTCATACTGTTCCACTCTGGAAGGGAATGTTTCCAGGAACTTTTTGACAATCCTTTCCCAGCCACGCGGTGCGTCCAGGGCCAGGCCGCCAATGCGGATGTAAGAGGTCATCAAGCGTTGACCGCTGAAGTATTCAAAAATTTTCAGAAGATCTTCACGCTCGCGGAAGCAGTACATGAACATGGACATTGCGCCAATGTCCAGAGCATGGGTGCCCAACCAAACCAAGTGGCTGCTAATGCGCGAAAGCTCGCAGAGCATCACTCGGAAATACTGCGCGCGTGCCGGGATTTCCATTTGCAGCAGCTTTTCAACCGATAAACAGTAGGCCAGATTGTTGTTGAGATTGGAGAGGTAATCTACACGATCTGTCAGCGTGACTACCTGCTGCCAGTTCAAAGCTTCGCACTGTTTTTCAATGCCGGTGTGGAGAAAACCAATATCGGGAATAGCGTTCTGGATTGTTTCGCCTTCCAGTTCCAACAGGACGCGCAACACGCCATGGGTGGATGGATGCTGCGGACCCATATTGAGCGTCATGCGACGCGTGCGTGTTTCCGTAGCTTCGCTAAAGATGTCGTTTTCGACTGGGAGTACAGTTTCGCTCATCGAATATCCTTACTCGTTCTGGTAGCTGTACTTGTTGCCGTGCGTTGGGAAGTCCCTACGAAGAGGGTGACCATCGTACCCTTCGGGCATCAGCAACCGTATCAGGTTGGGGTGGTTCTGGAAAACAATACCGAACAAATCAAAAGTTTCGCGCTCATACCAATTGGCACCTTTCCAGATTCCGGTGACCGTATCAATTTTTGGATTGTCGCCATGCAAACGGGCCTTCACCCGCAGGCGTAAATTTCTGTCCATGGACTGAATTTGGTAGACCACTTCAAACCGCGGTTCCGCTGGATAGCGATCAATGGCGGTGATGGTGCTAAGACGATTGAACTGTTCTTTATCATGCAGCAATCGCAGCGCAGGGACAATGTTGGCAGCGGATACTTCAACAGTCAGATCCCCGTGTTGCTTGTGTCCGCCGATTACAAACTGGTTTAGCGCTTGGACTAATGGTTCGGCTTTAATTTCTTCAGGCAGCATGAGTGACTTTCTCCGATGGCACAGGATCAGCAGGCATCAGGTCCACGTGAATTTTGTGCTGCACGGGCTTCAGCTCTTCAGCGGTCCAATCGAGTGCGCCTTTCTTATAGATGTAGAAAAAGCCAGCAAGAATTAAAATCACGAAGACCAACATTTCGAAGAAGGCGAACATTTTCAGGTCGCGAAAAACGACAGCCCAGGGGTAGAGGAAAATGGCTTCAATGTCGAAAAGGATGAAGAGCATGGCTACCAGGTAAAACTTCACACTGAAGCGTTCCTTGGCGGTACCATATGGCGTCATGCCGCACTCATAGGCGGTATTTTTGACGGCGTTCCTAACGCGCTTGCCAAGAATAGCGGAAGCGCCAATTAAGAGGGTCCCAATAGCGAAAGCAAGAATGGCCTGCAAGACGACAGGGAAGTATCGTTCCAATAAAGTTGTCGGCATGAACTAAAGATTTGAAACTATAATAATAGCTGAAACGGGACCAGAAAGTGGAACGTCTCCGTACTTTTCCCTATGGAAATCACATTGAACGGCGAAAAACATGCGGTGAAGGAAGCTGGAAGCATCCTGGATCTGCTGCATTCTTTAGGAGTTGACCCGGAAAAAGTGGCGGTGGAACTGGATCGACAGATTGTTCGGACTCCGCTGTGGGGAAGCACTCCTGTTGGGGCTGGGGCACAGGTGGAGATTGTGCATTTTGTGGGGGGAGGCTAGCTAGGACAAGCCGATTGGCGCTAGAATCAGTGTATAATGCTTCGATTTTTTCTAGCAGCCCTAGCAATGGTTAGCGCCTGGCAAACAGTGCCTCTTCCATTCAATCTGTTTAGCGGCGAAACCCCCAGAAAATATTTACCGGCCACCACGCCTGGCGGCATTGCCGTTTTTGATTACGACGGCGATGGCCGCCTTGACCTTTTTTTCCCCAACGGTGCAGACCTTCCTTCGGCTCGAAAGACCAAACCGGCTCAATATAATCGCCTCCTGCGAAATATGGGGAATCTTCGGTTTGAGGATCGTACCGCAGAAGCGGGTCTGGCAGGAACTGGTTACGACATTGCGGCTGCGGTTGGCGATTATGATGGCGATGGCCGGATTGATTTGCTGGTCTGCGGAGTGCGCGGTGTGACACTTTACCGCAACCGGTCAAACGCCGGGTTTGCTGACGTCACAGCCAAAAGTGGCATCGATAACAAAGGCCGTTGGGCAGTGGGGGCAGCGTGGGTTGACATAGATAATGACGGGGATCTGGATCTGTTCATCGTCAACTACGTCCGCTGGGATCCGGCCAAGGAGCGCCAATGTTTGGTTGATGGGAAACCGGATTTTTGCCACCCTCGCTTTTACGAATCGCAACCCAATGCCTTGTTCCGCAATAACGGAGATGGAACCTTCACCGATATTTCTGCTTCTTCCGGCATTGAGGCACACAAGGGCAAAGGCATGGCCGCTGGCATCGCTGATTTCGATCAGGATGGATTGGCCGATATCTTTGTCACCAATGATCGGACTTTTAACTTTCTGTTTCACAATCTTGGCGGCGGAAGGTTTGCTGAGGTGGCATTTGATCGAGGAGTGGCGGCACCGTTGAATGGGGATCCGCCGTCTTCCATGGGCGTGGATGCTCAGGATTTCGATAATGACGGAAAGCCGGATTTGATCTATTCCGCCCTGCGCGACGAGACGTTTCCGCTGTATCGGAATCAAGGCAGGGAGTTCGAGGAAGTAACTAGCAAAAGTAAGTTGGATTTACTGACACGACCAATGGCTGGCTGGGGCATAGCTTTCGCGGATCTGGACAACGACGGCTGGAAGGACATAGCGGTGGCCAGAAGCGGCGTGCTGTCCGCAACGGGTTCACGAGGCTCCACGCAGCCTGAGCCGGTTTCCTGGCTGCGCAATCTGGTTGGCAAGTCTTTTTCGTCAACTGCAGCTCTACCCGGTTTTGCCGCGATGAACCGCGGATTAGTAGCAGCAGATCTGAACGGTGATGGTTGCCTGGACTTGGTCGTCACTGCGCTGAATGCACCGGCTAGAGTCCTGCGAAATCCCTGTACCGGGAACTGGCTGTCCGTGGACGTCAGTGGGCCCGGAGCCCGCGTCCGCGTGGGTACAAATTGGCGGCATGTTACTTCAACGGTTGGCTATGCCTCGTCGTGTGCGTGTCCGCTGCATTTCGGATTGGGTTCGCAAGCGGAAGTTGCAGTTGAAGTATTTTGGTCCGATGGCCGCAAGAAGACTATGTTAAATGTGAAAGCCAATCAGACCTTGAAGGTTACAGCCCCATGATTACCTTACTTTTTGCGTTGGCAATGCTTCAAGACGTGTCGTCTTTATCGCAAGCCGGGGCTCAGGCAATGCGGGAATCGCGCTTTGCAGACGCGGGCAAGGCTTATCGGCAATTGACGGAAAAAGAACCAGCCAATCCGATGTGGCGGATGAACTTGGGACTTGCACAGTATCAAGCCGGTAACTTTCAGGATGCGATTGTGGAGTTTGAGAAGTACTTAAAAGCCAAGCCACAGCCAGGAGCCAATCATTGGATGACTGGCTTGGCGCGATTGAAGTTGAAGCAACCCTGCGACGCCATTGCACCATTGGAGAAGGCGAAGTTATGGGATGCCTCTAAAAGTTCAATCGATTTAGGCGACGCCCTATTTGCTTGTGGGCGTTTTGAAAAGGCAGCACGAGCCTATGAAGGGGCCACCGTGTTTCATTCAAATAGTACAAAGTTACTGCGGCAGGTGGCGCACAGTTATTGGCGTGCCCGCCTATATCCAGAAGCGAAGAAATTCTTCTCACCACTGGCAGAGCAGTTTGCCAATGAACCTGAATTCCAATTTGAGTACGGAGATACGCTGGCACGTTTGGAAGGGCCAGCGGCTGGGTTGCCGTTTCTATTGAGAGCAGAACAGGCAGTACCTGAACTTACAGGGGTTCGAGGCGAATTGGGTAAAGCGCTACTGGCAGTAGGTAGAATGGCGGAGGCAATCCCACACCTGGAAGCGGCCTCAGCAAAAGACGCCACCCTGCTTTTGGCACTCTCCCGAGCTTATCGGAGTATGGGGCGAACTGAAGATGCTGAGCGAGCACAAGCAGAGTACCGGACCAAAGTGGGCACCAAACAATAGTTTCGCCGAGCCTACCAAAAGGATCAGGGCGGCCGTGCGTTGAGGCCGCCCTGCCTTTTTCGGCTAGAACTGAAGCCGTAGCCCTAGCTGGATATTGCGCGGACCAACGTTCGTGGTACCGGTGACGCGGCCAAAGTCTGGACTGCCCAAGGTGGTATTGGCTCGGCCAAACTGCGGTGTATTCGTTGAGTTAAACATCTCGGCTCGGAACTGCGCTTTTACCCTTTCAAGGAATCGGAAATTCTTAAGAACGGCGATGTCGGCATGGTTCGTGGGGCCGAAACGAATGGTGGGCACCCATCGAGTGGCGTTACCGATTTCATAAGTGCCAGGAGCGGTGAACGCGGAGGTATTGAACCAACGATCCGGCGTGGGGTTATCCAGTTTAGCTACCTGCAAATCCGCCACGTTCGGGCGCTGAATCTGGAAGCCATAGTTGCCAAGGGAATTAGGTGCAGAGAAGCCCAGAGGGAGGCCGCTGCCGAAGCGCACGATTGAAGAGACCTGCCATCCACCAAGAACGGCATTGGTGACGGCATTGGCGTTGGACAGAAGTTTCTTACCCTTGCCAACCGGCAACTCATAGACAAGAGCCGTGACGAAGCTTTGGGGAAGATCGTGTGCGCTGATGGAGCGATCGACCTTCAGGTTGTAGTAGTCGCGCGGGGTGTCCCCCACTTCCCAGCCTTGCCATTCGCTGGCGTTATCGATGGCTTTGGACCACTGATAGGTGGTTAACAGGTTGAGTCCTGATCCAATCTGCCAGTTGTAACGAACCACCAGCGCGTTGAAGCTGGAACTTGCGCCGGGAGCGTCAGCGGAAAGGTTGACTCCATTGAATTGTGGATAGGGGCGCAACAGGCGATTACGCGGCACAGTAGCGCCGGAGAGCACGCCGGTTTTGAGTATGCCAAAGAAGGGATTTGGCACCTGCGCATCAAGCCCCGCGCCGAGGTTCAGGAATTTGGGGTCCAACTGATTTGCCTGTTGACCGGTGCCAAAAAGCAACTTGCGGCCCTGCGAACCGGTATAGCCAAGTTCCAAGACCATGCCTTTTTTTAGCTCATATTGAAAATCCGCCGAGAAGTTTTGAACGTAGCTGAGCGGATGCAGCCGGGAGAAGGCATTGACGCTTTCACCAGCCAGCGTGGCGAGACCTTGCGTGTTGCCGACTGGTTGTACTAATCCGCTGGGGAACGGATTGCTTAACAGGGCACCCCGATTGGGGTTGATGCCGTCGCCGCCGATCGTGGAGACCCACGTCGTGGTTGTGGAAAAGCCCTGGTTCGCACCGCCGCCGGTTTGCGGATAGAAGATGCCATAGCCGCCACGGAAGACTAACTTATCGGTGAGCTTATAGGCCATGCCGAAACGGGGAGCGAGGTTCAACTTGTCGGTATCCCAGGCACCTCGGTTCTGCGGAGTGACGAAGACCAAGCCGCCTTTGAGTGGCAAGCCGGTGGCGGCAGCCAGAGGGCTGATGGCATTGAAGTCAAAGTTGTTGAAGCGGTTGTAGCGCTCTGTGCGGGCTTGTTGCACCTCCCAACGCATTCCCAGGTGCAGGGTCAAGCGACGATTCACCCGCCACGAATCCTGCAGGTACAAGCCGTGGTACATGGCCGTGATGGCGGTGGCTGCGTTGATGGGGGCAGAGCCGCTGGCTCCGACACCGAGCAATAACGATGCGACGCCGTCGCCGCTGGTGGCGCTGGTGACCGCAGCCGTAGGGCCGGAAGTGAGGCCGCGGGTGAAGTTAAAAGTTGGCGTCTGGAAGTTTGTGGCGTTCAGCCGGGCAAGTTCGCCCAACCAGCCGAACTTGAGGCTATGTTTGCCGAGTTCCTTGGTGACGTTGGCTTGGAGGTTGTGGGTCTCGCGTGGACCGTTAAAGTAGTTGGCGTTGGCGAAAGTATTGTAACCCTGGGTGGTGATAGCCGGATAGTTAATAGTCTGGAACTGCGAGACCAAAGCAGCGGGGTAGCCAAGGGTGGTGGGGTTTAGTCCGCTGGAGGGCGAGTTCTGATTCTCGCGCCATCGGCCGGAGCCGAGCAGGACATTAAGGACCCAGGTGGGAGAGGGAGTCCAGGTGCTGCCGATCACCACGTGGCTGCGGGGGTTGACGTCGGAAAAGTTGGTATCAGCGCCGTTGCCGAAGAATTGAGGTGCGACGTTCTCTTGAATGGCCTTGGTGAAGCGGCCGAACATTGTCAATTTTTCACTCTTGGCCCAATCGATGCGGCCATCGAAGCGTTCGTTGGCGGTGACAGTGTTACCTTGAGCGGCGAAGTTGAGCGCGTTGGTGAGGGGGGCACCGGGAGTGTTCGGCTTAGGGAAGAGCGCGAGAACCTTGACGGCCACGGGATCGAAGAGGTTGCTGGGAATCCTGTTATCCGGAAAAGCATCGCGGATCGAACCGGCGCCATTAGGATTGGGGCGCGTGGTGAAGGGGTCGAAGATTACCGATTGCGTGCCATTGGCGTTGAAGGTTCTGGAGAAGTCGCCAGAAATTTGTTGAGCTGTTGGCACGTTCTGAATGCTGGTGCCGGGTGTGCCCTGGCGGACCCCTTCGTAGCCACCGAAGAAGAAGAGCCGTTTTGACTTCGAGATTGCTCCAGAGAAGTTGCCGCCAAATTGATTGCGTTGGAACGAAGTACGTCGCAAACCGGAGCGATTGTTTCCCCAGCTATTGGCATCCAGTTTGTCATTGCGCAGGAACTCGAACAGGGTACCGTGGAATTGATTTGCGCCACCACGGGTGATCATATTGACAGCGCCGCCATCTGATTTACCGAATTGTGCGTCGAACTGGTTCCGCTGAATGTTTACTTCGGCAACCGAGTCAACGCCGGGAGATGCAATGAGTCCGCCCCAATCGACGGCCGAGGCTGGCGTGCCGTCAATCAAAGTGAGGCCGGCTTGGCCACGCCCGCCGTTCATGGAGAAACGGTTATGGTTTTGGTCCTGCGTGGCTTGCGAGATGCCGGTGCGCACGGCGATAACGCCGGCGTTGACGTGAACCATGGCGAACGGATTGCGCGCATTCACGGGCAGGTCGAGCACGGCTTGCTGGTCTAAGGTGACGGCGCGGTTTGCGGTTTGGGTGTCAAGCAAAGAGACGCCGGCAGTAATTTCGACGGTCTGGGTGACTTCTCCAATTTGCATCTTGAAATTTACTTCTAAGGTCTGATTGACGCGCAGGACGGCTCCATTGGTGACGCTCTTGCGGAAGCCGGCGAGTTCAACGCTCACCTCATAGGAACCAGGCAAAATTTGCGAGAAAATGTAGTTGCCATCGCTGCCGGAAGTGACCTGTTTAGGTTCACTGGTGGCCTCGTTTTTGAGACGGACGATGGCGGCGGACACTGGGGCGCCGCTTGGGTCGGTAACCACGCCGGTGATGGTTCCGGTGAAAACCTGGGCCAGGATAGGCAGGTTGGTAAGGAGCAACGCAAAGCCGACGGAAACGAATTTGAGATTTCTCATAGCCCCGTGAGCATATCATAAAGAATAATAGGAGGGGTGCTGAAATTTCACTTAGGCATTTTCGTAACCGTCGCTCTTGCGCAAGACGCCGAAGTGGGTAGCGGCGCGTGCGCGGGGTGCCATGCGGAGATCTTTGCCAAATATCAGCAAACGGGCATGGCGCGGAGTGCGGGTCTGGTGGGCGCCGCGGGCTTCAAGGAGAGTTTTGCTCATGCAGAGTTTACTGACCCAGCATCAGAGGCGGACTATCGCATCAGCGACGCCTATCAATTCAACTTCTCTCGCGCGGGCATTGAAGGCCAAAGGTTGCTGCGTTGGTTTATCGGTTCCGGCAATGTGGGGCGGAGCTACCTGTTTGGAGTCGACGGATTCCTGTTTCAAGCACCGGTGTCTTATTATTCGGAATCGCAGAAGTGGGATGTATCGCCGGGCTACCAAAGGAAACGAACCGTCGAACTGACCCGAGGTGTTGAGACGGCCTGCCTGCAGTGCCATGCCAGCCGTATGCAGACCTTGGCCGGAATGACGAACCGTTTTGCGGCGGTACCCTTTCTGGAAGGCGGCGTGAGTTGTGAGCGGTGCCATGGCGGGGGGCGAGAGCATGTTCAGAGAATGACCTCAAAAGTGCGTTCGGTGTCTGTGGGGATTTTGAATCCAGCAAAACTGGAGCCGGCCCGGCGAGATAGTGTTTGCGCGCAGTGCCACCTGACTGGGGCTGCGCGGGTGGCTAAAGCTGGCCGACAGCGGTACCGAGTCGGCGACCTGTTGGCGAATTCGTTGGCAGTGTTTATGTGGGCGGGAGCGCGCGGCGGAACGGCCGATGCGACAAGTCATTACGAAAAATTAGAGCAGAGTAAGTGCAAGCAATCCAGTGGCGAGAAGCTGTGGTGTGCAACGTGTCATGATCCGCACGAGGCGGTGCCAGCAGCGCAGCGTGCCGGCCACTATCGGCAAGCCTGCCTGGCATGCCACGCGAAGAAACCTTGCACAAATGATGAGGCGTTACTCTCGAAGGCTGGCAACGACTGTGCTGGGTGTCACCTGCCGAAGCGGCAGACGCGGTCAGTGGATCATTTGGCTTATACGGACCATTCGATTGCGCGAAGGCCGGGGGTAAGTGAACGCTTGCAGCCGGAGATGAGACTGGAAAGCTTCTGGAAGAATCAGGCGGACGATCGGGATTTGGCTTTGGGTTATGCGGTGGTAGCGCCGATGGAGCCGAGCGTGCGTCAGCGGACGCTGGGGTTATTAGAAGCGGCGGCGGCGAAGAATCCAAATGATGCGCCGATACTTGCACAATTGGCGCAATTCTATGATCGGCTGGGCCGTGAAGAGCAGGCGATGGAAGTGTGCGAGCGTTTGGTCCGGCTGGATGGGACACAGACTGGTGCGATGGTGAATTTAGGGATCTACCGGATGAAGCGCGGGCGGGCGGCGGAGGCGATCGCGCTATGGGAAGGTAGCCTGCTGCGGAATCCCGGCTTGACTGGCGCACGGATGAACCTCGCGGTGGCGAAGTATCGAGAGGGGGATCGCGCGGCAGCGGAGTCCGCATTGCTGAAGGCGCTGGAGTACGAGCCAGATCTGGAGGCTGCGCGGCGTCTGTTGCTGGAGATCCGCGCGACGAAGTAGTTGTTACAAAAACTTGCCCATAACTTTCACTCTCGTCTATGGTATGGTGTATCTTACAATCAGCTTGGAATTTCAAATCTGGTTCTGCTAATTCTTTCCAGTGCATCTCTTTCCAGTGCATCTGAAATTAACCTGTTTGGAGCGAAGCTAACCACTCACCAACTGATTCCAGTCCACAATCATATCTACTCCATCACTCCATCACTCCTACATCACCAATTGCAAAGAATTGATTTGACGAATCAAATCCAGTTGGCCATTATTACCCCCGTATTACAACCAAACTTAGTTGTGGGCATTTTGTGGCTGGCGCCGAAAAAGGCATTAAAAACTTATGCGATAATCGTCAGACTGCGGCACCAGGCAAGTGCCACTTCTCATCCTTGTACCACTCAATGCCCACAGCAATAGCGTAACGTCCTGCTCGGATCACCTGAGATCGGCACTCGCTGCCTCTGTGATGAAGTCGCTATTGCGCATGTAATTGCAGATTAATCTATCATTGAGGGTGCGTAGTAAGCCATATCGGTATCGTCTGATTGTAACCGAGCCGCGCGCGAGCAGGCCGTGCTTTCCGATGGATTGGGGTAAAACTACCGGGCTACTCATCGCGGTGAACTAAACCGCGAGCGGTAAAACACCCCGTAAACTCCGCAGCCTGCGTGACGCAAGCAACGATAGGGTGGCGTGCGAGCGGTAAGCGAGTCAAACTGGACGCGGCCTTATGCAAGGCCTAATCCGACTCAAGGAGTCGTCAACACACAACTTCTCATTCCATGTTTCCAGCCGCTTTATCCAACTCCCAAGGCGAACAAAACCCATACCCTGAGCCTTACGGTGCGCTTTAGCCTTTAGCTAGTGATCTTGACGAAATCGGATGCGATCCTGCTCAACAATCCACAGTTCACCGCTGGGATCTCGAATTGGCAGTACACGAATCACCCGATTCAGTAGCGCAACAATGGTTGCTTTGTCCTGTAGTTTGGTTCGAAGGACAATAATACCTGGTTGAGAGCTTGGCGGATAAGTCATGACGTTAGCAAAGTCCAGGTCTAGAGTAACAAACACACGCTGTTCTAGTCGGCAGCATTCCGCCACAGTTGAATCATCAACTCCAGATAACTTTTCATCTTCAATGGTGTGGGTTTCAAAACCTGCGGTGCGTAACAACTCTGCGCATTCGTCTGGAAGGTTCTCGTCGATTTTAAATTTCAAACTGACACTTCTAGCGGCAGGTAAATCGTTCCCTCGCGGGTAAGTTCCGCAGCGTAGGAAAGTGCAGCATTTAGGTCTGCATCGGTGAGTCGGGGATAGCTATGTAATATCTCCTGACGTGGAATCTCAGCTGCAAGGTTATCTATGAGAACAGACACCATAATGCGAGTTCCACGAATGCACGCCTTACCGTGACAAACCTTGGGATTAATGCTGATGTGATCTTGCCAGTCTTGCATACTTCAATTGTAACGACGAAAAGTTTGCAGCGGCAAACCCACTTAAATGCAAGACACCTGATTCCCAATTCATCAATCGACCAGACGCCGGATTTTTAAGTTGCGAAAGTACACCTAACTCCTGGAGCGGAAAATATTCGGGCAATGGTCCGCGGGGGTTCTCGCCACGCCACAATCCTGTCCCGCCGGGAAAGAAAGCGGTCCCGTTTATTAACTTATCAACGGTCTTCTCCGTTCTCTCAACCTCGTGATGATAACTCGAAATGAGCTGCATTTCATCGATCAATTGTTGGATCACATCACGACTTCTACGCATATGTGCCTCCCGCTATAAACGGCGGCGCTCTTGGTCTAACCTATCCGCAAGAAACACTTTTAACAACGACTGATACGGTACATCTCGCTTATTGGCCATCACCTTAAGATCTTCAATCATGTAGACCGGCAATCGAAGCGAAATCGTACGCAATGTCGGTTTCAGATTTGGGAACTTGCGCGAAACGCCACTCTTCCAGTCAATTAATTCAGTGGAATCAGTCGTCGCCCAAAATTTGCGTTCACTGTCTTCGGATTCAAACTTCGAAAGTTGTTTTTTCGTGGCTGGCATATGCGTATCTCTATTTGCGGTTCATATCTCGAACTGAAATTACTCGAATTAATTTGCGTCGGATTGTGAAAGCGATAAACAAAAGCCGACCACTGCCCGTTTGCCCCAAGGAGTAGTATCGCTTCTCATCACTTGAGTGGCGGATATCACTTTTAACAATCAAAGGCTCGTGGAAAAACACATCTTCCGATTCTTCAGGGGTGACACGATGTGTCTCCCAATTCTTTTCGGCATTGCCGTCATCCCAATCGAACCCGGTACATTGATCTAGTGGATCGAAGCTTTCTCCCACGATGTTAGTATATGTCAGAAATATACAAATAGCAACAGTTATTGGCCCGGGACATAGCCCAACAAGCGCGCCGCCTTCAAGATAGTAATCACTGTAGCGGCGTGTTGTAACTCCGAACTCATCACCATGTCAATCGCCTCAGCAAACGGCAGGCGCACTATTTCCAGGAACTCATCCTGACCTGGATTGGCCGCGCCAACTTCAACATTGGTCGCCAGGAACAACTGCACTGGAGCCGTCACCATGGTCGTGATGGTTTCCATGTTGCCAAGGTCGATGAGTGTCCCACCAGTCAATCCGGCCTCTTCAGCCATCTCGCGACGGGCGCATTGTTCCAGCGACTCATCGCCATCCAGTCCGCCGCTGATTACCTCAAGCGTGTACTTGGCCAACGGATATTTCCATTCGCGAATCAGATAGGTATACTTTTCGCGATCAATGGCCACCACCGATGCCCCAGGACCGATATACACGCTACCGAAAATGCCGTCGCTTCCATCGGGTCGAATAACGGCATCCTCGCGCACTTTCATCCAGGGGTTTTCATAAACCAATCTGCTGAACTTTTGTTTGTAAGGATTCCCACTCAAGCGCTGTACTTCCGCGATACTTCTTTCAGTTTTCGCAATAACCGTGGCACTTCGGTATCCACTGATTTGACTGACTCGTATTCCAGCGCCAGGTAACCCTTGTAACTGGCCCGTTGTAACATGCCCGAAATGCGATTCCAATCGGATTCGTGCGTTCCGGTTTCATCGATGAACTCAGACTTCACTTGCACATTCACAGCGTATGGAACAATCATCTCAATCTGTTTATAAACATCGTGCTTAAAATTTCCTGTGTCCAGATTCACGCCAACCCAGGGAGAGTTCACCAGCTTCACGATGTCCACAATTCGTGACGCTTTCTCTGTAATGCCGCCATGATTTTCCAGGCCCAGAATGACACCCTTCGATCCGGCATATTCTGCTGACCGCTTCAGCAATTCCACCACCCACTTGGCCGCTTCATCTTCTGCGACGCCTTTGGGAACCGTGCCGCCGAAAACGCGAATGTGACCGGCCCCTAACTTGGCCGCTACGTCGACCCATTTCTTCACCTCGCCAAACTCCTTGGCAGCAGCGTCACCGGGCATTTTGCACATGTCCGTACGAATGGAAATGCTGTAGATCTCCACACCATTCTTGTAGGCAAGTTGCTTCAGCGGATAGAGGAACGCATCGCTTGTATCTGGGAACCAGTAGACGGTTAAATCCAAACCATCAATATCTGTTTCGGCGGCTAGACGAACCAAATCAAGGTAAGTCATCTTCTTCGATGCAAGATCAGTGCGATAGGAGTAAGCGCACAGTGCAGGTCTCAATCGGGCATGACCGCCAGCGGCAATTGCCGTGCCAGATAACGCAGCAGGCATTGTCACAAGCGCACAGGACTTCAATAGGTCTCGTCGATTCATAGAATCCGAGTCTATCGCACTTACTGAATCCGCACCCCTATTGAATGCGCAGCGCCTTGCCTTCATTCACCGATACCTGCTGCCGGTTACCATTCAGTTCGTAAGTCACCTGTAACACCTTATCCGCGCCCAATGCCGGGTCTATACCCATGGTTTCGTTGTTTACAGATAGGGACAAAGTATTGTTCTGAATGCGCGATGTCAGGAAGTTAGTAACATCCATGGTTCGATTCCCGGAACCGTAAGTGGCCGATATAATGCGCAGTCCACTTACGGTTGAAAACCCGCCGAAGAACCCGCCGTTGGAATTCGATGTTGTCGCTGCGGGATAAGCATTAGTTGCGGGCTGGGCCGCTACTGCTGCGGCATCGGGAATCACCAAGGTCCCATTTTCATCGACACTGGTTTGGAAGGTTTGCCCCTGCCATTGATAGCTTACCCTAAGCAGCTTTTTATTTGCTGGAGCAGGGTCGACACCTAAAGATGTGTTGTTCACTACAACTCGAAGTGCGTTGTTCTGAATCATGGAATCGAGCCTTGATTTCACGTCATTAAACCGGTCACGACGCGCAGCCTGATCATTGCTGTTCGGTTGAGCAGGTGCGCCATAGAGCGCAGTAAGAATCAGCAATGACTGTTGCTGTTGCGCACCGCGACGATTGTTGGTGGGCCTGTTTGGAACGCCACCCATCATCTGCGAATCTGGCAGATTCAGCGTGCCATTCTCTGGAATTACCACATCGTACGTCTGGCCCTGCCAGGAGTAAGTTACACGAAGGGTTTTCGCTTTACCCATAATGGGATCGCCACCAAAGTTATTGCTCACCGCCTGCACGCTCAAAGCATTGTTTTGAATGCGCGATTCCAACATGCTTTTCACGTCCACCCATTTGGGATCGGCCCCGTATTGGGCGGAAATGATGGTGAGTTGCTGCTGTGAATTGTTGCCGCGATTCCGTTGAAAGATGTTAGGGAGATTTTGCCTTCCAGTGGTTGGCAAAATGATCCAGGCACCGTCCTGCGCGGAAATTTCGCCAGTCTGCCCACGATAGTTATACTGAATCCAAAGCGTTTTCAGAGCACCAGGAATGGGGTCGCCACCCAGCATGTCTGGAGCGGCTTGCACGCGCAGAGTTGCGTTTTGAACTTTCGCCGCTACGGTTGAAGTGACGTCACGAACCGTGTTGCCATCACCATAAGTAGCGCGAAGAATTTGCAAGTCTGTTTGTGCCGCAGTGAAGCTGGCCAGGAGCAAAGTAGTGGACAGAATAAACCGTAAGAATCGCATAGCCTGATTCTAGACGATCACTTGAGGAAAGTCATTCTTCGGCGGGCAGCACTGCTACAAATTCACCCACCACTCGAAACTGATCTGGTTCCAATTCCCAAGGTGAATAGGCAGGATTCAATGGCTCCAGGCGGATCATGGAATGTTCCCACTCGTCATTTGTTTCCGCTTGTCCTTCGTGATGCCGCAACTTTTCACTACGGTAAACCTTAATGGTGAAGCGGGTGGCTTCGTCAAACTCGCCGAATTTTTCAATCAACAACTTTCGACCAGACCGGCTTCCCGCGACGTTGTGACGAAACACGCATAGGCTGTCCGAAGGGATTAACGGTTCCATGGAATGCCCAGTAACTCGCGCCACAAACATGTCTTTATTCGGACGAAGAGTGGCAGGAATCGGGACCCAATCCTTGATTTCATCCAGACCCAATTGCTCTCCTAAATGCCCAGCGGCAGCCTGGCAGGAAGTGAGCGGTAGATGTGTTCTGAAAGGTGTAACCGCAATCTTAACGTTTTCTCGAAACAAGCGACGAAGCCGGGCTTCAAAGCTGGCTACCAGCATCACTTCGCGATCTGAGGTGGTTAAGACGTGGCTCCAATGCTGCTCAAGGTAAGCCAGGACACGCTCGCCACCCATCTCCGCTGCATATTTTTCCAACTGGTCGGCCATCAGGGAAAGCACGTCGCTTTCCTCCGGGGCAAAGTCGTCCCAATCATTTCTGAACTTCAAATAAAGCTTGTTATCCGCAGAGTCAAGTAGCAGCACTCCTGCCGTTTCCGGCAGTTGCCCTGGCAAACATACATCGACCAGCACGCATTCGGCACGCTTGAGCTCTACCAAAGTGCCTGTGCGTTCAAGATTCATAGGAAGGTTCGGGTTCAGTTTCCTTATCGGTCGCAGTACAAGCTTTTCGGGCTATTTCTTTTTGCCAACATCTGGGGAGTAGGGGTAATATCCCCGGCGGGCCCGCACTTTTACGTTAGGCAATTCCACTTGAACTTCAATCTTACGATAGACCTTCTTACCTTCAGCCTTTTCAGGCACGTAGCGCAGAATATATTGCGTGGTCACTTCGCCTGCTACGTTCGCTACAGAACCGTAAATTCCCTTGGCGATTTCCGAAGCATACCCGCCAGTGCCCACCTTAATGGCATAGTTCCCTTCGTCCGATGGAGTGGATAAGTAGCCGGAAATATCTTTGTACAGGTTGTTCAATGGATATTCCACGCGTCCACCGGTTTCTTCAGCAAAACGAGTCAGTACCTTCTCGCCTTCACTGCTGAATCCAAAAGCCACCGTCGAAATTCCGTAGATAGTCACCAGGTTACGCTGGGCAATTTCCAATACTTCTTCCATTGATTTCTTCGACGCGTTGTCATGCCCATCGCCAATCACAATCAGCACACGGCGCGGTTCCAACGGTTCACCCTTCACCAAGCTGCGGGAAGTGCAAGCCATGTAGATGGCATCATACAAAGCCGCCCCACCACCGGGTTTCAACTTGCCGATCTTTTCGACGATCTTCGACGAATCGTTGGTGGTGTTCACCGCCAGTTCGGCCTCTTCTTTGTAAGTGATCAGATAACCGGAAAACTTTTTTGCACGATCCGATTCAGGCAGCAACGTTAGCGCCAGTTCCTGGGCCGCTTCCTGATACTTTTTCCAATGCATGGTCGATGCACTGGACAGGTCCAGAAGGAACCCCACGACAACGGGCTGTTCCCGTTCGCGCGAAAAGTAAGAGATTTTCTGCTCCTTACCTTCTTCGTAAATCTTAAAATCTTTTTCTTCAAGATTGGTAACAAAGCGACCTTTTTCATCGGTGACTGTCACCGGGACAATCACCTCGTTCACCGAAACAGAAATCGGTTGCTGTTGGCCTGGGGCCGTTTGGCTTGAAGCCCTTTGGCATAAAGCAAAGACCGTTAGCAGCAGAACGAAGGAGGTCATTTGGCGCATAGAATGATTATCCTCTGTAATCAGGTTGGGGGCAATGGAGCGTCCCGTTTACACGCATCAATAGGCGGTGGATAGTGCGGATGGATGCAGGGGTCGCGTATACTAGCCATATAGACAACTTCCTATGAATCCCGCCAATACTCAGCAGCAAAAGCAGCAGCACGCGATTGGAATGATTGAACGGCTGGCCCCAGAAAAGCTCTCAGCGGTGGTCAACCTTTTAGAAGTTCTGCTTGATCCACTGGACCGCGCCCTAGCCAATGCCGAAATTGACGATGAGCCTGTCTCAACGGAAGAACTGCAAGATATCGAAGCTTCGCGCGAATGGTTTAAGCACAACAAAGGCGTACCCTTTGAGCAGGTGGTTGCCGAATTGGGGCTAACTATGGAGGAAGTGACTAGCTACAAGGAACCATTTTGAAAAATCTGGTACTCACGGAGCAGGCAAAGCAGGATCTCAACCGCTTAGATCACGCTACTAGAATTCGCATGGCTGCCGCTATGCAACGATTGGTTCTTGAGAATGCGGGCAACATCAAAAAACTCCAAGGTATTGATCCCCCCGAATACCGCCTCCGTATTGGTGACTGGCGTATTCGTTTTTCCATCCAAGATGCCGATACAGTTCGGATCAATCGCGTTCAAAACCGCAAAGATGCCTACCGCTGAAGCCCAGCGATTTAAATCAGAAAACGCCCGGGCCACTTAGGCACGGGCGTTTCAATCAAACCAATACGAAACTAATTCCGGCGCTTTAGGGTCGGACGTTCGTCTTCATCGGTCTTCTGCTTCTTTTCGTCATCATCCATGGTGCCGGTGCCGCTACCCGGTGCCTTGCGCAATTTTGGACGATTCGCGTCTTCCTTGCTATCTGGCTTCCTTCGATTCAAAACTGCAAACAGGCGATTTTTGACGTCGTTGAATTCACTGGTGGTAACCACATATTCCGGCTTTGCTTCAAGATTCTCCTGAATATTCTTTTGAGCGTTCTTGATGCGGTCATCGGTCAGTGGATGGCTACTAAACAGCTTGCCCATGGTTCCTGGCTTCTTTTTTTCCAATGATTGTAGTTCTTCAAAGAAATCGACGAACCCGCCGGGGTCGTAACCTGACTTGTAAAGGTATTGCAGTCCCAGCATGTCAGCGTCTTCTTCAAATCCACGGGAGAAGCTTAGAAAGCCCATCGGGATTAAAACGTTGGATGCTTGGCGAATTCCGTACCCGGCCCAACCACCCATGAAGATCAGCGGGATGGTGGCGAGTTGTGCCACTGTCCCACGCGTAGCTTGGCGAGTTCCGTGGCGAGCCGCAATGTGAGCAATCTCATGCGCCATCACCCCGGCCAACTCCGCTTCTGTGCGAGTCTTCACTATTAAGCCAGTGTTGACAAAGAAAAAGCCGCCCGGCAAAGCGAACGCGTTCACTTCCTCGCTATCAATTACTTTGATGGTCACAGGCACTTTCACATCAGAATTGCGCACCAGATTCTGACCCAAACGGTTGACGTATTCAGTAATTACGGGATCGTCAATCAGCTTCGCCTGACGTTCAATTTCCTGGGCGTACTGTTTGCCCATGGCGATCTCTTTTTCGATCGAGTAGATGTTCATGCCCTTGCCGACATCCCGATTCCCGATCTGTTCAGGATCTTTCTTCTTGTCTTTTTCTTTGGAGAGGCCAGTGGTGGCCGCTAAAACGACCGAGAGGACTAGGTATGTAAAGCGCTTCATTCGCGGTTTCCCTCGATTCCAGTATAAGGGTAAGCCGTAAATCCAGTACTGACAATTTTAGGGCGGATTTCTGCGAACCCAACTATTTAACGTATATTGACACTAATGGGTTTCGAACAAAATAACATCTGGGAACGATATCGGGATCAATTTCCGGTCACCAAGAACCTGATTCACCTCAACCACGCCGCCGTGGCTCCTTTATCCAAGCCTGCCGCCGATGCCATCAGATGGCTTGTAAATGATTGTGAACAATACGGCTCCTTAAATTACGACGTGTGGATGAAGTCCTACGACAGCCTTCGCCAGGTAACCGCACAGTTGATCAATGCGCAAAGCTCGGAAATTGCCATTGTAAAAAATACTTCCGAGGGGATCGCCACCATCGCCAACGGCCTGGATTGGAAGCCTGGGGACCGAATTGTAGTTTTTGAAGAAGAGTTCCCTTCCAACCAATACCCCTGGCAGCGTCTGCAAAGCAAGGGTGTGACCCTGGAATGGCTGCGTGCCGATGGTCCCGTGGAAAAGTTGGAACAGGCGGCCAAGGGTGCGCGGTTGGTGGCTATTAGCTTTGTACAGTTTCTGACCGGCTTCCGTGCAGACCTTGAAACCATAGGCAAAATCTGCCAACAGAACGGCTGCTTCTTTTTTGTCGATGCCATTCAGGGCATGGGCTACTATCCGCTGGATGTCCAGAAATGCAACATCCACGCCCTGGCTGCGGACGGTCATAAATGGATGTTGGGGCCCGAAGGCTGTGGCGTGCTCTATGTCCGTGCCGACGTGCAGGATCAAATTGAGCCATTCGAATTTGGCTGGACCAACGTGCAAAACTATTCCGATTACGGCCAGCGCACTCTGACACTGCGTTCCGACGCCGGGCGTTATGAACCAGGCACACTCAACACCGTGGGCATCTATGGACTGGAAGCGTCCATTAGATTTCTTCTTTCCATCGGGATCGAATCGGTTTGCGAAGCCGTCTTGGCGCGGACCAAAGAGATTCACGATGGCGTACGGGAAAGAGGCTATGATATTTTAGGCGAGCGGACCCCGTCAAACGAATCGGGCATTGTCTGTTTCCGTAAACCAGGACTGGATTTCCGAATGATTCACAAGCAATTGAAAGACAACGGCATTCTTACAGCCCCCAGAGCAGGTTGGGTAAGGGCTTCGCCACATTTTTACATCAGTCCGGCAGATGTGCAGAAATTTTTGAGTGTCCTGCCTTAGAAAACCAGGGAATTACATAACTATTACAACGTCCTATACCAAGGCACTGTTAGTGTGATCATAAGATGAGCAATTCCTCGGTCGTCGAAATCGATTTCCATAATCGCAAGCCTAACTGGCTCAACATCATTGTGCTGGGCCTGCTGCACGTCGCGGCATTCGCGGCTTTCTTCAACATCACCAAACCAGCGGTGGTCACAGCCTGCATTCTGTACTATTGCTGTATTTGCTGGGGAATTGGCCTGGGCTACCATCGTCTGCACACTCACCGTGCTTACATTGTTCCCAAGTGGCTGGAATATTTCTTTGCCCTTTGCGGCACTATGACGCTGGAAGGTGGTCCCATCTTCTGGGTGGCCACGCACCGCATTCATCATCAAAAATCGGACAAACATGGCGATCCGCATTCGCCTCGCGATGGCGTTTGGTGGTCCCACATGGGCTGGATTGTTTCCGGCGTTGCCAAGCACGATGACGCAGCCGCCATGGGACGCTTTGCTCCTGATTTGGCAAAGGACCAGGTATACGTTTGGCTGACCACCTATCATTGGGTTCCGCTGGCGCTATCTGGGATTTTGCTCTACCTCATTGGCGGATTGCCGATGTTCCTGTGGGCCGGCCCGTTTCGAGTTGTTGCTGGATTGCACGCCACCTGGTTGGTAAATTCCGCAACACACCTGTGGGGCCAGCGTCGTTTTGACACCACCGACGATTCCCGCAACAACTGGTGGGTTGCCCTGCTCACGTTTGGAGAAGGCTGGCACAATAATCATCACGCCATGCCTGCATCGGCGCGTCACGGCCTTGCTTGGTATGAACTGGACATCAGTTGGTTGCACATTCGATTGATGGAACGTTTGGGTGTGGCCACACGGGTTCGCTATCCGCGCGTTGAACACACGGAAGCCGCCGCGCGCGAAGCGGCCTAAACCATGCAAAAATTAAGTATCGGTTGGCATGGCCAACTTATACCGACTATGGTTGGCCCCACCAACAGACGCTCTACTTTCTTTTTTATTACACTCGGCGTTTGCCTGGTGATTCTAGCCATTACCCTCAATATTGGCTGGGTTGTTCCCAATTGGCGCACGGGTGTGATGTATGTATTGGGTGCCATTTTCTTTCCAATCTTTATTGCAGGGCTGGTTCTGAACACCATCTTTCTGGTTCGGGAAATCCGCCGTAATGAACAGCACGATGCGTTTCTCAACGCCGTCACCCATGAACTAAAAACCCCCGTGGCTTCCATCCGGCTGTATTTGGAAACTCTGCAATCTCGCCAACTGGAAGATTCCAAGCGCAAAGAATTTTATCAGATCATGCTGGAGGATACAGACCGGCTGCACGGCACCATTGAACAAGTATTGCGCGCCGGAAGTACTTCCAAGCCAGGGTCGAAGCTGAGTACTTCACGGATCGACATGGCTGTCCTTACCCAGGAATGCCTGGCCTTGGCCCGCACTCGTCATCATCTGCCACCAGAGTGCCTCAACTATGCGCAGAAGTGTCCCAGTGGCGAATCCACCACCGTGATTGGCGACACAGATGAATTGAAAGCGGCGGTTAGCAACCTGCTGGACAACGCCATCAAGTATTCCAGCGGCCAAATCAGAGTGCTGTTGGAATTAACCCGTCCTAGTGAACGGCACATTTCCGTGCGTGTACGCGATCAGGGCGTGGGTATGGCTCCTGAAGAATTAAAGCACGTTTTCAAGCGTTTTTATCGCATTCCAGGGGCCGTTGCCATGCGTGTGAAAGGCACCGGTTTGGGACTGTTCATTGTACAGTCAGTCGCTAAAAAGCACGGTGGGCGCGTTTTTGCGGAAAGCGAAGGTGTGGGACGTGGCTCCATTTTCACCATGGTGTTGCCCGTAAAATGAGCCGCATCCTAATTGTCGAAGATGAAAAGCACTTGGCCGAAGGTGTCCGTTTTAACCTGGAACTGGAAGGCTTTCAAGTGTCGGTGAGCGACAATGCCGAAGCAGTGCTGAAAATGTTGATCGACAACAAAGAGCCCTTCGACGTGCTGTTGCTGGACGTCATGTTGCCGGGCATGGACGGATTCACCGCAGCGCGCCAGTTAAGGGCAGGTGGTTGCTACATCCCAATACTGATGCTCACTGCCCGCGGTCGTGCCGACGATGTTCTGGAAGGGTTTGATGCAGGTGCCGATGATTACTTACCCAAACCGTTTGAGTTAAAGATTTTGATGGCCAGAATCCACGGCTTGCTACGCAGGTCACGATGGGCGGAAGCGGCTACTCAAACCAGTGATCGTTTTGAAGTGAATGGCAAGACCATCGATTTTGAAGGGCAACAGATCATTGCCGGAGATAAGAAAGCCTCGTTGACGTTGATGGAATCGAACTTGCTTCAGTTTCTGTTGCGCAATGAAGGGAAGACGGTAAGCCGCAAGCAGATACTGGAATCCGTTTGGGGTGTCCGGGAAGATACGGATACCAGGGCAATTGACAATTTCATTGTCCGGTTACGGCGCTATTTGGAAGATGATCCCCAGCAGCCGCAGCATCTGCAGACCGTTCGCGGTGTGGGATATAAGCTGGTGCAAAAGCTTCGTAAGGAAACGCCCTCAGAATAAAGCGGTATATTGGGATTCATGAAACCCACCCCATCCGATTGGCCTCGGCTTTCCACCGCAATCTACTATGACGACGCGGCAAAGGCTATTGAATGGCTTTGCAATACATTCAACTTTGCCGTGCGCTTACGCGTAGAAGGTGAGGGTGGTCGCATTGAACACAGCGAACTGATGTATGGCGAAGCGGTAGTTATGGTGGCCCAAAGTGGTGCCAAACCAGGGAGGGAATTACATCCGCCTGGGGTCAGCCCAAAGTCGATTGGTGGTGGCAACACACAGTGCGTCATGTTGTTCGTCGATAGCGTAGACGAGCATTGCGCGCATGCCCGCGCCGCTGGGGCGAAGATTGTGGATGAACCAGCGCTGCATGATTACGGTGAAGATTACTGGGCCGATCGCAGCTATGGTGCAGTGGACCTGGAAGGTCATCTCTGGTGGTTCACACAGCGCATACGAGATAAGAAGTGAGTATTTAGATGGAATCAACAACGATATAATCAAGGAGAAATGTCTAGCCTTGCTCAACCGCGCATAACGTTGCAGGAGTACCTCAGCATGGAGGAGACTTCCGGATCACTGCACGAATTTCTGGACGGTGAAATCTTTGAGATGGAAGCGGCCAGCTTCCGTCATCAACAGATCGGCGTACAATTGCTGGGCGCAATCCGGCCCACCCTAAAAACGAGTGGTTGCGAAATTCATTTTCAGGGGACCCGCGTAGCCACGTCGAAAAAAGGCCTTTACACCTATCCCGACATGGTTATCTTTTGTGGGCAGCCCAAGTTCTGGGATACCGATCCCAATGCTTTGTCCAACCCCAAAGCTTTGGTGGAGATACTTTCGCCGCGCACCATGGATTACGACCGGGGTACCAAATTTCAGATGTATCGTGAAATCGCGTCGCTCGAGGAGTATGTAGCAATCCACCAGGATTCTCCGTTCGTCGAGCATCATGTCAAACAGCCAGATGGATCCTGGCGCATTCGTGATCTGCACGGTTTGGGTGCTACATTGCAAATGGAATCGGTAGCGGTGGAAGTCTCGTTCGCAATTTTCTACGACGGCATAGAGTTCGACGTTACGTAGTTCGGGAAAGACCAGTCCCAATTTCGTTTTCGGCTTTCAATTCGCAATAAAAAAAGGGAGCGCCGAAGCGCTCCCTTTTCCAACTAGCTAAACAACCAGTTATTCTTCGCTCTTGCCCATCTTATCGCGCTGTTCCTTCAGAACAGCCCGGCGGCTTAACTTGATTTTGTTGCCTTCCAGCGCTAGAACCTTAACCATGATCTGATCGCCTTCGTTCAACTCATCGCGAACTTGCTTCACGCGGCTTTCCGAAATCTCGCTGATGTGCAGCAAGCCGTCGGTGCCGGGGAAGATTTCAACGAATGCGCCGAAATCCACAATGCGAACCACTGTACCCAAATACGTTTTGCCAGGTTCGGCAACTGCGCAAATGTTGGTGACCATCTGAATGGCTTTTTTGGCACTTTCGCCGTCGGTGGCGAAAATGTTCACAGTACCGTCGTCCGATACGTCGATCTTCACACCAGTCTGTTCCACAATGCCACGAATCACTTTGCCACCAGGCCCGATCAGTTCTCTGATCTTGTCCGTTGGAATGGTGAGGGTGTGGATGCGTGGGGCATACAGCGAGAGCTCTTTACGAGACTCTGACAATGTCGCCATCATGGTTTCAAGAATCGAAAGCCGGGCGCGCCGAGCCTGTTCCAATGCTTCTTTCATCAAGTCGCTAGTAACGTTGGGGACCTTGATGTCCATCTGCAGGCCGGTGATCCCTTCCGCCGAACCAGCAACTTTGAAATCCATGTCGCCGTAATGATCTTCAGCACCGGCAATGTCGGTTAAGATGGCGTACTTATCGCCTTCTTTAACCAATCCCATGGCAATCCCAGCAATGGGACGCTTGATGGGCACACCGGCATCCATCATCGACAGCGTGCCGCCGCAGATGGAGGCCATAGAGCTGGAACCGTTCGATTCCAGAATGTCCGACACGATACGAACCGTGTAAGGGAATTCTTTGTCAGTAGGCATCACCGCAGCCAGTGACCGTTCGCCCAAAATGCCGTGACCGATTTCGCGACGTCCAGCACCACGCATGAACCCAACTTCGCCTACTGAAAACGGTGGGAAGTTGTAGTGCAGCATGAAGCGTTTGGAGGTTTCGGTAGGATCTAACAGTTCAATGCGCTGTTCATCATCTTTGGTGCCCAGTGTGGTGGTAACCAACGCCTGAGTTTCTCCACGGGTGAACAATGCCGAACCGTGCGTGCGTGGCAGAAAGCCCACTTCGCAGGTGATGTTGCGGATTTCATCGAACGCGCGTCCATCGGGACGGCGGCGATTGCCCAGCATCTCTTCGCGGAAAATCTTTTCCTTAAGAGCATCCAGCAGTTTGCTGGCTTCTTTTACCTTCGATGCATCTTCCGGGAACAGCTCTGTGGCCAAGGCTTTGACCTTGTCCTTCAATGCTGAAATCTTGGCGTAGCTTTCCAGTTTGGGATATTTCTTGGTATTCAGTGCGTCGGTAAGATCAACCCCAACCAGCTTTTCAATCTTGCCAGCAAGGTCTGTATTGACAACCGCCGGGGTGTAGACCCATTTGGTTTTGCCGCACTTGGCTGCCAGTTCCTGAATCACAGTGATGATTTTCTTGCAGCATTTGTGGCCGAAATCAATGGCTTCCACAACGTCTGCTTCGGAAGCGTGCTTGGCACCGGCTTCCACCATCACGATTCCGCCTTCCGTGCCGGCAACCGTAATGACTAACGTGGCTTCTTTAGCTTGTGCGTAAGTAGGGAATGCAATAAAATCACCTTTGATTTTGGCAACGCGAACGCCAGCCAATAAGTGATGAAAAGGGATGTCTGAAATTGCCAGAGCGGCGGCTGTGCCGATGATGGCTAAGGGGCTGGGGTCACGAAGGGGGTCAGCCGAAAGCACCATGGCTATTACCTGTGTTTCATGCGAGAAACCTTCAGGGAACAGGGGGCGGATAGGGCGATCAATTAAGCGGCTGGTGAGAACTTCCTTTTCAGAAGGGCGTCCTTCGCGCTTTATGAATCCACCAGGATATCTGCCAGCGGAATACGTATATTCGCGGTAGTCAACGGTGAGCGGAAAGAAGTCCGCGTTTTCTTTGGGCTTTGTGTTTGCACAAGCAGATACCAGGACGACAGATTCGCCTGATTTGACTACGACGGAGCCATTGGCCTGCTTGGCCATTTTTCCAGTTTCAATGGTGACTGGAACACCAAATACATCAATTTCAACGGAATGCATTCGATCCTTGAACCTCTCTTTGGGATCAAGGAGACAGAGAGTTTTAGCTAGTAGCGCTTACGCTTACCGGCGGATCCCGAGGCTTGTAATCAGGGTTTTGTAACGTTCTGGGCTGCGGCTCTTTAGATAATCGAGCAAACGGCGGCGACGGGCCACCATTAAAAGCAGTCCGCGGCGCGAACTATGATCCTTCTTGTTGGCCTTAAAGTGGTCCTGCAGTTGGAGGATCCTCTGGCTGAGGATTGCCACCTGCACCTCTGGCGACCCACAATCATCTTTGTGGATCTTGTATTGCTGCACAACTTCTTGTTTTGAATCTGTCGCCAGTGCCATTCTAGAGTCGATACTCCTTCAGTCTTACCTTAATCGTTTATTTACTTAATTAGAATAGCAAGATAGCCGTGGGGTAGCAAGCACAGGACATGAATTGAGACGAACAAAATAGGACATCCAGACATTTGGTGCATCCATTTAATAGGCTAGTAATGTGATGAGGTCCTAATTACTATGAGAATTTTACTATTCAGTGGCAAGGGCGGTGTGGGCAAGACCAGTGTCGCTGCTGCTACCGGAGTACGACTGGCCGAACTCGGCTACAAAACCCTGGTGATGAGTGTTGATCCTGCCCATAGCCTGGGAGATTCCTTCGATCTGGAAGGTGGCCTGTTCCACGGTACCACCGCCGATCCGAAATCGGTTCACCCCAATCTTTGGATTCAGGAAGTGAACATCCAACGGGAGATCAAACGCCATTGGAATGAAGTCGCCGGTTACATCACCTCTGTTCTGCGCACAACCGGCCTGAGCGATGTGGAAGCGGAAGAGATGGCTATTTTTCCAGGCATGGAAGAACTGAGTGCCATGATGTATGTGAACCAATACCGCAAGGAAAAACAGTTCGACGTAATTGTGCTGGACTGCGCGCCAACAGCCGAATCGTTGCGATTCGTCAGCCTTCCCACCACCCTTGACTGGTATGTGAAACACGTCTTTTCCCTGGAGCGCAGAGTGATGAAGGCAGTACGGCCTATCATCAAAACGTTTGGACCCATTGAAGCACCCCCAGACAGTTACTTCGGCAACATCCAGGATCTGTTCCAGAAAATACAGGGTATCGACGCTGTTTTGCAAGACCCGGAAACCACCAGTGTGCGACTCGTCACCAATCCAGAAAAAATGGTATTGCGAGAAACGCAGCGCGCTTTCGTGTATTTCTGTCTGCACGGTTTGACGGTGGATCAAGTGATTGTGAACCGCGTCCTGCCGGAGGAAATCACCGATCCATTTTTTGAAAATTGGCTAAAGACGCAACGGGGCATCCTGGGCGAAATTGAAGCCTACTTTGCGCCAGTGCCCATGTCTACAGTGCCACTGTTCAATCATGAAGTTTTGGGGGTCGCGGGCTTGCAGGAGCTGTCTGATCGCCTCTACCGCAAGACTGTGGACCCAGCGCTGGTCACTCGAACCGAGAAAGCCTATTCGTTCTCCATGGTGGATGGTCACTATGAAGTACGCATGCGCATGCCCTTTGTGCAGAAGGCGGAGATTGGATTATTTAAGAAATCTGAAGAATTAGTAGTTGAAGTGGGCACGCTGCGTCGCCACGTGGGACTGCCCACTACCATGGCTTCCCTGGTTCCGGTCAAAGCGCGGTTAGAGCACGATATGTTAATTGTGGAGATGAGGAGCGCAACATGAACGACAGCACAGGACAACACACCACCCCGGAACCGGGCTCCGGTTCTTCATCACCCAATTCTTCTTCACAACGCTGCGTATGCGGCGGCAGAGGCCCAGCAGTTTCCCAAATGCTGGAAATGATGATGCCCCCAGACGCGGTAGGCGAACATTTCCGTAATGCAGGCGTTGAGTTCTTGAAGGGATTTCGGGAGTTGCTAGATCATCAAATTCATACTCTTTCTCAAAAACAGAGCAAAGGAACGAAGTTAAACGTGGAGTAGTGGCGAGTTTTCGCGAAACGATTTATCAGCCAAATACTCTACCTGGTAAGAGATGCGAATTGAAAAATCCCTGTTGACTGCAAATACAGAGCTGGCTGTAAATACAGAGTCTGACGCACGGATCATTGAAGGCCTGAAGTGCCATAACCCTTGCGCCCTTGAAGATTTGTATGACCGCTACGGTCGAATAGTATTTTCTGTAGCCTTTCGCATCATTCAGAACACTGGGGAAGCTGAGGAAATAGTCCAGGAAGTGTTCCTTCGCATTTGGACTAGAACACATTTGATTGATAGCTCACGAGGGATGCTTGGGCCTTGGATTCTGACTATATCTCGAAATTTGGCGATTGACTATTTGAGAACAGCGCGTCGTCGCCATCAGATTTTTGCAGATGGATCGCACCAGTTATTACCTCCTTCCACTCACGTTGAAAATACGGCCTCTTTTCTGACTTACTCGGGTCAACTGCGGAATGCCTTCGACGATTTGACCCAGGAGCAGCGCACCGTAATTGAATTTGCTTACTTCGAAGGTCTATCGCAGTCTGAGATCTCAGAACGAATGCAGAAACCATTGGGGACGGTGAAGACATGGGCAAGGACTGCGTTATGTACTTTACGCAAGAGCTTTGATGGAATCGGTCTGGGTCTTACTTCAATCCCGCCAAACTCGCGTGCCGGAACAACAGACCTGATACGGTGAACAACACCACATAGACACCATGCCCGATGGCCATATTCCGAGCAAGATATGGCGGCGCGCCCGAAGGCAGCATCACGGCAATCAGCGCAAGCGTCGCAGCCATTGCGAAAAGTGTGCGAGCCAGCCCTCGCGCATTGAGCCGCGCCAGCAAGGCCCCAACGGCGCCCACCGCGAGTACGGCGTAATACCACAAGTTCGCCGGATTTCCCGAGTCGGCGACATGGACCATGTTGGACCACCCCAAGGCTAACCAGGCCACAAGCGCCATACCAACCCCCGCCTTGTAGGACCACGCGCCCATCCTCCTCGCGACCAGCGCAAACACCATCCCTGTCATGAAGAACAGGACGTACACCCGCACGAAACCTGCGACGCCCCAATGCCAGTCATCCACAAATTGCGATGACACCAGCGGCACCATCCACACAGCCAGCGCCCCGAGTGCCACACGCAGCATCGTCTTTCCTAATTGTCGAAGAACTCCTTTTCGCACTTGACCCCTACAAATAGCTCAGTAGCTTCCATTGACTCGTTCGTTTCTTATCCGCAAACCAAGCGCACAGTGGGAACATAAACGCCATGGCAATCATCCAAACCAAATAGACTCCAGGCAATCCCAACCCATAGCTTGACGGAACAGGATGGTCACCCGGACGGCCCAATAACCACGTAGCATCAAACCCATTAGCCCATGCAAAAAGCACTGCCACTCCATGCAGTAGCGGCAAATGAATCAGATAGAAAAACAGCGGGACGCGGCCCAGGGTCACCAGTGGCTTCCATAACGATGCCACTCGGTCTGGCAGATAACTAAGCAGCACTAGAGCCGGTCCTAGCGTCATCAATACATACAGTAACGACGGCGGATACTTCTGACAATTGAGGAACGAAAATGCCGTGCGCATCCAGTCTGCTTGCGTTTGATAGCGCCCCGTATCGCCATAAACATTCAGCCAACGCAAAAGCACAAATCCCAGGGTCAACCCCAGCCCCAATCGAAACGTGAATCGACGACGAGCCTCTGCCGACCACAGAAACACTTCACCAAACCCATAGCCTGCAAGTAAAATTCCGATCCAGGGCAACAGCGGATATTGTGGGAAAAAATAATGCCCAGACCAGATTTCCATCGGCTTCCGATCGTGCAGAATTCGCCACAACCACCACAGCGGACCGAATTGTTCCGCCTTCAACGAATCCGTCAGGTTGTGCAACAGGATGATCAGTGTACCCGCTACGCCAACCCAGCGTGTTGGAAAACGCAGCAAAAAGGAAAGCAAGATCATAGACCAGCCGATGGCCCAAATCACTTGTCCCACGGAGAAAAGGTAATCGAAATTGAAGAACCAGCCCAGGCAGCGGATCCACGTCAGTTCCAGAAAGATCAACCAGACTCCACGGGTCCAAAGAAACTGGAAAAGTTCCCCTTTGGTTTTACGGGACCTCATTAAATGAGCACTCACGCCTGCCAGAAACACAAATACAGGCGCGCAAAACTGAGTCACCCAACGAATGAAGAATAGGGCCAACCAGGTATTGCTGGCGTCCATCGGATCTGGCAGTGGAGTTTGGAAAAAATCGCGAGTATGATCCAGCGCCATAATCGCCATTACTAGCCCACGCAGCAGATCAATGGAATCCAGACGATGCGATACAGGGGGTTTGTCAGTCACAAATTAACCAGCGGCTTGGGCGAAAAAATCCCAGGATTTTCGAGCGCAAAATTCCCAGCGGTATCGCTCTTCCGCAATGGACCTACCCTTGCTTCCCAACGATTGTCGCAATTCTTTCGATTCCAAAAGATGATACAGTGCCTTTGAAATTTCAGCAGGACTTTTGGGGTCTACATGCAGTGCCCCTTCGCCAGAAATTTCAGGCAGACAGGAAGTGCAGGAAGTGACCACTGGAATTCCGCAAGCCATCGCCTGGGCTACTGGAAATCCAAAACCTTCGTACAACGAAGGGTAGGCAAATACGGTGGCCGCCTTGGTCAGTGCGGGCAGTTCCAACTCCGGAACGTAGCCCAAATATTTCACACCCGGCAAGCCACTACGGATTCGTTGGCTTGTGCTGGATGCAGCCCAACCCATGGGGCCTGCCAAAACCAAATCATGTTCCTCACGGATTTCCCTGGGCAGCAGCAGATAGGCGTCCAGCAACGTGTCCAGGTTCTTGCGTGGCTCAACCGTGCCAACCGCCAGAATAAAAGGCTTGTCCAGGTTATAACGGGCGGCTACCACGGAACCCATTTGCGAGGTTGCGTCAAAGAAAGAATCGGGAATGCCAGAATGAATTGTTACCACTTTGGAAGGATCCAAATTCAGAATTCGGATGGCGTCTCGACGCGTGTTCTCACTGACGGCAATCAGGCCGCTGGCACGTTTCAGCACTAGTTCGGAAAATCGTTTGTCAGCGGTAACGTTGGCGCCTGTATGCAGCTCCGGCATCAGCCAGCAGGTCATATCGTGCAAAGTAGCCGTCACTCGCACGTCTCTAATATTGTTGTGAATCTGGTTGGATGCGTGAAAAATATCGGTGTTCTTATTCATCCAACTTAAAGCTGGATTGCCACGGATGTTAGAGAGCAGCAGCAGGGCCAGGCGTGGCAGAGTCTGGGCCCTGGTAAGTACGGAAGATTCATGGGTCAGCGCACCCACCGTATCCAGAAATGGGAACGTAGAGATATCGTTTCCTTGCGCATTCAAGCGAAGGTGCCGAATCCAGTGGTAAAGATAATTCTTCACCCCTGCGCTACGAAGCAACAATGGTGAAGCATCAATAGAGATGCGCATGCTGTATAATTTCAGCCGAGACCTCAACATGGTACAACGACTGGGCATCCCGCTGCTAACCGTATTTTCGGTGACTTTTGTGACCTCCGCCTGGGCGGCCGTCGACTTTGATCGACAAGTGCTGCCCATCCTCTCTGCAAAGTGCTTTTCCTGTCATGGGCCAGCCATGAAACTGGCCAAGCTGGATTTGTCCAGCCGCGATGCAATGCTGCGCGGCGGTGAACGCGGCCCGGCACTGGTAGTTGGCGACGCGATGAAAAGTCCCTTATACCTGCGCGTCGCCGGACTTGAAAAGCCAGCCATGCCCATGGGCGGTAAAATCACGGATGCGGAAGCGGACATCCTCAAGCGTTGGGTGGATGAAAAGGCGCCCTGGGGCGTGGCCGCGATTGCGGTGGTGGTCGATAAGAAAGCCGCAGCCGCTGCTGAAGAAATGGTGATTCCCCAAGCAGCTAGAAACTATTGGGCCTTTCAACTTCCCAAGAAAGCAGCCGTTCCACCGCTTAAAAATCCTGTTGATTTTTTCCTTGCCAGGGAATGGCAATCGCAAAAATTAACCCATGCCCCCAAGGCCGAACCTCGCACGCTGGTACGCCGCGCATACCTCGACCTTACTGGTCTGCCGCCCACTCCAGATCAGGTGAAGGAATTTATAAATGACAAAACTTCCAATGCATGGCCCGTTTTAATTGAACGATTATTGGCTTCGCCTCAATATGGCGAACGTTGGGGAAGGCATTGGTTGGACGTGGCCCGCTATGCCGATTCCAATGGTTATGAGCACGATTTTGACCGTCCCAACGCCTGGCGGTATCGCGATTACGTTATTTCCGCATTCAACAAAGACACGCCATTTGACCGTTTTTTAGTGGAACAAATCGCTGGTGACGAAGTGCAGAATCCTACCGATGAAACTCGCATTGCAACCGCTTTTTTGCGCAATCACGCCAAGATCGGTTTCCGCGAAAAGGATAATCCCCAGTTTCGCTATGAATATTTGGACGACATGATTGCCACCATTGGCCGCGGTGTTTTAGGGATGACCGTGCAATGCGCCCGTTGCCATAATCACAAGTTCGATCCAATTCCCCAAAAAGATTACTACCGCCTGCAAGCGGCATTGTTCGGCTATGTGGAAGTGGATCACCCACTGGTGCCGGAAACTGAAGCTGCCCTTTATCACAAACAAATTAAGGATGTGGAAGATGCCTTACGCCCCGTGCAGGATCAGCTAAAGCAACTGGAACGACCGTATCGCGATCAATTGCTGCCAGCCAAATATCTCAAGTTTCCAGCCAACGTGCAGCAGGCCATCAACACACCGGAAGGGAAGCGGACACCTGGTCAGGTGCTGTTAGCCAATCAAATTATTCGAACCACTAGCGTGGCCAGTAATGAAATTGATCGCATTATGAAGCCTGCCGATGCCGTGGTGAAGCAACAGTTACTGCACCAAATGCGCGACATTGAAAAGCTTAGACCCAAGCCCATACCAGTGGCCATGGGCATCACGGATGGAGACTATCGCTTTGTACCCGATGGTCCAGGGGACGAACCTGCGCCGGGCAAGAGTCGTCAACAGGCCGATTTTGCAGGCAGTTATTTGCATGAAGGGACTGGCGCTTACAAGGTGCCGCCTTCCTACTTTCTGCACCATGGCGACGTCAACAGTCACGGCACTGAAATGGAGCCTGGGTTCCTCACCGTAGCCACTTACAACAATCCCCCAGTGGCACTTCCGCCAGCCAATGGAAACACTTCCGGGCGTCGGCTGGCGCTGGCTAAATGGCTTGGATCCACTGACAATCCACTGACTGCGCGAGTTATGGTGAATCGTATTTGGCGGCACCATTTCGGAGTAGGAATTGTTCCCACCATGGACAATTTTGGCAAGAATGGCGAACTGCCGTCCCACCCGGAATTGTTAGATTGGCTGGCGGTGGAATTCATGGATCAGGGTTGGAGCATCAAACAGATGCATCGCTTGCTGATGACCAGTGAAGCCTACCAGATGTCCTCTGAATTCGCCGCTGAAACGAATATAGCCAAGGACGCAAGCAACCATTATTTATGGCGTTTTCGGCAGCAAAGGCTAGAGGCAGAAGCAGTCCGCGATGTGGTGCTGGCAGCATCTGGATCGTTGAATTTGCAAATGTACGGCACCGCTATTTTTCCTCACATCAATGATGAAATTTTGGGCAGCATGACCAAGGGTATTTGGAACCAGAAGAGTAGTGAAGACGGCAAAGAGGAATGGCGCCGCAGCATTTATGTGTATCGCAAGCGCGGGCTGCCTCTTCCTTTTTTTGAGGTGTTCGATCTTCCTGATCAAAATATCGCCTGCACACAGCGCAACAGTTCCACAGTGCCTACGCAAGCATTGATGTTGATGAACGATGAATTCATTCTGAGCCACGCCGGCAAGTTGGCTGCAAAGATCAAGGCCGCCGCAAGTTCAAAGGATCAGCAGGTGCACTTAGCCTATGCGCTAGCGCTTTCACGTCCTCCGACAGATCAGGAACGGACGCTGGCTTTAGTGTTTTTGGAAACGCAAAAACTGGAAGCATTCACGCACGTGCTGCTGAATCTGAATGAATTTGTTTACATCCGATGATGGCTCGGTGGGCAGCATGCTTGCAAGGTATCCAGCAGCAATCTCTTACTGATTGGTTTGGTTAAATAGGCGGCAGCTCCTAGAGAATGGACCGCGTCGTCATTGTCCAGCACACTGGCGATAACCACTGGAATATCCATTGTTTCCTTTTGGATTTTTAATTCCCGCAACACTTGCCAACCTTCAGCCCCAGGAGTCAAAAGGTCCAGAATAATTACGTCCGGTTTCAGTTCACGCGATAGCTGCGTTGTTTTGGCAAGCGATGGAGCGCGAACAACATCGTAACCCGCCGGTTCCAGATAAATTGCCAATAGGTCAGTGGAACGGTTGGAATCTTCGGCCAATAAAACCAATGGTTTTGTGCGGGTGATCGCCTTATCTTCGCCCGGCGTTACTTTGGCCAGACGGACCGAAACGCCAAACAGACTGCCCTTCCCTAATTGACTTTCCACCCAAATTCGACCTCCCATTTTTTCCACCAGAGTTTTAGTAATGGCCAGGCCCAAACCGGTACCTTCGCGTACCCCTTTGGTTGTGGAACCCACTTGATAGAACTTGTCAAAAATCGCGTCGTGATTTTGCGGGGCTATGCCAATGCCAGTGTCTGTAACGGTAACTTGCAATTGAGCACCACTGCGTTCCGCTGAAACTGTAATGCGACCTTGATCCGGCGTGAACTTCACTGCGTTACTCAGTAGGTTGTAAAGAATCTGTCTGAGCCTCAGCTTGTCAGCCTCAACAAAAAGATTCGGCGGAAAATGAGTTTCAATTTGAATGCCCTTTGTCCGCGCTTGGGTCCGAAAACTGGACAACACTTCTTCAGCAATTAGTCCAATCTCAAACTGTTCCAAGCGCAGTTCCAACCTGCCCGCTTCAATTTTGCTGATGTCCAACAGGTCGTTGATAATCTCCAATAAATGTTGGGAGTCACGATGAATGTTGTCTAAAAAGCGCTTCTGCTTGGTGTTGAGGGGGCCGTCCAACTCCTCGCTAAGCAGATCGGCAAACCCGATGATCGTATGCAAGGGAGAGCGCAGTTCATGGCTCATACTGGCCAAAAACTCACTTTTCAAGCGATTGGCACGTTCAACTTCCTGGTTGCGCTGCGCCAACTGACGATTTGTTTCTTCCAGTTCATGGGTGAATTGTGCTTCCAGTACACGAAGGTGTTCACTGGCACGCCGCCGTTCCGTAACATCACGAATAATTGCCGTTACATGATTGCCTTGGGATGAAGGGACCGGGCTAAGACTCACTTCTACTGGGAATTCTGTGCCGTCTTTGCGTTGGGCCATTAATTCCATGCCGATCCCCATGGGACGCGTGCCCGGCTGTCTCATGTAACTGGCACGATGCCCAACATGTGCTCCACGCATGGCCGCAGGAACCAGCACATCAACCGATAGCCCCATCAGCTCCTGACGTTTGTAGCCGAACATGGTTTCCACTGCGGCGTTCATCATCACAAACTTGCCCTGGAAATCAACTTCAATAATGGCGTCTGGAGCGGTCTCCAGTAGAATACGGAAGCGGTTGGCGGCTTGCGAAGCCCTTTGAATGGTGACATCCAACCAATGCACAATCACTCCGCTGTTCATGCGTCTGGCAGTGGCTTCCAGCCAAATTGGATCATCAAAACTGTCGCGGCTTAAAACATAAATTTCGCCTGCAATTTCTTCCCCGCGCAGAACGCGGGCAATGGGCAAATCGTGATCTTCCAGTGGCGGGCTGTCCAAACTTCTGCGAATGCAGAAAGGACTCTCGAAGATTTTTATGGCAGCAGCGTTGCTATAAACGATGGCACCCCCAGCATCGGCAAGCACTAAACCTTCGGGCAGAAAATCGAGGATTTCATGGCTTAATTTCAATTCCATGGGCAACAAGTCTTGATCACTCTCATTAGCTTACACATCATTGCCTGTTGCAAGCGCACTGCCACTAATTTTGCATGAGTTAAGGAGCAAAGTGGGGGAGATCACTCAGGCCGCTGGTTCAAGACACCCACATCTGGTTAAGCCATCCGAAATGCCGAGTAAACTTTGGCAGACAACTTGCTCAAATTTAGAACATGAAACAAATCCGCAGCATCCTTTTTCCTACTGATTTTTCACGGCGCTGCCAAGTGGTTGCACCCGCAGTAGCCGCTTGGGCTCGTTTCCACAAAGCAAAGGTGATTCTGTTCCATGTCATTTATGTGCCAATTACTGCCTATGGGCATTTTGCGAGTTATTCGGCCATGGTCAATTTTGACGTACTTCGTGAACACGCCGAAGCCGCGTTGACGCCACTTTACGATGAGGTATTCCAAGGCGTGATAGTGGAGCGCGTTGTTGTTGTGGGCCAACCCACAGAAGAGATTGTCAAGTTTGCACACAGCCACCCGGTTGACCTGATTATGCTACCCACACATGGCAGTGGAAAAATGCGCGCACTACTGCTTGGCTCAGTCACCGCAAGCGTCCTGCACGATGGGGATTGTCCTATCTGGACCGATGCCCATGTGACCACCGGAGGCCATGTTTCAGAGGCCCCAACATCGGTTCTGTGTGGCATTGATTTTAAACCCAAGAGTTTGGAACTGATGGAAGCTGCCCACTTTTTTGCAAATGAGTACGGTGCCAAACTGCACTTTATTCACGTGGTTCCGACAATTGAAGGAACCGGTGAGCTATGGCCACCGCAGGATTGGATAGAGAGCCGCGTGGCAAAGGCAATGGAAGATTTTCAGCCGTTGGCCAAGCAAGCTCATGTGTCGACAGAACTTGAAGTGGTTGAAGGACAAGTAGGACAGCTTCTCCACGATTTCGCCATGCGCCACCATGCCGATCTGATTATTGTCGGACGCGGTGCGATGCACGAAAAATTCGGCAGGCTGCGATCCCATTCCTACGACATCATCCGTCGGTCCCCTTGCCCAGTGTTGAGTATTTAATTTGGCCATCTGCATGCTTCGTACATAGGCAAGGATCTACAGTATGCAACGGCAACCAGTAACTTTTAAGAAACTTTTGTTCCCGGTGGATTTCTCACCACTCTCCGCACAAACGGCAGCTTTTGTGCGGGAAATTGCTCAACACTATCAATCGGAACTTCACTTAGTGCACGTCATGGACGCAACTAAATCGCCGTGGGCCATGGCCCCCATGCAACCAGACTTGGTCGGGGGAGTTTGGATTGACATTGGCCTTCGTGCGGAAACTTATGCTGCCGAATGGGAGGAAACCAAGCGGAGATCTGTGGATCAATTGAAACAGTTTTTTCCGGAATATTGGGAAGGCCTTAACCTTCGTTTTCGCGTAGTAGAGGGTGAACCGGCAGGGCAGATTTTAGAGTATGCGAAGGAGAATGGGGTGGACTTGATCATGATGCCAACTCATGGGCATGGTCCATTTCGACGCTTCCTTTTGGGATCAGTCACAGCCAAGGTGCTGCACGATGCACCCTGTCATGTCTGGACCGATTCGCACTTTAGCGAGGAGCCAGATAAGGAAAGCAAAGTTCCCAGACATGTCCTGTGTGCCGTTGATTTGTCACCGCATAGTGTCGATTTAATTGCCTGGACAATGGCATTTGCCAAACAATGGAATGCTGAAGTTCGTCTGGTGCACGCCGTTCCTTCAGCACAGCACGTGCCACTGCAACCAGATGATACCTTCACCCGGTTTCTGGTGGAAGAGGCAAAAAAGCATTTGGAAACGCTCCAGCACAGGTTAAATATTGATCTTGGAGCTTGCGTGCTTGGTGGTGAAATTTCCGCAGTGGTGAGGGAGGCGGCTCTGCGCCATCAGGCTGACGTAATTATTCTGGGTCCAACAGAACATCATGGGTATCTGGGCAGGCTTCGTTCCCACGGCTACAACATTGTGCGGGATGCCCCTTGTCCGGTTATCCGAATGTGACTTTGCGATTCAGCGAGTGAACGCTAGACTTAGATCTGTGTCCGCTCAAGTCCGAATTAATCGTCATGGCGCTGACCGCGTCGCATCAGGCCATCCCTGGATCTTTCAGAGTGATGTGATTGACAAAGGGGATGCGCAACCGGGCGATGCGGTTCGCGTTGTAAATCAGCAAGGCCGTCTGTTGGGTACCGCTCACTTTTCCGCCTCATCGCAAATTACGCTCCGGCTCCTTTCGCCCAAGCAGGAAATAATTGACGATGCGTTTTGGTGTCGCCGCATTGCTTCGGCGCTTAGTTACCGGCAACGAGTAGTCAGTGGTTCCAATTCCTATCGACTGATCCACGCCGAAGCCGATGGGTTGCCTGGCCTTATTGTAGATCGCTATGGTGACTACCTGGTGATTCAAACGTTGACGCAGGGAATGGATCGGGCGAAGGCGGAAATCGTCCACGCGTTGGAAAAGTTAATCGCTCCAAAGGGTATTGTCGAACGCAATGACAGTGCCATTCGTGACAAGGAAACTCTACCCCGGCAAACTGCAATTCTTACTGGCGATGTTCCTTCGCCCGTCATGATGGAAATGAATGGGCTGCACCTGGAAGCCAACCTGCTTGAAGGTCAAAAGACTGGCGTATTTTTGGATCAACGGGAAAACTATTTAGCAGCTGCCCGTTGGGCCAAAGGCCAAGTGTTGGATTGCTTTACATCCACCGGTGGCTTCGCCCTGCATATGGCGGCGAAGGCGGACGCTGTGGAAGCAGTCGATTCCAGTGAACGAGCATTGGCCACCGCTACACGAAATCGCGATGCCAATGGCATTGCCAATATAAAATTTCGCGAAGCCGATGTGTTCAATTCCCTGGCCGGTTACAATGCCAGCGGTCGAAGGTTCGATACGATTGTGATTGACCCACCCGCCTTTGCTAAGTCCAACTCCCAGCTTGCAGCCGCCGAAAAAGCGTATCGCGATCTGAACCGTCGTGCCCTTTCGTTACTCAACCCTGGGGGCGTTCTGATCAGTTGTTCCTGTTCCCAACACATGAGCGAAGCACTGCTGTTCGACGGAATCGCCCAGGCATCCATTGAAACTGGTCGACCGTTACGCGTCCTGGAAAGGCGCATACAGTCAATGGATCATCCGGTGTTGTTGACCGTTCCCGAAACGTTGTATCTGAAGTGCCTCATCTTAGAATTAGTTTAAGAACCCCAACGCGCTTCAACGCGGAAAAGGTAGGTCGGCAAGAAACTCTGGGCGAGGTTTTGACCAGCGTGTGCCAAAGTGCTGCTGACAGAACTTTTCAACCGCTTCATACGACTGTTCCGATGTAATGCTGTTGCGGAAAAGCGCAGGCTCTTCCGGGAAGTTGAAAGAGAGCGCGCCGACAACTTCCAGCCGCAATGATCGTCGAACCGTATTGGGGACTTCAAAGATCAAACCTGTTCGCACTTGATCGGCAAGGGCTTTCAGTGTCGTGGGAGTTCCAATCCACCCCATCTCCTGGGCCAGGCTGGAAAATTTCGTAGGATCTTGAGTGGACGCAAAGGGAACGCTAAAGCGCTGTTCTTCGGCCTTGTCTCCGAAGGCGGCCAATGCAATGCGGGCGCTGACCTCTTCTTTCCAGCGTGGTGTGACGGCAACCTTGCGCACCAGTTCCTTCGCTTGTGCGGGCTTGGCTTTGGCTAGAACAAGGAACGACGATGTAGAAGGGAATTTTTCAAAATCAGCGGTGAGAGTTTGCCCGTGTGGTGCCAATCCAGAGGCCGGGACAAATTCATGTATCAGGGAAAGTGCATTGTCCCGCGCTGCATCATTCACATACAAAGCGGGACCAGCAAGCGCGGTGACAACATGGGGATCTCGTAAAATGGCTGCTCCACGGCTGAACAGGGGGTCTGCCCGACGTCCCAAATCCACCAGCAGGCGCACGATCTGTTCGCGGACACGTGCAGGCTCCTTAAGCAGTGCAGCAGCCAGCGTCTCAATTTCCAGGGGAATGAGCGATGCTCCAGAAGTGAAGCCCTGGGTCTGTGGCTGGAATTCGCCACCATGGCGGTACTGATCAATGACGGCTTCGGCTTGGGTCATTTTTCCCTCCTTAGGAGATTTCTTTTTTTGCGCGTTGGCCAACCGTGCGACGAATGGTGCGGCCAACAGAGTCAGCACCCGACGACGGATTAAGTTCGGGGAATTAATTCCCATTGAATTTCGGTGCCTCCGGGAGGGGAGTATTTCCGGTTCTGCGGTTTGTATCTGAGCCGGTGGTCCGTCCAGCCTTGGTCAAAGTTCATGATGTTGGCAGGTGCCTGAAGGTCAGCAAAATGATTGACAATGTGGCCTGTTTCATGGAAAAAGGTCCACTTAATGTCTTCTTCGGTAGAAGTACCCTCAATGATCACAATGGGATTAGAACTCCAACCGGCTGCAGGGAACTCTAAATATTCACCTGTCAGGTGGGCACAACCCAATGGAGATCTAAGCGTGACCGTAGCACTGTTTTTGGATGCCGATTGGACCACCACAGTCTCCAGGTTCGCTCCAGTTCCAAGAGGATAGGAACTTCCAACAACCAGGAAATTATTATTGGTGATTCCACGAAGGGTTATCGTCGTGGCGTTGAGGGGCGCGTCGGCGCTCAAGTAATAACGGGACACCATGTCCTTAACAACTACGATGCGTTGATCAGAGGAACTGAAACTATCACGGAGTTTGTTAAATTCCAGCCCCCCGCTTGCCGCAATGTCCCACGTAAGCTTGCCATCACCATCCAGATCGTAAGGCACATGCGTGGCACCTCCTGTGGCGCTGTGGTCTGAAATTTCATAGCGGACCACTGCGGCCTTCGCCTTGGGATTGATCAGCGGTTGGGCAGAAGCAACATCCAAATTAGGATATGTGAGAGTTGTGCCCGCATAACGATTGTCATAAATCTTGGACACCACAGCACGCACCACCCTTTCCCGATAGACATTAATGTACATGCGGGTGATTTCAACCGCGTCGTGACAAACCACGCTGGCCACTAAGTTGGTTTCCGCCTTGTTCTGGTCTAGGCCGTGAATGGTTAGGTCGAAAGCGGCTTGTGCAGGTGCCGGGTCAACCGTCGCTTTGTCGACATCAGAAGTGGAGAACCGCAGTTCATTCCCATTCAACCCTCCTGAAACCACCACGTGCACCACCGTGGCAGCAAGTTTTTTTACCGATACGTGGTCATCTGTATGGTCTGGGGGAGTATCAAAATCGTCATACCCGTAAGTCTGAGCCGCGGATTCAGAGAATACAACACACACCACGGTGATGTTGATAGTGGCCGAGAGCGAGCTGCAATCATAACCGGTCCATTGCACGGTGATCGTTTCCGCATCGCGGCCTGTGCTGGGTTGGGCACCTGCTTGAATGTGAAGATTGCTACTATCGGCGTTGGTCAACGTGACTCTAGTGCTGGAGCTAGTCCAATGGAAGGTTCCTCCGCTACAGTCTGCTTCCGCTTGCAATCGAATGGTTCCGTTGACGCCGACGGCATGGCATCCAATAATTCTCAACGAGGTGGCGCACCTGCAAGCAACCACCGGTGCCGTGGGATCTCGGCAAACGCCGCCAGACTCAGGTACGCCGGCATCGGATGAGGGAGGGCTGTCAAACCAGGACATGTTTACTCGCTTCGCGCATACCAGCGCTCAAAATTACTGACAACTATTTGATGCAGGACCTCGCCCGCATCAGTCGGCGGCTCAATTGTTATAGCGGACACGAAAGCGAAGCGCGGATCCATAAGGAATCCTGAGCCAGCCAGAAAGTAAAGACTAAAGAGCACAGCATGGGCCGTACGCGTACGCCAACCATGCTCCGAAGCAGCTTCTGTGGCTGTTGTAATCAACAAGGGCCAAGTAGTATCAGGAACCAGTTCAGCCTTTGCCGGAAAGAGTGTAGTGCAACAACCACGAAGTTCTTTTAAATACTTTTCCGTCGATGGACGACCCGGCCACGCAGTGCGAAACTTTGAAAAGTTTAGTGTGGCTTCTTGAAGTGAAGAGGCAGTCTTCGACGAGTACTCATCGGCGGCAGATGCCAGTTGGGTGATGCGCTGAAACTCCCCGGATTGCGCCGCAAGAATGGGACCCGCCCAGCCCAGCACGGGATCAGAATCGAAATCTACACCACATTCCAAAATAAGGCGAAGGATAAGCCGATGTCCTGCTTCAGAAACAATCTTGTAAAGGGACGCTTTTTGCATGGCCAACTGAACAAGAGTGCGAAAGCATTGGGGGCCGAATACACCGAACTGCTCAGGATAGCTGGAACAAGCGTGTTTGAAAAGACGGTTTTCTAGATCCACCACAAGGGCGGACCGAAATACGTTCATTTGATCATGAGAGATGCGAAGCATTTCGAGATGCGAATGATGAACCTTTGCTTTCAAGATAGCATCATAAAGCTGCCCAAAATAGAGCGTCTGGCGATTCGGTAGTGCGGCAATTATTGATTACTGTTACATTAACTTGATAGCGTATTACCTTAGCTCCTAACCAGTGGGCCGAACTTTGGAGGAAACTAACGAATGGATAACAACTTCCGCGTCGAAGCTGGACTAACAGTACCCTTACAGGTCCGATTCCGTCGCCGTATTATGACCTGTCTTCTGACCACCCTGATCGCGTTAATGGGCTTGCCTGCTTTTGGACAAGCGCATCGCGGAGGTGGCGAAGCGAACCTTGTTTTACCTGACTTGAGTCAGGCGAAGTTTTTTGGCGGAGTGGATGGACGATCCCTGTTAATGATCGGCCTCTTCGTTTCTGCCGCCGGATTATTATTCGGCTTGATGATGTACAAAAAGTTGCAAAATCTGCCCGTTCATGAATCCATGCTGGAAATTTCTGAGCTGATTTATGAAACCTGCAAAACTTACCTTCTAACCCAAGGTCGATTTTTACTGATCCTTGAAGCTCTCATTGGCGCAATCATCGTTTTCTACTTCCTTGTGCTGCAAGGGATGGAACCCTTCAAGGTATTTGTCATTTTGCTGTTCAGCTTAATCGGAATCGGGGGCAGTTTTGGAGTGGCCTGGTTTGGCATTCGCGTCAACACCTTCGCCAATTCCCGCTGCGCCTTTGCTGCCCTTCGTGGCAAACCATTTCCCTGTTACGCCATCCCGCTGGAAGCTGGAATGTCCATCGGCATGCTGCTAATTTCAGTGGAACTGCTATTGATGCTGTTCATCCTGCTTTTCGTTCCTGGTGATTATGCCGGTGCCTGCTTTATCGGCTTCGCCATTGGTGAGTCGTTGGGCGCTTCGGCTCTGCGCGTTGCTGGCGGCATTTTCACTAAGATCGCCGACATTGGTGCGGATCTGATGAAAATCGTTTTCGGCATCAAAGAAGACGATGCCCGCAACCCTGGCGTCATCGCGGATTGCGTCGGCGATAATGCTGGCGATTCTGTTGGCCCCTCCGCAGACGGTTTTGAAACCTACGGCGTTACCGGCGTTGCCTTAATCAGCTTTATTCTATTGGCCGTCAACAGCGACGCAGTGAAAACGCAACTCCTAGTCTGGATCTTCATGATGCGCGTGATGATGGTGGTGGCCAGCGGAATTTCTTATTTCCTGAATGACTTTATGGCCAAGTCGAAATATCAAAATGTGGACAAGATGAATTTTGAAGCTCCGCTTACAAACCTAGTTTGGCTTACCTCCATCGTGTCCGTAGCGTTGACCTATATTCTTTCCAGCGTGATGATTCCCGACCTTGGCGGCGACCCAACCTTGTGGTGGAAACTTGCCACGGTGATCACGTGCGGCACCTTGGCCGGAGCCATCATTCCTGAACTTGTGAAAGTATTTACATCCACGGAATCGGCACACGTAAAGGAAGTTGTAATCTCATCACGGGAAGGCGGCGCATCGCTCAACATCCTGTCTGGCTTGGTCGCTGGCAACTTCAGCGCCTACTGGCTGGGCATGACCATCATGGTTCTAATGAGCATTGCTTACTACATTTCCTCTATGGGTATGGGCGGTTTAATGAAAGCCCCGGCCGTGTTCGCCTTCGGCCTGGTAGCGTTCGGATTCCTGGGTATGGGTCCAGTAACCATCGCCGTTGATTCCTACGGTCCGGTTACCGACAATGCGCAGTCCGTTTACGAACTGTCGATGATTGAATCGGTCCCCAATATTCGGCAGGAGATCAAACAGAAGTATGGCTTTGAACCGCAATTCGAAATAGCCAAACAGCACCTGGAAGAAAATGATGGTGCTGGGAATACGTTCAAAGCCACGGCCAAACCAGTGCTGATCGGCACGGCAGTGGTGGGCGCAACCACCATGATTTTTTCGATCATCGTGCAACTCACCCATGGGTTAGACCCGGCACTGCTGATGAATCTTTCCATTCTTTATCCGCCGTTCTTGCTTGGGCTGATCGCCGGTGGCGCGGTGATTTATTGGTTCACGGGTGCGTCCATCCAGGCCGTCACAACCGGCGCTTACCGGGCAGTGGAATTTATCAAAGCTAACATCAAGCTGGATGGCGCAGCCAAGGCGAGCATCGCGGACTCGAAAAAAGTAGTGGAGATTTGCACCCAATACGCCCAAAAAGGCATGGTCAACATTTTTCTCACAGTGTTCTTTTCAACGTTAGGATTCGCGTTTCTGGAGCCGTACTTCTTCATCGGCTATCTGATTTCCATTGCACTCTTCGGTTTGTATCAGGCTATCTTTATGGCCAATGCAGGCGGGGCTTGGGACAACGCAAAGAAGATTGTGGAGACGGAGTTGAAGGCCAAAGGGACACCTCTGCACGAGGCAACGGTGGTTGGCGATACGGTAGGCGATCCATTCAAGGACACGTCCTCCGTAGCGTTGAACCCAATCATCAAGTTCACCACCTTGTTCGGATTGCTGGCAGTGGAATTGGCGGTGAAGTTGACTGAGGATCAGGGCGCGTGGCTCAGCACCAGTCTGGCTGTAGTGTTCCTGCTGATCTCCATGTTCTTCGTCCATCGGTCATTCTACGGAATGCGCATCGACGCCAAAAAGTAGCTTTCGCTGAAATAAAGTGAGTCCAGAGTTTATCCGGGCTCACCTTACATTCATTAGAAATTATTTTTATTTAAGCAAACATTAATATAATCATCTATTAATCAATACAGATACGGTAAAACCTTCCCGATTTTGCAAATACTGCCCGGATTCATATTTACCTGCTCCATCAACTCCTCTGATTGCAACATGCTCCGATGTTGGCTAATCACTTGCACACTAGTTCTGACTGCGACTGAGCATAACTCCGTCGCGGTAAAGCCACCGCGAATCTGCATGACGTAGGTTCGATTGGGCTGCAAGAACTAACTCAAGGAGACTGCGATGCTGAAAACAATGTTGATGCAAATAACAAGTCTGACTCTTGCGAGTGCTGGCTTAATTTTGGGTGAACAATGGACTGGATGGGTTACGGATGAACCGTGCGCCAAAACAGGCCAATATGCGGGTGAAGCGCATCAGAAACACGTAGATCAAGGACAAGCTATTGTTTTTGTGGAGGAATCCACCAAGAAAATTCACGTGATTCAAAACGCGGATTTGGTGAACAAGCTGGTTGGCCAGAAAGTAACTCTTACCGGATCGGCTAAACCTGATGGAAGCATAGAGGTTGAGTCAGCCGCTCACATCAGATAGCTGAAGCGGAATGAAATGGAATGGGCGGCGAACCTGCCGCCTGTTCTCACCATAGCCCCGACCCGAACCCAGGATGCCGCTACTATAGTGTAGTCGCCTGTGCTTAGTTTTCGAATCTTTATCTATTTTTTATGGATCGCCTTAGCTGGTTGCAGCCTCCAGCCCAAATTGTTATTGGTGGATGGAGAGCGCAAATTCACCCTGGATTCCAATGGTGCGCTGAAGGGTGCCGAGGGTTTTACAACATCACAAATCCAAACAATTAAAGGCTTGTTGGGAGGTGCCCGCTTCCCCGTTCCCAATTATTTAAAAGACATCCTTACCGATGATTACAATGCCGTGGATGGTGAAGAACTCATTGCCCTGGAACCAGTGAAAGTGATTGTCACAACCGATTCCCCAATCTTCCGCTGGAAGCCGGTGAGCGGCATGAATTCCTATCAGGTGCTGATTCGTGATCATCGTGACATTGTGGTGAAGCGAAGCGGAACTATTGCAGAAACTGAGTGGACGCCGTCAAAACCATTGGCCCAAGGAGAAGTGTTTCATTGGCGCGTCACTGCTGGAAAAGGTAAGGAAGAAGCCGTCTCGCATTGGACCAAATTCGCCGTACCAGGCGAAGCGGCGTTAACAGAAATTGAAGCGACTCGAAAACTGGGATCGCACCTGCTGTTGGCGATTGCGTACGCACGTTGTGGCGCGCTAGGCAGCGCCGATAAGGAACTCAGCGAACTGGAACAGGCCAGCGTTGGTTCCGATTTGGTGAAACGCTGGCGTGGTCAGTTAATGCCCGATTCTGTAAAGTAACCTACGCCGTCACCAAAGCCGTTGTCCGAATACCGGAAATGTCAAACCGACGTCGACATTTTTTGCAATCCATCTTATCGTCCAACAAAACCATATAGCTTTCGGTCTTGGCGAACTTCGCATGGTCGGCTGTGCCTGCTCCATTTGGCAAGCGATCTTTTTTACGACGCACAAGCCACTTCAGGTCGTAAGTATCCACGCTCCGGCAAAAGCTGCAATTGAGCTGCGCAGGTTTCGTGGTTTGCGATTCAGTATAAAAGTTTCTCTCATCCATGGGGGGTCCTTTTACAACGGGAGAATTTCTTCGCGATCTGGATCAAAATGCAGTGTTCGTTTTTGGACATAGGCAATATTGCCCAAGTGAGATGCCATTGCCGAGCGGTGTCCAATCAACACATCGCCATTCGGACGTTTGCGACTGCGGCAGCAATCAAGGAAATTTTCCACGTGATCAATGGTCTGATCCCGTTCCGATTTCACTGTCACAGGCACTGCATTCTTACCGACTGGGGTGAATGTATAGGCCTGCCGCGTAATGTTCAGGCGTCCCTCAGTGCCGCACATTTCAATGGCCGCCCCAGTAATGCCAGGGGCCAAGGTAGCTTCAAACGTTGCCGTCCATTCCTTAGGATATTGCAGCAAAACGTTAATGGTATCGGGTGCTGTGCGTCCGTCTTTGTAATGATAAATCCCGCCGCTGGCCGAAGCCATAATCGGGTTGTCCTGGCCCATAAACATGTGCACCACGTCGATCCAATGAGTGAACAGATCGGTAACCTGTCCGCCGCCGTAATCCAGGTAAGCACGGAAATTGTAGTACTGTTGCGGATCGTAATCGCGCCACTTAATGGGCCCTAAGAAACGCGCCCAATCCAAATTAGAAGGCTGCGTCTGAAATTCAGCGGGAGCTTTCCGCAAGTGGTACGTGTTGCCGTGCCACCAAGTGCGGGCCATGGTGATTTTGCCAAGCCGATTGGTATCGAAATATTCCTGCTTGGCCTGCAAATAAATTTTGCCGGAGCGCTGCTGCATGCCTACCTGACAAATACGATTGTTCACCCGCGCCGCTTTCACAATGGGCGGACCCTGTTCAATGGTAAGCGTTAGCGGCTTTTCCACATAAACGTCCTTGCCTGCATTCAACGCATCGATGGCAATGTTTGCATGCCAATGATCGGGAGTGGCGATCAGGCAGGCGTCAATGTTCTTCTGCTCAAGCAACTTGCGGTGATCGTTATAGCCTTTGGCACCAGGAGCCTTGCTCTGCACACGGTCCAGCTTCGGACTGTAGATGTCAGCAACAGCGGTGACGTCCACTTGGTTGGTGCCCTGAAACTGGGTCATTACAAAATAGCCGCGTTCGCCAGCGCCAATGAGACCCAATTGAATTCGGTCATTGGCGCCCAGGATCCGCGAGTAGGAAGCAGCCGTCATAGCAGCCGCGGTTCGCAGCACTTGGCGCCGTGTGTTGGTAGAAATCTGCATTGCTACGAATTATAGCGGATGTGTATGGTCAGTGGCTGACGATGTTCATGCAGATATATTTCGTTTGGAGTAAGCTACCCGTCGCGAGGACCCAGATAAAACTCCAGCGCGTCTTCCGAACTTACTTCCTTCGGTTCAGCGGAGGCTTCGGGGTGGGTGGTGCGGTAGCGAGCCAGCAACAAGCCTCGTAACTGCTCCACCACATCGGGATGCTTGGCCGCCACGTCGGTAAACTCACCAGGGTCGGCCTTCAGATCGTACAAGCGAATGTAGCGACCGGGGATGGGCTGGTCCGTTTCATAACCATCGGTACGTTTGCGCTTACCTGAACAGTGCACAAACTTCCAGCGATCCGTACGCACGCAGGCTTCCTCGTTTTCTAAGTATTGGCTGAAAATGTGGTCGCGACGTTTGGCTGGAGCCCTGCCTTCCAAATAGGGACGCAGACTTTGGCCGTGCTGAATAGGAAGTTTTTCCAGACCCATCATGTCTGTAATCGTCGCCGGGACGTCAATGTGTTCGGTGAAATCGCAAATCACTCTCCCCTTTCCAATGCGACCGGGGTAGCGCATGATCAGCGGGACGCGCAAGGCTGGGTCGTAGCAGCAATGTTTTTCAATCCGTCCGTGATGACCCAGCATGTAGCCATGATCGGCCATGTAAATAACGTAAGTATTATCATCCAACCCCTGTGTCCGTAGGGTTTCCAGCAGTTCGCCGATTTGCTTGTCCAGGCAATTTACCGATGTGTAATAGCTGGCGATAATACCGCGGCGATCCTCCTCGCTGAGGTCGCGAAAAATCAGCGGCACTTGCCAAGCATCCTCGGGTCCAATACGGGGCGGCGTGAATTTGTCTTTCGAAAACTTGCCAGTCCATTCAATGGGGAAATCGAAAGGCGAGTGAGGTTCCGGAAAACTAACCCACAACGCGAACGGCTGATTTTTATTCTCAACTAAAAACTTCTGTGACTCGCGTAGAGTGAACGTTCCACGCATGTCCTCATAGTAGCGCCCAAAGGGACGCTGATCAGCATTCAACCAAATGCGCGATGGATCTTTGAACGGCTGCCAAGGCGGTTTGACTTTTAATTCGACGGGAACGGCTTTTACCAGCGTGCGCTTGTTCCATTCGCGATTGATATCCTGCTCAGTCATCATCGTGTCGAACCCATGTAACCCAGGCTTCGACGGTTGATTGAAGTGCATCTTACCGAAGACTGCTGTATGGTAACCGGCCTTCTTGAATTGCTTGGCCAGTGTCGGCTTGCCCGCATCCAGAGGAGTTTTCAAAACAGTAACCCCGGCCATGCTCGGCATCTGCCCTGTTAGAAAGGATTGCCGCGATGGCGTGCAAACAGGCTGATTGCAGTAGTGTGCCGCAAAGCGAACCCCTTCCCTTGCCAAGCGATCCAGGTTTGGTGTTGCGGCTTGGCGATTGCCATCGCATCCCAAAACATAGCCTGCATGATCGTCCGCCAATATGAAAAGAAAATTCGGTTGACGCGTCTGCGCTTGAACCAACGGTGCCGATAGTGCGCCCAGGGCTCTACGTCTACTAAGCATCGTGTCCCTTAATCCACCACAGTATTCCAGCCACGATTGGATAGATCCCGATAAATTATGAAACCCGCAACAGCCGCGATAGCCAGCATGCCGAAGCCCAACGCCGTTTCCTTAAACAGAATTTTACCGACGCCAAACAGCGTGCCGTAGATCAGCACGCAGCCGCAAATCCAATCCAGCAGATTCACCATACCGTCTTGCACAACCTTCACATCCTTAGCCTGCGCGGCGATGGGACCCCAGCCATTGATGGATGGACGAGTGCGTCGGAAGAAGGCAACCAGTGTGGCATTCGATTCGGGTGGCGTCAGGAATGTGACGGCCAACCAAACCGCAGTGGTGATGCCCACGGTGATCATCATGCTGTACGCAAAGTCCTCGGGCTTGTCGTTGTTGTAACCGAAGATATGCGAAAGCGACAATGAGACTACCGAGGCACTGAGCATAGCTGAAATCTCACTCCAGGCGTTGATGCGCCACCAATACCAGCGAAGCAACAACACGCCGCCAGTTCCCGCACCGATGGAGATCAGCAGTTGCCAGGCACCACTGATGGAATCCATGTTGTAAGTAACTGCGGCGGATATCAGCGTGATGCCAACCGTTGCCAGTTGTGAGATGCGGACGTAGTGTTGATCCGATTCATGCGGCTTTAAAAAGCGGCGGTAAAAATCGTTAACAATGTAACTGGCACCCCAGTTCAGTTGCGTTGCGATGGTGGACATATAGGCAGCGGCAAAGGCAGCCACCATCAGTCCGCGCAAGTAAGGCGGCAGGAATTCAATCATCACTTTGATGTAGCCGCTTTCCTTATCTTGCAGGTCTGGATACAGCACCACACTCACCAAACCCACCAGAATCCAGGGCCAGGGGCGCATGGCATAATGGGCGATGTTGAAGCTCAAAGTGGCCAGCAGCGAATGCTTTTCGTCTTTCGCACAGAACATGCGTTGAGCAACGTAGCCGCCACCACCAGGTTCTGCACCGGGATACCAGGTGGCCCACCAGTTTAATGAAATATAAACGAAGAAGGTGATCATGGGCATCCACGGCGAGTTCATGTCTGGAATAAAATTCAGTGCATCACCACGACCCATGGCATGTAGTTTGAATATCAATTGATCCATGCCGCCCACGCCATTCACTGCTGAAACAGCCAGGATAATTACCATCCCCATCTTGATCACGAATTGAAAAAGGTCGGTAACCAGCACTCCCCACAGACCACTCAGCGCGCTGATAAACGACGTGACCGCAATCAAGCCTAAGACCAACAGAAGTGCCGTATCTTTTGGGACACCCAGGATCAGCATCAGGATTTTCACCATCGCCAAGTTCACCCAACCAAGCACAATGCAGTTGATGGGGATGCCCAGGTAGAGTGCACGGAATCCACGCAAGAACGCGGCAGGTTTACCGGAATAGCGGATTTCAGAAAATTCGATATCGGTCATTACGCCGCTGCGTCGCCACAGCCGGGCGTAGAAGAAAACGGTGAGTATGCCACCTGCGACAAAGTTCCACCACAGCCAGTTCCCGGCGATCCCAAACCTAGCGACCAGACCAGTGACGGCCAGCGGAGTATCGGCGGCAAAGGTGGTTGCCACCATAGACGCTCCGGCTAGCCACCAGGGAACATTCCGCCCAGAAAGAAAGAATTCGTCAACGCTTTTACCAGCACGACCGCGATAGTAAAGGCCAATGGCCAGGTTGAAGACGAAGTAAAGCGCGACAACGATCCAGTCAAGTGTAGTTAGCTGCACAGAGTTGGATTGTACCGCCGATCAAGGTATTTAAGCCACTTCCGGGTCCTTATACATATACTTAATCACCGATTTGTACAGCAACAAGTTCGGCTCATCCTGACGATTAAATTTCAGACAGGTCTTGTCGTACCATTCAATATAGCCCTTCAAGATTTCCCCATCCTTCAACACCGCTACCATTTGAGTCTTACCCTGCATCTGCTTCATATAATAGAAGTTTTCAGCATTCGTTTGCTCTGGTGGCACCATCTTTTTTGGAGCCTGACGCGCCCCTGTGCCCATCGGCTCCCTGCTTGTTGGGCCCATGCTGGTAGTGCGAATTACTCTACGTCCAGTTGCTTCCACGGTGCAACTCCTATTTACTCAATGCGGCGATCTGAATTCATCCTACCAAGTTAGACAAAATCAAGTTCAGAAGTGTTTCGCCAATTTATTTCTACATTGCATCACATTCCACGGGTCCCCATCAACCTGCCCGACGCATGCCAACGGCGAACGCATCCAATGCAATTCCCTTTTGAATACTGCGGCGAGCCAAATCCACCAGTTCATCCGTCTTTCCCACAGCCTTGCGAATCCACTCAAAGCTTATGACGTTGGAAAGTGCGCGAAGTTCCCTTTCCAGATCAATATTTCTGATTTTTGATCCACCCTCATGCAGCACCAACAAATCTTCCAGCAGCATGTAGAGCACTTTCAAATACCCTTCCAGCTTTTCTGATTTCGACGCGCCAATGGATTCCGAAAACTTCGCCCAGCCTTCCATTCCACCTTGACCCGAGGCCACCCGCAGCAGCGCCAGCATGGCCGTCCGTCGCTTTTCATAGACATCCAAATCAAGGCTCACCGCCAATCCCGGACATCCTGAAGCCAGTGCAATGCGCTGCTCAGACCGGTCCAGCCCACGCGCTTTCACAAACTGTTTCATCTCCGCATCACTCAATGCGCCAAGGGTCAGTTGCACCGCCCGTGATCGGATGGTAGGTAGCAAATCGTAGGCATTTTCAGCCGTCAGAATCAGAATCAAATAGGGAGGAGGTTCCTCCAAAGTCTTTAGCAAAGAATTGGCGGCCTGTTCATTAGCCCGGTCAATATGGTCGATTAAAAATACGCGCCATGGCCCTTTCAAAGGACCAAATTGCGCCTTCTGCTTCAACAAACGCATCTGTTGAATTGAAAGCTGTCGCAGCGGACCATCGGGCGGAAACGTCACAAAATCAGAGTGCGTGGAAAAAAATAGAGGATCGTCAGAGCGCTTCTCGCTCGTCCACTTTTCGCGATCGACAAGCAGTTCCCGGTTGTCCTCGCTCCCCAAATCATCTTTATCAATGGATTCCGTATTGGGCAACAAAGCCGCTGCAAAACGCCGCGCCAATGTAGCTTTCCCCACTCCTTCCGGACCGGAAAGCAGCAGCGTCTGCGACATCCGCTTATCGCGCACCATGGTTTCCAAAGTTTCCACCACGGCGCGGTTCCCGAAAACATTTTCAATCATTTTCGTTCCTCCACCAACCGCCAGATATCGGTGGCAATTTCCTCAACCGTACGGCTGGCATCCACCATGCGGAACCGGCCTGGATAGCGCTGCGCCAACTCAAAATAAGCTTTCCGCACCGTTGCATGAAAGTCCAAGGTTTCATCGTCCAATCGTGATTCGTTAAGCTGAGTCTCCACATTGCGCGACCTTGCCCGCCGCAACCCGGTTTCCAAATCAATGTCTAAATAAATGGTCAGGTCTGGAACCAATCCACGGCAGGCGATAGTGTCCAGTTGCTCTACTAAATCAGTTCCCAGGCGACGCCCAGTGCCCTGGTAGGCCCAGGAAGAATCTGTCCATCGATCACTGATCACCATCTCGCCACAAGCCAATGCCGGGTTCACCAGTTCATCCACGTTCTGCGCCCGCGCTGCAAAGTACAACAGTAATTCCGCGGTTGGCCCCAATTCGGAATTCGCCGGGTCCAAAAGGATCTTGCGGATCTGCCGTCCAATGGATGTGCCGCCGGGTTCCGCCGTCTCCACCACGGTATGACCTTCGGCCCGCGCCCGTTCTATCAGCAAACGGAATTGCGTGCTCTTCCCGCTGCCCTCTGTGCCTTCAAAAGTGATGAACAATCCGCGGCTAGTCATACACAAAATGCAGAACCTTTTTCAAATCTTCCCAGGCGTCGCGCTTTGCATTCTGGTTATAAGGTCGCAATAAATAAGAAGGATGAAACGTCACAATCACGGGGATATCATGCCATTTGTGCCAATCGCCACGCAGTTTTGTAACCCCTTCCTTGGTTCCCAAAATAGCTTTCGCCGCAGTGGATCCCAACGCACAAATCGCTTTGGGTCGAATGGCCATCAATTGCCGAAACAGAAACTGACCGCAAATTTCCATTTCATCCGGTTGCGGTGCACGATTTTCCGGTGGACGGCACTTCACTACATTGCAAATATAAACATCAGCCCGGGTGATAGCAATGCCTTCTTTTGACGCCGTACCTTCAATCATCTGGGTGAGCAATTGCCCAGCCCGACCGACAAACGGAAACCCTTGGGCATCCTCATCGGCCCCCGGTGCTTCACCTACAAATACAAGGGAAGACCGTTCATTGCCCGATCCAAAAACAATCTTGTTCCGGCCTTCACACAAACCGCAACGCTTGCAATCTCCAATATCCTGGCTGATCTGCAAAAGCGTATCGCCTTGCGGCGCAATCGAAGGAAGTTCAGGAATGATCATTGGTGTTTTAAGTTGTATTGGTTTAGGCACAGGTTGGCGTTTGTACAAAGTCTCAATGCCAATGTCGCGATAAAACTCCAGCGCAGTGCGTAGCTCTTCACGATCCATGAACTAGTAGTTTAGCAGCCCCCCAATCCGAGCCGTGACCAGGAGGGAGCGATGTTTTCATTCTTTCGTCTCCGCTTCTATGTCGCACACACGATAAACCGCTTAAAATTTGATGGCTGAAGACAAAGCTTTCCGCTCCACCCACAATTGGTTGGGGCGATAGGCCACCACTAGCATCTTCTGAAACTCGTCCGGGAATTGAGCTTGAACAGTAGTGACTTCCCGTTGCGCATTGGCATCGTCGTGGATCTCCAGCGGTGATTCATGCGTGTGACTTTTACTATCCACCATTGCTTGCATCACCCGTTGCCGCAGTAAGTCTTGCACTTGTTTAGAATCGGGCCATATCCAGTTAGTAAGTGGGATCTCCAGCCGAGGCGCCGCATATAAGTGAATCGTAGATTGAAACTTAGCCTCAGCCAGGGATAGTTGCTTTTGAAGTTCCTCAGGCGTCATTGCTGAAAAGGTAAGTAAGAACTCATCATAGGGACGCTGTGGAGCCACGGCCAAATGCAGCACCTGAGAGTAAGTGAGGAACAGTGTCACCGATAAGTGCGTTTTATCCCGCAGTACCAGGGTGGCACGATTGTCTTCCAGCTCATGAGCAACACCACTAGGAACAAGAAACAAAATTGCCAGTAAAGAAAATAGTTTCATAAGTTTCATTTGCAATAGGCTACGGTGGGCTGCGTTGTAGAACCACTATTATTGAGGAACTGGAAGTTCCAACAGGCTGTTGCATTCGCGTTCTGCCGCATTGCCAGCAGAGGAATCAGATCAGCACCTATCACCTGTTTATAGCGGATTTTGTAAGTGCCCGGTGTGTTGGCATAACTGTCTGTTCCATTCTCTGTAGTTCGGAATGGAATCGCCGAAGTGAATTGGAGTACTTGATATCCATCGCTAGGATCGGTAGTCAGCGTCATCGCAGAATTGATGAAAGGTGTTACTGGCGGTTGCCGAAACGGCTTATACTTGCTGCCTTGGTTGGCCAAGTCTGGACTAGGCGTACCCGCTAAACATGAAGTTATATAAGGCGACGCATCGGTAACATGGTAGCTGTAACCTGCTGGTGCGTTCGGTACCGTTTTGGTATTCCCACCGCAAATAGTATCGCGCGTGGCAGTGGTTCCATCGGCATCGCGATATCCGAAAATAGCGAACCCATCCAGGGCCCAGCCCAATGGATGCGTGTCCCAATAGTTGGCAGGCTGATCGGCCATCATGCAGGTTGGCGCGGCATGATAGTGATAATCGTCAGCCCTTCCGGCATGGCCATTGCAGCTATCTAACTGACCCAGCACTTTAGTGTCACCCCCGGTGGTGCAACCGCCCTGGGTGCATGGATTAAAGATGGTCAACCCATTGATGGCAACGCCTAAAGGTCCGTCCACAACACTGGTGGGCGATGCGGCAATGGCTGGGTTCAGCGGGATCTTCCAACCATTCGCCCCTTGGAAGTTCTGAGGAATCGGGATCTGTAGATTGGTGGATGTGATGCCGTTCATGGTCTGCGCTGTGGTCATCCCGATGGAACTTACATAGCCATAAACACCGTCACAACTAACCGACGCCGTGCCTGATCTGGAGGATCGCGTGGAGTTAATGAGGTACGCGCAACCAGCGCTGGATGCGGGAGGGTTCACTGATCGGGTGGCACTGAGATTCAAAGTAGCCGAACCAAGCTTCAGCGAAGAGATAGCATCGGTGAGCATCTGTCCGCTTACCTGACTTGCTGGAACAGAAAAGGTTGGGGAATCTGACAGAGCGTAGACCGTGTAAGTTTAGAGTTTGGCCCCAGGCCCTTGTGAACAGGGCCGGTTGTAGACTGCACCCGGCCCATCGCTACCCAATCCCAAGGTGCCTATCAAAAAGCTATCTTTCACAAGGCTGGTTGTATTCACTGGAATACGATACAGCACCCAATTCCACTTAGTGCTGCCGTCACCTGGCAGCGTGGTCATCATCACCGCAAATTCTTTGGTCCCGGCAGGTGCGTTGCTCCAAGCGAGTGGGAGCGTGGAACCTGTGCCATCGCAAGTATAGGCAACGGGCAACTGCCCACCATTCTGACCAGCCGAACTGACTACCGTGAATCCAGTAGTAACCGCAGTGGCTCTTACCGGGATGGAAAGAGTTTGCAGGGTGTTCACAATCCCGTTCAGCGTAAATTGAACCGCCAATTCGCCATTAGGCTGATTCATCGGTACGACAACATTAAATTGATAAACACCCACAAGACCCGGGGTAAGCCCGGCATACTGAACCGTGGCTGTAGTGACTCCAATGGTCATCGGAAATGAGTTGGAAATCGCAGTCTGGCCAGAAGCTATCTGGCCCGACACCAGACTTCCTCTGACGGGGCCAAAACCTGTTCCGTAGAAGGTCAGCGTTCACCGGAAGCGGCTGGGTCGGCGGCGTTCACCAAGGTCCCCGTTGCACCGTGAATGGCCACTACGAACTGTGTTCCTTTCAGAAGCCCAGGCTGTAGAGGATTGATCATGAGCGATGCCGCAATGCTGGATTGACCCTGATAGCTGACCACCACTCCAACGGGTCCACCAGTGGAAACAGTATCAGGAATTTCCACATTCAGTTGACGCGGACTGACATAGCTTATATAGGCAGGTGTGCCGTTGACACTGACAGTTACTCCGTCCAGTGTTGTGGGCGCACCCTCCGTGCCAACATAGGTGAGACACTCCTCAACCATTAATTACTGAGCAGGGCGGGAAGGATTTCTTACCCATGAATAACCATAAAGTTCCCTCGCCTACGCCAGCGGTTTTGCTGCCGGTGGCACGTAGGGAGCCC
>JANXSF010000120.1 GCA_025352795.1 Acidobacteriota bacterium
TGGCGAATTGTACCTCTCAAATCATTGAAACGAAATGATGTTGAGCTTAGTGCGGTTGGCTCCAATTGAAACCCATTCCGAGCTCAAAGAAATAATTTCTTAAGTTCGGAATGAGTAATTTTCTTCGTCGGAATACACACCGATCGGCGTCGCTCTTGGCGGAGATCGATTGCCGGATCAACGAAGGGCTTATCCGCCGTCCCGATCTGTCCATCCTGCTATCCGGTCGCTTAAAGGGCCTTGACCGGAAACGAGTGCCCTTGTCATTCTCTCCAGACATAGCAGTGGAAGTGCTTTCCCCAAGTAAGAATGTTGTAGAAGTCCATCGTAAGGCCCTTGAATATCTGGCCGTCGGCAGTCAGGAAGTTTGGCAGTTGGATCACGAAAACGGCGAAGTGTTTGTGCAGACCCACGATGGCATTCGACTGCTGAGTGGCATGGATGCTGTTCTGGACACTCCGTTGTTGCCAGGTTTTTCCGCACCATTAGCAAAGCTTTTAGCCGGATTTTAGGTTCATCCAACTCTCCGCACAGTGACCACGGTAATGTCGTCATTCTGGCCCCAGGCCCTTGCCGCGTTGGCGATCTGTTGCGCTGACTTACCGCTGATGTCGCGAGTGCGGTCGAAGCCGAAGAGTTCGCGCCTAGAGTTTTCCGCTTCGACAACGCCGTCGGACACCAGCGTCAGTTGATCGCCCACCGTCAAGGTAATTGAAGTTTCTTCCCACGTTGACCCGGCCACAATCCCCACCGGAAGCCCCGCTGCAACTTCGATCTCACGACCGCTGCAATACGGTGCTGGATGCCCTGCACTGGCAATAGTTACAGTACCGCCAGGCGCATAACGGACGCAGCAACACGTCACAAAACCTGCTCCGCCGCGGCCAGCCAGCGCATCGTTCAAGCCTTTCAGAATCAAACCGGGTGAGGACGATTGCTCGCGTCGCAACGCGCCAATTGCCACAGAGACAAGCATGGCGGCCTTCAAACCTTTGCCGCTGACGTCGCCAACCAGCGCCACTTGCGAACCATCTGGATAGCGCTGCACATGATAGAAATCGCCGCCCACTTCCGATGCCGGTAGATAGACGCAGTCCACGGTTGTATCGGCATTCGCTGCGGAGGGTGCGGCAAGCATCAGCGATTGCACTTCGGCGGCTGCAGTCAGTTCCTGCTGCAGACGTCCTTGTTCCTGATCGGAAGCGGCTGATCGTTGACTGAGATAAAGGCCCATCGCGAAAAGTAGAAATACAATGGCTGAGCGAAGGCCGATTTCCCAGAGCGCCAGATCACCTCCCCCTGATACTCCTCGTCCGGTGAGTGTTTGAATCGAATAGAAGACCAAGTTTGCTCCGATGTACACCCCGAAGGCCAGATGGATGGGCCAAAACTTCCCTGGCTGACCTCGTGCCCGCCAAGCGAAATTGGAGTAAATGGCCAGTTCACTCAGGTTTGCAAGAAGGGTTTGCCAGATGCCCAATGATAGATGGTGAGTTCGGAACCAGTCGCCGATTGGCGGAACTATTGAGGCATAGACAATCAGAAGGACACAAACAGCCGACCAGATGATTCGGTCAAGCTTGAGTTTGTAGATTGCCTGACAAAACAGCAGCAAGGCGAAAGTGGTGGGAAGTAGAAACGCAACCGCGTACCACCCCGCTGTGGCTCTATCAGGGTTGCCCAGCCACTCCGGCACCAACTGAACGAATCGGAAGAGCGAATTTCCGATAAGGAAGATTCCAATCCATAAGTATTCAAAATCTCTTTGCCGTATGAGAGCTAAAAAGATGAAGAACAAACTACCCGCGAAAAGGATGATGGCAGCAACCCGCAATGGTTCGGTTCCTTCCTTGCGTTGCAACTGCCACGCGGAAGCCTTGTCCGCTAAGGATGGTGCCGTGCCGATCCAGGAAAGGCTCCGTTGCGCGGAACCGGATTGAGCACCATATTCGCGATTCCAATCTTCACTGCGAATAGCAATGAGAAGGTCAGTCTCACGAGGTATGGAGAAGGCTACTGGACGCGCGTAAAGTTGTCCGTACTGGTCTCCCAAAGGACCGCCAAATTGCCCGATCTTCCGCCCATTTGCAAAAATTTCGTAAGCGGGGAACAGCGGCCCGATCAGTATAGAAAGTGATTCAGCGGGCAACGGTTCGGGCAAGTGGACGCGGAAACGGTACCAGGTGATTCCGCGCGGACCAGGAAGGCTGGGGCGAGGCATGGTGATGTGAGTCCACCCGGAATCGTCAAAGGTTGGATCGGCGAAGCGCGGGTCATCGTCTCCGAGGTGCTGCTTCCAGATTCCGGCCAGCGGGGCGGGTTGGTAGAGGCTTTGGATATCGATGGTTTGGGCCACGAGAGTGCTGGTAATGGCTAATAGGAATAGCTTCATGATTTGCCTGAGTAGTCTCTAAATCCCTTCCAGGCCGTCTTCATTCGTTGCGTTATGCTCAAAGAGAAGGATAGCTTATAAGCACGGTTTCGTTCGATTTTTATGCACAATGCGGCAAAACTTACACTTTGACTGGGGCAAGGAACAACCAAATCAGCCGTCAACTTGGCAACTGGGCTGAACGCGACGAAACTGGGATCGCTTTTGACTCCTCTACCGGATGGGCATTGCCCAACGGTGCACGACGGTCGCCCGATGCTGCCTGGATTCTCAGGCAACGTATCCAAGGCCTCGATCCAGCGGTATTCAGCCGGTACTGGCCTGCATGTCCCGACTTCGTAATCGAACTGCGTTCGCAATCGGATCGGATTCGTGCGCTCCGGGAAAAGATGGCTGAGTGGTTGGCCAACGGTGCGCAGTTGGCGTGGCTGATCGATCCCGAGGCTCGAAAAGTCGAGATCTACCGTCCTGGCCTGCAGGCCGAGATGCTCGATGGGGCATCCTTGGTGACGGGAGAAGGGCCGGTCAAGGGATTCGTGCTGAATCTGACACGGGTATGGAATCCCCTCGCCTAACTGAAGCATCATGCGTTCCTCCGCACCGTCACCACTGTGATGTCATCATTCTGACCCCAGGCCTTGGCGGCATCGGCGATCTCCTGCGCTGGCTTCCCGCTGATCTCACGCGTTCGATCAAAGCCGAATAGTTCTCGCTTCGCGTTCTCTGCTTCGACGACGCCGTCAGAGACGAACGTAAACCACTTGCCGCGCGTGACCAATTCCGAGTACTCAACCCCCGGCGCGATCCCCAGTGGCAAGCCCGCCTCCACCTCCACTTCCTGCCCGTTGCAATAGGGTGACGGATGCCCGGCATTGGCCATGGTCACCGAGCCGTCCGCATCGAAACGCGCGCAGCAGCATGTGACAAAGCCACCACCGGTACGGCCAGCCAGGCCATCGTTCAATGCGGATAGGATCGCCGCCGGAGACGATGACTTCTCATTGCGCAGAATACCTACCGCCAGCGAAACCAGCATCGCCGCCTTCAGTCCTTTTCCACTGACGTCGCCCACCAGAACGATGAGCGCTCCGTCGGTTCGATCTCCGTCGGTTCTATTAAGGACCTGATAAAAATCGCCGCCCACTTCCGTGGCTGGAAGGTAAACCGCATCCACTCCGCGAATCGGCGCTTGCAGCAATAGCAGAGTCTGCACTTCCGTTGCCCCGATCATTTCCTGGTTGAGCCGCGCTTGTTCCTGATCGATCACCGCTGAGCGGCGGTTCATAATCAGCGCCATGGCGAACATGAATGCCAGGATGGAATAGCTGAGCACAAGGGGCAACAGATCGTTGGCATAGGCACCGCTACTCCTGATCCCAAGGACCATGCTGAGAATCGACGCAGTCATGAACAGGCCCAACGCCCAATGAAGAATTCCCAGCTTTTCGGAACTGTTGCGCCGCCGTGTTACTGTATCCAGATAGATAAGAGGCTCAGCAAGGTTCCTTATGAAGCCGGTAACCAAGTTAAAGCCCACCACAGCGCTCCAGCCAGTGCCGGTAATCACTGTCGCAATCACAGCCCAAGAGAGCCAGCCAAGGCGGCCCCGGGCCAAAGATGCGCAGAAGGCAGGCCACGCAATTCCCACCTGGACAAAGGCGGCCAGGTTCTGGAACTGTCTCGCCGTTTCACTTTCAGTTATCCCAAAGACTTCCGGACAGAAGCCAAACGCCCGGACAAAGCTCGCCATAATGAAGTAGAGTCCGCACCAGAAATACTCGGCACTTTTCGGTCGCCAAAGCGGAATGATGACGAAGAAAAGGCCACCAATAGCGAGAGCTGTGCATAGGAACCGGGCTGGCTGCGTATCTCGCAAGCGTTCGCTGGGCAGCAGTGCGGTGCGCGTCTGAATCGCCGACGGAGTACCGGTCCAAGCCGCAAGCGGCGGCCTGGTGGAGGGCAAGATAAGCGTGAGCATCAAACCGTTTTGCGCCGGAAGGTCAAAAACATCTGACCCGACGTGTTTCGTCCGTCCCAGCAACTTGCCATCAGCGAGGATTTCACCAGGATAGGTAGCGGTGCGAATCAGCAGTTGCAAAGCCACCAGCGAGGGATCCACGCGAGCTTCGTAGCGGCTTCCACTGCCCCCTACCGGCTGCCAATGGACTTCCGTAACTTGCGCGCCGCCTGCGACCGCCGTCAAAATCAGTGTGAGTAAAATCCGCATTATGCGTTCCTCTGTACCGTTGCCACGGTGATGTCCTTGTTCTTCCAGACCTGGGCGGCTTCGACAATTTCGTCGAATGAATCTTCCGAGCGATGGTTAAAGGGCAGGGTTTGCGGCCCTGCGCTAAGATGGAAAGTGTCCCCGGCAAAGGAGAATAGCGCATGAGCACGAAAACGCTGATTACCGCTGAAGAATTCGCCCACATGGAAACGGCGGAGAACGAGTCCTATGAGTTGGTGGATGGAGAACTGATTCCCTTTCCTAGTGCGATCCCTTTGCATGGCCTTATCCGAGACAAACTCGTCTATCTGGTTCGCAACTATTTCGATAAGAACCTCATTGGCGGTGCGGTGAGCGGAACCGATTGCCGCATTACCAGCGACACGGTGCGTAAGCCGGACCTTTCCGTGTTTCTCGCCGAACGCTGGCAGCAACTGGATCTTTATAGCGTCCCCGTGCCCTTTGCGCCGGACATCGCCGTCGAGGTGCTGTCGCCTTCTGAACACGCTATGGACGTCACCCGCAAAGTGCGGGACTACTTGAGCGCCGGTAGCAAGGAAGTTTGGCTGCTGGATGACGACAATGTCGAATTGCAAATCCGGACGAAGTCGGGCATCCGCTTGCTGGAGAGGAATGACGCTCTCACCTCGCCCCTGTTGCCCGGTTTCTCCGTGAGTGTAGCCGATTTGCTGGCTGGCCGCTAAGCTTCTCATGAGTTCCTCCGCACCGTTACCACGGTAATGTCGTCGACCGTGGAACAACGCGTTACACTCAAAATATGGCGTTTGCAATCGATCAGGAACATCTGCCCGCCATCCTCACTTCCCATCCGATGACCGACGACGGGTTCGCTGCTTTGTGCTCGGAACATCCCAACTTGTTTTTTGAAATGACCGCCAATGGGGAACTCATCGTCATGCCCGCTGCGTTCTCTATTGCCGGTATTTGGAATGCGGAGATCGGGTGCCAACTTGCCAATTGGGCAAAACAGGATCGCTGCGGATTGGTGAGCGACTCGTCGACTGGCTTTGTGTTGCCCAACGGAGCGCGCCGATCGCCCGACGCAGCCTGGACGTTGAAGTCCCGTGTTCAGCAACTGGATCCGGTCGAGCGGGAAGGCTTCTGGCACCTGTGCCCGGACTTCATCATTGAATTGCGATCCCCCAGTGACCGTCCTCGGGCCGTTCGCGAGAAGATGCAGGAATGGATAGAGAACGGTGCCGCGTTGGCATGGTTGATTGAGCCGTGCGAACGCGCCGTAATGATCTACCGTCCCGGTCGCGATCCTCAAAAACTTGTTGGCATCGACTCGCTTCCAGGCGAAGGGCCGGTAGAAGGATTCGTCCTCGAACTGACTGATGTTTGGGACCCGTTGCGAGACAACTAACATCAAGTATTCCTCCGCACCGTCACGACCGTAATGTCATCGTTCTGACCCCAGGCCTTAGCGGCATCGGCAATTTCCTGCGCTGACTTGCCGCTGATGTTGCGAGTGCGGTCGAAGCCGAACAGTTCCCGCTGTGCGTTCTCTGCTTCCACGACGCCGTCGGATACCAGGGTCACTTGCTCTCCAGGCTGAAGGGACAATCGCGTCTCCGTCCAATCCACCCCTTCCACTACGCCCAACGGCAGGCCCGCTACAACGTCCACTTCGACGCCATCGCAGTAAGGTGCAGGATGTCCGGCGCTGGCTATCGTCAACTCTCCGCCCGGCAAATAACGAATGCAACAGCAAGTTACGAAGCCGCCTTGTCCGAGGAGTGCTTCGTTGAGTCCAGCCAGAATCTCAGCGGGCGAAGACGACTTCTCTCGCCGCAACGCGCCAATAGCAACCGAGACCAACATGGCAGCCTTCAAACCCTTGCCGCTGACGTCGCCCACCAGCGCAACGCGCGATCCGTCGGCACGGTCCAGAACCTGATAGAAGTCCCCGCCCACTTCGGAAGCCGGTTGGTAAACAGCGTCGATGACCGTCTCAGTGCCACCTTGCGCCGAGCCCGGCAGCATCAGCGACTGCACTTCGGCGGCCGCCGCCATTTCGCGACCGAGGCGTTGGCGGTCACTGGCGAGTCGCGCTGAGCGCATGTTCATGAGCACGGCCATGGCGAAGGTGACCAGGAGCAAAGTGAGCAAGCGGATGGTTTGCAATAGAAAGTTCTGACTCTCGGTGAGGCCGCCATATCGGATGGCAAAAAACTGCACCAGAGTTGCCGTCATGTGAAAGAGCAGAACCGCGTGCAGGCCGCGCATTTGTCCTCGCACTGTAGATTGACGCCATCCCACTTCGTAATAAAAAGTGAACCAGATGCAGGTGGCCAAAAAGATCAACGTGCGTTGCGTGGGCAGCGGCAAAGGCGAACCCAGGATTTGGCCGATGGGGCCGAGCGTGGCGGGGATCATCATGGCCACCGCGCCGATCCAGGCTGTCACAGTGATTCGTGAAATAAACAGTGCTTTGAGCAAAAACAACATGCCGTAAATGGGGCCGGAGAGTGCAACCACCATGAGGACATTGAAGGTCCAAAGGCGTTCAACGCCCATCACCTCCGGATTCAGCGGCAATACGCGGAAGAGGAGACTGCCGAGCAAGAAGAAGCCGAACCAAAAGTATTCCGAGGATTCGCTTCTGGATAGCGGCAATGTGAGGAAGAAGATGGCGGCCATGGCGATTGCGGAAGCCGTGAGAAGACCGGGAAGACTTCGCTCCAGTCGCTCAGCCCGCCACAATTGCTCAGCGATTTTTAAGGAGGCAAGAGTGCCAATGCTGGTGACACTTCGCGCTGCTTCCACAGGGATCGTATAGACCGAAGGGATGCTGCGAACACGGAAGGCAAGTAGCAGTTCGCGTGGCTGCCCCGTTAGTGGAAAGACACCGACAGTGGGAAGGCGCACGCCTAAGTTCGAGAATTCACCCAGTTTGCCAACGGGCAGTCCATTGGCAAAAACTTCGTAGGCGAAGCCTGTGCCGAAGGGGCCTACCAACAGGCCCAACGGCTCATTCGACGGTGAGTCAGAGAGGCTGACACGAACCCGATACCAGCGCTGGCCAAATTGTTGGTTGACGGTATCGGGCATGGCGATGCTGGACCAGTTGGAGTCATCGAAATCCGGTTGTGCCCAACGCGTATCGTCGCCTTGTTGGAGCTTCCATTGGCCATTGAGTGCTTGCGGTTGAGAAAGGCTCACGACGGGTATTGTTTGTGCGTGGAGCACAGCGCCGAAAAGGCTGAGGCAGAGCAGTTTCATGAGTTCCTCCTGATTGTGACTACCGTAATGTCGTCATTCTGACCCCAAGCCTTCGCCGCTTCAGCGATCTCCTGCGCGGACTTGCCGCGGATCTCACGAGCGCGGTCGAACCCGAAGAGTTCACGTTGGGTGTTCTCGGCTTCTACTACTCCATCGGAGACGAACGTGAACCGTTCGCCGCGCGTGACGGATTCCGCGTACTCGATGCCCTGCGCGATTCCCAACGGCAGGCCAGCCTGCACCTCCGCTTCTCTCCCGTCGCAATACGGTGCGGGATGGCCTGCGTTGGCGATGGTCACCTCTCCAGTAGGAGGAATCAATGCCGCGCAGCAGGTGACGAACCCGGATTCCAGGTGAGCCTTGGCAACGTTGTTTAACTCGGCTAGAAACTCACCCGGCCTACGGCTGCGCATGGCCTCCATCGCACCTACCAATACAGATACCGTCATCGCCGCCATCAGTCCCTTGCCGCTGACGTCGCCAACCACCACCAGAATCGCGCCACTGTCAACGGCGAAGATGCGGTAGAAATCGCCGCCTACCTCCTTGGCTGGCAGATAGGCGGCAGCGAATTGAAAGCCCGCGACCGGCGGAATGCGCTCCGGCACCAGCCGCCGTTGGACTACTCGCGCGGCTTGCATGTCCGCCGTTAGGTCATCACGTTCGTGGTGGACGCGCCGGAATTGGGAGACCAGCACGAAGATGAAAACAAGAATCGCCGGAATGGCTGCCGCGGTTTGAATCTGCCGGCCCAGGATAAGCGAAGCAGCGCTGGAAATCCCGGGAAGTTGGAGAGTTAAAACGGCCCAACTGCCCAACATCCAGACCAGACCGGTTATGAAAAGTGTTAAGTCCCGGCGGTTGAGCTTTTCGATGGGCCAATACGCCAAAGCTGCCGAAGCCCATTGAAAGATCTCGGACGATAGCACCAGGGTTGCCAACACCGGCTGCACGGTCAGGGAAAACAAGAAATAAGAATCCAAGCCAAATGCCGGAAGCCCCCTGAGTAGACCGAAGCCTATGACTACTATACTAGCGGCCGCAAATAACCTGGGAACTGGCTTTTTTCGAAGAGTGTAGAACAACCAAGGTACCGTTGCACTTCCCGTATTACCGAGAAATAAGAGTGAGAGAGCCACGTTGCCGGGCAATGCCAGTTCCAGGACGGCAATAAGGTCTACCATTCGCTTGAATACGAAACCTCCAGCCACAATGCCAAGCCAAAAAACTTCGCGCCGACTTGGATCGGCCCTCGAAAGCACAAGCAACAGCATCGCCGCCGCGAAGATGCGGGGGCTCATGACGGACGGCACCCACCGCAGCGCCACGTCCTGTTGGATCCTTCGAAACCCCCGCAGTTGCAGAGCGTCCTCTGTACCCAGCGCCAGATCGCGGTCAAGGCCAATAATGTCAAAGTTAGGACTGGCTCTGGTCATTCGAATCGCAACCAGATAGGGAGACTGGGCTGCCAGCTCGGTTGGAATCGGGACCAGTTTCGTGAGGTCCAGTGTTACACTCCCGGTCTGAAGATTTCCGAACGATCCCGCGGCAATTCCGTCGACAGATACCTTCCAGGCGAAAGGGCTTCGAATCTGCAGGAACAGAGGGGCGAGGCCGCGCAGAGGGGTTGCGTCAATGCGGCAGCGTCGCCACAGAAAGCGGCTTTGGACGACACCCCGAGGCGGCGAATTGTCCCATCCACTGTCGTCATACTTAGGCTGCGCCCATTGCGGATCGTCGCCTTCGCGAAACACGCAGTTGGCTACCTCGACGACTTGCGCGTTCAGCTTTAGAGTCAAGCATGCCGCAGCGAGCAGCGCAAGCGAGCAATGTCTTAGGATCATCCATTCCTCCGTACCGTCACTACAGTGATGTCGTCATTCTGACCCCACGCCTTGGCAGCATCGGCGATCTCTTGGGCGGACCTGCCGCTGATCTCCCGAGTCCGGTCGAACCCGAAGAGTGCGCGCTGGGCGTTCTCGGCCTCCAATACACCGTCGGAGACCAGAACCAGTTGCTCTCCTGCAGCCAATTGTTCTACCGCCTCTTCAAAGTCCGCGTCCAAAGTTAGCCCCAAGGGAAGGCCCGGTGGGACGGCCCATTCATAAGCTTTGCGCTGGTGGCCAGCCACGAAGGGAGGCGGGTTTCCAGCGCTGGCGATGGTCGCACGGCCATCGGGGTCGAGCCGCACCACGGAGCAAGTGACAAATCCGCCGGACCGCCGTTGCACCAGCGAACGGTTCATCTCTGAAAGCAACGCTGCTGGGGTGGAAGAGTGCCGGTTCCGCAATGCGCCCAGCGCCAGGGCCACCACCATGGCGGCTTGCAGCCCTTTGCCGCTTACGTCACCGGCCACCACCAACATGGCTCCGTCGTCCGCCGCGATCAACTCATAGAAATCGCCGCCAACTTCGAGCGCGGGCTTATACACCGCTTCGGCACGGTATCCCGCTTGGTCCAGAGTGTTGGTCGACAGGAGCGAGGATTGAACGGCGCGGGCCGAATCCATCTCTGCGGCCAGGCGGTCGCGTTCGGCGCGCTGGAGTTTCAACCGCTCTAGGTATTGGGCTGACATCCACAGCGAGAGCAGCAGATAGGCCAGCGGCGTAAGGGGAATCAAAAAGCCTTGCCAATTGATCTGAAGTACAGTGCCTCTTCCTAAAATGGAATTGCCCCAGTTAGCAATTAGACTGATGATGCTTGCCAGCAGAATCAGTGCGGCTGGGCCACGATAGAGGCCTTGCCAAAGACGCTTGGCGGATAAGATAAGAAGCAGCGGATAAACCAGCAAAATCGCCATATTGGGGTGCTCTATCCAATTGCCGCCGGGATCCAGATTCCGCGCCAGCATGAGCCCACAGTCGATCGCGGCCCAGACTGGGACCAGATAGAACCAGGGGCGGCGCGGTAGGTCCAAGACCTGGAGTGAAGCGATGTAAAAGGCGTTCCAGCCGGCGGAGGTCAACAGCATCAGCGCCACCATCCAGTTGACACTCATCGGCGAGGGGTGGCTGGACAAATACGAATAAACGCACCATCCGCCGCCCCAAGAGACAAGAAAGAGCCCGATCCAGCGGAGGTCGCGGCGCCAAACCAGGAGCAGGTAGAGTCCCAAGGCGACTTGCGCCACAGAGAGGATCAGGCGCGGGTAGATGGAATCAGCAGCTTGCCGCCAGGTGTGATCAAGCGCCGCCTCTGCCATGGCTGGTGATGCCAACCGGTAAGGACCAACATCGGCAAAGGGACTCGACCACCAGACCTTGCTCTCCCAGCAACGCAAAGCAATCGTGACCCTGCCAGCGGGAAGCCCACCCGCAAGGCGGAAGGAACGCGGCTGATAGACCTCGACATTGCGGCTGCCAAAACCAGGAGTGGTACCTGCAAGCTGACCGTTTACGAAAACTTCGACGCTCGCCGCCACGCGGCCCAGCACCAGAACGGCTTCGGGCAGAGGCGCGTCCAGCACCACAGTTTTGCGCAGCCAGAAGACACCGCTGGCCGGATGGGCGGCCCAGGGGAGTTGGGCCTCGGCCCAATCACTATCTGGCGTTTCAGCCAGCGCGAAAGAGGCAGAGTCCTGCCTGGTCATGCGCCAGGCCCCATCAAGTGAAACCTGTGCCTCTAAAGATGCAGCAACGAGTAAGTAGAATAAGAACTTCATGAGTTCCTCCGCGCCGATACTATGGAAATATCATCATTCTGACCCCACGCCTTGGCGGCTTCTACGATCTCTTGCGCGGACCTGGTCGAGATCTCGCGAGTGCGGATGAAGTCGAAGAGTTTGCGCTGGGCGATGTCTTTGTGTGTCAGCATGTACTGTTGTTCCTAGTAAGATGAGACTATGGAAAACGTAGCGACTAGCGTGCGGATCACCGGCGATGACATCGGTGCGCTTTCCAAGCTGGCATTGAAGCTGGGCCAATCGTAGGCCCAGGTTTTTCGGCGCGCCCTTGAGGAGATGGAGGAGCGGGTTTTCTGGGCCGAAGTGAACGCAGCCTTCGCCCGCGACGCAGAGGACCCCGAGGAGCAACTTCCCCAGCGCGCGGAGATTGCCGTTTGGGAACAAGCATCGGCCACCGACTTCCCGGATGAAAAGTGGTGATCGAGCGGGGCCAAATCTTCTTGTGCGGACTCGATCCCGTAGAAGGCCATGAACAAGGCGCGACTCGCCCGGTGGTGATCGTTTCGGCTTATTTGTACAACGTCACCCGGAGTTCCTTGACCGCGATTGTTCCTTTGACCCGGGCGCCCGCCAAGACCCCGCTCCATCTGACACTTTCTCCGGAGCAGACCGGGCTGGATGCGCCGTCCACCGCCTTGATCGACCATGCCCGCCTCATTGACCGTGGGCGCCTCCGCGGAATCGCTATAGGCAAGCTGCAGCCTTCGGCCTTGGCCCTGGTCGACCGGAACTTGTCGTGGGTGTTGGGACTTTCGTTTTAGACTGTTCATGCATTCCTCCGCACCGTGACCACGGTGATGTCGTCGTTCTGACCCCACGCTTTCGCGGCATCAGCGATCTCTTGCGCAGACTTCCCGCTGATCTCGCACGTGCGGTCGAAGCCGAACAGTTCGCGCTGGGCATTCTCGGCTTCCACTACTCCATCGGAAACCATCGTCATCGACGAGCCTGAAGCCAGCGTCAAACCGCTTTCCGGGTATATGGCCTCTGTGTCCAATCCCAACGGCAAGCCCGATTCCATCGGCACTTCTTTCCCATCCACATAAGGTGCAGGATGGCCGCCGCCGGCAATGGTCACACGCCCATCGGCATCAAATCGCGCACAACCGCAGGTGACAAAGCCGTCAATGTAACCAGTGACCGCGCGATTGAGCGCTTGGAGAACTGCCCCGGGCTGCCGCTCATTTGTATTGCGCAACACGCCGATCATGATGGACACTACCATCGCCGCCTTCAGCCCTTTGCCCGAAACATCACCAAGAACCACCACGCGTCCATCGAGCACGAAATAAAAATCTCCACCCACTTCCTGCGCGGGCATGTAGACGGATTCCATCTGCAGGCCCGGCTCCTGCAGTTCAGACTTCTTCAGCAGCAACTGCTGAATCATGCGCGCCGCTTCCAGTTCACCAGAAAGCCGCTGCCGCTCCCGGCGATCCGCTGCCAGCCTGCGGAACAGCAGCGCCAGAATAGTAACCGACACGAACAACCAGAAAACGTCGTCAACCTTCAAATGGTAGGGTCCAATGGGGATGTGTGGAATGTCCTGCACCCCGAAAGTGGTAATCGAATGCGAAAACGCAATCACATTAATGAGAAGCAGTTGAATCCACTTTGCGCAGAGGGAGGCGGAGGAAAGAAATAGAACCAGCCGCATGAAGTGCTGTTCAGAACTTGCGCCGATACGAATTGTTCGCCGCCAATCCCACAGGATTACAACCAGGCCCAAACAGGAAACCCATACATAAGCTGGAAATCCGATGACCCAGATGGCATTCAGCGAACTGGTCTGCAACGCCACTAGAGCCCCGCTCCAGCCCACCCACAACGCCGTGCGCAATTTCCAGGATTTGTAGCCAAGCGCGGCGAAGACGAACTCCACAAAAAAAGGCACTTTAAAGTTACCAAACACAAACTCTGGGACAACCCCAATGCTGTTAAAGGGGTGCGAATCGGCCAGCAATTCCAGACACAAATAAAATGATGCAAAGGCCCCGGCGAACGAGACTAAGAAAAACCACAGCAGTTCCATCCGCTCACGCTCGGTGAACCACGCCAGCAGGCTTAGCAAACCGATGACGGCAAAGATTGCGGCAAAAACCAAGTCCGACGAATGACGGACGAACCTTTGTTCCAATTGTTGACGCCCTGCCTCCCTGGGCGCATGGGTGCGGTCGGTCAAAAGATACGGTCCAGTGTCCAGTAGTCTCCAATCGGGGTGATAGAAAAGGATGCCGCGCACGTGGAGCGCAATTTGAAGCGAATCGCCACTCGTCAGAACCTCGGCGGGAATGTCGAAAGTGCGAGCTCGTGGAATTTGCGCGTCTTCGAATGAATAGAAGTTCCCGGTGGCACCAATCAGCTTACCGTTGACGTAGACCTCATAGACATCTTGTAATGTGCCCAACGTCAAAGACACTTGGCTGCGATCAGACGTTTCAGGCAACCGGGCGTGTCTGCGCAACCAGTACTGCTTACCATGAAAGTAGGTTTCCCCGCGAGGCAACACTAACGTTGCCCAGCCGTCATCGTTGTATCCTGGGGCTGCGTACTCAGCCTTATCATCAGAGCTCATGCGCCATTCCCCGCTAAGATCAATCAAGAACCCGGTACTCTGCGCAGCGTGCAGGTCACTCCGCTGCTGTGCGAATAGCGTGGAGCTTGCCAGCAGGATCAGGCCAATCAGTCTCATTGAGATCTCCGTACGGAGCGGTTGCGGATGTTGGGTTGTAATTCGCAGATCATACCTTCCTCTGCACTGTTGCAAACGGTAATTTCATCGTGCTGGCGCGCGACAGAAAGGACTGGCCGCCGTGCGGTAAAGTAAAGTGAATGGAAAAGATCGTTCGCATATTCAGCAGCTTTGAAGAGGCCGATGCGGCGGATGTGAAAGAAGACGTTCGTATGACTCCAGAAATGCGGGTTGCGGTTGTCCTCGAACTTCAGGATAGGTTCTATCCAAATGCATCTCAACAAAGACTTGCGCGAATTTGTCGAGTTACTGAACTCGCACGGAGTTGAGTATCTTATTGTCGGCGCATTTGCAGTGGCTTGGCATGGGTACCCACGCTTCACCGCAGACATCGATTTCTTTGTGCGTTCTACCAAAGCCAATGCTGATGTTGTTGTGCAAGTGCTGACGGATTTTGGATTCCAAAGTTTGCAAATCACTCGCGATGACTTAAATAGCCCAAACAAAGTGGTGCAACTGGGCGCAAAACCGAATCGTATTGACTTGATTACCTCCATTACGGGCCTGGATTTCGACCAGGCTTGGATGAACCGCGTGCAGGGTTCTCTTGATGGCATACCAGTTTCATACATCAGCCTGGAGGATCTGATTCGGAACAAGGAAGCCACTGGCAGGGCCAAGGACTTAGGCGATGCCGAAGAATTAAAGAAACGTCGACCCAGATAGCTCATTGGCATTCATTCCTCCGGGCGGCTTCGGCGATCTCTCGCGCGGACTTCGTAGAGATGTCCGGCGTGCGGTCAAAGCCTAAGAGTTCGCGTTGCCCGTTTTCACCCGTAAGCCTGTCTCGCGATATACTCAAGCCATGACGTTCGCCATTGATGACGCATTCCTTCCGGCGACCTTGACCGTTCCGCCCATGACAGACGAGGAATTCACCGCCTTTTGCGCGGAACATGCCGATCTGAATTTTGAAATGTCTGCGGAAGGGGAACTGATCGTCATGGCGCCAACCAATTCTGATACTGGCATCTGCAATTCTGAAGTTGCTGGCGAATTGCGCAACTGGGCCAGGAAAGACCGCCGGGGGCTCTCCTGTGATTCCTCCACCGGCTTTGTTCTCCCCAACGGCGCCCGCCGTTCTCCCGACGCATCCTGGACGCTGAAATCCAGGGTCGACCAACTGGGTTCCCGCAAGCGCAAGTCGTTCTGGCATCTTTGCCCAGACTTTGTCATGGAAGTAAGGTCCGATAGCGACCGGTTGAAGCCGCTGCAAAAGAAGATGGCCGAATACCTTTCGCAGGGAGCCCAACTGGGCTGGCTGATTGATCCGCAAAACAGATCGGTGACCATCTACCGTCCCAACGACGAGGTGGAAACCCACACTGGCATCAATCAAATCGAAGGAGAGGGCCCCTTGGCTGGCTTTGTGCTGGACTTGACCTATGTTTGGGACCCGTTTGCGGATTAGCATTCCGCCCTCCGCACCGTCACTACAGTAATGTCATCGTTCTGGCCCCAGGCCTTGGCCGCTTCGGCTATCTCTTGCGCAGACTTCGTTGAGATCTCGCGCGTGCGGTCGAAGCCGAAGAGTTCGCGCTGGGCATTCTCCGCCTCCACCACACCGTCAGAGACGAGCGTGAGCCGCTCACCGCGCATGACGAGCTCCGAGTACTCCACGCCCGCCGCGATCCCCAGCGGCAGCCCGGCCTCCACCTCCACTTCGCGCCCGTCGCAGTAGGGTGATGGATGTCCGGCATTGGCAATGGTAACCGTGCCATCGGCATCGAAGCGCACGCAGCAACAGGTGACGAATCCGCCGCCGGTGCGGCCGATCAGCCCTTCGTTCAGACCATTCAAAATCTGGGCGGGCGAAGAGGAGCTTTCGCGGCGCAACATGCCGACGGTTACCGACACCAGCATCGCGGCCTTGAGACCCTTGCCGCTGACGTCGCCCACCAGCACCACGCGCGCGCCGTCCGGGCGCTCCAGGACCTGGTAAAAGTCCCCGCCCACTTCCGATGCCGGCAGATAGACGGGGTAGATCCGGAACAAGTCCCCTGCCGTGGGCAACGAGGTCAGCAGGAGCGATTGGACCTCGGCGGCCGATGCCAATTCCCCGCTCAAGCGCTGCCGCTCGCCGAGCAGCCGGGCGGAGCGCTGATTCATCAGAATCGCCATGGCGAACGAGAACAACAGCAAGCCAGCCGTCCGCACAAAGACACTCGCATTATGGAAGGATTCGTTGCGCCAAACCAAAGCAGTAGCATAGGTAAAGCCCATTGAAGCGATATAGGCAATTGTTGCCGCATGGACGCCCGGCATCTTGTCAGCGGCCTTGGCGGTGCGCCAACCGAGTTCGTAATAGACAAAGCCGATACTCAGCATGATCACGGTATCAGCACCGTCGGCGAAGGAAACGGGCAAACTTCTTCCTGATGTAGCCATAAGAATCTGGCTCAACACCAGCACCATCAGCGTCCCAACGGTGACGCGGACGGTTGTAGAGGCTTTGCCTTGGAACAAGACGCCAACCAGAGTCGAAAACAATAGGATCGAGCCCAGCTTACCCAGGGCGACGGCCCAACTCGAAACCAGGCTGAGCTCGATCCCCAAGGCCTCTGGATACACTTGCAGCACGCGCAACGAAGTGGAGCAAATCAGCCATAAACCAAACCAGAAATACTCATTGGCCTCGCGCCGCCACAGCTGGAGCAGAAAAAAGAGGAACCCGGGAATCAGTAGCGAAGCGGCAATCAGCAACTGCGGTTGCGCGCCCCGCAACCGGTCCCCGCGCCAGACTTCCACCAACGCGCCAACCGGTTGTTGGGCGCCAAGCCAGGTGCGGCGGTGGTCGGGGTCGAGCGGGTAGGCAAAGGGCATGGTCGCGCTGCGCAGCCGAATCGCCAGAACGGCATCGCGGACAGGCGCTGGAATGCGGAAAACGCGTGGTGCAGGAACAACGAGCCCCCCGCCCCTACCATCCATCTCACCTGCGGAGCCAATCCGCTGGCCGTTCCAGAAGACTTCATAGGCCTGGCTACTGCCGAATCCGCCGATCATTAACGCCAGCGGTTCGCTCGGCATCGTCTGCGGCAGCCGCACGCGGAACCGGTACCAGGAAAATCCATTACCCGGCTGCACCGCCCCTTCCGGCATCCGCACGCCCGGCCAGGCCGAGTCGTCGAAAGCGGGGTCAGCCCAGCGCGGGTCGTCGCCGATTTGATGCTTCCAGGTACCGGAAAGCGACGCTGGTTGAAACAGGCTTTCCACCGGAATGGTCTGCGCGCAGCAAAATGGCGCCATTAGCGCTAACAGCAATGCAGTTCTCATGAATTCCTCCGAACCGTCACCACAGTAATGTCATCGTTCTGGCCCCAGGCCTTCGCCGCACCCGCGATCTCCTGCGCGGACTTCGTCGAAATCCCGCCCGTGCGGTCGAAGCCGAAAAGCTCGCCCGTGGGGTTCGCAGCTTCGATCACGCCATCAAAGACGAAGGTCAGTTGCTGTTCTTCCCCCAGTGCAAACTCAGTTTCCGGATACTCGGCATCGCTCACAATCCCCAGCGGCAGGCCCGCTTCGGGCGTGATCTCTTCTCCCCCGAGATACGGCGAAGGATTGCCGGCATTGGCGAGGACGATTCTCCCATCGGGATAGCAACGCGCGACAGCGGCGGTAACGAAGCCACCATCGAGGCCTCCGCAGACGGTCCGATTCAGTTCGCCCAACAATTCACCCGGTGCATCGGACTTGCGGTTACGCAGTGCTCCGGTGAGCAGCGACACCACCATAGCGGCTTTGAGGCCTTTCCCGCTGACGTCGCCGACCGCCAGCAGTTCGCTGCCATCGGAGAGCGGGAACACCTGATAGAAATCGCCCCCCACTTCCTGGGCTGGCTGATAAACGGCGTCAATAGCGCCGGAACCGGAGTTCTTCAGCAGCAGTTGCTGCACGAGGCGTGCGGCTTCGAGTTCACTGCCCAGGCGCTGCTTTTCGCGCCGGTCCGCCGTCAGACGCCGCAGGCTTAAGATCGCCAGGATAGTGGCAAAAAGCGTCGTGGTGAGAGACTGCTTGCTCCACCTCAGGCCGCCGATGTCGAAGAAAGCCGGCAGGAGGCCCAGCCCCCCGGAGTCCAGCCGCGCTAGGCAGAGGAAGCCGATGATCGCAAGGTTCAGGTTCCGAGCGGAGTCGTAGCGGAGTTGTCGGGATCGGGCGGCACCGTAGATCCAGGTGAAGACGACCAGACCGAGCTCCGGTGCCTCTCTCCAAACGATCGGGAGAGCGAAGCCGAAGACGGACAGCATTGCCTTACCCCAGATCAGAACTCGTACCCACCTGCTTGTGAGGGAACTCACGGCAAGGACAAGTTCCGCCAGCGCTGCCAGACCCAGCGCGCTATTGACGAGCCACCAGAACGGCGTCACGAGCATCACGAGCGGGAGCGAGTCCAGGGAAATCAAGGTAGTGAGATAAACCTCTGTGATTCCCCGGCAGGCGACCAGAAGACCGAGCCAGAAGAGTTCTTCGCGTTCACGTTCGGACAGCCAGAGCAGCCCTAATATCAGCGCCAGGAACAGTTCCAGCTCCGCGAAGGCGAAAGACTGAGAGTAACGTACCTTCTGGCGGTCGATGTCGTTCCGTGCCGCGCCGAGTGGGGCATGCTCGATATATGTGAGGAGGTAACGACCACCAAAGTAAATGTGGGCGGCTTCAATGGATTGGAGGAGGACCATCCGGGTTCGCACCGCGACGGTGATTTGTTCTCCGCTGCCAAGCGCCGAAGCGGGTATTGGAAACACACGGGTTCGCGCGACTTGCACCTGGGAATCGTCGGCGAACGGGCCGGTACTCCCGATCTGCACTCCATTGACGAAGACCTCGTAGACACTGCTGATCGGACCAAGAGTGATCGCGAGACGCGTTCGGTCGGCACCTTGCGGAATTTCGACGGTGCGGCGAAACCAGTGGCGGGAGTTGTCCCTGGGCGGATGCTCCGTCCACGGGAGGCGCGCGGTTTTCCAGGCGGTGTCATCGAAGTGGGGGCGCGCGTATTCGGCCTTGTCGTCGGCGCTTTCCCGCCAGTCGCCGCTGAGATCGACGTAGACGGCATTCTGAGCGCAGAGCCGGCAGGCGGAGAGCAACAGCAGCAGCGACGTTTTTACGAAGTTCCTCATCCGTTCCTCCGAACCGTCACCACAGTAATGTCATCGTTCTGGCCCCAGGCTTTGGCCGCTTCCGCGATGGCTCCCGCCGCTTCCCTGCTGGCGGCCTGCGTACGGTCAAAGCCGAATAGTTCGCGCTGTGCATTCTCGGCTTCCACCACACCGTCACTGACGAAGGTGAACCGGACCGAAGCCGCACGCTCGCCCCCCATAACGGATTCCTCGTACGCCACGTCGGCGAGGACGCCCAACGGCAGCCCCCCTTCCACCGCCACCTCACGGCCATCACAGTAAGGGGAAGGGTGCCCGGCATTGGCGATAGTCACTGTTCCGTCTGCATCGAAACGCGCACAGCAGCAGGTGACGAAGCCGCCCCCCATATGCCCGGCCAGTCCTTGGTTCATGCTTGCGAGAATTGTCGCGGGCGCTGACGATTTCACAGTTCGCAACATGCCGATCGTCACCGAGACCAGCATGGCGGCCTTCAGCCCTTTTCCGCTGACATCGCCCACCACTACGAGCAAGCCACCGTCGGGTTCGGCGCGGGCGAAATAGAAGTCGCCGCCCACCTCAGACATGGGCAGGTAAGCGGCTTCGATGGTGAAGCCCGGCGCCTCAATGGCTCCGGAGGGCAGCAGCAGTTCCTGCATTTCCGCGCCGGCGCGCATCTCCTGGGCCAGGCGCTGCTGTTCGTCCTGCAGGCGCGCGGAGCGCCGGTTCAACACCATGGCCATCCCAACCGCGAAGAGCAGCGCCCCCCCACCCCGTACCGTCATCGCGAGATCCCGCACGCCGATGCCGGGCGGCAGGAACGGCGTGGCGTAGTAAACGAGGCTCCCTCCGATGTACAGCGCCACCGCCGCGTGCATCCAATGGGCTTCTTCTCTTCGTCGGCTCCGGCGCACCAGATCTAGATAGACCCCAAGCATGACAGCGGTTTGCAGCAGCCGGATAGGTTGAACATAGATCTGACCCATCCGGTCCCAGAGGCCAAGCAACATAACGGAGTACAGGATCGCCAACAGCAGCATTCCCTGTTGGCATCGCCACCCCCAGGTCGACAGCCGGACGCCCAACAGCAGGCTAAACAGCCGTTCCCAAATAAAGGGAAATACTGCACCCTGGGTCATAACCACGGCCCAAACCAAAGGAGACGCAAAACCCTCCAGCATCCAGGGGGCGACGCTCAGCGGGCGGTAAAGCGTCCCCGCGAGCAGGAAACAGCCACACCAGAAGTACTCCCGCGCATCTCGGCGCCAAATGGGCAACAGAAGGAAGAGGAGCCCGGCCATCGCCGTGGCGCCCATCACGGCGAGATAGTTGACGCTTCGCCAGCGCACTTCGAGCTCCATCTGGCGCTGTTTCCCCGCAATGGCCTGCGCCGTACCGATCCAGGCGCTGCGGGCTGCGAGGTTCCCGCCGAGCCATCGGTTGCGAATAGCGATCCTGAACTGGCGCGAGCCGGAAGGAAGGGCGAAGACCGCCGCGGCAGGTTGGCGGTCTCCCCAGCCGTTGGCCGCTCGCGGGTCGCCGAACGAACCCACCTGCCGACCATTGACGAAGAGGTCATAAGCCATGCCCAAGGGCGGCAGCAGCAGCGCAAGCGGCTCGGGTGGCAGGGAATCCGGCATCTGGACCTGGAAGCGAATCCAGAAGGTGGTAAGGGGTACGGTAAGCGCCTCGCTGGGCACGCGGACCCCGCGCCAGGCCGAGTCGTCGAACTCCGGCGCGGCGAACCGAGGATCGTCGCCCGCCCTGACCTTCCAGTCACCGTCGAGCGGTGCAAGCTGGGAGAAGCTAGGCACCTCGATCGTCTGCGCTTCCAGCGCCGTCAGGGTCAAGGCCAATAAAAAGGTTAATTTCATGAGTTCCTCTGTCCGGTGACTGCTGTGATGTCGTCGGTCTGTCCCCAGGCCTTGGCGGGCTTAGATATTCCTGCCATGTTACTCTGAAGTTGGAGTTCGTCCTCATGCCTAGCGTCGCCATCGCACTGCAGCCTTCGTTGTTCGAAGGCGACCATCTCGATTCCACCGAGTTTCTCAGCCGTTGGGAAGCCCTGCCTGATCTGAAATACGCCGAACTTATTAATGGAGTTGTTTTTTTGGGCTCGCCACTTAGTCTCGACCACGGAACGATCGATCACGAAATAGACACCTGGCTGGGTATCTACCGCAGCCGGACACCAGGATGCCAAGGCGGGATCGACACAACCTGGGTAATGGGGCGAAAGGACGTGCCGCAGCCTGATATCTTTCTCCGCATTCTGCCGGAGTGGGGCGGCCAATCCAGCGAATCCGTCGGCGGCAAGTATGGCGCGGGCGCTCCTGAACTGATTGTGGAAATTACCGGCTCCAGCCGCTCGCGCGACTTGGGGGCGAAATTGGAGCTGTATCGTAGCACTGGTGTTCGCGAATATCTGACCGTGGAGTTGTCCCCTCGCAAGGTCACTTGGCGCCAACTGGTACGCGGTCGTTACCACGAACTGGCACCGGTCAGCGACGGCATTATCCGCTCGCGCGTGTTTCCTGGTTTGTGGCTCAGTCCCGATGGATTGTGGAACGGTCAGGTTCTTGAGGCCGCCGAGCCGGGTTTGAAGACTCCCGAGCATACGGCTTTCGTGAAGCGGCTGGCCAGCGCACATCGCCGCAAGTAGCTTCACCGCGCTAGCCTCCGCACTAACTGGCTCAACAACTTGGACCCAGTCACAATAAAACTGGGCCAAGCCGAATCGCCGAAGTCCGTTGCGGCCCAGGTCCATGCACCATTTGCGCGAAAGAAACGTATCACCACCGCCCCCAAATCAACGGTTTCATGATTCATTCTCTTTGCTTTGCTTTGCTCTGCTCTGGCCTGCGTGTTCGTTTAGGCGACCGCAGCACGGGCGGCGGCTTCGTCCGTGTGCAGCGTCGTATACTTCGCCAAACCGAGCATCGTGAACACCTTTACAAAATGGGCTGATAGACCAAAACACACCACCTTCTGCGGAACCTCGCTGGCCGCCATCATCAATTGGATCACCAGGGCGATGCCGCTTGAATTCAGGTACGGTACCTTTGAAAAATCCAGCAGGATCTTTTTCGTGTCCGCAGGTAGAGCCTTGTACTGCCCCAATACGGCATCTTCAGACGTACTCGTGATGTCGCCCTCAAAGCGCATCACCGCCAAGTCGCCGTTCTGTTCCACCTTAGTCTTCGTTGGCGTAACCATAATCTAATTCTTTCCCCCTGGATGTAAATGAATCACCAACCGCGCATAGCTTCCGCCGCCCGGCTGCTCACTAACGTATTCCACTTCGTCCACCAACGCCTGAATGAGAAACATCCCCATGCCTCGTGGATCTTCTTCGCCCAACATCTTGCGGTCAATGTCCGGCACATGCATCTCTTCGTGGACTCCCGGCCCATGATCGCGGATCTTCACTTCCAGCGACTCCACACTCATTGACATTGTCACCACCACGCCCAATAACTCGTTCAACTGATTGCCATGTTCAATGGCGTTGATACAAGCTTCCGATACAGCGGTCTTCAGATCTTCCACACGGTCGCTTGAAAACCCCATGATTTCGGCCACGCTGGCGGCAGTATTCATGGCCACCTTCTCAAAGCCGAGCCTGGTGGGCAATCGCAATTCCGTAACTATTGGATCAATCGTCATGCACCATCTCCTTTCAATTCCGCCCTGCAAAGATAGAGGGCAGTCATGTCATCGGTCTGGCGAGCGCCCCGCGAATAACGATGCAGCTCTTGCCACATGCGATCCAAAAGGTCGGGCGCTGGTGAATCATGCATTAATGCCATGAGCCGGTCCTCACCGAATTCTTCGTCTTCATAAAACACCTCGGTCAGGCCATCGGTATAGAGCAACACCTGGCTTCCCTCTGGTGTGGGAAACCGTTCAATCTCATATGTGCGATCGGGCAGCATCCCCAACGGCGGACCGCTAGCCCCAATGCGCCAGCGCTCCAATCCCGAAACAACAAATGCTGGATTGTGCCCGCAATTCACGGCTTCCACCGTATGGTTTGTTGGATCCAGGCACATCAGGATGGCCGTTACATAGCGTCGGCGGGCTTCCAGGCCTTCCTGCCAATGCAGATTGTTCATCCGCGCCGCCATCTCATGCAGCGGCAACCCTGCGCCAGCCATGGCCCGAAAGCTGGAACGGAAAGTGGTACTGATCATCGCCGAGGCAAAGCCTTTGCCCGCTACATCGGCCAGCACAATCATCATTTTGCCACCTGGAAGCAAAACCGCATCTACATAATCGCCGCCCACTTCGTAGCATGTCGTTGAACGGAAACTAAGCGAGTATCCAGGAATGTCAGGAACACTGTGGGGGAGCAGGCTGCGTTGAATGGCCCGCGCAGCATCCAGATCCAGCTTGACGCGTTCCCATTCAATCGACTTTTCATGATGCTGCGCATTGCCAATAGCCAAAGCCGATTGCAGGGCCAAGCCTTCTAAAAAGTCCGCCTCTTCCAGCGACAAGGGTTCACGTCGATAGATGACCAGGTGAGCCAAAGTCTCAACGCGTTCGCCGGGGACGACAGCACCGGAATAGCCAGGAATCTCAGCGGCCTCCGTCCATCGTGACCAATCGTCTGGGACTTCGCCATACACGCTGGTACGCGCTTGTAATTCCGGCGAAACGGAAACAAAGAACGCGCCATCGGCTTCCAGTTCCTTGGCGGCGATTTCCAACACGCCGGAAAGCACTTCATCCAGCCGGATGGTTGAATGCACTCGACGGGCCGCTTCAAGTAGACTCTGCACGCGGGCGAGCTTCTGCTGCAGATCGATGGTCTCATTGCGATATGCGTCTGCTGGGGGCATCGTATTAGTATCCTTCATCAGCACATCAAACATCAGCGTGCCTTGAACCCTTTTAGTGCGGTGGCCTCTTCTTCAAAGATCTCGAACGTGGAATAGAGCCTGGTCATGTGCAGCATTGAGTCTACACGTTTGGCTGGACGAAGCAGCTTCATCTCTCGCCCGGCGGCAGTAATGGTGTTGAAGGACGCTACTAGTTCACCAAGGCCAGCGCTATCAATGTAGTTGACACCCGACAGATCAACCAGCAGATCTGCCTTGCGATCCACCAATTGGCGCACCGCCTCTCGCAATGCGCTGCACCCTTCGCCAAGCGTCAGCCGCCCGGCCATGGTTAGAATCTCAATTGTTCCTGAAGTATGTTGTTGAATTATCATTGACATGCTTCCACTTGATTGCAACCTGATGACCATTGCGAAAATGGCCTAAAATTGAGAATTCCTGTCTGCGGATGGCAGCAATTAGATAGTGAACGATACTAGAAAGATAATGAAGGGAAGCATTCCTTTGTGGACGATGTACTAGCGTCACCATGGTGCTTCCTTGATAATAGTGTGAGCCAGCCCGCATGACCCCAGCCCAAACCACATCAGATTCTTCCTCCACACTTCTGCTCAACGCATCGGTACTGGTGTTTCTGTTTCGAGCCCTTGCTGGCGGACGCACTGCAGAACGCCGTCAGGATGTGGCGACCCAACTGCTAGGCTTGCTTTCCGACTTTGTCCCATTCAGCTCTGGCTCTGTAGTCTTCGGCAGATCGGAGGAAGAGCTGGAAGTCCAGTTTACGGATAGGGAACTTTGGAACCGTCTTAAAACGGAAGGCGCTTCCTATCGCGAACACGAAGAGAACCAGCAAGCCATTGTTCCAATTTACGCAGCGGGCATATTGACGGGTGCGCTTATTCTGGATGGCGTCAAACCGGAATCAGTTCCAATGCTCAGCGCGGTGGCCAGCCTTGCATCTGTTGCCGTGGAGAGTGTCCGCGAAGTGCAACGCTTGCGAGCCGATTATGCCGCGCTGGAACGCAGCGTCTTCGGCAATGGAGGAATTCTGGGGCACAGCCCGGCGATTCTCAAATTACTGGATCAAATTGCAAACCTTGCCCCGCGCGATACGACGGTGCTGATTCAAGGCGAAAGCGGCACAGGTAAGGAATTGGTGGCTTGCTTGCTGCACCAGGGAAGTCCTCGTGCGGATGCTCCGTTCGTCGCAATCAACTGTGCCGCCATCTCTCAAACTTTGCTGGAAAGTGAACTCTTCGGTTATGAGAAAGGAGCCTTCACTGGTGCTGCCATCTCTAAAAAAGGCAAGATCGAGACAGCCGAAAACGGAACGCTTTTTCTTGATGAAATCGGGGAACTGGCGCTTCCTCTGCAGGCGAAATTGCTACGAGTGCTGCAGGAACGCGAGGTGGAACGTGTGGGTGCCACGCGCCCGACCAAGATCAATATCCGCGTCATTGCAGCCACCAATCGCGACTTAGCAGAGAGGGTCAAGGATGGGACCTTTCGTGCAGACCTTTTTCACCGGCTCAATGTGGTAGCCCTGCGTACTCCGCCACTGCGTGCGCGCAAAGAGGACATCCCGTTATTGGCTGAGCATTTTTTGGCGCACTTCGGCGAGCCTTTGAAAACCCTTTCACCGGAGGCTCGCCGTTGCCTTGAAGCCTACGATTGGCCCGGCAACGTTCGCGAACTTTCCAATGCCATGGAACATGCCGTAGCACTGGGAGGATTGGGTGCTGTGGCTGCGGCGGACCTTCCTGAATCCATCTGGGATGCAGCGCCAGTTGGCGATCTTGGGGCATTCCAATCGTCAGTCTCCGACGCCAAGCGCGACAGCATCGTCAAGGCGTACCAGCAAGCCGGAGGGGACTACAAAGGCGCCGCAAAATTGCTTGGTTTGAATCCGACGTACCTGTTGTGATTAGTGCGAAACCTGGGGATTCGGGAGGCAATCAAGAAGTAGCGATGGCTTTTCAATTCACTATTGAGCGACCCAGGATCAGCGGTGTGCCTATGCTGGTCCGAATGAGTGGCCGACTGACATTAGGCCCCCAATTAATTGATTTCGGTCGACGAATCAGGGAACTGATTGTCTCAGGTGCGGATTCCGGCGAAGAAAATCACTCATTCCGAGCTGAAGAAAATAAGTTATTCGCCAAGCGACGCCGGTAAAAGCATTGTGGAGCAGGTGATCGTCATCGGTCAAGGAAAATGCTCCACTGCCGGGAAATATCTTCA
>JANXSF010000009.1 GCA_025352795.1 Acidobacteriota bacterium
CCGTCGCATCGGCCTTGGGTATCCGTTCGGGCGCGACCCCTGGCGGACGTATTCACACTAACACCCATGTTCAGGATCAATAGTCAAAACCGGACATTTCTACTTTGCTGGGAATAGGACATTTCTATTTTGCCTTGACAAGCGCTTAAGCGCCTTTCGTATGGCTCAGAACCGCAGCTTCCCATTAAGTTGGATCACTCGCATAGACCCAGTGCCGCTGATCTGACCGAATGTGGCAGAATTCAGACTTGTAGTTGGACCGCTGTAGTTTACATGGTTTGTGGCGTTGAACATATCCGCACGAAACTGGAGATTCGTCTTTTCACCAATCTTAAAGTTCCGCGAAACGGATGCGTCCGTGCTCCACGTTGCCGGCCCACGTATGGACCCTTGGCCAAGATTACCTGGACGAATGGCACTCTTAGAAATCGGGCTCAGCGGAACCAGCGCAAATGCGGCTGTATTCAGGTATTGGATCGTGCAGCGCGCCTCCGCAATGCAGCGGGTAGTCCCGTTTTCCTTCCAGTTGGGAAAGGAAGTTGATCCGCCCAGGTAATCCGGGCGGCAATATTGCCCAGAGGCGCAGGTCATCGTTACGGTATCGCGACCACCGCTACGGGTGTTAAAAATACCACTCACCTCCCAGCCCCCCAAAGCACCGCGCACTAGCCGGTTTGCACCAGTGAAACGGGGCACTTCGTAGATCCAATCGGCAACCATGCGATGTGTTGCGTCGCCCCCATTGGGACCGCGGTCGGCCCTTGGGTTATCGAAAGTTTGGATATTGTTGCTGCTATTATCAGCGCCATAATACGCACCAATGTCGCCGCCGGAAACACCCAGCGTTTTACTAAAAGTGTAGTGTCCATCATAGGAAAACCCATGGGAGAATCGCTTCCGCACAGAGGTCTGCCACGCATTGTAGTTCGTGTTCTGAGAGTTGTCGACGTAGTAGCCGCCAAATACCAGCTTCGTGTTCGGGCGGATTCCAGTATTGCGGTCAGGTAGATTAGGAGTGCGATGCAGAATGAACTTCACCCCTCGGTTGCCTACATAGCCAGACTCCACCATCAACGTAGAAGTGATGGCCCGCTGGATATTGAACTGATAGTGCATGGCGTAAGGATTTTGGAGGCCCGGATTGATCGCTGAAAATAGGAACCGGGTCCCCGTGGCGGCAACCTGTTGTTGAACCACTTGGCGTAGTTGGTCCGAGTATCGAGGGAACTTCAGCCCCAGATCCTTAACTTCAGCCGTACTCCAACTGACGCGGAACGGCACCACTGGATCGGCTACGGATTGTCTAACCACCGCCGGTACGTTCGGGCTAAATAGAATGGCAAATCCGCCGCGAACCACCGTCTTTCCCTTGCCGTCGACATCATAGGCAAAACCGATGCGTGGCCCCAGATTCACCCATCCGTCATTGTTGTAAGGGTTCTTCGGATCGGTAGCAGGACCAAAATCGAATTTGCTCCAGTCTTTTGGTGGAGTCAAATTATAGAATCCAACCGGAATGTTGGTAGTTGGTTCTGAAACGTTATGCGTGTAGAAATCGTAGCGGAGGCCCAAATTAAGAACCAGACGGGAAGTTAAGCGCCAGTCATCCTGTGCAAAGAAGCCCAATTCATGCATCGCTGACTTATAGGGCGGTGATCCAAAACTCGGGGTGACACCACTCGGGATATTCGCCAGAAAATCGGCTTTGTTCGCGAAGGTGAAGGCCGGGTTTTGCGGATTGCTCCGGAATCCGGTGTTTAACGCATATTTACCGCCAAACTTGAAACCGTGCTTCCCCTTGCGAACCGAAATCTTCTGATCGAAAGTATAAGTGCTGCCATTCATATCCCAAATCTCAGCCGAGGCCAAGCCGAACCCTGAAGTCCCGGCAATGGAAATCGTGGGAATGCTCCGCCCCCAGGGCACAATCTCTGTCGTGCCCAAGGGATCCTTCTGGTTGAAAAACGCATCCAGGCGTTTCATATCGTTAAAATTCCAGCCAAAGCGGCTCTCCGATGTCCAACTTGCAGCTCCGGTAGTGTAACTCGATGAAATTCGGTCCGAAATGTAATTGAAGGTTCTGTCGTTAGCTCCGTTTGCTAAGTAATTCGGATCCAGACCATAGGGACGCATCCGTGTGTAGGTAAAAGCCAGATTGCTGGTATTCGTTAAGCGAGCATCTCCCTTGAACACCATGTGGTTGTCGTGGCTGACCGAATTGCGAATTGCCTCGACCGTGCCAATATCGGCGTTAATGGGACTTGTAGGCAAGGGTGCCGCAGCCATTAGGATTTTCGTCTCCTGGAATGGTAGAGCCTTCAATATTTCGTCGCGATAGGACTGCGTTGGAGTGGTGCCGGTTACTCTCCGTGACGCCGATTCCCGATAGCCCTCGTAGGTGAAGAAACCAAATAGCCGATCTTTAATAATAGGGGCTCCCAGCGTGCCGCCAAACTGATTAAATACCAGCCGAGGCTTGCGGATTTCGTCTCCAGTAGCGGTCCTTGCCGCAGTGAACGGATTGCGCGCGTTCAGTAAATGCGACTGGTAATTTTCAAACAAAGTACCGTGCCAGTTGTTCGTGCCGGACTTCGAGATCAGATTCACTTGACCACCCACGACGCTTCCGTATTCTGCAGGCAGGATGCCACGGACCACTTGCACTTCCGCCACCGCATCGATACTCATCACATCTATGTAATTCCGAGCGCCATATTGTGACATGCTCTTCTGCTCCGGATTGGAGTTTGCGTCTGTACCGTCCACGCTAATTCCGGTTCCCGTTGCTCCAAGTCCATTCAATCGGGGGCTGCGGCCACTACCAGAATCCACTCCCGCGGAGAGGCTCAGAATATTGCTCACGTTGCGACGACCAAGAGGAAGCTCCGTTACTTTCTGCCCCTCAAATGTCTGCACCTGTTCCGAGGTAGTGGTATTGATTTGTGGCGCAGCGGCTTCCACGTTGACCGACTCAGCTATGGATCCGATCTCCAGTACGAAGGTGGGTCTTACCGTCTGCCCCGCTGCGATTTCTAGACCGCGGCTTGTCTGCCTTTTGAAACCCTTCGCCTCAACAGAAACCGAATAAGGACCAATACGAATAAAATCAAAGGCAAACTCGCCAGATGGTCCGGTCGTCCTGACAGTAGACGCATTCGTTTCCAAGTGTGTAATTGTTACATTTGCACCAGGAATGGAACCTCCCGTTGAATCAGTAACAGTGCCGGTCAACGTTGCAGTGGTAACCTGCGCGTACATTGGAATAAGCAAGCCAATTGTAAGTAATAGCGTACTGCGAATGATCGATTTCAGAAAACGCTCCCCGCTACGGATAGTTACAAATCCGAAGTGCATTTAGCTTATCCCACGGTTTCACGCTGCACAAGGGGCGATTCAAAGGCCACGCGAAAGTTGCAACACGAAGCCAATTTTCCCATTCTTGCAAGCATGCACTGTCCAGTTCGCAAAACTTCAGGATAGGGGAGATCCCTCGCAGTTATCGCTCACTTTTGTACTTTTTAGCATCATGAAAAAAGGCGGTCACAACACTTTGTTCAACTCAATCTGTCATCTTTTCACCCGCTTGCAAAAAAGCAACAGACTTCGCCTTGAAGACCTAGGAGATTCTTGATTCAGGAAGACAAATTGCTGGCCAGCAACTTCCCAAAAAATCGAGCCCTCGAGGCGATTAACTCCTCCGGCGTTCTAAATGCAATCTGAATCATAATCATGGCTGAGCACCATGAATATGAGCTGTAAGAAGCAGGCTGCTAATGGTGGCAGTCCAGAGGGTGAAATGAGGAACGCCAGTTGGACTAAACTTTTCGTTTGCTTGTTTCCCGTTGCCTTAATTCGCTTGTTCGATCCTAACCCGGTTGGGACTCGTCCCGCTTCACCCAACGATAGGCTTTCAATGAGTTCTTCCAGAAGTACTTCTCTGAAACTTCCCGCCCTTTGCCAGCAAAGTATTTGCGAACAAGATTAAACACCGGAGGATATTCAACGGTCAACAAACTGGCTGGCCAGTTACTCCCGTAAATGACGCGTTCAGGTCCGAACACGGCATACACTTCGTCAAGCGCGTCACGCCAATATTCCAATTCAGTGGGCACAGATTGGCCCACAGTGCGAATTACTTGCGAAATCTTCACATAGATTTTGGGGCGGTGTTTCATTTCATCAAAACCAGTCTTAAGCAGTTCGATGTCTTGTTTGGCTTCTGGCCTTGGCATCGGAAGATGATTCAGCACCATTCTTAAGTTAGGTATCCGCTCAGAGATCTTCGCTAACTGAATCAAGGTTTGAGGAAGCTGATGTGGCGCACCTCCCAAGTCGATCTGTAAACCAGCGTTGGCCATCAGCTTCAAGTCGGCCAATGCTTGCGGTTGTGCAATCACACTATTCGCTATAGCGAATGAGATTCGAATACCCAGAAACAGTGGATTTTTTCGATACTTTTCAAGCAGGATGGGAAAATCAGCGCTTCCCGGCGTGAGTCTGCCGACGTAGCCGACCACAACCGGATTCTTCTCAGCCATAGCAAACGCCCAGTCGTTGTCCTCCATCCTCGCGCTGGATTCCACCACAACCGTGCCTTTCACGTTGAATGGCTTCGTTAACTTGATGAACTCATCGGGTAGCACAGGTCGGTAAATCGAAGTATCTTTCTTTGGCCAAACGATCCCCTCAGTCCGTCGTGGATCAAAGAAATGCGTGTGCGCGTCTATTACCGGGATCGGCGTATCCGCGAAATTAAGTTCGGTTGCCGTCAATCCGGAAGCCGCTCGTAAAAAAGTTCTACGTTTCATGTTTACCCTCTAGTTAGCCATTGGAGACTGAGTTAGTTGTTGGTTGCATCGGCCCTGAATGCTGGATTTGGTTTTGGAACAACCGCGTGAGTGTCGTCTAAGAAGCGTTGCAATAGCTTGCTGAGTTCGCGGACGCGAGCGGGGTGCCTAGCCGAAACATCATTAGCCTCTCCAATGCCATCCTTCAGATTAAAAAGCTCATGGCGGTCTGTCTGGTTTGGACCGTCGCACCAGACACGAATCAGCTTCCAATCGCTTTTTCTAACCCAGGATCCAGGTATGTTACCGGCGGCTGGCGTGTAGTGCGGAAAGTGACAGAAGATGGTTTCGCGCTTCAAGGGTTTGCCAACTAAGGCAGGTACAATGCTGATGCCGTCGAATTTCTGCGTAGCCTGTGCTCGGAGTCCAGCCATTTCAAGCAGCGTTGGATGGAAATCAATGCTCTGCACAATGGCATCGCTTTTACTTCCAGGGCTTACTCTTCCAGGCCACACCACGATCATCGGCTCGCGCGTACCGCCCTCGTAGACACTTGCCTTTCCGGCACGAAGCGGCGCGTTACTAGTAATCGGAACGTCCTCAAACCCAGCGTCCAGCATGGCTTTTTCTGTTTTAGCAGTCCAGAAAACACCTCCGTTGTCAGAAAAGAAAACAATGATCGTATTGTCCGCAACTCCGTTGTCGTCAATCGCCTTAATTAATCGCCCAACCGCAGTATCCAAGCTTTCCACCATTGATGCATACACAGGATTATGCTGCGGGTTCTTCGGATCCGCCTTTCGTTTGTATTTCTCAAGAAGTGCGGGTTTCGCCTGCCAAGGAGAGTGAACCGAGAAGGCCCAGTAGTTTAAGTAGAACGGTCCGCCTTTGTTCTCGGCAATGAATTTTGATGCTTCGTCCGCCATGCGGTCTTCTATGTGCTCACCAGCTTTTCCTTGTGTTGCCAAAACTTCCATGGTCCGCCAAGATATCCTCCGCTTGGTCCAGGTCCGGGCGTATGTGGCATGTCGATGTCGAAGCCTTGATGCAATGGGTCGTATGGCTCCAGGCCCAGATGCCACTTGCCAAAGTGGGCGGTGCGATATCCGGCAGCCTTGAAGCTTTCTCCAAGAGTAATGTATTCCAGCTTAAGTCGTGTGACGGAATTTGGGATCAGAGCCTTATGAATAGCTGGCCCTTTTTCCTGTAGAGTCTGTTGCAGTATTACTTGCGGGAGATGAGCCGATGGTGTTGTGATGCCGATCCGCGCTGGATGGAGCCCCGTCATAATGCTGGCTCTAGTCGGCGAGCATAGCGGCGAGGCCGCGTAAGCGTTTCGAAACATCATGCCACGAGTTGCCGATTGGTCGATGTTAGGAGTCTCGTAGTAAGTGCTGCCATACAAAGCTGTATCGCGCCAACCCAGATCGTCGGCAAGAATAAAAACAATATTGGGCTTACGGTCCGGCGCTGCGGAAGCAGTCAGGGGAGCAGCCATAGCTGCAAGGAAGGATCTTCTGGTCGGTGTGCTCATTTTGTTCTGCCTTGGATTACTCCGCGTGAAACTTTGCCGGCTGAAGCTTCGTTTGCTTAACCCACTCAAGCGGAGAAGTACGATTTACCGACCCCCCTTGGTCCGGGTACTTCCATGGAATGCCGGAAGCAATCAATTCCTTATGGCTAACAAATGGATCATCGAAGCGCTTCATCCATGTGCGTGTCAAATCCATCATTTTGCGTCTCGCTTTGCGATTCTCAGAAAACTGATTGCGAATCTGATGCGGATCCTCGCGACGGTCGTAGAGCACATTCATTTGTGGATGCGGCTCCTTATCGTGACGTTGAACTGCGAATGTCCAATCCCGAGTGATGACGCCCCGGTATTCCTCCGGTCCACTGTGAATCATCGACATCGGAACCGATTCTGAAGCGCGGTCGTCCGCTTTCACAATAGCCTTGGATAGATTTCGGCCTTGGCAGCTTTCTGGAGGGGCAATGTTCATCAGTCCCAATAAAGTGGGCATTAAATCCAGTGGCCCAATCATCAGGTCGCTCCGGCGCGGCTTCAACACTCCGGGATACCGCAAAAGAAATGGCACTCGCGAAGAGCAATCATGTGGAATGTCTTTCGCACTGGAATGCCAACCATAGGCACCTAAACAATCACCATGATCAGACGTGTAAACCACAATCGTGTCACGATCAAGCCCCTTGGCTTTTAACTTGTCCAACACCATGCCAAGCGCCCTATCCACGCCAGTAGTCTGTGCCATGTAATCTCTGCATTGCTGCTTGCGACGCTCACTGGAATCGAGTTGTGCAACCGCCGGTCGCAGTTCTGGATCGGATTTGGCGTACAACTCCATTAGGTCCGGTTGGGTGTCGTATACGTAATATTGATCACGCTTGCCATGATCGTGAGGAGGATGCCAGGAAAGAAACATCGCAAACGGCTTATCCGCCGATTGTTCATCCAGAAACGAGCATGCCTGCCTTGATTGAGCATATGGTTCCCAATCACCGTATAGAGTCCGTTCCCCTTTCTGATTCCAGTAATAAGCTCGCGCGGCATCGAACATGGTGGTGCAGTTGTTGCTTAGGAACGGCCCATCAAAGCCGTAGCGAAGTTCCCCTGGTGGAATCGCACGTACTCGGTTGCCCCCAAGAATATGCCATTTGCCAAAGTAACCGGTCCGATAACCGGCTCCCGTAAGTGTTTCGCCGAAGTACTTTCCTTTGCCCGGAATCATTGTGACGTCGTTGAAGAACACGCCATTGCTCAGAGGATGCATTCCAGAAAGCAGCATCGAACGGTATGGAGAACAAACTGGCGATGTGGAAAAGCAATGGCTAAAGTGAATGCCTTCCGCAGATAACCTGTCCATGACCGGCGTTTGCACTTGACGGTTGCCACTGCAGCCCATCATGTCGTAGGAGTGTTGATCAGAAAACAAGAACAATAGATTTGGCCGACGACGTTTCTCGGCAGCAGCTTGCGCGCCCATCAAAGGCACGGATGCCATGCTCATAATTACTTCGCGGCGATTCACCCTGGTGGCTTGATTAGACATTTGATTCTCCTTTTCCGTAGTTCAACTTCATCCCGAACTGAACAATACGAGGTGCGCGAGCACTGGTCCAAGTGCCGAAAGCAACACTTTGAAACGTATTCTCAAATTGCAGAAACTGCGTGTGATTCCAAGTGTTGAAAAGCTCGCTGCGGAATTCCAAGCGGGCCTTATCGGTCACCTTGAAGCGCTTGTTAATTGCCAGATCCCAGTTGTGCATAGATGCGGTTCGGACAATGTTCCGTCCGGTATTGCCGAAAGTACCTCTGGCCGGTACCGCAAAAGCTTTGGGATTGAACGCCAAACGAGATGGTCCGCCGGAAACGAAGTCGGCAGGGTAGACTTCACCAACCTGTTGGGAACGCTGATTGGTGGTTCCCACATTTGCAGTATCCCCGGAAAGTAAGATCGACCAGGGATTCCCCGTTTGTGTTTGCGTGATTCCGCTGAGTTGCCAACCACCCAGAACAGATCTCACCACGCCACGGCCAGGGTTGAAAGGAAGGTTCCAAACGCAACGGATGACAAAGCGATGTGGGACGTCAAAGAAAGAAAGCCCCTTTTCGTTGCTCCTGCTATAAGCATTCGCGGGCAAGGCTGGCTGGGCTCCAATGTTGCCGGCAAAAGAGGAATTGTCGATGGACTTAGAGTAAGTGTAGGCAGCCAGAAATTGAAGTCCATTGGAAAATTTTCGTTCCAATCGGGCGATCATCGCGTTGTAGTGCGAGAATCCATTGCGAGTGACAACAGTAGAACCGATGGCAAACGCAGGATAAGGCTGGCGACTGATAAGCGACGTTGGGCGAGCGGGGTCGGCATCAAGAACCGCTTGGTTCATGTTGTTGCGCCAATCCAGCTTAGTCCCCTTGGATCCCAAATAGCCAACCTCAAAGGCAAGATTCGGACGTAGCTCCCGCTGAAGGTTGAAGCTCCACTGTTGGATATATCCCAGTGGCATCCTTTGATCTAAAGAATTGAATCCGATGCCACCGAGAGTGACCTCAGCCGGAAATAGATTTGACCAAATCAGGGAGGGTTTTACAACGTCATTGGTGAGTGCATAGCTCAGTTGGTTGGGATAGTTGAAGCTACCAAACAGGATGTCATTGTTGGCATTCTGCGCTTCATAGAAGATGCCATAGCTGCCACGAACCACATTGCGGCGGCTGCCAAAAGGCCTCCAGGCGAATCCAAATCGTGGTGCAAAATTATTGCGATCCGGAGGAACCACCCCCGGCGATGTGAGTGGCTCGCTGGTTTGGGTGAAGCCTTTACCGGGCACAAAATATCTTGAAGCGCCGCCATAAATTAGGCGACCGCCAGGAAAAGATGGATCGAAGATCGAACGCTGTCCGCGATCATTCGTGAACGGCGATTGGTATTCGTAACGCAATCCAAGATTCAAGGTAAGATCATCACGGACTTTCCAATCGTCTTGCGCGAATCCCTGCCAGACCGTGCTGTGGTTGAGACCGTCAGGCCCGGGAGGTGCTGCGGCGCTCGCGGTTGCCAGAGTGCCCAGAAGGAAATCGGCGATCGAATTCCCGGCCAGTGTACCTGTAAATCCGAAGGATCCTTGCGTGGCTCCGATGTTGCGGACGTCGAGAGACGCCAGCCGGATATCACCGCCAAACTTGAATGTATGAGATTGCTTGATCCAAGTTAGATTATCAAGGTAGGTATAGACGCCGCCCCGTTGCGTGATAAGTGCGTGATAAGCGCTGAGCCTCCAAGGCTTGTATAACCTGCCATGGCAACTGTCGGCAGCGCGTTGAACTCTGGATCGCGGCTCATCGTATTCTTCAAGCCAAGCTGTTGAGCAAAGTTGATATCAGTCTTGAAGCCTGGTCCTTGGTGAAGCGTATTGCGTGAGTAACTGGCGCGAAATTCGTTAATCAAGGTGGGCCGAATTACTTGATTGAGTCCAGCCACGGCGTTGTGCGCCCCAGCAGGTGCGGCTGTTGTGTATTCAGGCAAAATGCCGGGAGTGATGTTGGTGGTGACATTTCGCGAATATCGGGCAAACGCTCGGGTGTTGCTGTTTAGTTGCTGATCCATTTTGATTGTGAATTGATCGAAATCGCTGATTGTACTGATTGGAGTGATCAGGTTGATTCCGGGGCCGGCAGATCCAGGGAGTGTTGTCACTGATGGGATGTATCGTTGGAATATTTTGCTGGTTGGATCAATGCGGGAAGCAGGGATCTGTTTGTTGGGAAATATAATCCCTGTGAATGGGTCTTTGACGCTTGCTGCAGCAACCGTAGATAGGTCGCCGCTGAGCTGCGTTTGCGTTGGGATTGCTGAAAGACGAGTAACAGGCGAGCGTTGTCGAACACCCTCAAAATTGAAAAGCCAGAACGTTTTGTTCCGGCCATTGTAGAGCTTGGGCAACAGCACAGGGCCGCCAATGGTGCCTCCGAGCTGGTTGCGGCGAAGAGCCGTTTTTGTTGTTGCTCGAAAAAATTGCGTGCATTCAAGGCATTGTTTCGCAGGAATTCAAACAGCGTGAAGCGGATGTTATTTGTGCCGGACTTAGTAACCACGTTAATCTGCGCCGCCCCGCGTCCATACTCAGCATTAAAGGTATTCCGCTGAATTTTGAATTCTTCAATTAAGTCCACTGATGGTCTGATAAAGCTGACATTCGCGTTGGAGTTGGTATTGCTGGCCCCATCCATCATGAAGCTGTTGCTTAACCCCCGAGTTCCAGCAACGCTAAAATATGCGTCATTTCCGGCACCTGCAACGGGTGCAATAACGCCAGGAGCAAGCACGGCCAATTGCTCAAAATTTCGGCCGTTAAGAGGTAATTCCACAATGCGTTGATTGTCGATCACCGTACCTTGGCTGGCCGTATCTGCTTCGATGATGGATGCCGTTGCTGTGATTTGCACCTGCTGCTCAACTGCGCCCAGTTCGAGCCGAATATCCACTCGGGCCCGTTGATCAACCTCCAGCTTGATTCCTGAGACAATGGAGCGCTTGAATCCAGCATGCTCGCACGATACCTCATAAAGGCCAACTGGCAACACAGGGGCTTGGAAATTACCTGAGGCGTCCGTCTTCACCGTACGAATCGTGTTGGTATCGATGCTACGGATTCTAACCGCTGCCCCAGTAACAACCGCCTGTGAATTATCGGTGATGGTGCCAAGAATGGAACCAAACAAAGACTGAGCCACAACGGGTGCAGACAGCAGCGTCATTACAGCGCAAAGACAGAGAAATAATCGTGGAGAGATTATAATTACTCCTAAAATTAAGCCAGTTGCGGCTGCTTGGGATCGCGCTTGATCCATCGGAAAGCCGACACAGAATTTCTCCAGAAGAATTTCTCAGCAACAGACTGGCCTTTTGCCATGAAATATGTCTTCATGATTTCCAGAGTCGGTTTATTGCGGCCGGCATACACAAGCCAATCCTCACCAAAGATATCCCAAATAAAGTCCATCACCGGTTTGTAGACCGCAGGATCCAATTCCGCATTGGGCCGACGGTGCAATCCGGAGACCTTCACATAGACTTTCCGCTTCCTGAGTTCCTTCAGGTTGTTCGAGTAATTTTTCAGAATCGTAGCATCCGTTGGCAGCGCCAGCGCCTGCAAATGGCCCAGCACAACCCGCAATTCCGGCACCTTATCAGTAAGGCGCACCGTGGCTTCAATCAGGTCCAAGCGCGGATTGGCAACCTCAAGGGTGAGCCCGGTTTGCGCGAAAGCCTTCATATTGGCAATGAACTCGGGCTGCTCAACAGCCGCCACTAGATTTTGATTCTCCCAGACATTGCCGTAGCGAATGCCGAGAAACAATTTGTTCCGATGGTGCCGTTCCAGATATTCGCGGAATTCCGGTTTCATTGGATCGAGGTTGCCAATCATTCCGGTGATCATCGGCTCGTTTTCAATGATCATCAATACCCAAAGATTGTCCTCAATCCACGGGCTGGCTTCCACTTTGATGCCTCCTACAATGCCTAGAGGAATTGCACTTTCACGAAAGTGCTGTGGCAGGAATGGCGGGGCATTCGGGGTTCGTGGAAAGGGTGCGCCTTGCGGGCGAGTCTGATCGTAGAGATGGAAATGGGTGTCGATGATCGGGATGGGTTTTTCAGTAGCAGCCGACAAACTGATTGCAGAAGCGGATGCGGCAAGAAACTCTCTGCGGCTCGATGGTGCTTTGTTGTCGATCATATCGTTCTCGACTCCTTTTTGGCTCACCGCGGCACTGCCGCGTTGGAAAGTTTTCTTAACATCTCGGTTCCTGCAGTTCGGCGCACAACTTTCTTTAGCTCCTCTGGATCTCCGTCTGCATTTTGGCGCTGGATCGCTTCCCTGTAACGCTCCTGTTTGTCGGCTAGATCAAAGGGTGTTTCTTCCAGGGAATTCTTCACGTGCAAGGAGGCGCCTTTCGAGTGAAGGAATTCAAGCATCTCGGGCTTTCCTGCAATGGCTGCCAGATGCAGTATGGATTGGTTCTGTCGAGCAAGGGCGATTGATTCCACTGGGTCCGGAATCTTGTCTTGAGGATCCCAACGGGCGTCTACTTTAGCTCCATGCACAACCAGTTCCTTCACCATGGTCAAGTCTCCCGCCAGCACCGCGACAGAGAATGGCGTGTGTCCATCTTTACGAACCAGGTTCGGATTGCCGCCGCGGCCGGCTAGGATCTGAGCCAACTCGACGTTTCCAGAACTGGCGGCAATATGCATTGCGGAGGATCCTGGTGGTGCTGGATTGATGCGCACATCGCCGGCAGGTCCTCCAGTGGGGAAGAGCGTTTGCTTGTTTGGATCTGCGCCACCGTTGAGTAGGCGCTGGACAATCGCCAACGCTTCTTTCAGTGTTCCAGATGTGTTGGCACCGTCGTCGGAGCCCAACGCTAGTGCGGCCGCTGTTTGACCATAACCACCTTTCTGCCTTGCGCTGCTCCTGTTTGCCTTCGCCACCGCGAGGGCCGCGCCATGCAAAGGCGTGTAGCCCGCGCCATCGACTGTTTTGACAGACGCCCCGCGGTCAAGCAGGAGTTTCGCTAAACGAAGGTCGGGGCTAAATCTCTGCGAGCTACCGGCGGTGGCCGGTCCACCCTTACCAGGAACGAACGTGGCCTTCGGTGGATCCCATTTGAATAACGCTGTCAGAAGTGGAGTTGTGCCATCGGCAGTAGCTGAGTTGACATCCAGGCCTGCATCGAGAAGCATCTGAGCCGACTCAAGATCATTGTTCTGCACGGCGAAATGCAACGCGTTCAGTCCGCCTTTCTTCGCGGTGTAATCCCCCTCGTTGTTCCAGGGAATTCCTGTTTTCCCCAAAGTCGCAGTGGTCGGCAGATAGATTGTATACTTTACATCCCAAGCTTTGGTTCTTGCGTGGATATCGGCTCCGTGATCCAACAGTAGACTCACTGCGTCAGGCTGCCCAGTGGCCCACATCAACGCTGTTTGAAAATACTTGTGATCGTGTGCGTTCACGTTCACCCCGCGTTTCAACAAAAGTTTCATCATGTCAGTACGGCCCTTACGGGCGGCAGTCATCAGCGGAGTTTCCCCGTTTTCCCTGGCTACATTTGGATCGGCACGGTTGGCAAGCAGCTGCGTGACCATGGCCAACGATCCATTGGCAATGGCTAATGCCAGAGGTCCAATGCCAAGTTCGTTCGTAAGATTCGGATCCGCGCCTGCTTTTAGCAGCATCGCGGAAGTTTCCAGATTGCTGCGCATGACGGCCCATGCCAGCGGACTGGTGCCATCGCTATCACGCTCATTCGGATTCAAGCCTTGACGTAGCGACTGCTCCACTGCACGGCGGTCATCGCCTCGCACAGCATCAAACAATTGCCGATCGTCGACGCCGAACAGGAAGGGTGCAAGGATGACCGTCAGAAATACAATAAGTGCGGGCTTCATTAGACCTCCAGCCTGTTTAGCGGGCCAGTACTATCGCCCAGCTTCTCAGTCGGTACGCCTACCTTGTCGAGCATAGTCAGATAAAGATTTGTTAGCGGAGTTTCGTCACCAGGGAGTTTTAGATAGCGTCCACCGGCAATGCGCCCAGCCGCTCCTCCAGCGACGATGATTGGCAGATCGTGCTGGCTATGAGATGTCGGTACGCTGAGGTTGCTGCCATAAAGGATAAGCGAATGGTCGAGAAGAGTTGAGTTGCCTTCCTTCATCGCGTCCATCTTTCCTAAGAAGTAGGCGAACAGCCGCGATTGATCAACGTTGATCTTTGCAAGTGCGTCCAACTTGTCTTTCTCAAAGTTGTGGTGCGAGATCTCGTGGTGACCCATCGAAATATTCAGATGAGGATAAGTAATGGAGGTGGACTCGCGCGCATATAAAAAGGTCCAGACGCGTGTCAGATCGGCTTGCAACGCCAAAGTCTGAAGATCGAACATCAGCTTTATATGTTCCACCCAGGAGTCTGGAACACCTGCAGGTCGGGAAGTATCCGGCAAATTGGCAGACGGCTTTTGGGAAGCAACTTGAATTCTCCGTTCGATGTCCCGGATCGATTCAACATACTCGTCAAGTTTCCGGCGATCGCCTGCGCCAAGTTGTAACTTCAGTTCGTTGATGCGTTCAGTGACAGCGTCGAGACTGCTGCGATCTGCAGCATCACGGGCAGCTGCCGCGGCTGGATCAATGCGACCACCTTCTCCGAAAAGACGTTCAAAGACGCGCCGCGGATTGGATTCAAATGGAAGGGGCGTAGTTGCCGTCTTGAAAACCGGCCCCACGTTGGTCGCAATCCCGTTATTGTTTTCGGCGGCGAGTTCTAGAGACGCAAATTGCGTTTGCTTGCCCAAAGTCTTAGCCGCCAACTGGTCCACTGAAATTCCAACGTGAACCTTGCCCTTTGTCATTTCAACACCCGTCAGGAAAGACGCCAGGGCACGATCATGAAAGCCCGCCTTGCTTCGATCCGGGTCTGATGAAAGGCCACTGATGACAACGAATTTCTTGCGATGTGGTGCCAGTGGAGCCAGCGCTTCACTGAATTCGTAACTAGAGCCTTCACCCATTGGACGCCAACGATCCTGGTCAACGCCAAGGGGATAAATTATAAATCCCAGACGGCGAACAGGGGCAGCCGCGGTTAGATTTTGGGCTGTCAACGCCGGGACCATGGCATCGAGAAGCGGAAGCGCCAGAGTAATTCCTGTGTTGCGTAAAAACGTCCGACGCGGAAGGTATTTCTTCTGAACAAACATTCTTTATTGGCGCTCCTGCTTTTGTCTCATCTGAAATGGCATACTTTTCACTACAGTCAGGATCAGATCGTGGAAACGATACTCGTCGGCTTCCGTCTGATGCATGATATCGCGAATCGTCGGTTGGTCACGGGGTTCCAACTCGCGACCCAATGCATAGGTCATCAAGCGTTCAACAGTGGCATGAACAAACTCGCTTGACCTGTTAAGAAGCATCTTCCTCAAACCCTGCAGACCGGAAATCTCCACACCACCGGGCAGTTTTGCCGAGGCATTGATTGGTCCGCCTTCATCGTTACTTCGCCAGCGGCCAATCACGTCGTAGTTTTCTAATGCAAAGCCCAGCGGGTCAATCCGGTCGTGGCACGAAGCGCAACTGGGGTTGGCGCGGTGCCGCTCCACTTGTTCCCGGGCTGTAAGTTTTCTTCCGTTTCCGTGGCTTTCATCCAGCGGAGGTACATTTGCTGGAGGAGCGGCAGGCGGCGAATTCAGCAAATTATCCAATATCCACTTACCGCGCAACACTGGCGAAGTGCGAGTGGAGTGCGAAGTAAGAAGCAAAATACTGCCTTGGCCCAATAGTCCGCCTCGTTCGGTATTACCTGCAAGCGAGACCCGGCGAAACCCTGGTCCAGTAACTCCCGCAATACGGTAGTGGTCTGCGAGCCGCTCATCCAGGTACGTGTAATCGGCGCGTAACAGATCTAAGGCACTCTTGTTCTCGCGGATCAGGCTGCTCACGAAAAGCCTTGTTTCTGTTTGAAAGGCTTCACCCAGCGCAGCATCGAATATTGGGAACAACTGTTTGTCAGGCGCCATCATAGTTAGCACCCGAAGGCCCAACCATTGCGATACAAAGTTATCCATCAATGCCGACGAGCGCCGATCAGCAAGCATCCGCCGCACTTGGCCCTCAATCACACTGGCATTGCCCAGATTACCTCCCTCTGCGGCGTCAAGTAGCTGATCGTCAGGGATGGAACTCCATAGAAAGAAGGACAGACGCGAAGCGAGTTCAAAACCATTGAGCGGTTGAGCTTTTCCTGGAGCGATCTCTGGACGGTCAAACTCCAAGCGGAATAAAAAATCCGGAGCGATCAGCACATCTCGAATCGAGGCGCTGATTGCTGATTCAAAACTCTCCTTGGTACGAGCAGCGGCAAATGTTTTCAAGAATGGTTCAATTTCTTTTGACGAAACATTACGGCGGAACGCACGGCGCACAATGGGAGAAAGGATACGCTTGGCGCAAGCATTCTCGTCCCCCGAAGAGTCGCCTGGACGGCACACGAAAATTCTAGTACGGCTGGGTGTTTCGCCAGGGCCAGCAAAGTTGTAAGGTCCAGCGATCTCAATCCGGACAAGCGAAGGTGGGCCCGGTTGGCCGTCAAACGCATTTTCGCCAGCGGTCATTCCTCCTATCTCGAATAAGTTAGTGCGACGGCCATCGACACGGAATTCGATAGTGGGGCGGATGGCAGTGCCCAAAATATCAAGAGGGCCACCAATCGGCGCTCCACCTGGTCCACCAACATTTTGCACTGGCCCTTCGCGCTGGGCGAACTCGTCGGGAAAGGCGACTATAACCGTGTGGGTACCAGCCTTCATTTTCGTAATTCTCGTGCGGAAGAAACGTACACCTTCGCGGGGCGAAAGACTCTCTTTCGCAAGAAAGGCGCGCAAATCGTAATCACCGCTTTTCGGAAAATAATGGCTGACTCGAATGCCTCCACGAGTGCCAAATGGCATATCTTCGCCTTGCCAGGCTGCCTGGGTCTTCGTGGCGCGAAAGATTTCAACTACCGCGGATGAGTCACCAGTTCCAGTTGCCAAATGACTAACGCGTCGTGCAACTCTTAGATAGCGTTCCAGCAGCAGCGGCGACATGGAGAGAGCATCAGAGATGTTGTCGAAACCAGCAGCAATCTGGTCCTGCGGCAGTTCCTCCGTTAAGGGAAGTTCAAGACCTAGTAGGTCGCGGATTGCGTTGGAGTATTCTGTGCGATTTAGTCGACGGATCAATTGCCTTCCCGCGTAGGGCGATCGCCGCGACGCTTGGTCAATTTCCGCAGTCAAGCCGCCGACGAATGTCTTGGCTGCCGTTTCATCCGGACGAGGCATACCAGTGGGCGGCATCTCTTGCGCCCGGACCTTTTTGGCTACTTTCTCCCAAACTTCCGGGTGAGCAGCAGGGTCGCCGGACGAAACTCCTTCCAGGACGAAGCCTCCGGATTTTGCGCGCTGGTTATGACACGACAAACAGTATCGGCCAACGAAAGCTTCCCTGCCTTGCGGCTGCGCCTGCAGGAAAACAGCGAAACCAAAGACGGGGAGAACCAAGCATAAGAAGGCACTGGGGATTGGAAGCATATTATTTCAGACTAGCAACGGAACATGCGTGGGCGAAAATCAGACATATTCACTGGCCAAAGATGTACATTTGTTTAGGGAAAGCCAAACGACTTTGCATGTCTTCTCAATCCAAGAGTGCTGAACTTAGAGGTAGTGTACGCGGTACGCTAACAATTTGCAAGCGCTTAAGCGATTGTGTCAACGGTTTTAGAAGTGACCCTTCGTTATCTTCTCTTCAGTAACTAATTGGATTTCCGTTACCTCGGCCGAAGCAACGGTAACCCGTGTAATTGCTTGTCCTGATAGCTTCGCCGCCAAGGGTTATTAGCTAAGCGCTGTTCATGGAGAATTCATGAATCATGCGGCGATTGGAGTCTGATACATCTGGTTCTAGAGTAACTTCGGTTGCATTTGGTGAAGGGACCCTCGAAGAGTCTTTTCCATCCGAATGTCGAACGAGCGAGGAAACAGACAAAGGGATAATCAGGCACGCTTTAGATAGCTTGCCCGCAGCCGTGCAGACAGTGATCCAACTCTGCTATTTCAATGGACTATCGCATTGCGAGATGGCCGAAAATTTGGGAGAACCCTTGGGTACGGTGAAGTCAAGAATCCGGCAAGAACTGCAGATCATGCGCACAAAGGGGCTAGCTGTATAACCCGAGGATCCGGACAATACAACTGCCGTGAATGAGTTCTGCCCATCTCTAGAACGTCATCTTCAGCGCAAAATGAATAAACCTAGGCTGCGAATTAGCGGACGTAATGCTGCCAAATGCGCTGCTTAACGGATTCGTGTTCGGCGCCGAAAGGCTCGTGTGGTTTAGTGCGTTAAGGAACTCCGTGCGAAATTGCATCCTAATCCGTTCCCCAATCGGGAATCTCCTTAAGCCGGAGATGTTCCAAACATCAACGCCAGGTCCGCGCACGTTAGAAAATCGGCTGGATAGTGATTGTTGGTTCAATGTGAGCTGACTGCCGGTCCTGCGGTCAAAAGCATTAACGTTGAACCATTGCCCGATGGATTGATTTTCCCCATTGGGAATATCGGCAGCCGTACCTGTAAGTAGCGCATTTCCGAAACCTAGCGGTGCGCCGGTAAAGCGCATCCATGTGGCCTGTGTCTGCCAGCCTCCAACAATAGCCCGAACGAACTTATTCGTGTGGGAAAGCAATGGCTTGCCAGTGCCGAAAGGCAATTCGTAGATGCCAATAAAGTGAAGATTATGGGTGCGGTCAAGATCGGAGATCACTTTTTCGGGCAGCAGGTCGAAGTCGTTGTTGAACGCAGTGGCTTCCATAAATTTGGACCAAGTCCAGTTGAACTGCGCGGAAAAACCATGGCTCATACGCTTTTCGGCAAGCACCTGAACTGAGTTGTACCAGGAAAATCCGACAGGCTCATTTAGGGTGATGCTCGTGAATTGCGGATAGGGGCGCAGCAACTGCAGCCTTTGCACTGTGACCGCTGAAAGGTTCGTGTTAGGCAACAAAGGATAGAACGGATTCGGGACTGCCGCAGTTAGAGAGTTGATGGCGGCAGGATCGCGAACAGTGAGCTTCGAGTAATAGGAAGCGGGAACAGCATTGTATTGGCGTGGAATAGCCAAACGCTTTCCGCGTGTCCCAACGTAGTTCACGTCCAGAAAAAAGCGCTTGGGCAACTGCCGTTGAATACCGAAACTCCAACGTTGCATGTAGGTGCTCTTTTGGTATCCAGGGAAGGCGCTGACAGCTTGCCCCAACCCGGTTCGCGCTCCGGCTGTTGCCCCCAACGGCTTGACGAAACCGTTCGGAAAGGGATTTGACAAGGTGGCGTTAAAAGTTTGCCCGTTATCGTTTGAAGCAACCAGGGTGGTAGCCTGCGTAAAGCCCGCCTGGTTGACTGCAGTGCGGTCAACACCTTGGGGAACGAAGAAGATTCCGTAGCCAGTGCGGATTACTATTTGCGGAAGCACCTGGTACGCGATGCCAACGCGAGGTGCGAAATTTTGATGCGAACTGTCCCAAAGCTCTCTTGGTTGGCCATTGATGCCGGCAAAGTTGATTCCTCCGTTCGCACGAAACTGGTCTGCAGGGACTTCAGCAATCGGATTTCTGGCATAGTTAGCGATTGCCTGAGCAGCAATCGGATTGGGCGTGGCGAAATCGAAGCCGCGGACGCTGCGGTTATAGCGTTCGGTGATTGGACCTTCATAATCGTAGCGAAGCCCCACATTCAGGGTCAGTCGCCGATTGACGCGCCAGTCAGTCTGCAGAAAAAAAGCATAAGTGTATGAGGTATCCGCATACGAATCGGCGTAGCTGATCGAACCGCCGGAAGGGATCCCAAGCAGGAAGGACGCCAGCCCTTGACCAATTGGCGAACCTGCTGAGTTATCCAGTGGGCCATTCGTGTAGGTGTTTGCGAAATTCAGGGTTGGATTTTGGCTGCCCAACCCAAAGCTGTTCGATTGCATGAGACGGTATTCGGCTCCCATGCGGAAGATGGCTGGTCCCTTAGCGTAGCTGAGGTTTTCTGAGATGGCGTAGTAGTTGGTGACCGCGTCGTTATTAGCAGCCCCTCCGAGCGATTGGTAACCATTGACGTTGAGCACCGGAAACTGGCGTGCCCGCGGATCAATGGAGTTACTCAACGAAGAGGCAAAACCCAGCGCGGTAAGATCGAACCCCTGCAATAGCGGCGTGTTCGATTGATTGTAACGAGTGAAGCTGGCGCGAACGTTGTTCAACAGCGACGGGGAAATCACATAAACATCATCAATCCCCGCGCCATGGCTATGCCGCCAACGATCCGGAACGTTTGTTTGCGTTCCAACCAGCGGGTTGAAAATGTAATCCTGCGAGCCGTAATTGTAACGGACGAAGGCCCGATGCCTGTCGCTGAAATTTTGATCCACCTTGCCTAGTAAATTTTTCTGGCGGTTAACCTGGCTGGTTTCCGGAATCAGATTGTTGACGCCATCGGCGTTTCCGCCCTGGTTGGCTTCAGGCCAGAATTTAAGTAGACTGAGGGCCAGCGGGTTGAGACGGCTGGTGGGAATTAGGTTGTTAGGAAATGGCTGGCGCGAAAAGCGGCCTGTAGTTGCAGGGGCAATGGTGGAGGGGTCGTAGATCTGGTAGTTGGCCCCAACTTTAAGCAGTGACGAGAAATCGCCCTGGCGTTCGGCTGCGGTGGGCACAGTGATCGCTCCACCCAGGCTGATAACAGGTCGGCTAAGACCGTCAAAGCCAAAGGCGAAAAAGGTGCGATTGTGGCCATCGTAAAGTTTGGGGAAAACTACTGGACCAGTGATGGTCAGCCCATACCGGTTAAGAATATTCAGCGGGTTTGCGGCCTGGCGCTTTGCGTCATTGAGTGGGCCGGTGGAGGGGTTGTAAAGAAATTGACGGCCAAAAAGTGTGAGCGCTTCCAGATGCTGATTGGTGTGGAACCATTGAACGGATCCGTGGACTTGGTTGCCGCCTGCGCGAAGAACCATATTCACGTTTCCGCCTGGGACTCGGCCCGTGCTGGCGTCGTAGGTTGCAGTTTGGACTTTCACTGCGGCGACCATTTCGGTTGGCGGCGAAATGGAGGGGAGGGTGCCGGACATGCTGGGTGCGCCATCAATGGTGAATTCTGTATTGCCGCTTCGTGTGCCGTTGACGCTGAAGTTGGAAACAACCTCCACGGCCATCCCCAAACTGGGATGGTTCGGCGGTGAGAGGTAAATGACGCCCGGGGCATAGTGGGCGACGGTGAGTGTGTTGCCGGCGGCAAGTGGCAAATCGGTGAGGTTGCGGGTGTCGGTGTTTTGCCCCAGATTGGCGGAGGCGGAGTCGACCAAAGAGACCTCCTGTGTAACCGTGATGGAATCATTCACCTGACCAAGAACCAAGGGGACATCTATTGTCAGGCGGTCACCGAGCCGGACTTCAATGCTTTTCTGAGAGTAAGTTTTGAAACCGGCTGCCGTTACCGACATTGAATATGTCCCGGGGTTCAAATAGGGCAATTCATAGGATCCGCTATCGTTTGATGTAACTGCGATCTTAACTCCCGTTGAAGCTTCGGTTGCTTCGACGGTTGCATGGGGCACTGCGGCTAGATTTGGATCGGTGACTTGGCCTCCAATTCGACCTCGAGCGTCCTGCGCGGGAAGGGAAAGGATGATTGACAAGAAACAAATGAGGCGAAGCATCTGCACTGTAGTATACATCTCTGGAACGTTATCGCCGATTCCCTAAGCGGACTTATCCGCGTTCATCTTTAGTGCCCCGGGACACTTCGCACATGGATCTGCTCATCAGAACCGTTAGCGGCAGCCAGTGCTCCATCGTTCGAAAAGGCTACGGAAGAAACCTGATGTGGAGCATCCATCGAACGCACCATTTTGGCGGTCGCAACGTCCCAGATCATGACCTTCACCGGTGCGCGATTCGTGATCGCGCTGAAGCCGCCCGTAATGAGCAATCGGCTATCGGGAGAATCGGCATGCGACGAAATCATCTCGGGCTGATGCGGCAATTTGCTCTTCATTCGAAATGTTTTCGCGCCCCATAGGTAGACGACGCGGTCTGCTACTGCCGTGGCCAGAGTCTTGCCATCGGGCGAATATACTGCTGCGAATGTCGCTACCGGAGTCTCTTCAATCAAACGAAGCAGTTCCCCATTGCGGCTGCTCCACGCACGCAAGTTGGTATCGTAACTGCCTGCCACAAGCGTTGCGCCGTCGGGCTGGCCGTTAAAGAGAGCGTCCAGAGTCCAGGTGACCCAGAAGTCTTTCTAGACGTTTTTCTCGGGCGCCAGGCGGCGTGCGGTGCCGAGGAATACGTCGCGCCGGTCCTCTGGGCTCGCGCGGAGGAATTCCGAGGAGCCGGGATTCATGATGGACGCCTTACTAAGCGTTTGGTGGCGGCTGGTCTCATGCTGCCCAAGGCTGCGGGTGGGTGTTTCGGTGTGGAGGCCTGAGGCTGATCCTCATCTGCAAGGAGCCCCGTTACCAACTCACGCATCCATCCCGGCAGCGCATCGAGACCTTTACGGAGATCCTCACGGATAGCCTTACCCCGTTTGGGATCGTGCAAGAGGTCTTGATCGTCTTAAGGATCGAGTCGGTATCTACGGGAAGTATGTCGTGGAGCCAATGGAGAGCCTGAACAATGCGCATCGCCGGTCGGCCGGCCCAACAGAGCCGGCTCGGTGCGGTGAGCTTGAAATCGATCACCAGTTGATCGAGCTTAATCGAGCGCAACCGGGCGTCCGTGTGAACGATGACCTTGGCCGGCACAGCATTGGTTAAGCCCATTGGTTCGCGGCGGTCATGCCATCGGGAAGAAGCCGGGCTTTCTCCCTTCGGGCCTCGGCATCGACCACGGCCGTGTAGTCGGGGTTGGTTGGTTTCCCAGTGAGTTGGTTGATACGCGGAATGTCATAGAGTCCGCGATCAATGCGCCGGATGTCCTTGGCGAGTGCCAAGCGCTGTAGCGCTTTGTCAATCGCAGACCTGGAACCGAGATCGAGGAGGTCGTTCGGGGTCCAGACCCGAACCGACTTGTCACGCTTCACCCGGCTCAGGATGCTCGCCTTGATGTCGAGATTTGGGCCGCGGTGGGCGTGGCTATTGTGTCCCATATTCGTATACATACTTCGGACTGACTCTTTG
>JANXSF010000012.1 GCA_025352795.1 Acidobacteriota bacterium
GTCCGAATGCTCGCTGCGCCATTGCTCTAATCGCTGGCTCAGCTCTAATAAATCAGGGGAAATCGGTGTCGCTTGTTGGGGCATGTCTCAACTTACGCCTCATCGTGGCGGCGAGTCACGCACTATTGCCGAAAGCTCACACAAGATTAGTTTCCTCAGATGCAATACATGGCGTTCGAGCCGGTTCACCTAATTGTTGATTGGCTCGACCGCTGCCGCTCCTTTTCGAGGCGCGAATTATTCCGTTTATTCCGTTAAGAACGGCCCAGAAAACCGGCCACGAAGAATCAATGAGTTAGGTTGCCTTGTATCAACGCCTTGGACGGATAAGTCTTTTATTTCCAAACGCTGCCTAAATTCCCAAGCTGGACGTCGCCGGTTCGACCCCGGTCTCCCGCTCCATAACCACTAATGATCATCTCCACAAGGCTGATCAAATACCCAACCCAGCAATAGATTAGTTACTGCACACTAGTTACTATCCATCCCACGTAAGAGATCTCAGCCCAGTCCGATTGCGGTTCCAATCACCCCTACCACTTCCATGTATAATCCGTATTCATGCCAAACGACAATTTCCACGTCGGAATTACTTCCGATTTCTACACCGACGCCAAGGGGAAATTCGAATCCATTCTCGAAACCAAATTCGGTCACATCCCCAACATCACCGTCGCCCCAATCCCTGCACGTCCTGACAACATCGCCCTCCTTGAAGACATTGACCAGTTCGACGCCATCTTCGCCCTGGCCACTAGGTTCACTGCCCAAAGTGTCGCCAATGCCAAACGACTCGCCCTGATTTCCCGCTGGGGTGTGGGGTACGACATGATTGACGTCCCCGCGTTGACCGAAGCAGGCATTGCTTTGGCCATCACACCCGGTGCCGTGCGTCGCCCAGTGGCCGAAGCGATTCTTGCCCTGTTATTCGCACTTACTACTAACTTAGTCATTCAAGATAAGCTTGTGCGGCAAGGCGGATGGCGCGGGCAACTTCCATCGCTTGGTCGCAATATGAAGGGCCGCGTGTTGGGCTCAGTGGGATGCGGAAACATTGCCGGTGAACTGTTCAGCATGTCCCGTTCAATTGGATTTGGCAGGCTCATCGCCCACGATCCTTTCATCACCACGGCCCAGGCCGCAGCGTTGGGAGTGGAACTGGTTCCACTGGAAGAAGTCTTCGTCCAAAGCGATTTTGTCACCATCAACCTGCCATTGTCGGCACCAACGAAGGGTCTGATTGGATTTGAACTGTTGCGCAAGATGAAGCCTACTGCATACCTCATCAATACCTCTCGCGGCCCTATTGTCAATGAAGCTGACTTAGTGTTTGTGCTGGAACAACGCATGATCGCCGGTGCCGGGTTGGATGTATTTGAGCAGGAACCGTTACCCACTTCCAGCAAGCTGCACAAATTGGACAACGTGATTCTTGCCCCGCACGCCTTGGCCTGGACTGAAGAGTTAGCGCGCGACAACAGCATGGAAGCGTGCGACAACATTCTGATGTTACATAGCGGCCAAGTGCCCGCCTCGTTAGTGAATCGCGAAGTTACTGCCCAACCGCAATTTCAAATGAAGTTAGAAGCCTTTCGGAGGATACTGTGAAGAATCGTTTTCGTGATGTGGTGGCTGCCGGGCAAATCCCAGTGGGTCATATGGTGTGGGAATTTGCGACTCGTGGAATCGCTAAGATCGCCGATTCCACTGGTCTTGATTTCATCATCTATGACATGGAGCATTCCGCCTTTGATGTGGATAAGATTGCTGATTTAATGGCCTGGGCGCAGTCGGCCAAGTTCACACCATTTGTCCGCGTGCCATTCTGCGATTACCAATTTATGGCTCGCCTGATGGATGCCGGAGCCATGGGAATTATGGTGGGCAATGTGAAGAATGCTGAAGAGGCAAATCGCATTGTGCAAGCCGTAAAATTCGCGCCTTTGGGAAATAGAGGCGTGGGTCTAGGCTCTGCTCATACTGGATATACCGTTCCTGATCCACTTACATACTTCAGAGAAATCAATCAGTCCTCAGTGATTATCTGCCAGATTGAATCGCAGGAAGGTGTGGATAACGCCGAAGCGATTGCGGCCATTGAAGGAGTGGATATTCTATGGGTGGGGCACTTTGATTTATCTACTTCATTGGGAATTCCTGGTCAGTTTAACGATCCTCTGTTTCTTACGGCCATCCGAAAAACAGTGGCTGCCGCGCGCAAGCACGGCAAGCTTCTGGGCATTCAACCAGGCACCGCACAGCAGTTGGAATCGTGGCTGGCCGCAGGGTTCAATGTGATTTCATGGAGTGTGGATTCTGCGGTTTATCGCGCCGCATTGCTGAGCGGTGTGGAAGCAGTGCGGGCCATGACGATCAAGTAACGGATGCCAAAACCACATTTTTCATATTTGCAAATTAGTATCAAATAATAGGACAATAATTGGGCAACAAGAGGTCAGTTTTACTGCAAAGGCTCACCCCCCGGCCTGAATGCACGTTTTTATGTTTGACTGCCTCAATGGGGACATGTCTGGATAACAGACAGTTACTTTAGAGGAGTCAACGATGAAACCCCTTCCCGAACCCGTGCGTGCCGATTCGCTTTCACGTCAGGTATTTGGAATTCTAAAAGAAGCTCTATTTCAAGGTAAGTTCAAACCCGGTGAGCAGTTACCTGAAATACAAGTCGCCCGCTGGTTGAATGTGAGTCAAGCCACTGTTAGAGAGGCATTGGTGCAACTGGAACAAGCTGGATTAGTGGTGCGTCACAAAAATCGTAAAACTCAAGTTACTGTCTTAACGTCAGAAGAAGTTCTGGACCGCCTCACCATGCGCATGGCGCTGGAACCGCTGGCTGCCGTGAAAGCTGCGGAAGCCATGAGCCCCGGCGAGTTGGAAGAATTACGAATGAAAGTGGCCCTGATGAACGAAGCCACCGAAGAAACCACCGACTATGAAAAAGCCATTGCTGATATGGATTTCCACCAGTTCATTTGGGGGAAATCAGGCAGCCCGGTTTTTTCGCGCATGTTGGAACAGCTTTCCACTCCTCTATTTGCCTTCTTGAAACCAGAGCAGCATGAAAATTCATCTTCACACCAAGCCCTGGTAGAAGCCATGCAAAGTGGCAACAAAGAAGCCATTGAACAGGAAGTTCGTGCCCATATCCAAGGAAGCTATCAGTCGTTTTTTAACTCTTCCGAAAAGGTTGCGGCCACTGCTTAGTCATTCAATCCGTGGCGAGTAATTTCAGCCCAGTCAATCCCAAACCGGCTCAGATACTTTCTTAGTCGGTCGGCATCATTGGTAGTTGTTTCCCGTTCTCGCGAAACACCAAACAGCGTGCGGCCAGCTTCTGACAGGGATCGACTTCGCAAGCATACCGCCAGCACTTGACTTAGTTGTTCACGATCAAATAAATCCAGCTCGGCCAGCCATTCCACACCAATCCATTGCCGCAGCCGGTCATCGGTACCAGCGCCAACAGTATCCGCCCAGGAAAGCACTAAACGTTGGATTTCTTCCTTCACCACATCAACAGAAATCCGCCCTCCCAATGACAAGGTGGACATGCGTGCCACTGCGGCATTCAGGTCGCGAAAGTTACTCTTCCACAACGCCCTGGATGACAGCGCAAAGTCCAGAAACTTCTGCCGAGCCTCTTTGCTGAGCGTCACCCGCTTCCCCGTCTTCTTCGCCAACTGGGACAGCTCAAATTGCAGGTTTGGTTCAATGTCTTCAGAACGCGTTCGAAGGCCGGGCAGGTAAAAGGTACATAGATTTATCCGCGCCAACAGATCTTCCCGAAAGCGGCCTTGATGAACCGCAGCCGATAAGTCCCGATTCGTACGAGCAATCAACTGGTAGTCACTCCGCGTTTCTTTGTCTGAACCCATTGGCAGAAACATTTTCTAAGAAAAGGGTCCATAGGACCTGCCGGAGAAGGGTTTGTACTACAAAGCAGTAGCACTACAAATATATATCACTACGGTCTTGTAGTTTTCAAAATTGCGTGTTATGTTCTAACCATGTCCACCCCAATTGGCCGGATCGTTGACCCTCAAGACCTTTTTGGACGGGAGCGCGAGTTGACCCACTTTTGGGATCTCTTCAAGCGCACTGGCTCCAATGTCCTGCTTTCAGCTCCGCGGCGAGTTGGTAAGTCTTCCTTTCTTGCGCGACTGGAATATGACGCCCCTACCCATGGATATTGCCCCGTTCGATTCAGCCTTCCCGATTGTATGTCTGAGGACGTTTTTGCCAGCCGGTTGCTAACTGAAAGCTGGAATCACGATAATCAGAAGCCATGGTTCAAGAAGATTATGGATTCAAGCGTGGGCAAAATTGCCCAAAGTATCCAGAGTGGGAAGTTCAAGTTTGATCCGCATCAGCCGCGCAGTTGGGAAGAACTTTCAGGTGCAGTGCAGCAGATGCTGAAGGCTTCTGAAGAACCGAAGCTGTTTTTGATAGATGAATTACCTCTATTTGTTGTGGAACTTCTGCGGGTTGACCCGGACCGTTCCCGCGCCAAACGTCTTTTGGGGTGGATGAAAACCTTGCGTGAAGATACACGTCATCGCTGGCTGTTTGCAGGCTCTATTGGACTGGAAACCATCGCCACTCGCCATCGCCTTAGCGGAACCATCGCAGATCTCCATATTGTTGACCGAGACTTTGGCCCCTTTACGAGGGAAATCGCAGAGCAGTTCATCCGGCGAGAGGCCGAGCACTTTGGCGAAGGTGAGATCAATCAAATACTCGCTCTGACGGATGCCTATCACACGCCCTACTACTTGCTGTTGATGATAGAAGAGATGCGCCGAGCGCGCAGCGAAGGAACCGCCTTTTCTGAAATTCCATTGCTGCAGCAGCGCACCAACTTCAACCACTGGAACGAGCGCCTGGAAGATATTTTTGGCCAAGGAACTCGCGACCAGGTGGACAGGGTCTTAAGCGGTGCATCGGTCTCATCGAACGGAATTCTTAAGGACAAAGCCATTGAACTGCTGGGGGTGAAAGACGCGAAAAGTGTGCTTGATGTTCTAATCCGCGATGGCTACTTGCGAAGGGATGGGGAACGCCTTCGGTTTCGTTGCGAACTGGTACGCCGTTATTGGCAGGACAGCATCGCCGCATGAACCTTCCCGTTTACAATCCGCATTTGTTGAGCAAGCGGGATGCGATTGCGCAGTTCATTGCTCGCAAGAAAACGCTGGACCGCGTCCTGGAAAACTTACCCGCCGAACTTCCATCGCACTTACTGTTCATTGGAACCCGCGGCATGGGCAAGACCACGCTGCTGCAACGCATCCGCTATGCAGTGGAAGATGATGCTCAGCTTCACAGTCGTTACATCGCATTGCAATTCCCGGAAGAGCAGTATGCGGTGTCGGACCTTTTGACCTTCTATCTGAACTGCATTGATGCACTCAGCGACGCCCTGGAACGTGAAGGCAAAACCGAAATTGCACAGTATTTGGATCGGGAACTGCCCCAAGCCTCGCACAGCGCCAAGGCTGCTATGGAATTGCTGGAAGGTGCAGCCAAGCTGCTTGGACGGCGCCTGCTGTTGTTGTTGGACAATGCAGAACGGATTCTGGATCAATTGGAAGACAAGCAGCAATGGTCGCTGCGTGAAACGCTTTCCAGTTCTCCTTATTTTGTTTTCTATGGTGCCAGTACACAGGCAGTTATCAGCCAGTTCACTTCCGGAAAGGCTTTTTACGAATTCTTCCAAATTGAATGGATGAACCCCCTGAAGCCGACTGAGATAGAAGAGATCCTTGTGGAGTTGAGTAAGCAAGCCGGTGAAGCGGAAGGTAAGCGGGTTCAGCGATGGATTGAAGAGGATCGCGGACGACTGCAAACATTGATCCGACTGACCGGTGGGAATCCGCGCACCATGGTGATCCTACTGGGGTTGGTTTTGGAAGGGCCCGCCGACGATTTTGCTGGAGAACTGGAGCGGCTGCTGGACGCGTGTACCCCTGGCTATAAGGGCCGAATGGACGATTTGCCGCAACAGGCGCAGGCTGTGCTGCATGGAGTGGCAGAACATTTTGACCCAGTCAGTGCTGCTGAAATTGCAGCCAAAGTCCGAGTGGAAACCACGGCAGTCTCAACGCAACTGACTCGGCTGATTCGCATGGGGCTGGTGGAAAAGACCGATGCCGAAGAATCGCGGGCGCGCTACCAGGTGGTGGAGCGGTTTTTCAACATCTGGTATTTAATGCGACAGGCTCGTCGTGTGCGGGCGCGGATGCGTTGGCTGGTGGAGTTTCTTCGGGTCTTCTACACACGCGAGGAATTGGTGGAGCGCGGCAAAGAGCGGGCAGAGAAACTGCGGGGGTCGGACGGCTCGCAATTGAGTCGTGATTTTGGCTATGCGTTGGCCTACTCAGAAGCGGTGGAGGGACGTGGCCGGGCGTCTTTGGAACTGAGTGCGCTGCGATGTTTAATGGACGGTTCCGCTGCTGGTCGAAAGCAGATTCAGCAGATCATCAATCTGACTGATGCTGGGGATCCGTTGCGAAGTCGTGCTGAGCGGCTGCAGGCTTTGGATGAGGCGCATGAGTTAGTATTTGCGACAAACGTCGAACAGGAAGGTTGGTCTGCCAAGGAGTTTTGGGAGGAATTGGCTGGTTCCTGGGTGCTGAGTGCGCAGGAGAAAAAGAGTGTTGCGGCGAGTCTGGAGGGTTTGACTTCCGGGCAATTGGTTGAAGTGCGCAAGAACCTGACCCGCGTTTTCAATGGCTGGGGGTCGGTTATGCAATTAAATATATTTCCCGATCTTCTTCGTTTCTTGCTGAGCGAAAGGCTGGTGACGTTGTTGGATGGGTCGCCCGAAGCGCTGGAAGAGGCTCGCGATGCCCTTTCCGATTTACCCCCCCAGATTCTCCGTGATCTTAGTGAGCGGTATGGGTCCACCGAGATTGATCTCTCCATCGCTTACGCTTGGGCTGAACTGGCGAATGACAAGGACCGGGCGCTCCGCATGGTTGAACAGGTAATGCAGATTGTCCCGCCTAGCGCTCTTGTTTGTCATGTCAAGGGCAACTTGTTGAGAGAGCAGAAACGAACGCAGGAAGCGGAGCGAGCCTATCGCCAGGCTATCGAGATCGACCCGAAATACACTGTTGCTTGGTACAACCTTGGCGTTCTGTTGAGCGAGCAGAAACGAACGGAGGAGGCTGAACGGGCCTTTCGGCAGGCTATTGAGATCGACCCGAAATACACCCATGCTTGGAACAACCTTGGCGTTCTGTTGAGAGAGCAGAAACGAACGGAGGAAGCCGAGCGAGCCTATCGGCAGGCTATTGAGATCGACCCGAAATATACCCATGCTTGGAACAATTTAGGTCTGTTACTGAAAGGCGAGGCGTCGCTAGAATGCTTCGTACAATGCATCATCCTGAACCCTGACGATGCTGAGGCTTGGGCCTTCATCTCCAAGAAGATTGGAAGCGTCGAAAAGGCGGCTTCCGGCGCACTTGCCGAACACCCTGGACATCCGGTGGCTGGTACATACCTTGCTGCGGTCCTTGCTGCGAAACAGGGCTGGAAATCTGCCGAAAAGCAGGTTGTGGAGTTTCTTCCTAAACTTGGGGCAGATCAACTGAAGACTGCCTGGTGGGCGCTTGAAACGTTGAGCAAGGCGGCTATTAAGGAGAAGAGTGCACTGGATTTGGTGGGTATCCTGGAGAATTGCGGCCTTGGCGAAGCGTGGAGGCCTTGGATTGTGGCACTGCGCACAGCTCACTCCCGACGCTTAGCGGACCTCAAGCTGGTGGCCCCGGAAGTTCGCGAACCGGCAGAGGCGATTCTTAAATTGATTTCCCAGGAACTGTTTGAATGATTTATAAGTGCAATATCCATCATCACCCCATATCGCCTATCCTGAAAGCGAATGCTAACCCGCTACTTACTCGCCCTCACCTTGCTGATCCCCGCCTTCGCCGCCGAATGGGATCAAACAGCGTTTCCCGATTGGAGCGACCGTGCTGTGCTTCGTCTCCTCACCGGGTCCGCTTGGTCCAAACCGCGCACCGTCCAATTCACTTGGCGGAAACGGGAAGAAGGGCCGTTCAGCTATAAGAACATCCCCGGTGCCGATCATGGCGGTCAACCCAACATCGGCAGCCCCGTTGGTGGCATCGGGGCGCGCAAATCGCACTTGCCCGATAAGGCCAACATTCTTCTTCGATGGTCGAATGCGCTGCCCGTTCGCCAAGCCAAAGCGCTCTATCAACTAAGAGAAGACAAGTTACCGCCGACGAAGCTCAATGAGTTAGTGGGCGTACCCGAACCCACTTACGTTTTGGAACTGTTTGGACTCCCTGCAGAGATCGCCTACCAGGGCACAGGCACTGTGGAATCACTGCTGATGCAATCGGCCAAGCTGCGCACAAAAACGGGACGAAGCATTAAACCCTCCCGCGTATCAGTAACTACATCTGGCTTGCAACTGCGGATTTTCATCCACTTTACCAAGCAGTTCGCACTTACTCTAGCCGACAAAGAACTGGAGTTTACCGCCGACCTGCAATTGTTCCAACTGAAAGAAACATTCCAGCTAAGCGATATGGTTTACCAAGGCGCACTAGATTTGTAAGTAACCTCAAAAACTTACGCGTAGGCTTAGTTGAAGGCTACGCGGGGCGTTGGCCTGGGCCAAGGTCACAATGCCGAATTGACTGGATGTGGCGCTGTTGGTTGGGTTTGCGAAACGTGGCGTGTTGAAGGCGTTGAACGCCTCGGTTCGGAATTCCGCACGGAAGCCTTCCCGGATTTGGAACGACTTGAATAGCGAAAAGTTGAACTCGGCGGGAACGCGAGCTCGTACGCTGCTCCATTCCGGTTCGGGCGTTGTGATCAGAGTGAACGGCTTCTGGATAGTCCAGGCCACCGGCTCACTTTCACTGGCGCAGTTTTGACGCTTGGCCGTGTTGTTATTAATGGTACAGGTGTTGAACCAGCGATTATATGAAGGCTCTGCCAGTGCCGGATCAATCCCAGTGGAATTGGCGCCGCCAATGCCGATGAGTCCGCCTGGGAACACAGAGAAGATTCCCGACACTTGCCATCCACCCAACATGGATTTAGTTAAGCCTCTGCTCTGCTTGAAGAAGGGAAGGCTGTAGGTGCTGGCCAAGTTGTACTGCCAAGGCGGAATGCCACCGTCACGGGTGATGAACTGACCAATAGGGTCAATGCCATTGTTCTGGTAAGTGGTGAAGGTCTTGCTTTTGGAAAACGTGCCCGTAAACAGAACCGTCAGTCCAGCAGACAGCCGCTTTTCCAAACGGATAAGGACAGCGTTGTAGGCTGCCGTGCCAATGCTACGGTTAGTCTCTGTGACACTTGTGAACTGAGGGTAAGGCAACAAGGATTGCAGCAGTGTCATGGTTGCACCGTTGAGTGAAGAGCCGGGCAGCAGGCCACCAAACGGATTCGGCACCGTGGTCTCAGTGAGATTCGCCCCATTCGCCAGATACTGTTCCGCCGTGATTCCGTTCATATTTCTGGACGTGGACAACTGCCGACTGCGGCTACCACTGTACGAGACTTCCACTACCGAACGGAACGGCAATTCATACTGGACACCAGTGGAGAAGCTGTGCAGGAACGGGACCGTGCGTTGGCCATACACATACGAAACGCTCTGCCCGACGTTGGTGAGCAACCCCTGGGAGCGACCCGGTGCGGGAAGGATTCCATCGGGGAATGGATTGGATAGCATTCCGCAGGCGGCACCGCTGCAATTTGGCTTGGTGATGGGGATAATGCCGGTGTTCGAGAGCGACGCGGCGGGCGAAGTGGCGTAGCTGAACCCAGTAGTGGTTGCCACATCGGCGGTGGGAGCAAACGTCATTCCCCATCTGCCGCGAATCACAAGTTTGGGGCCTATGCGATAAGCGTAGCCAGCCCGTGGGCCAAAGTTATTCAGGTCGCGTTTATAAGGGAGCCGGTGACTGCTGTCGGCGAACAACAATCCGCCGCGAACTGTCGGCCCGTTCGCTGAACCTAATCGAGTAGTTGCAGTGGTGTTGAAGCCGTTAACCAGATGATCGAAACGATCCGTGACGGGCGACTCATAATCCCAACGCAGCCCCAAGTTGAGTGTTAGATTCTTGGTGACACGCCAATCGTCCTGTACGAACACTGAATAGTAGCGTTGCCCTTGTGCCGCCTGATTCACGTAGCCGCTGCTCAGCGAATTTGGATAGCCTAGAAGGAGCGAAGCTAAACCGTCCCCAGAGGTGGAAGCGGCAACCAATGGGTTGGCTCGCGTTTCATTGAGTGCGAAGTTGAACGTGGCGAAACCGGAAGGATTGGATTGGTTGTTGAACATCACACGGGCGTCACCGCCGAACTTTATGGTGTGCGCGCCGACCGCCTTCGATAGGCTTTCGCCTACCGACCACGTGTCGCTGAAATTGAGCGTGTCCCCGGCTCGCCCAAGTGGACTAAAGCCGCCGATATGGATAACGGGGAAAGACTTGGCCTGCACCTGGCCAACCAGCGACGGCGAAAATCCGAGGGCTGCCGGGTCGTATCCGAACGAATACGGGTGGATGGCGAACTGGTGCCGATTCCAACTGATTCGTGCAGTGGAAATCAAGCTGGGAGTAAGGGTAGAAGTGAGGGTGACCGTGGCCAGATGGTTGATGCGCCAATGCGTATAGGATGTAGATGCCTCAGGGTGTCCGGCAGCCAGGTAGTCGGCCAAGCCCAGGCCCAATCCGTTGGTCTGATAACGGTTGGAACGAGCGAAGTTCACAAAGAACTTGTGTTTGTCGTTAATGGTCTGGTCCACACGGGCAACGTGGGCGTTGTAAGATTCCAGATCGGGGTTGGGAGTCACCAAAAGATTCGGTTGCCCTCTGGGTACCAGGCCCAGATTAGGCTTTAGCTGGATTTGCATCACCTTGGCCGCAATGGGATTGATCAGGCTCGGGGGGGATTCTATTGCCAGCGTATGGAGTGCGTGTATAAGTACCGCCGCTTTGTACCGTAGTGAGCGGATCGTAAATGGATACGATGGGACCGCTGATTCCAGCAGCATAAGTTTGGGAAAAATCGCCGATTTTCTGCAGATCGGTAGGAACCACCATGCTGGACGGCGATGGCCTTACGTCACGGAAGATGTCTAGGGTATACATGAAGAACGTCTTGTCCTTGCCGTTATAAACTTTCGGAATGAGGACGGGCCCGGAAAAGGTGATGCCCGCTTCATGCAACCGGTACGATGTTTTTGTTCCTCCGGCAGCGTTCGATTCAAACGTGTTGGCATTCAAAATATCGTTGCGCACAAACCACCATGCAGCACCGTGATAGCTGTTGGTACCGCTGCGCAGGCTCACACTCATAACACCGCCGCCTGTGCGACCGTATTCGGCGTCATATAGATTGGTCTGAATTCTGACCTCACCCACCGCTTCTGGTGGAGGAACAATGCTGACATTCGAGGGCGCTGAGGATTCCCGCTGTGTATTGGGTGCGCCATCCAGCAAAACCTCGTTGGTGTTGGCCGCCCCGCCGTTGATTCTCACACCATTTTCGCCATTGTCGAAGGGACGCAAGCCAAAGGTGCTTTGGACTCTGCCGGTAACGCCGGCTGTCATTTGGGCCAGGTCGAAAACGTTGCGACCGCGGGTGGGCAGCGCCTGCACCAGTTCCTTGTTGATTACGGTGCCCTGACTTGCGGATTGCGTTTCGAGCAAGGGCACTTCTGAATTGACGGTAACGGTTTCCGTGGTGCCGCCTAAGTCCAGCTTAAAATCCAAAGCCATACGGTCGGCAACGCGAAGTTCCACGCTGCGCTGAATGGTGGTTTTGAATCCCAGTGCGGACACTGTAACGGAATATTGACCGGGATTGAGAGGAGGTACAGTGTACAGGCCATGATCGTTGGTGACTGTCTTGGAGGTGACGTTCGTCTCCAGATTCTTAACATCCACGGTGGCCAGCGGCACTACCGCCCCTTGCGGATCGGTGATGGTTCCACTAATGATTGCGCGGGATTCCTGTCCCCACGCGCTGATAATAAGCAGATTGAGTGCGAGCGAAAGACGCACGAAGGAACGAAGATTCACTTTCCCCTCCAGCCAATAACTTGGTCGAACGGAGCTCTAATCGTTCAACATGCGCCCTAAACCTCTTGGCTTGAGTTGAAAAAATGATCCCGTATTTCGAACAGGACTATAGTAAATCCCCTCAAGCGATTTCTATTTCCGATTCTTCCGAATATCCGAATACTTCTTTCCCCCGGCATTCGACTCGTTCCATTGCGGGGCCTGCTTTTGATTGGCGATAGCCAACACTCCCGCTGCCAGCGCGTTGGTCAACTTCGCCATGTTCGGGTAGTCCAGCTTTTCCCAAGTATCTGTCCGCTGATGATAATCAGGAAACTCATACCCTAGGCTGGCAGTTGTGGAGGGCACGCCCACATCGGCCATTGATTGATTATCGGATTGTGCAAAGAACGGATCGCTCATTTGTTCCTTTTTGAACAACCGCACACCGTAACGCTGCGCAGCGCGGCTTAGAGTTAAACTGATGTTAGTAAAATCGAAACCAGTCAGGTTGTAGGCGGCCAGTTCCTTTTCCCCATCCACATCGGTACGACCCAGTTGTTCCAAATTGATTTGGCCGGCCATCTTTTCAATAGGAATCACCGGATTCTTGCCGTAATATCGCGACCCCACCAGCCCATCTTCTTCGCCATAAAAGGCGGTGAATACAATGCTGCGCTTGGGCTTTTTACCCGCCAAGGCACTGGCGATTTCTAGCATAGAAGCCACGCCCGATGCGTCGTCATTGGCCCCATGAAAGACCAAATCACCAGGGCCGGAAAGACTGCGGCCAAGGTGATCGTAGTGGGCTGAAACCATAATGTAGCTGTCCTTTAATTTGGGGTCAGACCCGCGTAGGATGCCCAGCACGTTGCGCACTTCTACAGCTTCATCTTTCGGTGCGGCAGCGTGGAAATTCAATTTCGCAGTGGTCAATCCGTTTGGTAGCTTGGCTGCAAATTCAGCCGCCTCTTTGGAATGCAGACGCAGCAAACCAGGTTGGGCACGAGCCAGGCGGGGCGCACCGAAACCATCGGCATACGGATTGGGATCGATCATCAGCACAGTCAATGGCTGCCATCCGGTGATCTTCCTGAGCAACGCGAAAGGCCGGACGCCGGCTTTCGGTACAAGCAGAATTGGGCGACCACGGACGTCGTCTTCGGTCAGCTTATCGCCCGCTTTATCATCGTTGATTTCAAGCTTATAGACCGCCACCCCGTCAATAGAAGCTGCTCCGCTCAGCGAACCGGAGACCTGGTTGGCGTCAATGATCAAGCGCGTGGAACCATCTTCAATGGTCAGCGCAAAGCCATCCATCGGTTGGCGTCGCAGGGTGGGTTTGGCCAATTGGAAATAACTACCATCGACGGGCGCTTCCAGTCCTATGCGACGAAACCAGGAAGCAATGTATGCGGCAGCGGCATCCAGGCCGTGCGACGGGCTGCGGCGCCCTTCCAGAGCATCGGAGGAAAGGAACGAAACGTGTTGAGTGAGCGCTTCTGGAGCTACATGCATGGGCCCGCGCTGAGCGAAGGCCGATGCGGCAAAGGTGAGGGCGAACAGGATTCTGGTCATATAAGGGCCAGATTGAATTGTAGTGCGATGGACAGGCAGATGTAACTACTTCGGTTCAAGTGAAAGCAACATTTTACTGTTGGGTGAATAGTAGAGTTTCAAACTGGGCGTATAGCGATCATACTTTGAATGCAGAACCTCAAACGCATTTTGCGACACCTCAAAATATTCGCCTTTTATGCAGTAATTGTAAACAGATTCCTTCATTCCCCACAGGCGGGAAGTGCCTTGCGCGGGCTGCTCTTCCGACTGGAAGTAGTGCGACCTTCAATAGCAGCGGATTTCCCACCCAACAAATCTTGTACCAGCAAAAAGATCAAACTGCTGCTGCTGTCCAAGCCAATCAGAAATGAGCCAACTGCCCCAAAAGTGACCACCCAATACCCAGCCACCGCATATTGAAAGATAAAATACTGCAAAATACGGGTACAAACTCGCGAATAAACCATGAAAAAATCAGCCATCCAGCAAACGTGCCGCCAGACACCAACACTGGGCTCAGCGCCTGAATTGCCAGCTTACGAAACTGCCGGTCACTGATCTTTCCTGCTCAATTCTGAGCCAGATCATCATCACTAAAGTTGTTCGCCTTGGCGAGTTCTGTGAGCATTTGGTCTGTTTTTGACATGTTTCCACTCTATTTATTGGCTTAATCGGCGAATTGCGTTGGGAACTGTATGTTCGCGCTTGCATAAACGACGCCCCACATTTGCAGCTATCCACTTGCAAAAGTTTGCTACCATCTCGACATGTCAATTTCCCCGTTGCTTGCGACTTTATTGGTGCTTCTCCCGCTTAGTTTCGCTAGCGGTGTTCGTGTGGAATTCGATCCCACACGGCCCGAGGTGGGTCCCTTCCCATCCGACTTTCTCACCGTGTCCGATGCCGCACAACGCACCGGCCTGCGCATGAATCTTCCCCTGCCCGATTGCAAAGCTCTACCTAGTGATTGCGGAGAAATTGCTTTGATCAATCAGTTGGACGGCTTCAATCCTTACGCCCGAATGAACGTAAAATTTTCCGCGCCAATCAACACCGCCACGTTGCGTAACGGCCTGATGTACGTGTGGCTGGATCCGGTGCTGGGCGGGCGGTTTAATCTTGGACCAGTGGGTCTGACTACCGCCATCAATCAGCCAGTTTATGATCCGGCAACCAACACCGCTTACGCCAAACCCGACGACATGTTAGAAAGCGGACGTCGCTATCTGATTGTTGTCACCGATGCTGTTCGCGATGCTGCCGGTGATGCGGTGGAAGCCGATGAGGGCTTCAATCTCTGCCTGGCCAAGCAGCTTGGCGGCATTTATTGCCAGCAACTTTTCGATGCTCTGACGCGCGTTCGTCCCAGCCTTGGTTCCGCCAAAGTGGTTGGGGCCAGCATCTATACCGCGCTGTCCGCTACTGCCTGGTTTGAACAGGTGCTGCCGGTGGTCAATCAGACTCCGGTCAATTTCACCCGCACAGGTGCAACCAATTCCATTTCCCTGGCCAATGTTCAAAGCGTTGTTTATCGCAAAAACACATCGGCAAAGGCACCTGACCAATTCAACAATGTAGCTCTACCGCTCAATGCCGCTTTGACCGCCCAATTCGGATTGGGTAGCGTGGCCTTCGGATCTTTCCGCTCCCCACGGTTCATTGGGCCCACGTTTTCCATCCCTTTAATTCCCACCCTCAGTTCACCAACCCCTTCGTCATCGGAGGAAATTTTCTTCCATGTATGGTTGCCAAAATCTGCTGCACCGCCGCGCGGCTATCCGGTGATTCTGGCAGGTCATGGGCTGGGAGATCACAGGTTTGGAATGCCCAGCATCATTGCTTCCGCCAACGCGCTGGGCTATGCAGTTGTGGCGATGAATGCCATCGGCCATGGCACTGGACCTAAGAGCACCGTGCAGTTCACCAGGACCGATGGGTCCGTGGTTGAGTTCCCTGCACCGGGCCGCGGCATTGACTTGGATGGCAACGGCAAGATTGACGATGCCGAAGGTTGCATTGTAACTTTTCCCGGCAATCCCATAGGACTGCGCGATTGTTTCCGGCAAACTGTGGTGGATTATTTGCAGTTGATTCACGGAATCCGCAACGGTATAGATCTTGATGGTGACGGGCGCTTCGATTTAGACCCAAGTTCCATTTCCTACTTTGGGCAGTCGCTGGGTGCCGGTTACGGTGCCATTTTGACAGCCGTTTGTCCAGACATCAACGCGGCTGTGTTGAATGTGCCGCCCGGCGCGCAAACCGACGTTCGCCTTTCTCCAACTTTCAGGCCTTTGGCCGTGGGAATCTTTGCACTTCGCCAGCCGTCTTTGCTAAATAAAGGAGTAGAATTTGAAGACGATATCCCGCTTCGCTACCAGCCTGTGAAGTTGCGCGCAACTCCCGGTTCACCGGCTATCCAAGATTTTATTGAACGGATTGACTGGTTAGAAGCCATGTCATCCAACATCGTACTTGCACCGCATATGAAGCAGGCGACCCTGCCCGGCCAGCCCATTAAGCGAGTGCTTTTTCAAATGGCGTTGGGTGACCAGACTGTGGCCAATCCCTCCACCACATCGTTGATCCGTGCGGCCAACATGACCAATCAAATGTCGCTCTATCGTTTCGATATAGCAAAGACGATTGATCCCACTTTGCCAGCCAATCCACATACATTCCTTATTCCGTTGGGCAGCACCGCATCGACCATCATCGGCTTTGCCACCTTGCAGCAAGGGTTCGCATTCCTAGCATCCGGCACCACAGTTGTCCCCGATGCGAATGCCTTCGTGCGGCCACTTTTAGGTAAAGATCTATTTGAGACGCCAACGTTTCTGCCCGAGCAATAGCTCCGCTCTTGGTTTTCAACCCTGATATCAGGCCTTGTGAAAGACCGCTCCCTCGCGGTCACGGCTCGGTAAGATCAGTACGTTACCGAGCCGTGACCGCAAGGGAGCGGTCTTTTAACTCACGGGTATCCCCAAAAAACCTAGCAAGCTTCAGCGCGAATGAGCTGGACCCCGAAACACTGCGTTCAAAAACAGAAGATTCAACCCATCGAGATACGCCCGATAGTTGGGGTCGGCGGTGAACCCAATCACGTATCCGCGACCTTCGCCTTGTACGATGGCCAGCGGTTTCCATGCTAGCTGCTTCTTGTTTTCCGACCACATATATCCGCTAGCCAAAAGCTTTGCGGCTTCAAGATACACCACCGCGTTCACCCCTTTATCCAGCTTGATGGGCGTATACACGTTGCGACCTTCCACAACCGCGTTGACGGTTTCCGGCAGACCTACAGTAAGCCAATGATCGGGGTCTGTGCGGGCTCGCCCAATGATTCCCTGCACAGCGTCGGGCAATTCGGAATCGGCCTGAATGGCTTTCAGGTACGATGCTTCATCGGTAAGTACCTTGCCCGGAGTGCGCGTTTCTGTCTCAGACTTTTTTGGAGCTTCGGGCTCTTTTTCCTTAGCCAGACTTTCCGCTGAAACGGCGAGCAGGCCCACTTTCGGATCACTCAAAAATGCCAGTGCCCCTTGAATGCCAATCAACGTTCCTCCGGCCTGCACCCAGTCCTTCAACCGCTTTTGCACTGGCGCACCAAAGGCGTCGGCATAGGCGCCATCGGGCAGAATGATCACCTGGAATTTGCTGAGGTCCGCTGTTGTGAATTGCGTGGATCGGATGACTGTGACGGGATAGCCGAACTGCCGTTCCAGCACGAAGCGGGCGTGACCTGCCGAACCGGCCAGCGTGGGGCGGTCCCAGGCCAAGGCCACCGTCGGACGTTTGATAAGGGTCACGTAGCGGCTGCCGAAATTGATGCCGTTTTCCACCCAGCCAGTATCGGTGGCCACCACCTCGGCGGCACCTTGAATCTTGACCATTGTTTCATGCAGCGTGGCCACGTTCTCTTTCACTTTAAAGATCAACGTGCCAGGGGGAAACGTGCGCCCGTTTTGCTCAAAGGCTTTATCCGTAGAATGCACGCGAAGGCCAGCCCGCAGCGCTGCGGTGAGCAGTTGCGCGCCCGCCCGGGTGCCCCAAGGGACAAGATACGCGACGGTTGCTTTAACGAATCCGGCAGGCTTCGGCACCGCTTTGAATTCCTCAAATTGCCCTTGGGAAATGGCTGGTGCAGCAATGCATTCCACGTTGTAAAGCAGCGGCAGGCTCCAGGCGGTAACATCGTAAATTTCATCGGGAAGTTTCTTCTTACGGCGACGTTCCTGCTCTTCCATGAATTTCTGTTCCAGCGGAATATCCACATCGAGCAAAGTACGGATCAATCGCTTGGCCGGTTGGGCCAGCGAGATGACGTATGTCCCGGCGGGATAGCTGGCGAATGCGGCGGTGGCGCGCTTCAATTGCACGCCCTGATCGGCCAGCAGTTGTGCCAGTTTATCTATAGCGCTGACGTCACCGCGCCGGGGTAGGATATATTCGCGGATCGCTTCTTTTGATCCTTCTTCAATGGCGGTGCGGCGGTAACGGTCGAAATTGTCGAACAGTGTGTCGCGATGTTTGGCAGCGGCTTCAGCAGTGGAGATAGACGCCACAAAATGTCGTTGTACGGTATCGCGAAAATGAAAGGTAGAGTCGTCGGAACGGCGCATTAACAAACCGCGCGACGAAGCATTTTCATAAGTCATGGCCACGCTTCCGTAGTAAGATGGCCAACTGGCCCCATAGCCCGGATAGAAAGCGTCGTAGACTTCGCGGGTGAAGTAACTGAAGCCGTAATGGTCGAACCACTTCGCATTGTTTTTACCAAACAGATCCAAACTTGTTTTCTGTTCGGGAACCAGGTGCGGATTGAATGGAATGGCCTCTGGGGCAAAGTAGTAAGTGGATTCAGCGCCCATCTCATGCAGGTCCACAAATACAATTGGCAGCCATTCGCGCAACGTCTTAATACGACCGCGAGTTTCCGGTTGGGTGATGGCGAACCAATCGCGATTTAAGTCGAAATTGTAATGGTTGGTACGACCCATAGGCCAAGGTTCATTGTGCTCTGCGGCAATGGGACTGGCGTCAGGCTCCACCCCTTCGGACTGTTCAAAATTATGCACGAAACGGTCACGACCGTCAGGGTTTTGCGTGGGGTCAATGAGTACAAGAACATTGGCCAGAATGTCATCGACCATTTTGTCGCGTCGTGCGGCCAATAAGTGATAGGCGGTGAGGAGTGCGGCATCGGGCGATGAAATTTCGTTGCCATGAACGCCATAGCCCAGCCACAGTACGACGGGCATTCCAGCAAGGTTCTTACGCGGGTCACCAGGTTTCTGCATGGCCGCTTTAATGACATCCAGACGCCGAATATTCGCTTCACTGCCAATGGCGGCATAGACCAGTTTGCGATCTTCCCAGGAGCGCGCATATTCGAAAATCTTCATGCGGGTCGGCGCAGCTTGGGCAAGCGTTTCCAGATAGCGCATCAGGTTGGTGTGGGAAGAGATGCGTTCCCCAGGTCCATAGCCCAGCACCTTTTGAAAGGTGGGTAGCGCGGGGTCATATTGTGCGCCGGGCCAGAAATCCAACTTCGGTTGCGACCACGCGAAGCTACTAGCCAACAGAGTTGCGAAGATTAATCTCATTCAACAGAGGATACGACAAAAAGGCTTCCATTGGGAGTAAGTGAGTGCGCATTGGGTGGGACGTAATCCGAGCCGCGACCGAAGATTCATGCCAAATTATATCGTTGACACTTCGTTGACTTCGTGTATACTGGCTCTATGAAGCTCCTCGCCCCTTTCTTTCTCTCCTACGCCCACGCCGACTCCCCGGACGTCAACCGCTTCCTCGAAGTCCTTCGCCCTCAACTCCAAACCTCCGCCGATTTCTCCTTCGGCGAATGGAATGACCACCTTATCCTCCCCGGCGAAAAATGGCGCGAAGAAATTGAACAAGCCCTCACCCAATGCAAATTCGGGCTCCTCCTGGTCTCCCCGCAATTCCTCGCCAGCGGCTTCATCACCGCCAAAGAATTGCCCGTCCTGCTAGCTAAACCCATGGTGGTTCCCGTCGTCCTCCACCAGATCCTCTTCGACGGTTCTATGGATCTTAAAGGTCTCGCCGACCGCCAACTCTTCCGCGATTCCAAAAGCCGCACATTCGATGGTTGCGGACGCATGACCGGACGCCGCGACTTCGTCCGCGAACTGTTCACCCAAATCACCGCCCTGCTGAAGAAAAACGGATGCTAACCAAACTCGCCCTCTCCCAGCTAATCCCGCAACTCCGCGCCAACCTGGGCAAGAACGCCGCCCACCTGGACCGCATTGTGGCGTTACTTTCCGACGATGGCGAAGCGAATCTGGCAAAGGTTCTAGCGTCGCTCTATCCAGGTGAGCCGCTGGAAAAGGCACAGGCCAACCTGCGGCAGTTCCGGCTGGAAGTGAAAGCGGCAGCGGTTAAGGCTGCCATAACCATTGAATTGAAAGGCGACACCAAAACCCGCACGCCCGCAAATCAAAGGTGGGTCTGGTTTGAAGGCGAGGACCGTATGAACCAAAGCGTCGAAGAGTTCACCAGACCCAACGTGGAAGGACCCGAACGGCTCCAGCAGGATGCCATCAAACTGGGCACCATTGAGTGTTGCGTCCTCTACGCCGAGGAAGATCAGTCCGATGCCCAAAAGTTACTCGGCTTCCTCGCGCCTCACTTCAAAACAGGTGACATCAAGGTTTGGACTAGCCAGAACATTCTCCCAGGCGAAGACCCCATCGCAGAGCGCGACCTTGCCCTGGAACGTTGCGACTTCTCTCTTACCCTTCTCAGCCCGCACTTCCATGCCGAAGGGCTTGACAAGCTGCCTGCTGCGGCAACCACTATCCCCGTCCAACTCCATAGACTCACCCCTAAGGACAACAGTTTCGATCACTGCAAGCATCCCAGAGACTTCGCCCTAACCCTCTACACCCAAATCCGCGAAATCCTCGAAAAGCGCCCCACCCACCTCGATCAACACTTCCGCGAATTGTCTCTCCACAATGTGAATTTCGTGGAAACCCAAGCCGACGTAATCTCTCTCAATCGCAACTTCGATCTCGACCAACATCCCGTGGAAAACCGCCGTGACGCCATCGCCTTCCTCCATGAATGGCTGCAGGATCCCAACGCTCCTCCCTACTGCGCTCTCCTCGGCGAACTGGGCATGGGAAAAACCACCACCGCTCAGGAACTGTCTCGTCAACTGCTGGACCATGGTGGACGCAAACCAATCTTTCTCGACCTCCGCTATGTCCGGGACCTCGCCCCCACGGCTCCTGACCTCGACGAAATCATTAACCGTATTCTAAAGCGCGATTGGAAAGGCGGCGCAGCAACCAAGCCCCCTACGCCCACCGAAATATACAAACTGGTGGACCAGGGCGCACTCATCATCTTTGACGGTTTAGACGAAGTGCTAGTGAACCTGCCAGACGCGCAGGGTCAAATGTTCACCCGGCAACTGTTCCGCGTCCTGCAATCGAAGGAAACCAAAGGGCGTCTGCTCATCACTTGCCGTTCCCACTTCTTCCGAACCATAAAGGAGCAGTCCGCCCACTTCACCATGGAGGGTCGCGACAATATCAAGGCCGAAAGTTACCGCGCCCTGGTGCTGCTGCCATTCCGAAAGGAGCAGATTCGCGAATACCTACGCCACTCGCTTCCTGTGGGCACGGACATTGACCAAGCCTACGCATTAATCGAATCCGTCCACAACCTTCCGGAACTGGCCGAACGTCCGTACACCCTCAGCCTCATCGTGCGCCAATTCGCCAAGCTCGAACAGTGGAAAGTAGAAGGCCGCCGCATCACTGGGCTCACCCTCTACCGCTTCCTGGTGGAAGAATGGCTGCTGCGCGATCAAGGCAAGCACCAGATTGTGCCAGACCACAAGCAGATGCTCATGGAATACATTGCCGCTGAACTGGTCCGCTCCAAACAACGCGTCTGGACAGCCACCGAGCTTGACCAATGGTTGATGGATTTCCTCATGGCCCATCCGCGCATTGCCGCGCATTACGAGGGAGTGAAGCGCGACTTGCTAAAAGAAGACCTGCGCACCGCCACCTTTCTGGTGCGCGAAAACGACGGCTTCCGCTTCGCCCACACCTCGCTCCAGGAATATTTTCTATCCGCCTATCTGCGCCGCGCCCTCATCGAAGGCCGTGCTGAAAATTGGGCCCTGCCGGGGATCAGTAAAGAAACTCTGGACTTTCTCGGACAATCCCTTGAAGAGCAGCCTTCCCAAAAAGCAATCGCCGGACTTGAAGTGCTGCGCGATACTTACCGGGTCGAAGCCAGCGAATTAGCATTGCGCTACTTCCTCACAGCCCACACCAAGGGCTACCCCGCGCCTCCTTCAGTCGGCTTTCAGTTGAAGGGGGCCGATTTGTGGGAATTGCAGGCGGATTTCCGCCATCACGCCATATTCAATCTAAGCGGCAGCAATTTGCAGGGTGCGCAGTTGGGAAATTCGTTCTGGCGCAATTGCCGGTTTGACGGTGTCGATTTCCGCCATGCCAACGCCCCGCGCAGCCAGTGGGAAGATTGCTTCATAGATGGGGCAATCTGGGAGGAAACAGAACTCGAAGCCGCGTTATTTCGCAACTGCCCATTGCAACCAGCTTGGTTCGGGGAATCCCGCACCCATCGCGCGGAGTGGCTCCAGTGTTGGCCCAGCCCGTCAGGTAACCCGGAAGTCAAAGCGTCTGATTCTGTTCAACGCCTTCAACTGGGCCATCAATCCCTGGTGAGGGGCTGCGCCTGGTCCCCAGACGGCACCCGTCTGCTCTCCGCCTCATCCGATCAAACCCTCAAGCTTTGGGATGCTGTTACGGGAACATGCCTCCGCACCATCCGAATGGATGGCCATGTCCTAGGCATCGCTTATTCCCCTGAAGGCACTAGCATTGCCATGGCCCTCGAGGAAGGCTGCATCCGTATCCACGATGCCACCACGTTTGCCGAGGTGGGTCTGCGCTATTACCACCTGCAAGCGCCGCACGGCGAACCCACTTGGGCCACGGTGGACAGGATAAACAATCGCATCGTTGCCTGCGGCCTCGATGCCTGGCGGTCGCTCGGTTGGATTGTGCCAGAAGTTGGGTCCGGCATGCCCCTGTGGCGTCCCGCAGAAGTGTTCAGCCCGCTGCCTGTATTCGAACAAGAACGAAACCAATAGCGCAAATAGCCCGTTTGATTTTAAATAGCCGTGACCAGTGAGGGAGCGAATTTTCAACCACAGATTAACCCAACAAAGAGTGGCATTGGGCGCATCGCCTGGCCCACCAATGCCTACGTCAATAACCTGCGCATTCCCTCCATCAACACCTGCTCCACTTCCGGACCAACCCTGGATACTTCACTCGTTTCATAACCACCTTCACCGTAAGCCTTCGCCGTGCCAATGTAACCCATCCCATAAAGTCCATATGCAGCCATTGCTACAAAACTCTGCGGCTTCATTTGCTGCGCTGCCAATTGATACTCAATAAAAAGTTCCCCCGGCATAAATAAAATGCAAGCGTTGCCAAGACGCAGCATCGCTAAGTCAAGGGGCTTCACGGCCCGCTCTAGCCAAGCCAGGTCGAACGCCGCTCTTAGCTTAGCCACCTTCGTCGATTTCAGATCCTTCAACGTAGCCCGTGCCGTGCTTGCCGAAATTCCTGCGCGCACAGCCAAAGTAACTGGCTCCACCCGCCATTCCAAATCAGTTCCAGTGATCACCTGTTTTTCTGTAGCTTCCCAGGCCAGCCGCATTCCTTCCGATAAACGACCCGCTAACAACAGCCTATTTTCTTGACTTCCATCATTATATTTTCCAGCCGTCACATTGCCCGACGCCCCATTGAAGTGGATATGCGCCGCCTGTGGAACAGCAGATTTCCGATTCTCGCGTGCTAACCCAACAAAGTCGGCACTTACTTCCCCAATGCCGTAGTAACTCTGCGGATGTGTCGCATAGAAAGTTACACTGGCAACCGGCACAGCGGAATTCCAGAAGCTGATCAGCCGCACGTAAGGGTCAATCAGACCCTCCGGCTCAGCGCGAATCGCTGCGTCTTTGGACGCACTGAATCGCGTGTACTTCACCTTTCCATCAGCCCCAAGAATGCGGCGATTCCCAGCCACCTGCTTCACTAAACCACGACCTGTTCCAACGTGAGTCACTGGCTGCTTAAAACTGAGGGAACTCCTTGCAGCCGCAGCGGATCGTTGAATCACTTGCCAGGCCCACGCTGCATCACAAGATGCGTTCTTCATGCCATATTCGCTAAGATACTTTTCCATTGCGAAATCACAACCCGGCGCATCGTGCTGATGCAGGCTATGCACCATCACACAAGATGACGTGGTTCCCACCGCCTTGGCCAGTTCCGCGCGCCACACGTCATGAAGGTCCGTCCCCAGCCCCGTCCAATCCACAGCACAAAAGATAATCGGCTGACCGGCGCCGTGCAGAATAAGACCCCGTGCCGTTGTCGGATCGCCAATGCGGCTAGCGGGTTTCACCAAACCATGACACAGCGCACTGCCCATGGGCGGCGTGGCATCCACTTGAAATGTAGAAACGCTAAGCTGATTTTGGGCAGTCGCCAAGGGAGCAGCTAGCACCCCTATAGCGGACTTTAATATACGACGTCGATTCATTAAATGTTCGCCAAAAGGAAGAGCAATCATGCAGTCCATTCTATCCGCCACCGCGGCTAGGCGTGAAAATAGTACAGCCGACCTGAATCCGCTGCATCTAGATTTCTAAGTGGCAATGCAGGCTCAGTAAAACTAGTCCGCACCGCGCCACTCATATATCAAGGAGATTCTATGTTGAGATCAAAACTCGTCATCCTGGCGGGCATGTTCGTAATGTGTGTAGGCGCGGCTAACGCGGCGGAAATGAAAGACATTGTGGACACTGCGGTGGGCGCCGGTTCTTTCAAAACATTGGCAGCAGCCTTAGGGGCAGCCGACTTAGTGAATACCCTGAAGGGTGCAGGCCCATTCACCGTATTCGCACCAACTGATGAAGCATTTGCCAAGTTACCAGCAGGCACAGTGGAAGACTTACTGAAACCAGAAAACAAGGCTAAGTTGGTATCCATTCTCACTTACCACGTAGTAGCAGGTAAAGTAACTGCCAAGCAGGCGATGAAGTTACACACAGCCAAAACTGTAAACGGCAATTCCTTCATGTTGAAGACTGCCATGGGCGCGCTGATGGTAGACAATGCCAAGGTCGTGAAGGCCGACATCATGTGCACCAACGGCGTGATTCATGTCATCGATTCCGTGATCCTCCCCCACTAATTGAATATTGAGAAGTAACGATAACGGCCCGGTATCGGCAACGCAATACTGGGCCGTTTTGTTTGATTCACCTCCACCTGGCAGCATTCTAAATCTTCCAGTCACAAGCTGTTTTTCACTCCATAATCCTTTCATTTGATTCGTTCTCACCCCAATGTCATAACCAGAAGCTGACGGCAGCAGTGTTAGTATTGTGCCGGTATCGACAATGAAGAAAAAACAATTGGCACAAAGAATTGCCGAACAAACCGGAATTTCCACCGGCGAAGCTGCCGACGGTTTAGACACTGTGGTGACCGCTATTCTTGAAAAGTTGCGCAAGGGCAAGAAAGTTCCCATGGGTCATTTAGGAGTGTTTCAACCGGGCCCAGTTACTGGCTTTGAATTCAAGAAACCCGTAGGCAAGGCTGGCAGGTAAGCGTGCCAACGGATAAACAACCAGTTACAATTGACCAGATTTCGGAAATTATATTGGAGTGTCTGCGCGTAGGTCGGCGTGTAGAGATTGATGGAATTGGAGTTTTTCGCAACAACAACGCAGGCTGTTTTCGATTCCAGCCGCAGAGCACGCCACGTATTTTCCTGGCTTATGTTGATGAAGATGCCGATCAAGTATTGGCGCTGTACGACATTTTAGAAAGCGTTGGCCTGTCCCCTTGGATGGATAAAAAGAAGCTTTTAGCAGGACAGAACTGGCCCCGAGCCATCGACAACGCCATCCGATCAGCTGACTTATTTGTGCCCTGCTTTTCGAAGAGAGCATCAGAAAAGCGAGGCAGATTCCAATCGGAACTGCGTGTAGCTTTGAAGTGCGCACAGTTGCATCCGTTGGATTCCACGTTCATCGTGCCCGTACGTTTGGAAGAATGCGCAGTCCCGGCCGCCATCGCCGAACACATTCAATTCATCGATTTATTTCCAAAGGTTGGAAAGGGAGTGAAGCGGTTAGTTGAAGCCCTGTGGGAAGCAGGGAATCTCCGCCGTCGAAATCCTGGGTTATGAAGATTTTACAGCCGCAATCGTTCACAGCCCATTCAAATAATCCCATCCCAAATCCTTTCAATCACTTACAATTACTGCAATCGCCGAATCCTTGCACCCCACTGCTACTCTGGGTTCAGAGAGATAAGTTCTGGCCAGAATGCTCTTCTTCAAACTCGGATCGATTCGAGTAGCAGTCAAAACGAAAACAAATCAGTGAGCCGTTAAAACGGAAAATTCGCGTTACCTTACTTGGCTGGGGAGTCAATAAGGTGAGCCTGTAAATCAGGCAAAGCTGCTGGGCGGTAGCTTCAACGAATGAAATGGCAGCGGCTCCACTGGTTATTCCGCAGCACAAAAAACTATCCGCGAGGCCGAACTGTTTTTTGGTGGGATAGGCATCCTTGCCTGTCCTTCACAGACTAAGCACTCAGTAAATAACCTGACTATTTTGGCGATTGCCATACCCCATGTGAATCAAGCGAAGATGAGCGCGAACGAAACAAGTGTCGCCAAACAAATTGGAACCATTCACACCGGTCAGGCTCAATATAACTCCCAATTCGGAAAATTCGCTATTGCCTTGACTGAACTCGGACTGCCACCAAATGGCACTGATTCAGCCACCGCAGCCGACTTGATCCCCCTTGATTTGGCGTCAGGCAAGAAGAATGGCTTCACCATTTAATTGCAAGGAACCCCAAGTGGTTACACAATCACCGCCAATCCCGATTTCGACAAAGGCACCGGTAGACGCAGTTTTTATTCTGATCAGACGCTAGTAATTCGCAATAATTGGGGTCCTGAACCGGCCACCGCATCCAGCCCTGAAATCAAGTAGGCATCCTCAACCACCGACTCCACGAATTGCGATTAGCAAACGTCATATCATTACAGTATGTGCATCGTCTACCCGTCCACTTTCATTCTGCCCCGTCAGCAACGAGTTCCTCGCCAAGCTAGCAGGGGCTTTTCGTTGATGGAATTGCTGATTGTTATCGCCATCATCTTGACCATTTTGGCGGTTGCCTTACCCAAAGTGAATCAGGCGAAGATGAGCGCGAACGAACTGAGTGTCACCAAACAGATTGGTACCATTCACACCGGTCAGGCGCAATATAACTCTCAATTCGGGAAATTCGCCATCGCCATGAGTGAACTTGGACCACCACCAAGCGGCGCTGCATCGGCCACCGCAGCCGATTTAATCCCCAATGATTTGGCGTCGGGCAAGAAGAACGGCTTCACATTTCAGATGCAAGGCACCCCCGGTGGTTACACCATCACAGCCAATCCCGATGCCTATAACGGTACCGGTCGGCGCAGTTTTTATTCCGATCAGACTTTAGTGATTCGCAATAATTGGGGCCCTGAACCGGCCACCGCATCCAGCCCTGAAATCAAGTAACCCACCATGCTAGGCATCCTGGCTTTACTGCTGATGCAGTTACCGCAGAATCCGTCGCCCATGACGGAATCCACGCGGGAGCACGGGCGGCTGAAGAACCACCCGGTGAGCGGAGTTCACCATACCCTAAGTGTCGGCACCCTGCTGATTCCCAGTGGACGGCTTGTCGTACGACCGCTGGCAATTCATTTTCATGGCGAAAGCAGTTATGTCGAAGCAGGCATCCATCGTTGGCGGGAAACTGCCGCAGTGATTTCTGTATTGGCTTCCGGCGGATCGGAAACGTATTCAGCAGCCATCGGTTCCGGCGAAAAATTCCGCCAATTATTGAGCGAGGCTGAACAGAAATGCAAGTGTGCCTTCAAGCCCGTCTACCTGACTTCTTTCAGCGCCGGATACGGAGCTGTGCGTGAAATTTTGCGAGATCCGCTTAGCGTTAAACGCGTCGACGGCGTAGTGTTGGCCGATAGTCTGCACGCTGGCTACGAAACCGGCGACAAGCCCGGACCAATTATCCCTACCGATCTGGATTCCATTCTGGATTTCGCCCGTTTGGCCGTGAAGGGAACCAAGCGAATGTTGGTGGCGCACTCTGAAGTGTTCCCGGGCACCTATGCTTCATCAACCGAAACTGCCGATTACCTGTTGACCAAGCTCGGCTTAAAACGTAAGCCTGTGCTGCGTTGGGGCGTGTTTGGGATGCAGCAGTTAAGCGAGGTTCGTTCCGGCAGTTTTCAAATTCTTGGCTATGCAGGCAACTCTGCACCCGATCATATTGACCACTTCCACGCTATTTTCGATTTGCTAAAAAGATTGTAGAAAAATGAAGAGCAAAGTTTAATTAAGTAGTCCCGCAGTAGAGCGGGCGAATCCCTTATATATGGAACATTATTTTACGTGCCCTTATTGCGCCGAACAGATTTCCATGGTGCTGGACACCTCGGTTCGACGGCAAACGTATGTCGAAGATTGCGAAGTTTGCTGCCAACCCATTGAGTTGACGTACACCATGCAGGACGACGAAATCAGGCAATTTCAAGCCATCGCCATGGGTTAGCAAAATCGCTAAACTGGAAAGCTATCGGCCAGTTTAATTTCTTCCATCTGCGCTGCGTGGCGCTCTGCATGCAGGGCGATGAACAGCATCCATTGACAGCCATTCAATGTCTTAAAAATCATATGCTCCGTGCCCCATTGGCGAAGGTCCACGGGGGTCTTTCTCAAGAACAGAATGGTCTGGTCACGCGTTGTATCAAAGTCAACAACCAGAGCCGTGCCGGGCTTTGTTCCTTGAGGATAGTCGAACAAAGTTGGCATTTCCACTTTACGATTGCGGTTGGGCACGCCGCGCTTCAGAAACGTCTCTTTACCTAAAGTAGTTTGAGGAAGCAGCGGGTCAGCCGGTGAGTTGCGGATATTTTCCTTCAGCTCGGCAATGATCCTGGTTTCAATGTGGGCGATGTGTTCCAAACATTGCCCAATGGACCAGCCCCCTTCGGCTGGAACGAATCGCCATTGATGATCGGTCAGACCATCAATGGCTTTCCTCACCACTCGGCGACTTTCCTCCAAGCGATCAACCTGTTCCTCACGTTCTTCGATAGTCACGCTGGAAAGCCTACTTTTGGGGGAAATTGGGGTCAGCTTTCACCTCAAGAATTTGCAGGGTGTGCCGCTCGGAATGTCCCGATAACAGCAAAATCCACTCGTAAGCATCAATTTCTTTGAAGATCGGATGCGGCAACACGTGACTGCGCACATCGGCGTCCGATTTCTCAACCCATTCAATTGTACGATTGCGGCGCTCTTTATATTCGGCCAGCATGTCGTCCATAGACTTCCACTTATTCGACGGTTTCAGAGCTTCAGGGGCCTGCACTTTTTGGCTTCGATCAACCAGCATTTTGGGCATTGTGGCGTCAATCTTTTTGTAAGTGGCCGCATCCCGCTTGACCATAGGGGTCTTCATGGCGCGGTCTGTCGCAATGTTAAAAATAAGGTCTTCACTGAGCGTGATATGTTCCGCACATTCGGCGATGCTCCAGCGATCTGGCGCCGCCTTGAAGCTGAGTTGCGCTGGACTCAAGCCAGCCACGGAATCCAGAAACATCTTACGAGTTGCATGGAGACTGCTCATTGCAATGCTGCGATCTTCTTGCGTCATTTCCTGGGCGCAAAGACTTCCGACAGTCAGGGCCAGAAGTATAGTTGGCGTGCTAAGTTTCATCAGTTCCCATTTTGAACGTCAATGAACTGGAAAGCAAAGCGTTGGTTCCATTTACTATTGTTAAAATTGCGTAGCCAAGTCTAAGGAATACTATTTGCGATCGGCAGTTACCGCTACAAATTCAGTGCAGCCTCTCCTCGACGATCTTCATTCAGCTCTTCAGACCTCGATTCACTCGGCTTCGTTAATTTTGCAAATTCCGCCAGCGCCTATTGCAACTCCAATGGCCTGCAACTGATCTCCACCGTTTGTTGGGATAACCTGTGACCGCTCGGTAAACCACTGATTCTACGGAGCCGTGACCGCGAGGGAGCAGTTTTTCAAAGACCAGATACCCTTCGCTCCAACACTTGAAGCTGTAATTGTGGGGCAGGCGATTCCGCCAGCCAGCTCGCTTGCGAGCGAAGACTTCTCTCCAATTTCCAAAAAACTACAGGGCATCCCTGCTGAACTTAGAGGTGGCTTTCAACCCTATCAGCAGCATTTCTGCCCCACTATGTTATGCTGAAACTTGAGAAGTACCTTTAGGGAGGCACAGTCAATTCCATGGGCTCACTGGGCACACAGGAAATGATCGTCATCTTTGTTATGGCATTGCTCATCTTCGGCCCTAAAAAGCTGCCGGAGTTGGGTCGCACTGTAGCCAAGGCGATGGGCGAATTCCGCCGCGCATCGGCGGAATTGAAAGGCACGTTTGATCGTGAAATGAACTCCCTGGAGCGGGAAACCGAATCCTTGCGGCAGGCTACTTCAGACCTGCACAATGAAGTCCGGGATCATACATATAATCATGATGATTCCAACTACTACGATTCCAGCTATTACAGCGGGGAATCCACCGATTCAACCCACACCAGCACAACCACACTAAGCGCATCCGCAACTCAGGGCGCTGAAACACCCGCTATTGAAGCCTCCGAACACACTTTGGCACTTACAGATCCGTCTCATGAGACATCTTCTCATGAACCTTCCGGCCATGCCGCAGTGACTCCTGTTCCGGCAGCCGATACAGTGGCGCAGACCGATGGACATGCCAAGCCGGTACACTCCTAAAGTTTGCCTCAAAAATTGGTAGCGATTGATGTCAACTGATGAAACCAAGGGGCCTGAGCCCAAAGGCGAACATACGCCTGTAATTCCGCCTGCCGATGCTCATGCTTCGGAAGCCCCGCCGTCCGATATGACCCATTCTGGTTATGATCAGCATGTGGAAGATCCGTATCATCACCAATACGACGATCCATATGCTGATCATAGCTCTCATGAGTCTGAACATGGCTCAGCCGTTTCCACCGAAGTTGCCACCGTCCTGCCACCTGTCCAAGCCGGTTCCCCTCCGCCACCTCCACCCTTCAAAGTGGAAAAGAAAGAGGAGGATGATGACGACGATGGCATGTTGCGCATGTCCTTTCTGGAGCACCTGGAAGAACTGCGCTACCGTTTAATCCGCATGTTGTGGGGCATTGTGATTGCCTTTCTCGGCTGCTTCTATTTCAAAGAAGAGTTGTGGGTAATTGTCGCCGGTCCCGCCAAAAGTGCGCTGACCCGGTTGGGCTACGCCCCCGATTTGATTCAGTTAGATCCCATGGATACTTTCTCCGTTGTCTGGATGAAGATCCCGCTGTTGATTTCCTTATTCATAGCATCCCCCTGGGTCCTCTATCAGGTGTGGGCGTTCATTTCCCCTGGTCTTTATAAGAACGAAAAACGCATGGCCACCCCCTTCGTTCTTAGCTCCGCGGGCCTGTTTATTATGGGCGGCCTGTTTGGATATTTTGTGGCCTTCCGCTTTGGGCTGGAATTTCTGTTAGGCGTTGGCAAAGACATCAACATTAAACCGCAGATTTCCATTGTCAGTTACTCCGATCTGTTCTTTAACGTGATTCTTGGCATCAGTCTGGTGTTCGAAATGCCAGTGGTCATTTTCTTTCTCAGCATGCTGCGCATTGTGTCAGCCAAATTCCTGTTGGAACATTCCCGATACGCCATTTTGGGAATCACCATTCTAGCCGCACTGATCACCCCAACTCCCGATGCGTTCAACATGATGTTGTTCGCCATGCCCATGGTGGCGCTGTACTTTGTTGGCGTTTTTGCAGCCTATTTATTGGAATATCAGCGGGAACATAACCGTTTCCCCTGGATGGCGATTCTGGTTGTGGTCCTTTCTATCCTATTAATGGCAGGCGGAATTGTGGCTTTCCTTATCCTCAAGTATGGGTATCGGTTAGTACCGGTTTGGCCATTCATTTTACGATAAATGAAAAAACCTTAAGTAATTTCGCTGGGTTCAGTCTATTATGTAAGTCTACCTGCCGCGCAAATTGCGGAGACTTGAGCAATATGGAACTGCATGATATCGTTCGCGAACTGAAAGAAGAAAAGGCGCTTCTTGACGAAGTAATTTATAGCCTTGAAGGCCTGCATTCCTTTGACGGGGGAAGCCAACGTCCCTACAAAGCGGCAGGTCGTCGAGGCCGCAAAACTATGTCTGATGAAGAACGCAAAGTAGTGTCGGAACGGATGCGTAAATATTGGGAAGGCCGACGTAAAGAGTAAAGCTACTTTTTGAAGAACCAGAGCCAGAAATACTGCTCACCCACTCCATGTCTGTGCCGTGGTTCAAACCCGCATTGTTCCGCCATCTCCACCGCTTGGGCGTCAGAAAATGGCACGCCCAACCAAGTGTCATCTGCTTCAGTGTTCAAAGTGTTATCGCCCTGCACTTGAAACTTGAATAACGCCCCAGGACGCAATAAACGGGCCACTTCCCGCACATAGTTGTGAATCACTTCCCGGCTGGGGATGTGCTGAAATACAATGGTTGAAAAAGCGAAGTCAAACGGAGCAGTGGGCACCACGCTCAAGTCCATTCCATTGTTCTGATACACGTGGGCATTGGGTTGATTCGCCAATGCCATGGTGGCCCGGGCAATCATTTCGCCACTGACATCAACGGCATGCACTTCGCCGAACTGCCGGGCTATGGCTCGGGTCACCCGCCCCGCGCCGCAGCCGATTTCCAGCACCCGCATTTCCGCCGGATTCTTACCCTGACAAATGTTGATCATGTCCGTAAGAATTTCTTCGGCCACGGTACGCTCTCCGCTTTGGAAAAACTGTTCGTCAGTCCAATCTTCACGTTCCGTGTTGACGTAGTACCGAGCATTTTCCAGGGCGCGGGCATCCCAATCCAACCGCATTTTGTCCAGAATCGAATCGGGCATCTTTGCTTTATTGTAGCGTGACAATCCATGCCACTTAGTTTTCCGGATAACCTAATGATAAAAAACACCGCTCCCTCGCGGTCACGGCTCTGTATAATCAGTATGTTACCGAGCCGTGACCGCAAGGGAGCGTTGTCTTCGAGCTACGAGTAAACTCCCAATTTTCACCAATTAAGAAGGTTCATCCTTCCCCGTAATCAGCCTCGCCCCGCGATTGAACGTCAAATACTGAAATCCCCACTGAATCGCCACCACGAACCTGCTGCGGAATCCTACCAGATACATCAGATGAATAAACAACCAGGCGAGCCACGCAAACACGCCACCAAAACGGATGAACCCTAAATCAGCCACCGCTGATGCCCGGCCAATGGTCGCCATGATTCCTTTATTCACGTAGTGGAACGGCGGCACCGCCTTCCCCTGCAACCGCAATTTAATCACGCGGGCAGCATACCAACCTTGTTGCATCGCCACAGGACACAATCCCGGTAACGCTGCACCATCTTTCTCGAACCAGGCAAGGTCACCCAGAACGAAAATCTCAGGATGACCTGGGATGCTCAAATCGCCCGACACTTTAATGCGCCCTCCGCGATCCGTTTCAGCCCCCACGGCGTCAGCCAGCTTTTTCCCCAGCCCCGATGCCCTTACACCCGCAGCCCAAATAACCGTGCGAGCTTCAATACGTTCCGCACTCCCCGCATCCGTAATCAACGACACCCCGGCAGCGTCAATGGTCGTCACCATGACGCCAGTACGAACGCGCACGCCCAGTTTGATCAGCGCCCGTTCCGCTTTGTCGGAAAGGTCTTCTTTGAATTGCGGAAGCGTGTGCTTGGCCCCTTCCAGCAGTAGGATTTGAGCCTCTGCCGGACGGATGGCTCGAAAATCGTGACGTAGCGTATCGCGGGCAATCTCACCAATGGCACCAGCCAGTTCCACTCCCGTAGGGCCAGCGCCTACCACCACAAATCGCAGCCAGGAACGCCGAACTTCAGGGTCAGTTTCCAGCTCTGCTTTTTCGAAAGCCGAAAGTATGCGACTCCTTATTTCCGTGGCATCTTCAATGGTCTTTAACCCTGGGGCGAACTGCTGCCATTGGGGGTTTCCAAAATAGAAATTCTCCGCCCCAGCGGCCAGAATCAGCGTATCGTATAGTAAGTCACTTTGGTCATGCAGCAAAATGCGACCATTCGCCGGGTCAAATCCGGTGACTTCGGCCATCAACGTACGCACATTGGGAAAGCGACTGAGGATGTCGCGCAGTGGGGCGGCAATGTCGCCAGGGGACAGACCACCGCTGGCAACCTGATACAAAAGCGGCTGGAACAGATGAAAATTTCGTCGATCTACCAGGGTGACTTGAACGGGAAGTCCGCCCAGCAGCTTGGCCGCGTTCATGCCAGCAAAACCACCCCCAATGATCACCACTCGCGGAATTGAATTCGTCTGCAAATTCCAGAATATAGCATGTGGCATAGGCTCATTATTTCAAACAGTAGTACCTCTAGCACTTTTTAGCTATATATATCCGTTTCAGCTAACTCCTACAAACTAAAAATATCCATAAAATCAATAGCTTACATATGGCGTAGCCCTGTGGGCTACTCCTTAAGAATGATTGTAGTAAAGTTGGCATTAGGTTGATTGCATTGAGGATCACTCAATGAATACCCTCCGCCTTAAGCCTCGGCTTTTCAATTTCTTGACGCTTACTCTTAGCGTTCTACTGGCGTCAATTGCCCCAGGCACTGCCATAGGAGCAAATCTTTACGGAGTCACCGGCGACGGTGGTGGGGGGATAATTGGGGCTCCGGTTGGCCTTAAAGCTCCAATTGCTCCGACAACGTTATTCACCCTTAACCAGACAACGGGTGCGGCCACGTTCTTCCAGACACTCGGAAATGGCGATAGCGGCGAAGCGATTGCTTTCAACCCATCCAACGGGTTGATGTATCACTGGTCCGGTTTTTCAACTCAAGTAATGGAATCCATCAATCTCACGACCAATGTGGTGACCAATATTCCCATGACTGGTGCGCATGGCGAAATTCTTGCAGGCACTTGGGACGCGGTGAATAGCCGGTTTATTGTAACCGATGGGAGTAACCGCATGTTCGGAGTGACCACTAGCGGAGCATTTACTTTGTTGAACGCCTCTGTTGGTCCCTATTTCAAGGGTCTCGCCTTTGTGGGGACAACTCTCTACGGTGTCAATCGAGATACTCCTGCGGGAATCTCCACCATCAACCCAACCACCGGTGTTGTGCTGACCACAACTGCAGTAACCGCCCCGGCCCTCACGGAAACTCTTGTCGGGTTCAATGGGTTGGCCACCAATCCCGCTACGGGAGTCCTTTGGGCCATCCTCCGCACTAACACTAACGTACGACGCGTGGGAACCATTACCCCAGCGGGCGTGTTTACGTCGGTGGCCGTTATCGCCGACAATTTTGCCGGTATTGCCTTCGATGCTGCAGTTCTGCCGCCAACTATCAGCAAAGCATTCGGTACCGCCCAGATCACCGTGGGCCAAACCACCAGCCTCACCTTCACACTTGGCAATCCGAATACGTTTTCCTTAACCGGTGTTGGGTTCACCGACACATTTCCAGCAGGGATAGTGACCGCTGTTCCTGTTACAACCACTAACTCTTGCAGCGGGGGGCATGCCGGAAATGCGGGTTCCACCTCGCTGACGGGAGGAACAATTGCGGCAGGTGGAACTTGCGTTGTTACCGTCAATGTGACCGGCACAACTGTCGGAGTGAAGAACAATACAACGTCAACCGTGTCGGCTATCAATGGAGGAATCGGCGGTACGGCCAGCGCCTCCATCACGGTAGTCGCAGTCCCATTGGTGCCTCCGTCAATTGCTAAGATTTTTGGTGCTGCCGTGTTCCCAATCAACACCAACACTAACCTGAACTTCCTGGCGTCAAACGGCAATGCCTTCCCCATTACGGTCTCATTTACAGATACGCTGCCAGCCGGTTTGGTTGTGGCCAATCTTAGCGGAACGGGCAACAATTGCGGCGGAACTGTCAGCGCCGTACCCTTGTCCAATCTGATCACCTTCACTGGGACCGTTCCAGCGAATTCATCCTGTCAGGTGGCCCTTCTTGTCACTGGAACTACGCCAGGCGTAAAAGACAACACCTCATCCGCCATCAGTTCACTTGAAGCGGGCACGGGTAACGTCGCCACGGCAAGCACAATCGTTGCTTTGCCCCCAGTCATCCTCAAGCTTTTCAGCGTGGCTGTGCTCCCGCTGAACGGTGTCACCACATTGCTATTTAACATACGCAATACTAACCCGAGCAATGTTTTGACCGGAGTTGCCTTCACCGACAACTTGCCTGCGGGCTTGAAGGTTGCCACTCCCAGTGTCATAACGAATTCCTGCAGTGGAACAGTAACAGCCGTTGCTGGCAGCGGTACCATTTCGTTAACTGGTGGTGGGCCCCTTGCCCCCGCCTGATCCTGCACCGTCACTGCACAAGTAACCGGCGTCGCGACGGGGTTACAAGTCAACGTAACTGATCCGGTTACATCTATCGAAGGCGGCACTGGCAATACCGCTACGGCAAGCATCACAATCGGCGGTAACTTCCTAGTGAGCTATGCGGCTAACCTGACTTCCGGCGATTCCCTAATCAACCTGACCAATACTGGAGCCAACGGAGCTGCACTCACGGGTCCTGGTTTCGCTGGTGGCATTGGCAACATCAGCATGAATGTCTATGCGTTCTCGCCCGATGAACAGTTGATCTCCTGCTGTTCCTGCCCCATCACTCCCAACGGCTTGGCTTCGCTATCCGTCACTGGCGACCTGATCAACAACACGCTTACCGGCGTGAAGCCCAACTCAGTTGTAGTGAAACTGGTAGTCACCGGAGCAGGCGCGGCCTTTACTGGCACAACCTGTGCCAACAGCGCCGCAGTAGCTGGTCAAAATGTAGCCGACCCGCTACTGGCAACTGGCGGTCTGGCTTTCGGAACCACTCTTCATGTGCTCGGCGCCGGCTTTGCGGTAACGGAAAACCCCTTCCGCGGAGCAACGTTAAGTGCACAGGAACTAGCCAGTATCACGAACCTCTGCACGAACATCATCGGCAACGGCAGTGGATTCGGGGTTTGCAAGTCTTGCCGGCCAGGTGGGTTAGACAATACCAACCGGTAACTTACTCACTTAGTCTGCTGTCCACAAAGGCCGCTCTGTCAAAGGAGCGGCCTTTGTTAGGTATGGGTCATTAATATACGAGCGGTGTTTGCCGTATTTCATTAACTTCGCGTGCTATGGGGCGCGCTTGTACGGAGACCACTCGGAAGCTTTTAGGTGACAGCTACCGCTCCCTGGCGGTCACGGCTAGGTATCGAATTTTCTTATTCACCCACCGGCCTTTGTCAACTGATTTTGCTATTTTAACTGTCACCGAATCGAACGCCAAAATCAGGAAGCGAGCGAAATATGAAAACAACTTATGCGACGTTCAAGATTGTGGATGCCAAGAATTTTGCCAGTGAAAAAGAAGTTTTGGTTGGCCTGCTGAAGCACGCATCCACACCCATTCTTGGGCCACAACTACCGCGGCACCACCAATGACCGAAGATGCGCCGCCCGATCTTCATTTTGCACACTCACAGCAATTGCCGCATTCATCTCTTTCACCCCTTGTGGCGATCTTAAATGTGCGCCAGTGATGTAAGCATCAGCCCGTAGAGTTAGTTCCGCGTCCATTTGTCGCAACTCTTTTTGCAAGAGATACCGCTTCGTTCTTTCGGAATTGGCCTGCACTGCTTCGTCGTATTTGCGACGGTCCGCAGGGTCGGCGATACCCTCCGGCGTCTCCAGCATCACCCCCGGTTTCATACGTGTGCCCGACGGAAGGATAACCCTGGCTGCCGGCACATCCTCAGGGTCAAACTTTGGGTCCTTCGCCGAATCCATCGTATTGAGCAGTTTCAACCACAGGGAAAGTTTCGCGGCACGCGCGGTCTGCCGATTCTGAAAAGACTTGGTACCCAGAATCTGGATACTATCAATCTGGTTCGCGGCGTTACGAAGCTCAGTCAACTCTCCCGTTTTGCGGAAAGCGTCCAGATGCCCGTCCACCTGTTTGCTGGTGTTTTCAATACTCATCGTCGCCTTCTTTTTTCCCTTTGTTTCGCCCTTGTCGGCCGAAATTGAAACCCATATGCTCAGCATGGTCAGCCATAGCAGAGCAGGTCGCACGCAGTTAAAATAGCGGATCTTTTTCATTACTATCATTCAAGTCCGAATGGTTGGAGGCTCCCGCCTTGCTGATGTCCGCAGCCCCTGCTTTGGTTGTTGAAACTACCTGATCAATTGTCGTGAATACTTTGCTTGCGCCCGACCCGACTTGAAACTTCCACGGAATCGACATCGTAAAAGTACCGTCGCATGCGCTGGCAGATGCCGCGATCCTATCGTAACCATTTACCTTGGATCCGCTGGTATCACTCTGCGGCGGCCCAATTGGTATGGCGCTGGCGTTGGGGTGATGCCCCACTTTATTTTTTTTCATGTATTCCTCGTAGCAGCCAGTCCCAACCGCATATGCCTCATCCTCCAGATAGCTGCAGTTTTCAAACGAAACATCGGCTGGAAGAATGAAAATCGTAGCGATGAAGCCGACTGACGCCTTGCCTTTCTGATGATTCCCTTTCGTGCCCGTCCTCTGTTCCATCCGTACACCGGTTGGCTCAATCACCTCCAAAGAAATGGTAACGCTGCAGCCACATCCCGTAGCTGTAATGGAATCGGATGCGGCTCGGTCAGGAGCGGTGTAAGTTGCCGTGGCGCCCGAAGTGCCCGATAGTTTGCCCGCGCCTGGCTGCGTCCAAGTGGCAGCGCCCAGCGAAAAAGTAAGCTTCGTCGATTCCCCAACCCCCAGTTTGGTTCGAGCCCGATTGGAAGGAACCTTCGCCACCGCTTCCGCAGTGATCTTTGCGTCTTTACAAGGGCATTGGGCAGCAGCTCCGCCTTTCGGCACAGCAGCGTTTCCAGTCCCACCCGTCTGCAATCCCGAGCTTCCAGCCGGATTCGATGGGGCGTTAATGGATGGGGAGTTGGGAGTGTTCTTCGGCATTGGGCCTTAAGACGGATTAAAGTATGCCAGCACGTGCGTCCCGTACAAGCGAAGCTTTGATAAAAGTCTGGCCAATCTGCCTTCACCATCCACCGTTTGTGGGTCCAGCAAAGTGGCTTCGATCCACGGGTAAAACGGATCTTCGCAAATCCCATGTCCCATACCGAATTTCATCCCCGCCAATGCCGCCCCTCCTGGTCCGTGGGGCAATCCATATTTGGCTGCCTGTTTCGCGGCTTGCCGTGCAATTTCCTTCGCTGCTGATTCCCCAACAAATTCGAATTTCTGCGGATAGAGCCTAGCCATAGCACCCACCACAGCCTTATCCGACCACCCTTCTGGCGGGGGCGTATCAAAGTTGTAAGCTAGCAGGCTTTTTATCGCCTCAGTTGCGTACTGATGATTCGGACCAGCCACTTGATCCAGGTAACCAATCATCCGCTCAAACAAACGCTCCGCACGAAGCATGTCACTGTCAATTGATGTGTCGGACAGAACTTCCGATGCCCAATGCAGTTGAGGGTCCGTATCAAAGCCACTGCCCAGCGTACACTTAAGTTCCAGAAAGAAACGAAGCGGTCCGTGATTCATCAAACCATAGCCCCGCCCCTTGTCCATGCCTGATTTTGTTAATTGGAGCAGCGCTGGCTCACCGACAACCTGGCAGAGTTTGGGCGAAAATAACTGCAAATGCCCGGCCATTTCTTTTACGTAAATGTCCTCAGCGTAGGCGTTCAGCGTCTGGATCTGTCCACTTTTAATGAGCATGCCGAGCGAACCTCTCACACCGCCGAATCATATCATAATTACTGAAATGCAGTGCGCTGGACGCAGTGAATCCATACATAGTAAATAAAGCTTCATAAAAAACTACTTGTGTTATCGTTACTCATCTGTAACCCTATATCCATTCTGAGTTCGTGCGCATTCGCGTCGTTCTCGCAAATGGTAAAGGGCTCTTCATAGTGCACTTGTTTGTTGCTGCTGTCCCCGTCCTTGATGGCAGATGAGCCAAGGTGTTCTAGCTGGCCAAATTAAGGGGAAAGGTATGCTCAACTCTATTAGTTGCCGCAGCAGTGTCTTATTGCTTGCGGCCCTGTTCGCTTCCAACGCCTTCGCGCAATCCACAACTTCACTGTCTGGTATTGTCACTGATCCCAGCGGTGCGGCGGTTGCCGGGGCATCCATTCAACTGAACAACACGGATACGTCCTTAAGACGAGATGTTAAATCTTCCGGCGACGGATCCTACAACTTTGTGGCAGTGCCGCCTGGGACCTACAAAGTAACCGCATCAGCCAGTGGCTTCGCCAATCAGTCTATTGATCGAATCCAACTGCTGGTGAACACTCCGGCCACCATGACCATCAAGCTGGAAGTGGGTACCATTACGGAAACAATTTCCGTAACGGCAGAAGCGCTGCAGGTGAACACTTCCGATGCTTCACTGGGCAATGCAATTGGCAACAAGCCCATTTTGCAACTCCCGTTTTTCGCCAGGAACATTGTCGGTTTACTGGGTCTGCAACCTGGAGTGACGGCATTCAACACGAGTATTACAGATGAGCGCAACGGTGCTGTGAACGGGGGCAAGGCGGACCAAGCCAATGTAACGCTGGACGGTATTGACGTCAACAGTCAGCAGGAACGCTACGCGTTCACCTCAGCTCTGCGCGTCACGCTGGATTCGGTGCAGGAGTTTCGCACCGTCACCGCCAATGCCAATGCCGATTCCGGTCGCAGTTCCGGTGCACAAGTGACCTTGGTAACCAAGAGCGGTACCAATGATTATCATGGGTCCGCCTACTGGAACCATCGCAACACAGCCACGGCGGCAGCAGATTTTTTCGATAATCTTTCGGGAATTGGACGTCGTAAATTGCTGATCAACAATTACGGTGCCAGCTTCGGCGGTGCCGTGATCAAGAATCGGGTTTTCTATTTCTTCAACTATGAAGGTCGCAAAGACGCCAGTCGCCAATCGGTGACGCGAACTGTACCTTCCGATCTGTTGCGGCAGGGAATTGTGCAATATCGCACAACGACTGGCGAAGTAAAACAACTCAGCCCCGCCGACGTCAAAACCAAAGTTGATCCTGCGGGCATTGGTGCAAACGCAGCCGTGCTGGATATTTTCAAGAAGTATCCACTAGCGAATGATTTCACATTAGGGGATGGTCTTAACACACAAGGCTACCGGTTCAACGCTCCAATCACTGGAAAGCAAGATACCTACATCACCCGGTGGGACGCTGTCCTGGATAGCGCTAATAAGCATACGTTGTTTTTCCGCGGGAATCTGCAGAATGACCGTAGCTTGGGTACTCCGCAATTTTCCGGAGCGCAAGCGAACAGGGTTGAGTTGGACGATAGTCGTGGTTACGGTTTAGGACTTACGTCACTGGTTCGGCCAAACTTCATCAGCCAGTTTCGTTTTGGCTTAACGCGCCAAGGCACTGAGACAACTGGAATCCAAAGTGCTGCCGCAGTTAGCTTCCGCAGCATCGACGATCCGTTTGGTTTAACTAGAGAGACCGCACGAATTATTCCAACTTACAATGTGAATCAGGATTTTTCGTGGATCAAGCAAAGACACGAAGTGAAGTTCGGCGCCAACATGTGGTTCGTCTCCAACGCATCTCGCAGCACCGCCAATTCATTTAGCTCAGCCTCCACCAATTCCTCCTGGCTGCGAGGTTCTGGTTCTGATTTGCAAGCAGGTATTCCCGATTTGAACCGTACTTTCCGCGTGGCTTACAACGATGCGGCAATGGCACTGCTGGGCATAGTTTCCCAGGTGAATAATCAATTTAATTTTGATACCGCTGGCGCTTCACTAGCCCAGGGATCGCCCATTTTGCGCACTTTTAAGAGCGAACAGTATGAAATTTTCGGGCAAGATACCTGGAAGGTTTCCCGTGGCCTGACGGTCACATATGGTCTGCGCTACGTCATGGCCCCACCTGTGTATGAAGGCAATGGCTATCAAACCAGCGGCAATCCCAGCGTCAGCGATTGGTTCAACCAACGCGCTATTTTAATGGGGCAAGGCAAAAGCCAACTGGAAGCTGGACGCATTAAATACGTGCTGGCCAACAGCGCAACTGGTGCCCCTTTGTATCCTGACCACAAGCAAAACTTTGCGCCACGGGTATCGCTGGCCTATTCACCACAAGGCAATGACGGGCTTTCCAAATTCCTGTTTGGCGGCACGGGTAGAACGTCGGTTCGCGCTGGTTTTGGCGTCTTCCACGATATTCTTGGGCAGAGCCTGATCCGCACGGCTGATAGCACTTTATTCGGTTTTTCCAGCCAGTTGCGGAATCCGGCTGGCACGCTCACAGCAACTACCGCACCGCGTTTTTCAGGTTTGACTTCGCTGCCTGCCTCTTTGATCGTGGCAACACCAAAGGGTGGCTTTCCGGCGGTTCAGCCAGATAATCAGGCAATCACCAACTATATTGACGATAAGTTAAACACTCCTTACAGCATGGCTATGAATTTTTCCGTCGGTCGGGAATTCAAGGGTGGCTTGTTCGTGCAAGCCTCTTATGTGGGTCGCTTGAGCCGCCGTTCATTAATCAATCGCGATTTGGCAATGCCTACCAACATCAAAGATCCCGCTTCCGGGCAGACCTACTTTGAAGGAGCCACGCAACTGGCGTTGCTCGATCGTGCAAAAACGAAAATCGGTGACGTCAAACCAATTCCCTTCTGGGAAAATATGTATCCCGGCTTGAAGACCGGTACAAAATCAGCCACCCAGGCGGCCTACGAGGTTTATCAAAGCTACGCTCCAGATTACACTTCGGCGCTTTATGACTTGGATGTGGGTTGCGACCCTGGTTGCAGCAAACTTGGTCAATACGCATTCTTCAGTCCGCAATTTTCAGCACTTTCCGCCTGGAGTTCCATTGGCAGCGGCGCTTATCACGCCATGCAGTGGACGGTGCGAAAGCGCTTCGCCAGCGGACTAACGGCTGACTTCAACTACTCGCTTGCAAAGTCCATTGATTTGGCTTCGCGTGCGGAACGTGTTGGGGCGTTCGGCGGGTTTCTAGTGAATACCTGGAATACCAGCCAGCGTCGCGCGGTTTCCGATTACGACGTTCGGCATGCCGTAAATGGCTTTTTAATTTACGAACTACCAGTGGGCAGAAATAAGAAGTTCCTTACCAATGCTGGTGGATTTGTGAACGCAATACTGGGCGGATGGCAGCTTTCTGCAACCTATCAGCAATCCTCGGGACTGCCCACATCCGTAGGCAACGGTCGCAACTGGCCCACCAACTGGAACGTCACCGGCTTCGCCACCCCTTCTGGTCCACAACCTGCGACGGCTACCAGCAAGAATGCTCCAGCAGTTGCCGGGAAAAGTGGTCCAAATTTGTTCGCGAATCCCACGTCCGCTCTGGCCGCCTACGACTTTACGCTGCCCGGTCAATCCGGCCAGCGCAATGTTCTTAGGGGTGATGGTGGGCTTGCGGTGAACACAGGATTAGGCAAAAAGTTCGTGATGCCTTACAGCGAAAAGCATTCGTTGCAACTCCGCTGGGAAACGTTCAACATAACCAATACAGTTCGTTTCGACGTGAACAGTCTTACGCTTGATCTTGGGAACACCGGTTCCTTCGGCAAGTATTCATCGACATTGAATAGTCCCCGGCAAATGCAGTTCCTGCTCCGGTACGATTTCTAAGCTGTCTTGAGTATTGAGTGATTGTCAAAAGGGCGTGGGAATCCAAGCGATTCACGTCCTTTTCCTTTGTCGACGCATTCGTTTATGACGGATCTTTCCCCCTGGTATTTTGGACGCCTGTCATGATTGCCAAGCCCAAAAGAATCACGGTACCCACTGCAATCCATTGCTGTGGGATATGCAGCAGATTGGCAGCATATACAAGTCCACCAATAAAAACCAAAAAGCCAACAATGTAAATTCCGAATGACATAATATTCCCTTGTCCCGCTGCGGCTCTAGTTTCGAAACACAATACAACGGGTTGCCTAAAGTCAGAGCACGTTAATGCCCGATATCCGTAACATCCAAATCACCAGCCAAATTGCAATTGCTGCAAAAACAACATAACGAATCCATTGCCCAACAGTCTTCGGTTCAGTGCGATTTTCCATGCCTCATAGTACACTGCTGCTGCAAGGCGATGTGGCACAATCGATTTTCTCTGATATGATCTGGATAAGATTTAATCTGTTCGGGGGAGTTCATTCAAGATGCTTAGATTTCTGTTCCTTTCAGCAATGTTGCTGAGCGCAAGTTTTGCGCAGGAATTTCGTTCTACAATTTCCGGACGCATTACTGACCCTACGGGTGCGGCCATACCTGGGGTTCAGATCAACGCAGTGGAATCGAATACAGGCGCTCGTTTTGAAACAACCTCTGGTGCAGAAGGTGAGTATTCGCTGCCTTTTCTACCGCCCGGTCCCTACACGTTAAAAACGGATCATCTCGGATTTAAAAAGTACATTCAAGATGGTATCATCGTCGGGGCCAACCAACGCCTGATGATCGATGTGAAACTGCAAATCGGCAGTCAGACGGAAGCTATCACCGTCACTTCCGACGCTGCCATGTTGCAGACAAATTCCGCGTCAGTAGGCCAAGTCATCACCCAAGATCAAATTTCCGTCATGCCCATGAATGGACGCACGGCGTTGACGCTGGCGCAACTTTCTTACGGCGTCACTCCGTCGTCGGACCCACGCTTCACAAGGCCGTTTGATAACGCCGGTCCATCGGGCTTTTCAATGGGCGGTGGCCAAGGCCAGTCCAACGAACTGTTGCTGGATGGCTCTCCCGATATGACCAGAAACCGGCGCGTAGCCTACAACCCGCCAGTAGATGCGGTGCAGGAAGTGAAGGTGGAAGCGTTTCAACCAGACGCGGCATACGGCAATACAGGCGGCGGTACAGTGAACGTGGTGATGAAGGGCGGCACCAATCAATTCCACGGTTCCCTGTATGAGTTTCATCAGAATCAACGATTGAAGGCCACGCCGTTTTTTACCAACGCCGCACGCCAGACCAAACCAGTAACGCGCTTCAACCAATATGGCTTTACAGTTGGTGGCCCGGTGATGATTCCGAAAGTGCTCAACGGTAAGAATAAATTGTTCTTCTTTTTTGGCTATGAAGCCATCAAGCAATCCGAACCTGAACCGACCTTTTCCAATGTCCCAACCGATGCCCAACGCACTGGAGATTTTTCCTCATTGCTGGCCATCAATAGCGTGTATCAAATTTATGATCCCGCTACTGCTGTTGCGCAAGGCGCGCGCATTGCCCGTCAACCCTTCGCCGGTAATCGTATCCCCGCCAATCGCATCAGTCCCATAGCCAAGAACTTCTTCCAGTTCCTGCCCTTGCCGAATTTTCAAGGCACTCCCGATGGCACCAATAACTACTTCAACAACGCCATTCGTGCCGACGACTTCTCTTCGTACATGGGTCGTTTGGATTACAACGTTTCCGACCGTCACAAGTTTTTCATCTCGGCCCGCAACAATGATCGCGTAGAAAATCGAGGCAACCGTTTTTCTAATATTGCCACCGGTAATTTTCTATCGCGCATCAACTGGGGTGCCACTTTCGATGATGTATACACCATCACCCCAACATTTTTCTTAAACTCGCGCGCCAACTGGACTCGCTTCGTTGAAGGCAACACTCGCCCGCACGATGGGTTCGATTTCACCACGCTCGGGTTGCCCGCTTCCCTCAAAGCGTCCAGCGGCAAACTGGTAATTCCTCGCATCAATTTTGCCAACTTCACGCCCATTGGCGATAGCGGCGGCGACCGCACACCGTTCGATTCCTATCAAATCTTTCTTGCCGCAACTAAGATCATCAACAAGCACACCGTAAAGTTCGGAGTCGATTTGCGGACTCAACGGGAAAGCTCCAATAGCTATGGCAACTCTTCCGGTGCCTATACGTTCAACCAGAGCTGGACGCGCGGTCCATTAGATAATTCCCCGTCAGCCCCCATTGGGCAGGACTTCGGCTCATTCCTTTTGGGCTTGCCCTCCGGCGGTACTTTCGACGTGAATGCCACCCGCACCCAGAGCGCCAAATACTTTGCCGTATTTATACAGGATGACCTGCGTATCCGCAACAACCTGACGTTTAACATCGGCCTGCGCTATGAAAAAGAAGGCGGCACCATTGAACGTTGGAATCGCACAGTGCGCGGGTTTGATTCGGCAGCCAAGTTGAGACTTACCGATGCGGCAAAAGCAAATTATGCAGCCAGTCCCATTGCCCTGCTGCCTGCCGCCCAGTTCAACCCTGTGGGTGGAGTATTGTTTGCTGATGGCAGCAACCGCACTGTTTATAGCCCTCCTGGCAATGCCATTAGTCCACGCTTTGGATTCTCCTGGTCGCCGAATTTGCTTGGAGCGAAAACTGTAATTCGCGGCGGCTATGGTGTTTTTTACAGCACCTTCGGCACCACCGGCATCCAGCAGCCTGGCTTCAGCCAGACCATACAATTAGTGGCCACTCTGGATAATTTCCTGACGCCCACCACCACTTTTGCCAACCCATTTCCTAGCGGCATTCTGCAACCCATCGGCAACAGCAGTGGCGTGAATACGTTCCTGGGGCAAGGCGTGGCCTTTGCCACACCCAATCCCAAACAGCCCATCACGCACCGCTGGAACTTTAATATTCAGCGTGAACTGGCCAAAAATTTGCTGTTGGAACTGGGCTATATGGGATCGCACGTTACCGGGTTAGGCGTGGATCGTGCCTTGAACTATGTGCCGGAGCAATACCTTTCGACGTTACCCACACGCGACCAAGCCACCATTGACCGTCTTACGGCATTGGTCCAAAACCCACTCCGCAATTTAATTCCGGGCACAGGCCTGAACGGGGCCACCACAAGTACGGAAACTCTACTGCGCAAGTATCCGCAATTTTCCGGAGACGGCGGAGTTACCGAAGGCGGACAGAGTGTCGGTTATTCTAACTTCCACATGTTCCAAGTTCGGTTGGATAAGCGCTTCGCCAATGGATTGCAATTCCTCACTAACTTCCAATTCTCAAAATTTTTGGAAGCCACCAATCGCTTGTACAACGCCTCCGATGCGCTTCAGTATCGCGTGGCTAACGAAGATAGGCCCTTCCGTTTGGTGTTATCCGGCAACTACGAATTGCCTTTTGGGAAAGGTAAAAAGTTCATGGGCCAAGTGGGGCCGTGGGGCAATCGTCTAGTTGGCGGCTGGCAGATGGCGAGCATTTTGAATTTGCAATCTGGCGGCCCTATTGATTTCGGCAACCTGCTGTACTACGGCGGTGATTTGCAATGGGACGCGCGGAACTTGCAACGAGTTTTTGATGTAACCCGCTTTGAACGCAGTTCGCTGTTACAACTGGATCGTAACCGACGCACGTTCCCGCAAGCCTTTCCTGCTTACCGTGGGGATAAGATCAGCAATATTGACTTGTCTGTGATCAAGACAGTAGCCATCGTGGAACGGGTTAATATTCAGATCCGCGGAGAAGCCTTTAATCTTTTCAATCACGCCATTTTCAATGGTCCTGATGTGGGTGCAACCAACCAGAACTTCGGTAGCATTACTTCGCAATCGAATCTTCCGCGGACCATCCAATTGGCACTGCGGCTGACGTTTTAGAAATTGACAAAAAGCGGACATCGCCCTCGCATATAGCTAAAATAGAAGACACTATGGCATCCACCATTTGGAAAGGCCACATCACTTTCGGGCTCATCTCTTTGCCCGTTAAAATGATGGCGGCGGCGCGGCCGGAAACTGTTAGCTTCAACCAACTGCATAAGCACGATAACTCCCGTGTGAAGCAGGTATTGTTCTGCGTTGCTGAGGATAAACCTGTTCCTCGCAGCGAACTTGTGAAAGGTTTCGAATACGAAAAAGATCGTTATGTAGTGATTGACGATGAAGACATCAAACGCATTCAGCCGAAAACGGCGAAGGTGATGGAGATAGTTGAATTCGTCAAAGAAGAAGAACTGGATTCGGTTTACCTTGAATCCTCCTTCTATCTGCATCCTGATGAAGCGGGCGAAAAGGCCTATTCATTGCTGTTCAAAGCAATGCGCGAAACCGGGCATGTGGGTGTGGCCAAGATCTGCATGCACAATCGCGAACATGTAGTGGTGTTGCGTCCGGGCAAGCACGGCATGGTTCTGCACACCATGTATTACCAGGATGAAGTTCGCGCGCTGGATGAATTTCGCACAGACCTTTCCAGCCTAAAAGATAAAGAGCTGGCCATGGCCAAGCACTTGGTAGAAGCCCTTTCCGCCCCATTCGAGCCGGAAAAATATACTGATAATTATCGTGAAACATTGCGCAACTTGATCACCGCAAAAGTGAATGGTCAGGAAATTGTTGCACCTCCAGAATCGAAAGACATGGCCCCGGTGATCGACATTATGGCTGCGCTCAAAAGCAGCTTGGCGGCATTGAAGAAACCTCCGGTCACAACGGAAACAGTGGATGCCGATCAAGAGGAAAGTAAGCCGCATCGCAAGCGCGCAGGCGGAATGTAAACACTGTGAGCAACGTTCGTTCGCTCATTGCAAATTCGAGCAAAGAGCAACTGCACGAAGCCAGTGCCTTCCTGCAAAAATGGGCAGGATCCAGCGATGTAATCGTACTGGCTCCGTCGCGCGGAGCAGCCGATGACTTTCTCAGAAGCCATGCCAGTAAGGGTTTGGCGGGTGTGCATGGTATGACCTTGGGTCACTTGGCGGCTTCGCTTGCCGGGTGGGCTATGGCTCAACGCGGACTTGCTCCGATGAGCCGTTTGAGTCAGGAAGCGTTGGCCGCACGGGCTGCGTTTGAAGTTCGCAAACAGGGCAAGCTAAGTTACTTCGACCCGGTTGCAGATACGCCAGGGTTCGTACGTGCACTGGCGTCAACTCTTACTGAATTGCGCATGGACGCAGTGAATCTTGACCAACTGCGCAAGGCAGGTTTGCCGGGTCAGGATTTGGCAGAACTGCTCGCCTACTATGCTGCACTGCTGGAAGAACAGGCGTTAGCAGATCAAGCCATTGTGTTGGAACTCGCCGTTGTAGCAGAGGCGCAAGCTCATCGGTACTTGGATTTACCGCTGCTGATGATTGATGTCCCGGTGCGACGCGTGTGGGAGCAACGGTTGATTGAAGCAGTGGGGAAGCGCTCGCCAGCGATGTTGGTTACTCTGTTGGCTGCCGATGTTGAAAGTCAAAACAGCTTTGCCGTCAAGCCGGAAACACGGAACGAATCAACGGGGTGCACGCTGGATCGAGTTCGTAAATATCTGTTCGCCTCGCAACTTCCAGAGCCGCAACCGTTCGATGACACCGTGGAATATTTTTCTGCTCCAGGGGAAGGGTTGGAGTGCGTTGAAATTGCCCGGCGCATTCGCAAGTTTGCCTCCGATGGGATGAGGTTCGATCAAATGGCGATCTTACTGCGATCACCGGAACCCTATCAACCGTTGGTGGAAGAAGCGTTGCGACGTGCCGGTGCACCAGCCTATTTTCATCGGGGAACTGCCCGGCCAGATCCAGGCGGACGTGCGTTTTTAGCCCTGCTGGCATGTACTTTGGAAGGATTAACCGCTACTCGCTTCGCTGAATATTTATCGCTCGCGCAAGTTCCAGACTTGAACGATGACGGGGCTCCAATTGAGAGCGAACCACAATGGGTTCCTTCGCAAGATGAAGTGCTGGCCAACTTTTTTATGGCAGGCGAGGCAGTAGCGTTTGAAGCAGTTGAGGATGCTGCGGCTCCGGTGGTCCGTTCACCAGCGGGTTGGGAACGGTTGATTGTGGATGCGTCGGTGGTCGGTGGTCGTGAGCGTTGGGCGCGCCGTTTGCGTGGCTTGGAAGAAGAACAGCGCATGCAGATTGCCAGCCTGGAAACGGACGATGAAGATCGACCAAGGTTAGAACGAAAGCTGGCACAACTGGAAGGGCTGGCGAATTTTGCGTTGCCGCTAATTGACCTTTTAGCCGCGTTGCCTGCGGCAGCTTGTTGGGGCGAATGGGTGGAGCAACTTGCAACATTGGCAACCCGTTCGTTACGACGTCCGGAATCGGTGATGGCCATGTTGGGTGAACTGGAACCAATGCGCGAAGTGGGTCCAGTGGCATTGCTGGAAGTGTATGGAGTGCTTTCCGAGCGGTTACGATTCTTACGAAATGAGCCGCCGCGTCGTCGTTACGGTGCCGTGTTTGTAGCCACACCGGAAGAAGCACGGGGTCGTGAATTCGCTGTTGTGTTTTTGCCAGGGCTTGCTGAAGGCGTGTTTCCAAAGAAGGCGATGGAAGACCCGCTACTTTTGGATACGCATCGAGTGACGGCAGGCGGGCACTTGACGCAGCAGGATGACCGCGTAGCTCGGGAACGTTTGTTGTTGCATTGTGCAGCGGCTGCGGGGGAAAAGCTGGTTGTTTCCTATCCACGCATGGATGCTACGCAAGGGCGTCCACGAGTTCCATCGTTTTATGCGTTGGAAGTTTTGCGCGCAGGGGAAGGCCGTTTGCCAGATTTGCGGGTGTTTGAAAAGCAGGCTGCAAATAACGCAGAGATCCGCTTGGGCAGGCCTGCACCTTTAGATCCACTGGCGGCGTTGGATGATGCGGAGTACGATGTGGCACGACTGAATCTGGTGACGAGTGACGAATCGAAAGGGTTCATGCGCTACCTGGTAGAAGTGAGTCCAGTGTTGGCACGATCGCTCAGAACCCGCTATCGGCGTTGGGGTTCGAAATGGTCCGGGGCTGATGGGTTGGTTGATCCGGAAGTGGAAACATTGAAAGCGTTGGAAGCACACTGGCTGGATCGTCGCAGCTATTCGCCAACTGCGTTGCAGCACTTCGCGGCGTGTCCTTACAAGTTTTTGTTATCGGCAATTCATCAACTGCGACCGCGTGAAGAGACCGTTCCATTAGAACAGATGGACCCGTTAACGCGCGGGGCACTATTTCATGCAGCGCAGGAATTGATTTGGAAAGAAATGGAACCGGCAGGGCTATTGCCATTGAAGCGCAGTGATTTGCAAAAGGCCATGGACATTGGCGATGGAGTGCTGAATGCAGTGGCTGCAGACTACGCAGAAAAACTGGCACCAGCAATTCAGCGCGTCTGGAATAGTGAAGTGGAAGACTTGCGGACCGATTTGCGCGGTTGGTTGCGTCACGTTTCCGGGGATGCCGGCTGGAAGCTAGTTGCCACGGAATTATCTTTTGGTCTGCGAGATTCCATCAAGCCGGAAGCGTTGCTACTGGATGGTTTGAAGCTGCGTGGTTCGGTAGATTTGGTGGAAGAAAACATTGCCGATGGAACGCTGCGGATCACTGATCATAAGACAGGCAAGCCTCCAGAACAGACACCCGCTTATGTCGGCGGTGGAACAGTGCTGCAGCCGACGCTTTATGCATTAGCGATGGAGCAGTTATTGGGTAAGCCGGTTGCGTCAAGTCGGTTGTCTTATTGCACGCAACGAGGGCAATATCGGGAAGTGAAAATTCCCATTCAGGATCACGCACGCCAACGCATAGCGCAGGTGGTGGATGTGATTGCGGCGGCTGTTCACAGTGGTTTTCTGCCTGCTGCGCCAAAGAAAGACGCTTGCGAGTATTGCGACTATCGGCCAGTCTGTGGGCCGTATGAAGAACAGCGCGCTGGTAAGAAACAACAAGCGCGGGTGGAAGATTTAGTGGAAATGCGGAGGCTCCCATGAGCGGCGGCGCAAGTCCACAATTTGATGACGCGGCAGCACGTCAGCGTATCCGCACCTCGCTGCATGAAAGTCTGATTGTAGAGGCTTCGGCAGGAACGGGTAAGACTTCGGAACTGGTGCGTCGCATCACAGCGGTGCTGGAAGAAGGCTTGGCGAAGATCGATCATATTGCCGCTGTGACGTTCACTCACAAAGCGGCTGGTGAGTTGAAACTACGATTGCGGCAGTCGCTGGATAAGCGTCGCGGAGAGACCGACGATCCGGAAAAAGCCCGTAATTTAGAAGATGCCTTGGCACGGTTGGAAGAAGCATCCATTGGAACCATTCATTCTTTTTGCGCTGGGATACTCCGTGAACGACCAGTGGAAGCGGTGGTGGATCCGGCGTTTGAAGAAGTCAGCGAACATGCACAGGAGAGGCTTTACGATCGTGCGTTTCGTACTTGGATACAGGAAAAGTTGAACGAGAATTCGCCTGGGTTGCGACGCGCGTTGAGTCGTCTGGCATGGCGTGAACCTTGGGACGCATCGCCGCCGATGGAGCAGTTGAAGTGGGCTGGACGAAACTTAATTGAGTGGCGTGATTTTCCTGGACCGTGGATTCGTCTGCCGTTTGAGCGGGATCGACAGATTGACGTGCTGCTGGCAATGGTTGAATCGGCGGCCTTGCGAATGAACGATAAGTTTCGTGCCGTGCGGGAACTATCGAATTGGATTCAACGCAACGAAGCGATCCACGTGCGTGATTACGATACGTTGGAAAGTCGCTTGCTACGGCTGGCTCGGGAGAAGGAGTTGAAGTGGAAAGGTGCTGAAGATCTACTCAGTAACTTAGACGCTTTCAAAACGCAAGCAGACGCTGATTTGGCCGCCGAACTTCGCGGGGAAATGAGCAGTTTGGTGGAAAGTTATGAAGAGAGCAAGCGCACTGCTGGTCAGTTGGATTTCCTGGACCTGTTGTTGTTAACGCGTAATCTGGTTCGCGACAACCTGGAAGTGCGCACCTATTTACAGCAGCGTTTTTCACACCTGTTTGTAGATGAATTTCAGGACACTGATCCGTTGCAGGCGGAGATCATTTTATTGTTGGCAGCCGATACTGCGGCGGAATCCAACTGGCGGGAAACAACTCCAGTGGCGGGAAAGCTGTTCGTTGTTGGCGATCCGAAGCAATCCATTTACAAGTTTCGCCGGGCAGATGTGGTGCTGTATCAAGATCTGCGAGAACGGCTTGTGCAGCGCGGTTGTGGCTTGGTTTATTTGACTAAAAGCTTTCGTTCGTCGCGATCCATTCAGTGGTTTGTAAATGCAGCGTTTGCTTCGGAGATGACCGGTGACGGTGCCAGTGGGCAAGCGAATTATGCACCGTTGGAAGAGCATTTTCCTGATGTAGAGGATCAGCCTACAGTGGTTGTGCTGCCGCCACCAAAGCCTTATGGAGCAAGAGTTCAGATCACCAAGAAGGCGATTGATCAATGCCTGCCCGATGCAGTTGCAGCTTACGTGGAATGGTTGGTGCGGGAGAGCGGCTGGACTGTGCGCGATGCTGAAAATCCGGAAATGCGCGTGGCGCTGGCTCCCCATCACATCTGCATTTTGTTTCGACGCTTTGTGAATTTTGGTCGGGATATTACCCGAGAATACACACGTGGATTAGAGGCTCGGGGGTTGGCCCATGTGCTGGTTGGTTCGAAATCTTTTCATGCGCGTGAGGAGATTGAAACACTGCGAGCGGCGATGGAGGCAGTGGAATGGCCTGCGGATGAACTCTCTGTTTTCGCAACATTGAAAGGGTCACTGTTTGCGATTCCTGATAGCACGCTGCTTCGCTATCGACAACACTATGGGCGTTTGAGCCCCTTTGATGAAGCGTCAGAAGCGAGCTTGGATTTTGATTACGCGGCGGTGCGTGAGGCGTTGGCGTTGATTCGTAAATTGCATCAGGGCCGTAATTATCGTCCCATTGCAGAAACCGTAAATGCGCTTTTGGAAGGCACGCGAGCCCATGCTGGTTTTGCGTTGCGACCTGGTGGGCAGCAAGTTTTAGCGAACGTGATGCGCATCGCCAGTCTGGCTCGCAGCTTTGAAATGGAGGGTGGCATTTCCTTCCGCGGGTTTGTGGAATTGTTGACACGGCAAGCTGAAAAATCAGGTGCATCGGAAGCGCCTGTTCTGGAAGAAGGTGCGGAAGGGGTGCGCTTGATGACCGTGCATGCGGCCAAGGGTCTGGAATTTCCGGTGGTAATTTTAGCAGATATTTCAGCCAACCTTTCCTCACCGGAACCAGATCGCAGCATTGATCCTGAAACAGGAGTTTGTGCCATGACCATGCTCCGCTGCAAGCCTTGGGAATTGGTGGCGAACCGGGAACAAGAGCTTGCCAGGGAACAGGCGGAAGGTGTTCGGGTGGCCTATGTGGCGGCGACGCGGGCTCGTGATTTATTGGTGATTCCGGCGGTGGGCGATGGGGAATTCGAGGGTGGATGGGTGAGTCCGCTGAGCAAGGCTTTGTATCCACACCCGCTGCGGCGTCGCCTTCCGAAGAGAGCTTATGGGTGCCCTGAATTCGGCGACAGCACTATATTGGAACGGCCTATGGAGATGTTGTCTGACGAAGAAAGTTCCGTAAAGCCGGGCTTACACAAAGCGGCGAATGGCGATCATACGGTGGTTTGGTGGGACCCCGCCGCGTTGAACTTGGGAGTGGAACCGAACTACGGCATTAAGCAGGAGCACTTACTTTCCGAGGGGAATGGCGACAGTATGGAGTCCTATCGGGAATGGGAAGCGGTGAAGGCGTCGGCGATTGAAAAGGGGAGTCGGCCTGAATTTCAAATCTTTTTGGCGACCGATGGGCATCCACTTTCAGACGAAGCGGCTGCGATTGCGGTGGAGACGATTGCAACGGAGCGTGTGATCGGAAGGCCGACAGGGGCGCGTTTCGGGACGTTGGTGCACAATATTCTGCGGGATGTTGCGTTGGACGCAGGGGTGGCTGAGATAGTAGGTTTGGCGAAGTTGCATGGTCGTGTGACGGGTGCGCCTGAGTTGGAAGTGGCTGCGGCTTGTGAGGCTGTGAGGCAGGTTTTGGGTGATGACGCTTTACAACGGGCTCGGGCGGCTGCGGAGGTGCATCGGGAATGGCCGTTGCGGGTTGCTCTTGCTGGGGGCGTGTTTGAGGGGATTGTGGATTTGGCGTTTGTTGAGAATGATGTGTGGCATGTGGTGGATTTCAAGACGGACGCGTATGACCCTTCCAGGAAGCGTCGCTATGAGAATCAATTGCGTTGGTATGTGGTTGCACTGGAGCGGATCACGGGGAAGCGGGTGCGGGGTTATTTACTGAGTGCTTAGTCTGTGAAGGAAAGGCAAGGATGCCTATCCCACCAAAAAACAGTTCGGCCTCGCGGACAGGAGAACCGAAATGGTCTTCCTGAAGAACCGCGTTTACACAATCCTTTTTACACCCTCAGTCAAGATGATGGCGATGACAATCAGTAATTCCATTAACGAAAAGCCCTTGTTCGCTTGGCTACGAATAAAAGTGGACGGGTTTGAGTTGCGCAACTGTAGTGGAAGGACGTTGGCTCATCACAATTCGTGGAGTCCCTCTCACATTCATCCAAACTTCGCCGATAAGCGAACAAGCAGGGAATCCCTCTGTTTGGTCATACACAGTAAACTAAAGAGGGAATACTTCCATAAATTAACAGGCCAGCAAATGAATCCACTAAAACAACTTTCCGCTCTCGGACAATCTCCTTGGCTCGACTTCATCAAGCGCAGCCTGATCACCAGTGGCGAACTGGCGCGCATGGTGGAAGAAGACGGCCTAGGTGGGTTAACGTCCAACCCTGCCATCTTCGAAAAAGCGATTGCCGGGAGTGATGAATATGCTGGTTTGCTGGCGGAAATGCGTGAAGATCCGTCGCTCACCCCGATGGATATATACGAGCGCATCGCCATTGCTGACATTCAGGGTGCGGCCGATGCCATTCGTCCTGTTTACGATAAAACCAACGGTCGTGATGGGTTTGTCAGTCTTGAAGTGAGCCCATTTCTGGCGCATGACACGGCAACGACAATTCACGATGCACGGCGTTTGTGGGCCGCCGTCAACCGACCGAACCTGATGATCAAAATTCCAGGGACGTTAGAAGGTTTGCCCGCCATTGAAGAAGTTATTTCGGCTGGCATCAACGTCAACGTGACGCTACTATTTTCCTGTCAGGCTTATGAAGCAGTGGCTTGGGCGTTTATCGCTGGTCTGGAAAAGCGCGCTGCTGCGGGGCACGATATCAGTCGTGTGGCCAGCGTGGCCAGCTTCTTCGTCAGCCGGATTGACGCCGTGGTAGATGCCAAAGTCTCCGAAGATTTGCGTGGGAAAACGGCAATTGCTAACGCTAAAATTGCTTACGCAGCGTATAAACGCATCTTTTCCAGCCCACAATGGAAGGCCTTGGAAGCGAAGCATCCACAGGAACAGCGCGTGCTGTGGGCCAGCACAGGAACCAAAGATCCCAAGTATTCCGACGTTTTGTATGTCGATTCGCTGATTGGTCCTAATACCGTCAACACTTTACCGCCCGCCACACTGGAAGCGTTTCGCGATCATGGTGTTGCCAAACTCACATTGGAAGACGATTTAGCCGGTGCAGAAGAAGTTATGAAGGCAATTGCCGCCCAGGGTGTTGATTTCAACCAGGTGACCACCGATCTGGTTACTGCTGGCGTAAAAATGTTCGCCGATGCGTTTGATAAATTGTTGAATGCCGTCAACCAACGCTGCCGCGCGGTGTCGAATTTGCAGTTGAACGCGCAATCGGTGAAGGTGGCGAACGTTTATCAGGCGGAAATCGACTCGCTTTTGAATGCCTGGAAAGTGCGTGGAAACGTGCATCGGCTTTGGGATAAAGATGCTTCCTTGTGGACCGGTGCCGATGAAAGCAGTTGGCTGGCCTGGTTAACGATCACCGAACAGCAACTGGCTGGTGTGGAAACACTGCTGGATTTCCAACACGAAGTGAAGGCTCGGGGATTTCGTAACATTCTGTTGCTGGGTATGGGTGGAAGCAGCTTGTGTCCAGAGGTTTTGAAACTCACCTTTGGTCAGCAACCGGGCTTCCCGGAAATCCACGTGCTGGATTCTACTGATCCGGCCCAGGTGAAAGCGTTTGAAGAAAAGGTGGATCTGGCCAATACGCTCTGCATTGTCAGCACCAAATCTGGGGCCACTTTAGAACCCAACATTTTCAAGCAATACTTCTTTGAGCGGATCAAGGAAAAAGTGGGTGCCGATAAAGTGGGCAGTCACTTCATCACCGTCACTGATCCGGGCAAGCAGATGGAAAAGATCGCTGCTGGTGACAAGTTTTGGAAGATTTTCCCCGGCGTGCATCAGATTGGTGGGCGCTATTCGGCACTCTCCAATTTTGGTATGATTCCAGCTGCAGCCATGGGTCTGGATGTGAAACAGTTTCTGGAGAAAGCCGATGCAATGGCCGCCGCCTGTTCCCCCTGCCTGCCAATTGCGCAAAATCCTGGGGTGATGCTGGGGTTGACCATGGGAGTTCTGGCGAAGAACGGTCGGGACAAAATCACCATCATCGCGTCACCGGGCATTGCCGATCTGGGCGCTTGGCTGGAACAATTAATTGCCGAATCGACCGGTAAATTGAGCAAGGGCATTATCCCTGTGGATCGGGAACCGCTGGCCCCGGCAGATCATTACGGCAAAGATCGTCTATTCGCTTATTTGCGCCTGGAATCGGGTCCCGATGCGGCTCAGGATAGTGGCATGGAAGCCATCGAAAAGGCTGGGCATGCTGTGATTCGCGTGGACGTGCGCGACATTTATTCCATTGGCCAGGAATTCTTCCGTTGGGAAATTGCTACGGCTGTTGCCGGTGCCGTTTTAGGCATCAACCCGTTCGACCAGCCAGATGTGGAAGCCAGCAAGATCGCCACCCGCACTTTGACCGATGCTTACGAAGCCACTGGATCATTACCTGCCGAAACTCCCATTTATTCTGGTGAAGGGGTGTCTCTATTTACCGATCCTGCGAACGCTGCCGCCCTGGGGACGCGCGCTGATCTGGTTGGATATCTGCGCGCCCATTTTAGCCGCATCCAGCCGAATGACTATGTGGCACTGCTGGGTTACGTTGAAATGAACGCGGCATATGAAACGACGCTGCAGCAGATCCGGGTGAACATCCGAGATACGCGTAAAGTGGCCACCTGCCTGGGTTTCGGCCCGCGATTCCTGCACTCCACCGGTCAGGGATACAAGGGCGGTCCGAATACCGGCGTATTCCTGCAAGTCACCTGTGACGATGCTTTGGAACTGAAAGTCCCTGGCCAGACGTACACTTTCGGAACCGTGAAAGCAGCGCAGGCACGCGGTGATTTCGCCGTTTTGGCAGATCGGAAACGTCGGGCTTTGCGGGTCCACCTTGGCCAGCATGTGGCTGCCGGATTGGCCATCTTGAGTGATGCTGCCCATAAGGCGCTGAACCCGTAATCGAGCGAATCCTAAGGTTTAAATTCGTTTTCTATCTCAGGTGATTTGCGTAGTCCATCGGTACTTACGACCTATGGTCGAAGGAACTAAGTAATGTTAGTTTTCTATTGTGACCGCATCCGGGCAATTGGTTCTGCTATTGGTGTTAGCGGGTATTCCTGTAACTGCCGGTAATTTCTCCTATACCGCTGTTCTCAGCGCCGCCAGCCCCACATTCGACAGGCCTAACGACAATGGGTTTACGGCCCCTACTTCGCTATCCGGTGTATTTAGCCCGTATTCCATTTTTGCCTTCCAAGTAAGCGCCAACGGGTCCTATAGTATGCAGTCCGACGCTCCTGCCAATACCTGGAACAACTTTCTAGTGCTATACGCCAATAGCTTCAACCAAGCTGCACCACTGAACAATGCCCCCCGTGTGAACGACAACTTTTCTGGTGGCAACTATTGGAACTCGCGGATTGATGCCAACCTGGTCACCGGCATTACCTATTTCCTGGTGACCACCAGCGTGGGCTTTCTGCCACCACCCGCACCATGGACGGCCAGCAATCAGATTCAAAACGGCGGGGGTAGCATTATCCCCGTTCCTATTGCCGGGGTGCCGGAACCTTCCACTTACTTGTTAGTAGGCAGTGCCTTGCTGCTCCTCATTCTCCGATTACCTATTTCTTCCAGAACCGCATTATTCTGGAAGAGATTACCTTGACTCTTTCTCACCTTTTCGACCTCAGCTTTCAGAATCGCGCCGCTTCCATCGCCATTGAATTTCAGGATCGTTCCTTCACTTTTGGCGACCTGGATGTGCGTAGCAATCGGCTGGCTAACCTGCTGCTCGCCCGTGGATTCATGAAGGGAGACAGGCTCTGTGTCTACCTCGCCAATTGCGTTGAGATCATCGACCTTTACCTTGCCTGCATTAAAACCGGCGTGATCTTTGTTCCTATTAATATTCTTTACCGGGATCGGGAAATCACCCATATCCTCAGCGATGCTGATCCCAAAGCGCTTGTGACCGACGCTGCCGATATCGGAACTACTATCCCCGTTTGGACCCCTGGTTCAATGACTGCCGCCGCTTCACACGGTCTTCCCGAAAATCGACCGGTAGCGGATCTGCACGGCGACAGTCCTGCGGGCATTATTTATACTTCCGGGACAACAGGTGTCTCCAAAGGCGCAGTCCTTACGCATAATAATTTGATTGCCAACGCCCTGAACCTGATCACCTGTTGGCAAATCACTGTAGCGGATCGTCTGTTGCTGGTGCTGCCGCTGTTCCACGTCCACGCGCTGGGCAATGGCCTCCACTGCTGGCTCATCAGCGGATGCACCATGCGGCTGCTGGAACGGTTTGAGCATCAGAAAGCTGCTGCCGAATTCCTGAATTTTCGACCCACCCTATTCTTCGGAGTGCCCACTGTTTATGTACGTCTGCTGAATCTTGCCGACGCCACAGCGAAGCAGATCGGGTTGGGGATGCGGCTGTTCGTATCGGGATCGGCACCGCTCCCCGCGCAAACTCACGAAGACTTCCGATTGAAGTATGGGCACACCATTCTGGAACGCTACGGCATGAGTGAAACGTTGATGAACATATCGAACCCCTATGTGGGGGAGCGGCGTGCCGGTAGTGTGGGGTTACCGCTGCCGGGAATTTCCGTGCGACTTTTGGATGATCAAGGGGTGCCGGTGGCAGATGGGGAATCGGGTGAAGTGTATTTGAAAGGGCCTAATATATTCTCTGGCTATTGGCGTCGTGATGAGGCTACCAAAGCAGCGTTCGTGGATGGTTACTTCAAGACCAGCGACATTGCCACGAAGTCCGCCGATGGTTACTACACGCTATCTGGCAGGCGCAGCGATTTGATCATTTCCGGGGGATTCAATATCTACCCGCGCGAAATTGAGGAGTTCCTTTTGGAATTACCCGGTGTGATTGAAGTGGCCGTTGCTGCGCTGCCTGATCGGGTGCGTGGAGAGGTTCCGGTTGCCTATTTTGTGGGTTCAGCCGATGCGGGGGAGTTGGAAGCGAAGTGTAGGGAAAAGTTAGCGTCCTTCAAAATTCCGCGCGCGTTTCATCAGTTGGATAAGTTGCCACGCAATGCCATGGGTAAGGTGCAGAAGCATCTGCTGACTACGGTTCGTTAGTGGGTCATGGAATAGACAATGTAGTTCAAGCCCATACGGTAGGCTAAGCCTGCAAACGGCTCTGGATACTGTGGATCATCCGACCATTCCCAGGCATCGCCAAGGTCTGAGTTATGGCAAATTGCCACCTGCACTCGGCCTTTGTCATCGTAGACGCCGCGCCAGTGTGCTTCCTTACCGTCATAGCGTTCATAGGTAGATCCAGAGTTGACGTATTGGTAACCTGGCACTTGAAAGCGGTCATCCAAATTAAAGACCGTGTGAAAAATCGGATCACTGGAGGGGATGTCCACCACTGGTCGGTCAGGGTAAATGAGGAACAGGCTATCCATAAAAACTTTCCATTCCCGCTCACCGTGAAAATCGTCCACCATCAGAAAACCGCCACGATCCAAATATTCGCGCAACCTTTTGGCTTGCGGTTCATTTAATTGCCACTGACCCACTTCGACGGCATAGAGCCAGGGCCACTTATAAATTTCGTCACTGTCTACATCAATAATCTCTTCCACGGATCGGGCATGGATACGGGTCAGCCGACGAACACCTTCCATCAGGTGACGTTCTGCTTTATTTGAATCGGTACCCCAACTGCTGCGGCGACGCCCCCCGTTGGCACTTCGGTATCGCAGCCGGGCAAATGTGAACTCGGCTTCCACCCAGGCATCGGGCGGATCTTCATAGGAAGGATTCTGCATTTCCCGTTCGTACTGCTCATTGCGCCGCTGGCCGGCCCTTTGCTGATAGCCGAAGAGCGCACCAATGGCGGTCAACATAAGCGCCGAGACTAACAGGAAACGGGCAGTCATAATTTCCTTCTACCATATCATTCTACGGATAGCCTTCAGACAACCTACCCTGCATCACCGATACAATATTTACAAATGCGCATTGCCATCCTCGGCACACGAGGAATCCCAGCCAACTACGGTGGGTTCGAAACCTTCGCTGAAGAGTTGGCCAAACGGCTTGTCGCAAACGGACATCAAGTAACCGTTTATTGCCGCGAACTTCACCCACAGCCCACTTACTTGGGAGTGAAGCTGGTGTATCTTCCGACTATTCATCATAAGTATTTCGACACCATCGTCCACACTGCACTTTCGACGTTTCACTTACTGTTCCATCGCGCGGACGTTGTGCTGTACTGCAATGCGGCCAATGCTATTTTCACTTTCCTCCCACGGTTGGTTGGCATGCGAGTTGCGTTGAATGTGGACGGGCTGGAGCGCAAACGAAAGAAGTGGAACAAGCTGGCCCAGCTCTGGTATTTGTTATCGGAATGGTTGGCCACATTTCTTCCCAACGTCACGGTGACCGATGCAGCGGCGATTGAAAAATACTACTTGGATCGATATCAACGTAAGTCAACCTTCATCCCTTATGGTGCTGAAATGGGCAAGCTGGAAACCACCGATGTGCTGCGACAGTTGGGGCTGGAGGCTGGTCGCTATTTCCTTTATGTAAGTCGGATGGAACCGGAAAACAATGGCCTGCTGGTGCGGGAAGCGTTTGAGTTAGTGGACACAGATAGGCAACTGGCCCTGATCGGCGACGCCCCTTATGCCGACGAATATATTGCCCGTGTGCGCAATACGAAGAATCCGCGGATCGTCATGCCGGGTGCCATTTACGGGCAAGGCTACAAGGAACTGGGGTCGCACTGCTTCGCCTACATCCACGCAACGGAGGTGGGCGGAACGCATCCGGCATTGATTGAGGCTATGGGTCGCGGGGCATTGGTGATGTATCTGGATACTGAGGAAAATCGCGAAGTAGCGGGGGATGCTGGGGTGGCGTTTGAGCAGTTCAACCTGGCTGAAAAAATCGGCGATGTGCTGGGTATGACTGATCCGCAGCGTGTGGCCTTGTGTAATGCTGCTTTAAGTAGAGTGAGGGAACGCTATAGCTGGGACGCTGTGACGGAGCAGTACCAGCAACTATTCGCGCAAATGCTATCCGCAGATGTCACAGATGAACGCAGATAACAGCCGACTGTGATTGTGTTGGTTTTATCTGCGCTTATCTGCGTCATCTTTGGATGGGTGTTCTATAAGCTTTCAACGGCCGCTGATGCACGGTGATAACAGCCAACTGCACCCTTCTTCGTCATTGGCGGGTCAATGCGGCGGCAGCGGAGCAGCAGGACACTTCTGAAGGAAGTTGCTGCCTACTTTCTTCTTCCGTATTTTTCGCCCATGTGATCCCATTTTTTGCGGCCCGATAATGTGGGGACAGCACGCGTGTTTACTATCTTTCGGGATCGCAATTGGAAACACGCGGGCTGTCCCCATCTAAATTGTCCCAATCTAAATCCCCATCTAAATCCATCTAAATCCTGTTGTTTGCGAAGTTCTCATTCTGGCGCATGGCGGCTCGGAACGGTTTTCCACGGACTAGCGGTTTGCTTTCCTGCTTCTACTGTGGACTGCTAGCGGCCTGAGGTGGCCTGGGTGAAAATACAAAGCATTGATTCAGAGCGAAAAATACTTTCGCGCCATCCGTGATGACTAAAGTTTGGATTCGTTCAGCAATCCAACTCCGTCACCTCTGCTTTGGGCTTCCGTTCGGGCGCGACCCCGTTCGGACACGTTCACCCCACCACGACTTTCCCGCAACCATCATCAACAGCGGACATTTTTATCTGGAGATAAGTGTTTTAAAGGTAAGTAGAGGTCACGTCCCTGAATTATTACGGTCTTCACAGGAGTTATTGTCATTGCGCGCACTTGGAAAAGTGATACGGCGGCAAGTTTTCATAAACCCTATGGATCTTGGCAGGAATGGCCGATTACAATCTGAGGATCCAGACTTCGTCATGACCTACGGACGGAAAGTAAGAAAGCTGCGCAATGGCGGATTCCTCTGCGCGCTCGCTGCGTTCTCGGCATGTGTGCCTTGCGTCCAGGCACAGGATTTCGACCCGCAACGCCAGCAACAAGTCCTGTTCGACGGCCAGGTACAGGTGGGGGCAGGACAGCGTTACGTCGTGTCATTCGCGACGCGCTCGAATTTCAGGAATGCCCGTATAGCTGGCAACCTGCAGGCCAAGGGAGGCAGTGGAAACGATATCCGCGTGATGGTCGTCAAAGGCCAGTCACTCGTCTACGATTCAGGACAGCGGCGCTCTGTTGTCTTAAGTGTGGACTTCAGCGAGCCCGGACAATATGTGCTGATGTTCGATAACAGCTTTTCGTTGTTGTCGCCCAAGGTTGTCTTCGGGACGGTGTCGCTCGTGCATTCGGGTGTCGATGCTGGGAGAAACGAGGCCGACGAGGAGGAAGCGGTGGCTCATTTCACGAGGGCCTCCCAGATCATGCAGCGGCTCTATGCCGCGCTGAAGGCCAATGAGCGCGTCTGGGGCACAAGCCAGCTTACGGGAGTTCCAGAGGTCCGGCTCTTGAACGAGAGCTCAATCAACGCTACGGCGAACTGGACAACCAACAATATTTCCGTAAACCGTGGACTTTCCCGGCTTACGGAAAAGGCTATGGAAAAGGGTGAGGATGTGCTGGCTGCAACGCTGGCACATGAGCTGGGCCATATCTTCTACCGGCATCCGGGCTACGGCTCTGGCCCCGGCGTCAAGGGACTCTTTGATGAACTGCGCGGCGTGACGGCGCTCGACCGCGTTCAGGAAAAGGAAGCAGACATCCTTGGCATCCGCGTAGCCTGCCAGGCGGGCTTCGATCCGCAAGGCATGCTGATTCTCATGCGGTTGTTTGCACAGCTTGACGGCAGCTCCAGCAGCTTCATGAAAAATCATCCCTCCGGCGAAGAGCGGTACCATTACCTTCAGGGAGAAGCCTCGCGGTGCGTATCCTTGCAAAGCAGGCAGCGCCCTGAAACACATGAGAAGCCGGTACCAGTGACACAGCCGAGGAAAACTTCGACTGCAGTAGAACCATTGGGTGAGTCGATATGGAAGCCCACGCAGAATCCCAACAGCCGCTGGAAGTTCAAAATCGGCGACCAGTTTCTCTACGGCGAACATTCTTATGCCGAAGAACGCCGCAAACTCGGCGACTTCGACACGGTGGACGTCAAGAAGCAAGGCGAGGGCTTTATCCTAAAAACGGCGGTTGAAAATGATGTCGGCAGCAGAAACGGTTGATACTGTTGAGGATGACCGAGAAAAATGCTCTGCTGAAGACTCACCCGGTGGGTGAGTCGGGAAAAGACGGATTTGGGTTGTCGGGCGAA
>JANXSF010000026.1 GCA_025352795.1 Acidobacteriota bacterium
ATCGTTGCGTATTCCTGGGTCTGAAAGGGTCGCTTCGGCCTCTGCCAACTGTCCGCTTGCCAATTTGTCGACGATCCTCTGGTTGAATTCCATACAGGCCGCACTCGGCATTGGGTGGGGACGTGAATCTTGCGCTGCAGCATGCCAAATTCCCACTGCCGACGCGTAAATGGTGAATAATTGAATTCGCATTTATTTCTCCTAAATTTTTGAACATGAATCTACGCCCGTGCCCGCTCGCGGCACGTGTCTCAAAGCCCCTTGATGGAATTAAGGATTTCGGTCAACTTCCAGAGAACTGGACACGGCTCTCCTCACGCCCTGTAACCGGATTGCAAATGGCATTCAGTGCCTGATAACAGGAAATAATAAAACCGTTCGCAAGTGCGTCCTGGGTGAGAATAGTATCGTTACAAATCTCCTGCCTACGGGTAGATCTACGGCGGTTATTTGACCATGATTTTCACCGATGTGTCCGCAACCATACCGGCGCTCACCTGCTATGGCCAAACTCTTAGTTGAGTTTGCTGCCCGGGCCAATCTTGACCCGGGCGCAACACTTACCGATGATTCCGTGTATTTCTGTTGAGTGCGACTTCAATGAACTCCTTACTGTTTTGTCGACTTGGGTTTGCGGGGGGTGATCATCTCACGGTAATCTCGATATGTGCCATCATAAATGCTTTTCAGGTTGCATACGTTTTCAAGGCATTAAAACGTTAGCCGAGCAGTGGACGGAACATTTTCTTTTAACGTGGCGAGATAAGTCCCGGTTACCATGAAGGACTTCCCGTATTTAGGTTGCGGAAGAAATAAATGTGATTTCCTCCCGAGCTTGTAGGTTTCACTGTGTAGTCGGCGGGTTCCATGGTGCCACCTTGAGCAACGAATGGGAAACCATTGATGCTTTGAGGGTATCTTGGGCGAAACTGGCGGATGTAAAGGTTATCATGATTACGCCCATGCAGATCATGTGACGAATGGATTTATTGTTCATTGTATTTCTCCTTTTTGACTTTACTGATCTTCTCGGGCAAGACCAAACGAACGCTTTATCTTTAATTCGTCGGTGCTCAATTTCCGTCCAGTCACCGGATTCGCGAAACGAAGAATCCTTCCTGCCCCCGCAGGAGCCGCACCCAGATCACTGACATAAATCGCGCCATCCGGTCCAACTATTAATGAAGTCGGTACGTTCAAACCCGTAATGATTTCTTCCACAACGCCTCCGGTAATGCGCAGAACTCGGCCCAGCCCCACGTCGGGAAAGCCAGCTTTGCGCGAAAATTCTAAAATATAGAGCCGGTTATCTTTGTCTACTTCCACCCCTAAAATGGTGGTGAACCCCAGCCAATAATCCAATACATTGCCCTCTGCCGATATCTGGTACAAATTGGCAGAACCCACTGAGATGGGAAATCCACCTAGCATTCCCACATAATAGCGGCCGTCGCGCCAGGCGGCAGCAGTCGGGACAATGTGACCCAACGGTGCTGAAATGTCAGTTAGCTGCTCAATTACCCCTGCAGTGCTAATCCGCAGCAGGCGACCGTGGTTTGGCTCCACCACAACCAACTGGCCATTCACTGCTTTCATATCGTAAGGAGTGCCGTCACTTTCAAAATCGCCTCGTTCCGGGTGGCTAACCGTGTTCTTATTAAAAAATTCACTCAGGTTAGCAATCAAATCTGCAGTGCCTTTTGTGCGATCAATTCGGTAAACCCCGTTGGGAGCCATTGCATTCCCGTGTGAACAACCACCGCCAGCTACTAATGCATACAGGTTCCCGTCAAGGAAAGCCACGGATGCAACGCCAACTGTGTCGCCACCAGCCCCAACGCCTGACGGCAAACCGCTGACAACTGTGGTGCGAATTCCGTTCGATTCAACCCTGGAGATACGGGCATTGGGACCGCCCTTGTAAGGGCCAACTGGCGGAGGTACCGCTAAGCAATTGGCGGGTGTTGCCTGTGTGCCGCCGTGTCCTGCTTCGGCTATGTAAAGAAGTCCATCGGGGCCAAAAATCAGCCCGCGCGGCCCCTCCAATCCACTGGCATAGACAATGCCCCCGGCTGGTACCGGAGGTTGCGCAAACAGAGGGGATAAAGATGTGAGGGAAAGTGACAGTACTGCTAGTTGAAAAGGTTTCATGGCAAAACTATGCACCATCAATGCCACTAAGTTATCTGAGGTTCTTGATGAGGGGTTCCTCACTTGATATGAGGAACGTGTAAAATACAGAGGTTAATGGAGATCTGTGTAAATGCTCTTTGGTGACTTTGAATACGATACCGCACAAAAACTTCTCAGTCGGAAGGGTGTGCCCATTAAGATTCAACCCCAACCCTTAAAAGTCTTAGCGGCGCTGTTGGAGCGGCCAGGTGAAATAGTAACGCGTGAAGAATTACGAGCTTCCATCTGGGGCGAAGGTACCTTTATTGAATTCGACCAAAGTCTGAACTATTGTGTCCGCCAAATCCGAATCGCACTAGGAGAGGGTCCCGCCGATCCGGTCTATGTTGAGACTCTACCCAAGCAAGGTTACCGTTTCATATTCCCAATTCATGCAGAGACGATTGCCAGAGTAAATCTCGACGGAGTGGAAACCCAAACAATCCCTCCGCGGGATTTCCGCAAACAGATTTCATGGGCAGCCTTGGCCCTCTGCCTGGTCGGGTTAGCGTCCTGGGTTGCCTTCCGTTGGAACCAATCACACATGCTAGCCGAAGTCAGATCCATAGTTGTGCTTCCTTTCACCAACAACACGGGAAATCCCAATTTGAATTACCTGGCAAATGGCTTTACTTCGGAATTGATTCGTCGAATCGCCGTGGTTCCTGGCTTAAAGGTAATTGGCATTAACTCCTCCCTGGCAGTCATGGGGAAGAAGATGAATTCGGTGGAAGCCGCTCGGCAATTTGGAGTGGGAACCGTGCTTACCGGTTCAATCAACGGCTCGAATCAGGATCTTGCCGTAGAATTAGAGGTTACTAACGGCCAGAATGGTACAGTCATACTTAACCGCAGTTATAAGCTAGGCCCAACCAATCTGGCGGCAATGCAAACCATTCTGGTTACAGATATCGCACATAGTTTGGACCGTCGCCTGGGTAATGAGGATCGCAAAAAACAACTGGCGGGACTTACGGATAATCCACAAGCCTTCGATCTTTATTTGAAAGCCCAAACGCTTACCGAACAACTAAATCCGCCCGGGTTGCATAAAGCGATTGAGCTTTATTCAGCGGCCATCAAGAAGGATGCCCAGTTCGCTGTTGCTCTTTCACAAATGGCCGCCGCCCACCTGTACCTTGGTCTGTTTTTTGAAGATCCCCGTGAGCATATGCCTTTAGCCAAAACTATGTCGCTGCGGGCCTTGGCAATTGACGATTCCTTAGCCGAAGCCCACGGTAATTTAGGGTTGGTCGCCCTCACTTATGATTGGGACTACCATGAAGCGCAGCGGCAATTGATACTGACCAATGGCCGAATAAATCCGGCAGCCATACAAATACTCGCCTGTAGTACGCATTTAATGTCTCAGACGGTCAGATCTGTCAATGCGGAACAAGAAATAAGGCAAGTACTCTCCGTGAACCCTCTTTCGGCAGCCCTTTGGGGGGAACTCGGCTGCACTGCTTACTACCGTCGGCAGTACGAACTTGCTTTGCAAGGGTACAAGCGTGCTCTCACTATGCAACCTGACTTAATAACGGCGATCTGGGGACTGGGTAAATCCTATGGCCAGATGGGCGCATATCAGCAGGCTCTGGATTCGCTGGAACAGTCCCCAAAGCCGCACGGAATGTATCCGGCGGTAATTCTTGGTGAAATGGGTTATGCTTCTGCAAAAAAGGGCGACAAGAAGTCCGCCTTCGCAGCTTTAGATAATTTGCGTCAAATGGCTACTCAAACGTACGTGGACCCTTACTTCCGAGCCCAAATTCATCATGCATTGGGCGATACCCCAGCAACCCTGGCCGCCCTGGAAGAGGCTTATAAAGTGCACTCCTCCATTCTGATTGCCATCCACAGTGATCCTAAATGGGACGATTTACAGCAAAACCTCAAGTTTCTTGAGCTGGAACATCGCATTGGATTTTAGCAATTATTGAGATCTCAGTATTGGAATATATAGTCATGTCTGGACATACTGTGTGAAATGTCTGTATTTCTAAATCTGCTAAGTACAACATTTTATTAATGAATTTATGATTTCGCACAAATCACCTTCGTCCAACCCTACGCAGCACCCGATCCGCTGCCAAAACTCCTCGATACTGCGCCTGCTCAAAAATGGAAATGCCACTCACATCAGAATTGGCAAACTCCAGTCCGCCGCCACCTTTAGCCGCTTGCAGGCGCGAAGCGTTCCCCAGGAACCCTGGCACAGGACGCACCATTGCATGACCATTGCGAAACATGTCGATGCGTGAAACACATTGCCGAATGCTGGGATGCGCCCGTTCCAGATCATTCAAAATATATTCTTTCCAGGTTCCCCAATCCATCCCCAACAACCGCTTTCTAGCAACGGCAGGTGCTTCCGACGCCAATGGAAGATAGTAAGTCCAAACACTACGATTGATCCGCGATGCCACACTCTGATGGGTGGCCACTACATAACCCAGCGATGGCGATCCGTAAATTACGTTGTCCCATGCCAGTTCCGATCCCTTCTCTTCCGGCATCCTGTCCAGCGTCAAGTTCGCGGTCAACCACGGGGAATATTCAAACCCTTCGAACTTATCGCCACCTTCAATCAAGTAGGACGAAAGAAACGACGGTGCAGCGAACACTACTGCATCAGCATCGTAAATTGTTTTTGATGTGACCACGCGCCAACTGGTGCCCGCGCGTTCAATGCGTCGCACCATCTCATTCTTTCGAATATGGCCCGCAGCCTTCTCAATCAGCCGTTTCGCGATCCAGCCATTGCCTTCCGGCCAAGTCAGCGGACCTTTCTCTTCATGCTCTCGCGAAGCGAAATAGTGAATGCCCGCCCAGGCCGAAGTCTCCTCCGATGCGGACCCGTAATCATCGCGACAACTATAATCCGCATACCAGTTTAAGTAAGGCGATGTGAATTTGTTCTGCTTCAACCAATCGCGAAAGTTGATCTGATCCAGAACAGAAAGCTGAGCCTTCAGCTCCAATGGAACCGTGAATTGACCCGAATCCCGGAACTCTGCAATGCGCTGTTCAAACGCCTTGTACTGGTCATGATCGTTCTTGGTCGCAGCAATTTCTGGCTCCAAACCTTCCTGCCAACGGCCATGTAAAAATAGCCGTTCTTGCGGGGAATGGCACAAATGTCGTTCGTCCCAACGCCCATCGCGGAACAATCCCAACTCTTCAAACAACTCGCGAACCAGCACGGAAGATTTATTGGGAACAGGCACATAATGCGCCGCCCAAGGATAGCGGCTGACTTCGTTTTCACCCCAGCGGGCATTGCCTCCGGCATCGGGTTCCATTTCCAACAGCACGTAATCCTTGAAGCCGCGCTTGCCAAATCGCCACGCTGCGGAAAGTCCAGCCATGCCGCCACCCACAATGACAACCGGCACTTTCTCGCGATGCGCAGGCTGCTGGAACGCTTTGCGATCCCGAATCAAATGTCCCAAGTTTTGCGATTCAAATACAAAGCCACCAGTAACCTGCTTGTCACCTTTTTGGCTCAAACCCGCCAATGCCGCCGAGAGAAACTGGCGTCGATTGGTGGTTATGTTATCTGCGTTCATCTGCGTCATCTGCGGACGATTTTACCGTGCAATGTCCCGCCATTCGCGATCATAGGTGCGCACCAGCACCTGATCATTCAAGCGATTCGGTTCCACCGCCACAGGCTTCATGTCTTCTGGAAATTGGAACATCACCGGCAGACTCTTTGCATCCAAGAATCGCAACCCCTTGGGCAGCGTATCCACGGGATACTGAAACTCCCCATGCCCGGCCAGCACGAATCCCCACTCCCCAAAGCTGGGCACGTACAAATGATAGGGCCACGTCTTCAACCCCGTCTGCTTCAACGTTTCGGCAATGGTCCAAAAGCTGGAGCGTGCAAACAGGGGCGAAGTGCTTTGCACCACGCACAGCCCATCGCGCGTCAAATGCTTTTCCACCAGCCGATAGAAGGCCGTTGTATACAACTTACCTAAGGAAAAGTTAGTTGGATCAGGAAAGTCAATCACCACAAAATCGTAGTAACTCCGATCCTGCTCCAGCCACGGAAACGCGTCGGCATTAATCACCTTCACTTTAGGTGAAGAAAGCGATTTCAAATTCAAGCCCGATAACACGGGGTGCTTGGTGAACAGGTCGGTCATCTGATCATCCAGATCTACCAGCGTGATTGCTTCAATTTGCGGGTACTTCAAAATTTCACGAACAGCCAAACCATCGCCGCCACCCAGCACCAGAACATGGCGCGCACCACCCAGTGACGCCAACCCTGGATGCACTAGAGCTTCGTGGTAACGATATTCATCCCGAGAACTAAACTGAAGGTGTGAGCTTAAGAAAAGTCGTAAATCATCCTTCCACTTGGTTAAAACAATTCGTTGATACTTTGTTGTTTTGGCAAGAATCACATCGTCGGCGTAAATCCCGTTATCCGCCGCTTCAGTAATACGATCAGCAAACACCATGCCCACTCCCAAAGTGAGAATCACCGCAGCGCAAGCTCCACGCAATGCCGCCAAGCGCCCCAGTTGCGAGCGGAAAATGTAAGTGGACCACAATGCCACACCAGCATTCACTAAGCCGAATAACATGGCCGACCGGACCATGCCTAATTTAGGAACCAGCACAATGGGAAACAAAAGTGATGCGCCTAAAGCTCCCAAATAATCGAAGGTCAACACGTTCGATACAAGGTCGCCAAATTTGAAGCGCTCTTTCAAAATCCGCATGAGCAACGGAATTTCAAGGCCCACCAAAATGCCGATGATGGTCACAATTACGTACAGCAGTAAGCGGAAGCCGTCTGTGAACGCGAAGGCTGCAAAGAGGATGGCAGAGGAAAATCCACCCACCAGACCCACCATCAATTCAATGGTGATGAAACGTGCCACCAGACCCTTACCCAGGAATCGGCTCAACCAACTGCCGATGCCCATAGCGAAAAGGTAGGCACCAATCACCGTGGAAAATTGCAAGATGCTATCGCCCAGCAAGTAGCTGGCAAGAGCGCCGGCAATCAGCTCATAGATCAATCCACAGGCTGAAATCAGGAAGACGGAAATGAAGAGAACGACGGCCAACGAGTGGTCCTAGTGAACAGCGGCGGCAATGATTACGCTAATGCCTAAAGACATCAACCCCACCAAAATCGCCAATGCAACATTCTGCTTTTCCACAATCTCTTGCCACAAGTGGTAGGGAGTTGTTTTGTCCATCACCACAAAGCTGCCCACAAAAATCACAACGCCCAAAAAGGCGTAGACCAGGGCATTCAAAACATATTCTGGATTGAAGTTCATTTCTATTTCCCTCCTGTATAACGCGGCGATCCATAATAGTGCGGCCTGTAGGCACCTGGGTTATCACGCACAGTTTTGGGCACGTCCTTCACTTCTTCGTACCGATCCATACTGTAGCCTCTGTACGAAAGCACGCTCCACGCGCCCACTAACAGCACACTATAGACAATGTAATACGGACTCGTCATTCGTCGTCATCTCCTGAATCGGAACCGGGTTCCGGCGCATAATCACTTTCCAGCCAACGCTTGGTTTCAAAATTCGATTTCTGGATACTGTACCAAACAGGCGGAATCATTAACAGAAAAAACACCAATAAGAATAAGCCCCAAGCTACCGTTGATCCGCGTGATGCTTTTATACTGTAGCGGATTGGCCTGGGCACTGTGCCTTCTTGTGATTCCATCTCTGAATCAACGCGGAAATAGTAAGTGCCTGCGGGTATTCCAGACAGGCTTACCTTGGCCGATCGCGATCCTTCTGACCAGCGTTCGCCTTCATCGGTTCCTGAATAGTAACTTAGAGATCGTGCAAATTCCCAAGCCCGCCCCGTAGATTCGTTGATCAACGTGACGCCTACAAACGCCTCGTTGTTATCCACATCGGCCCGCAGATCCACGCTTAAGATCCCGCTACCCTTTACGGTAAAAGGTTCGGTTACAAAGGCCTTTTCTTCCTGCTTGGCCGGATCAATTGTGAAGGTACGATTGAACACCGGCGTGGTGTGCGACAACACTGAAAGCCCTGCCCCCAGCAACATCATCGCCAGCACCATAATGGCGAACCACTTCCAGGCCAGTGTGGGCTTGCCAACATAAGGATTCGGCTGATTCGCAAACGGCGCACCCGAATTTGAACTGGATAGCGGTACACCGAAGGCTTTTCCGATCTCATCTGCGGTACGATAATCGGCCTTGCTCCAAGTGATTTCCCCACCATTCTGTTCGGACGAAAGCATCAACGGCGGCGCAATAAAATCGTCAGACCGTGCTTTTTCGCCTTTGTGAACTTCCCAGGGAAACTCTCCAAAAACGTAAGTGGTCTCGGCATCTGCTGATTGGAAATGCGTAAATCGCTGACCGTTCCAAATAACTGCTGCCTTACCTATCCCTTCCCGCTTTTCCGGAAGGGCATGAATGGGAGTTACAACATTCCAATGATTTTGCGACTGAACCAGATACTTATAACCCTTGTAAGGGTTGAATAGCAGATACTCATACCAGCAATAAGCTACACCGTCTACCATCACTTGACGTTCTTGAAAGCCTATCGCTTCGTATTCAATCCCGTCGATGGTGCCGCGCTTACCCAGGGGAATTTCCGGGATCACACGTTGCGCGCCTGCGTATTCGGAAAGAATGGCAAGATTCGGATCGCGTGCATCCAACACACGTAGACAGGCGGGGCAAACCACGCTGATTGCCCTTCCCAAACTGCGGATTTCCAGGGCATTGCCGCAACCTGGGCAGTTTAGGCCTTTTACTTTGGGCACAACCGTCATCGTCGCCACCCTTCAAACTCGCGAAGGCCTGTGAGCTTCAAAGCGTCAAAATCCACATACTCGCCAAGAAAGATAAATGGGGGATCTTCAGAATAGTCAATGGTTGCGAACTTGCCATCGCGCGACCCCAAGTCCAAGTAAGACATCACGCCTTTGTCCCAATATTCAAAGGGTAAGTCACCTTCCACGCCCACATACTTGGCCTGATTCAACGATGTTACAAAATAATCGGTACCTTCCAATGACTTGAATGGCTGCCCAACTTTTACTTGATCCGCGGCAGGCCACTTCAACGTGTTCGACCACTGCCGCGAAATGGCGTATTCCAATTGCGCATCACTCAACCAGGCGCTCTTACCGCCCAGTATGATGTGCCATTCGTTCCAGCCGCCCAGTTCGTACTGGTACAAGATTCGACCGACAACTTCAAATGCTTCGCCCTTGAAACTACCACGCACACCCAACTGCACTGGCGATGGATCAAGCGGCCATTCCGCAGTTACTCCTACACGCTTCAAATCTTTATCTTGCCGTACCAGAATCGACTTACAAAATCCGCAAGTGGTTTGGATTGCGGCAAGGAATCGAAACGTGATTTCGGCACCGCAATTTGGGCAGGATGTTTTTAGTTCCATGGTTGACCATAGGGCCGTTCCAGCTTACGGACTCTTACATCGGAAGCTCCAAACGCTTTCTTCAAGCAAGCTGCAAAATCGAAATCATCGCGAATACGGCAGCAAAACACGTTCAAGCATAACGAGCGATATTCAGGAAAAGTGTGGCAAGCCAGGTGCGATTCTGCGAGAAGGCACAGCCCCGTAATGCCGCCTGCACCAGGGAATTGGTGCCATACCGGAGGTTCCACCGCATGCAGTAACATGCCGTCAATCAAGCTTTGAAATAGATTGCGCAACAACGCAGGATCGCGCAAGGCCGCTTCATTGCAGCCTTGCGCTTCTACTACCCATTCGCATCCGGAAGGGTTCATTGGTTAGTGTCTACTCTTGTTTAGATCCGCACTCAATGCAGAACTTTGCCGCGCGCGGAATCTTGTTTCCGCAATTCGAGCAGAACTTTGTTTCGCCTGTGGGAGCTGCTGCAGGCGCACTGGGAGCCGTCGGAACAACGACTCCAGGTGCCGCTGCCATGCCACCACTTGGTGCACCACCTTGCGGAGGCGGTGTCTGTTGCGGATTCATCCCCCCACCCAAAGCTCCAGCAAACTGTTGCCCGAACAAAAGTCCCGCACCCAGACCCATGCCTGTTCCTACCGCGCCACTGCCTTCGTTGGCTGCGGCAATGGGAATGGATTGCGCCACTTGGTACTGCGTGTAGCGTCCCATATCGCCCAACATGTTCATGCTGATGCGTTCGTCCAGCTTCTTTTGCAACTCTTCCGGCAGCGAGAATTCCCGCACCACAAAGGTATCCAGTTGTAGGCCGAACTCATCAAAGGCAGGTTGCAAGCCAGCCAGAATCTTGGCTCCCAATTCCACTTGATTAGAAATCAGATCCAGAAACGGGATGCCGCTTTGCCCAATCGCATCGCCCATTTGACCAATCACGGTGGACCGCAACTGCTCTTCCACATCGGCTACATGAACCTCTGCGCGTGTCCCGGCCACCTTCTGATGAAACTGTTTGGGATTGACAATGTGCCAGGAATAAACGCCGTTGCCGCGCACTCGAATGGCACCGAATTCCTTGTCGCGAATAGTCAGCGGATTCTGCGTGCCCCATTTTTGATTGATATTCTGATGAACGCTGAAGAAGTAGACATCGCTCTTAAATGGCGATTCAAACTTCTTATCCCAGTTCATCAAATTGGTCAGAATTGGCAGGTTCTGCGTATTCAACGTATACAGACCGGGCCCAAACGCATCTGCCGCTCTACCTTCATTAACGAACAAAGCTGCTTGCGATTCCCGCACGGTCAGCTTGCCGCCATTCTGAATCTCCATGTCCTGCATGGGATAGCGGTAGGAAAGGATGCCCTCTTCCGGTTCCGTCCATTGGATAACGTCTATAAACTGCTTTGATAAAAAGTCTCTAATCCCCATGGTTGCTTGCAGCTCCTTGAAAAGAACTCGCGCAAGACGGAAATCGGCGACCGTCAGAATTTCCTGCATTTCTGACCTACTAGTGCCGCCTGGCCCTTTGCGCGTTACGAGGGTTCCTTCGGAAAGTATAACGCTGTTTGGGTTGCAAAGGTTCCGTAAATCAGAAGAGACACAGATTAGTCGTCACGCAATGCCAGCAATGCGAAAGTTTCTTGCACCCAGCCAGATTGTTCAATTGGCGTCGGAACTATGCTGCCTGCCAATTTCACGTCGGGCAATGTTTGCAGCAGATCAACAATTTACCGATTTGCGCGGCTTGCAGCAGCAGATCCAGTAGACCCTTGATTTCCAAGTGCTGGAGGCTGTGGCAGTGGAAAGTATGCGAGCCAGGGAGGGATATCAAAGAAAACTACTAACATTGTATTTCTGGAATGATGTACCAGAAAAACAAGGTTGATGGTCATTATTGTATTTGTGGAATGGTGTGCCATAATTACAATGAAGATGCACCGCTTCCAAGAAGCCGAAGTCGTTGACCGTCTGGCCAACATGCCTGCAGTAGTTTTGCTTGGACCCAGGCAGGTGGGCAAAACTACACTGGCCTTGGATATTGCTGGAAATGACGGTGTCTATCTGGATTTGGAATCTCCCTCTGACCGGGCAAAGCTGGACGACGCGGAGTTATTTCTTTCTTCAGTGGAAGACAAATTAGTCATCCTTGACGAAGTTCAACGGGTTCCTGAGTTGTTTCAAATCCTGCGCGGCGTGATCGATAAGAGCCGCAGAAAGGGCAAGCGATTCGGTCGCTTTCTTCTGCTTGGTTCGGCATCCAACGACCTTTTGCAGCAATCGGAAACACTGGCCGGTCGCATTGCATATGTGGAGCTTTGTCCTTTCAGCGTGATGGAGGCGAAGAACCAGAATAATAAACTTTGGGTGAGAGGCGGATTTCCGGATAGCTTTCTGGCGCGGGACGATAGAAATAGCATGTTGTGGCGTCAGAATTTCATCCGCACATATCTGGAGCGCGATATTCCACTCTTGGGCCCGCGAATCCCACCGGTGACGTTACGCCGATTCTGGACAATGTTGGCCCACGTTCAAAGTGGGATGGGAAACGCTGCAGAACTGGCGCGAGGGTTAATGGTGGACGGGAAAACGATTGCCCGATACACGGACTTGATGGTAGATCTGATGCTTGTTCGGCGGTTGCAGCCGTTTCATGTGAATGTAGGCAAGCGGTTGGTGAAGTCTCCGAAGTTGTATGTGCGGGATAGCGGACTGTTGCACGCCTTGCTTCAGATTGAAGATCACCAAGCATTGTTGGGACATCCCGTGGTGGGTGCGAGTTGGGAGGGATTTGTCCTGGAGAACCTGTTGCGATCCGCTCCTCCCCAGGCGGTTCCGTTCTTCTACCGTACCGTGGTGGGCGCAGAAATCGATCTGCTATTGGACATTCCCGGGCACGGTTGTTGGGCGATAGAAATCAAGTTTGGCTTGTCGTCCCGGCCGGAGAAGGGGTTTCACATTGCATGTGAGGATCTAAAGCCCGCACGCAAATTTGTGGTGAATTCAGGGCAGGATAGGTATCCGATAAGTCCGGGTCTGGAAGTGATCGGGCTTGATGCCATGTGTGCCATGTTGGCAGGTTTGGAATTTAAGGGTGGGGCTTCGGGAAGCGGTAAAGGTCGAAAACGCGTTCGTTCGATGAATCTCTAAAAGCGCTACGACACGGAGCGAGTTGCATTGATTAACGAATTTCCTGAGTGCAAAGGTTCCGTAAATCAGAAGCCGCAGTCCGTTCAGAACGCTAAGTGGGCTTACACCCTTCGAATTCTGTAGAATATTGGGATCCATGATGAGTCTGCAATCTTCTGATCTCCCGAATACGCCTACGTCGTCCGGCGAAGTGACCAGGTTGCTCACCTTAATTCGCGAAGGAAATCGTCTGGCTGAGGAACAGTTGTTCGAAGTACTTTATCAGGATCTGCATCGGCTGGCCGCCAAGTTCTTGCAGAGTGAAGAGAAAGGCCAAACCCTTAGTCCGACGGCGCTGGTGAATGAAACTTATCTGCGGATTTTTGGGTCGGCTCCGCCTCTGATTAAAGATCGTCATCATTTTTTCGCCCTCTCCTGTCAAGTGATGCGACGTTTGCTGGTGGATCGGGCACGTGGTCGGGCCAGTCTCAAACGCTATGGTGGAAAACGCGAGGAGCTCACCGATGTGTTCAAGGCCAGCGAAGATAGCCCGGACCAAATCATAGCAGTTGACCGAGCCCTTACCCGACTTTCCACCTTCGCTCCACGCGCCGCCAAAATTGTGGAGATGCGTTTTTTTGGCGGCATGGAAGATTCTGAAATTGCCCAAGCCTTGGATACCAGTGAACGCACTGTTCGCCGGGATTGGTCTATGTCCAAAGCCTGGCTCTTCAAAGAGCTTGAAGCATCGTCCCCTGAGCCTAATTAAGATTAATCAATTGGATTGCATTTTGATTTATACTCAAACATCCATCCTGCGCAATAATCATGACGCCAGACCGTTGGAACAAATTGAGGGCGTTGTATGACGTGGCTCTTGACCACGCTCCGAACCTGCGCCTAAGTGCGCTATCTTCCCAAGCTGGTGATGATCCTGAGCTGATTAATGAGGTGCTGCAAATGATTGAACAGCACAATGCAGCAGGCAGTTTTTTGGAATCGTCACCAGCGAAAGACCTGCGGGATCAACTATTCCAAGGTGGGCCACTCTTCCAGCCTGACGACCGTGTGGCGCAACGTTTTAAGATCATACGCTTGATTGGAACAGGTGGCATGGGAGAGGTGTATGAAGCGGAAGATATTGATTTAGGCCAACGAATTGCCCTAAAAACCGTTCGTATCGACCGGCTTCGCGACGCCAAAGCCCACCAAAGATTACGTCGTGAAGCATTGCTTGCCCGCAAAGTCACTCACCCCAATATCTGCCGAATCTATGATGTTCTGCGGCATCAGATTGGCGAAACCGAAGTTGCCGTTCTCAGCATGGAACTTTTAGAAGGCCAGACGCTAGCTCAAATTCTGAAAGTGAAGGGGCAATTGAGCCCAGCCGAAGCGGAACCCATCATCCGACAAATTCTGGCAGCCCTAGGTGCCGCCCATCAGTCAGGGATTGTGCATCGCGACCTGAAACCTTCCAACGTAATTCTTGTGGACAGCCGCGCCGTTGTAACTGATTTTGGATTGGCCATTGCCGGACCGGATTCATTTGGAAAGCTTGAACCAAGTACAACGCTAACGCTACCGGGTCAACTGCTGGGCACGCCGGAGTACATGGCACCAGAGCAGATTCGCAATCAGACGGTGACCGCTCGCAGTGATATTTATGCACTGGGTATGGTGATGTACGAGATGCTGACGGGGCAACGACCATCGCCCGGCGCCAATGGGATTGAGGAGGTGCTGAACCGAGTGCTAGAAGCACCACCCAGTCCGCGAACCGTGAATCCGAAATTGTCCAGACGCTGGGAATCGGTAATTTTGCGATGTTTGGAAAGGGAACCAGAACGCCGATTCGCCAGTGCTGAAGCAGTGTTGGCAGGAATTGATTCCGGAGCAATGCCCTGGCAGGTCCCAAAACTTTCCCGACGAGTGGCAACGAGTTCCATCGTTGGTTTGGCTTCCATTGCAGCCGGTGCTATGGGCTACTCAGTTTGGAGCACGACTAACACTTTGCCGATTAACCCTATCATTGTTTTAACTCCAGTCGCTGGATTGCAGACTCAATTCGCCTCGACAGGGCTTCTCCTTTTCCGTCAACTGGAACAATCCTCTCATTTGAGACTTTGGAACCTTTCTAATTATCCTGAAACGGCTAAGAGCCTTCGACTGGGAAACCTCCAGCCTCACGAGTTGTCAGCCGACCAGTGGAGAAATGTCGGACATAGAGTGAAAGCAGCTTTTATAGTGCATACAAGTATTTCTCAAGTTGGCGGCGAGTATGTTTTCAACTGCAAGGTGGAAAGGTTGGGAGTGGATACGCCGCGCCCAGTGCGCCAATGGGATAGCCCGTTCCGCTTTTCGTCGCCGGATCGCGCTCTGGACGCCATCGGTGACTTGGCCAATTGGGTTCGAGCTACCGTTGGGGAGACACAGGAAGAAATCTCAACCCGCAACCAACCAGCAGGCTTGCTGACAACCCCTTCATGGGAGGCTCTACGACTGTTCGAACAATCAGAAGCCATTCGCGATGATCGCACGGCAGAGGCAATCTCCTTGCTGCGCGAAGCTGTCCGGCTGGACTCGGAGTTTGCCATTGCCTGGATGCGCTTGGGCGACCTTCAGGTGATGACAAGGGATTGGTCCCAAGGGATTGCAAGTTGGCGAAAGGCCGTCGATCTTGCGGATGCTGGACACCTGAGTCAGCGGGAAGCTGATCGCATCAGAACAATGTACGCAATGGAAATTGGTGATATGCAAGCGGCGGAAGCGGCTGCCATACGCTGGTCAAAAGACTTTCCGAACGAGCTTCGCCCTCTTTGGGAAACGTTTCAATCTCGGTTGGAACAAGGCCGTATTGCTGACGCTGAAAAAATAATTCCGAGCATGGCCGCTATGCCTGATAGTTCGCGCTCTTCTAATTTGGCAGAGACAATTATCTCAATGTGGATCGGCGATACAACCAGAATGCGCAAAGCAACCAACAGACTTCGGGAAGCTGGATCACTGTACTTTGCTCAGCGTTTTTTCAGTTGTTCCTTTGCGATGCGCGATGAATTCCCGCAGGCTCTTGTTGAAGCTTTGCCGTTGCTGAAGATGACCAAGCCCGACGAAGTGAGTCGAGGCTATGTTTATCTTGCAGCATTGGGAGCAGCAGCCGGAGATTTGGAAGAAGCCAAGCAGTGGCTTAAAGACGGCTTGGGGCATGATCAAGCCAAGGGACTCTTGGTTAATGAACCGATCAAGAGTCTTGGGTTGGCTTATTTAGCATGGCTTCAAAAACGCAATGACGAAGTAAGAGTCCATGCCGGTATAGCTTTACAGAAAGGGGATCCCATAACCATGATTCCGCAATGTGTGGCGCTGCTGCATCGGTCTGGAAATAGCGATTTGGCGTTTCAGGCGCAAAACAGATGGAAATCTCCAGTGGATTCGCCTCGCTTTCGAAGATCGCAGGCATGGATGAAAGGTGAAGAGTTGTTGGCTACCGGAAAGTATGTGGCTGGGCTTGAATCCATCAGGGCGGCTTCAAATCTTTACAGCCGAACAATGCCACCGGAGCCTCTCTTATATGCCTTAATGCGTGCTGGTCAGCAACCAGTCGCCAAAGAATTAGCACGAAATTTGATGTTGCAACCCGCATCCCTTTGGTACTTACCGGAGACCTTGGCTGTGGGAACTATTTACTTCTGTCGGCAGTGTGCAGGCAGTAACTTAAAGGGGAGAAAACATGACCAAAAACAATGAACGAGTTACCTTTAGTGCTAAAAGCACGGATAAAAGCGTGGCCGAATTACAGGCCGCGTTCATAAGGGGCTTTCTGGTACTGATAGCCGCAAAGGGTGCTGCTTCTACAGATTTTATTTACTTGAATGACATTGCGAACAACAAGGACCCCAAGAACGTCGTAGATGCAAATTTCAAAGCTATTTTGAGCGCACTAGATTCGGTCGCCTATGGAGCTTTGCACGGGATACTTGCCGAAGCCTACAGTCTCGATAAAAGTGGAGATTCCACATTGCTAACGAAAATTAAAGGTCAACTACAAATGTTGCACTTGGCAATTGCGAACTGCTTCGGCGGATTTGAGATAAGTGACGTTTGGGACGACAAGGTATGCCCCAATTTTACTGCATTGCAGTCTCTTGTTAAATAGCTTCTCCCGTCAAAGGTAGGCGCACGAATGAAAACTAAAAGTGTTTCGTCAATCCCTTCATTTGGAATAACTGCTTCACTAGCGGTTATGCTTGGGTGCCCCCAAACCAAACCTTCTCAGGCGTGGGATGTACCTGCTCCAATGTCGCTACGAACTAGTGGTGAGAAGCTCAACTATTCGCCCCTTTCGAGCGAGACAGTTAAAGAGGCGGTCCGTCGGTTAGAGGCCAAAGAAAAGGATATCGAACGAGCAGCAACGCACTCATGGGCGCTATGGATGCTTCTCAACGAACCGCTCAACCAGGACGGTTCGTTACCTAGCCATCATGGTGATTTCCCCAAATGGTTAACTTGGTGCACACAAGGGGATATTTTCCCTTCGGGCCCAAAACCATTTTGTATTGAAAAGGAAAAAAGTGGATTGCAGTCTCGCCCCGAGAATTACTGGAAAAGCTTGGTGTTTCGGCCTAAGTTCACTGACCAGGTTGATCAGGTTGGGCAGCTTAACGACTTGCTTACTACGCACGTGTCGCCAGTTTTGGCGGGAGATTTCCAGAACATGTTGACGAGCCTATCCAACGAAAGTAAGTGTGTCCAGCCGGTTCTGCTCAGTGGTCTTACTCAATGTCTTTCCCAGGTTACCAACAACAACAAGGAGCAGGCGAATGAATGGCTCTCGAAGGCAATTCGACCGGAAGCCATGGTTATCAAAGCTCAGTGGGCGCGGTTGCGGATTGATGATTCGCAATCCTCGAAATCGAACCTCACGGCCATCATTGGGATTTGGGAAGGAGCCGAAAGATCTTGGGGTCTGGATATTCTAAAGGCAGGGAAAGGTCGCCTCCGTTGGGATACTAAAATGAATGTAGAAATCCCAAACGAGGTCTTGAAAAACTCTCAATGCGGGAGCAGCCCAACTCAGAAGGCCAATCTCAAAACACAGGAACTCAAGATGAGTAGGAGTACTAATAGCATTGACGACTTCTTCTACATCCAATATTGCGACAAGAAGTGGGATGGTTGGCCAGCCGACGCACAATTAGGTGATTTTTTTGTTCTTATCGGACTACACATCATCACCAATCTTCATCCTGACGGAGACTGGACATGGTCCACTTTGTACTGGCATCCAGACGCTCCTAAAGACAAAAACGCTAAATTGGATGAATTGTCTGAACGTTCAAGACTGTTACAACACGCGCGTCCAGAAAATCTGACAACAGGTTGGCGTGCACACTACCGGCTTGATCTCCAGTATTCAAAACATGAACAGATCCCGCCGGATACTGCAGGCATTAAAGCAATTAAATTGGCTAAAGAATCTGGTACTGACCTTCCTTGCCAGTTGAACGAAGTACCGCTCACGCCCCCGGTGGCCTTCAACCCATACATCGAAGGGCAACAGCAATGCGGTGGTTATTCCAATTGCATGTCCTGCCATTCCCATGCTGCCCAGAATGCAAATGGAAGTGCCCAACAGGGTGTTAATCGAAAGTTTAGGAATTCATCGGAATCGAAGAAGACACTTTTTACACATTTTTTGTGGGGCCTCGCAAACCAGCAAATCTAGGTTACCCCAATTGGTAAGAATGCCATCAGGTTCATGGTCGATTCCTCTCTTCCTTCCTCACTATACATAACCGGAAAGGAGGACATTTTCTGTCAATCTAACCGCGCAGCTCATGGAAAGCTTCCTCGATCTCGCGCTTCGCTGCATCGCCGATGGGGATCAGCGGCAACCTTGGCACGCCACCGTAGAATCCGTTCCAATCCATGGCGTACTTCAGTCCGGGGATCCCATACTTCACCGTCACCAATAATGCCGCCGGGGTGATGCGCTGTTGCCAATCTTCCGCTGCTTCTGCTTCACGACGTCGAAATGCTTCCCAGATCGTAATGCACGCATACGGAGCTGCATTGGCGAAGGCCAGCACCGCACCCACAGCTCCCGCTTCCAGACACGGCCACAACGTTGGGGCACTGCCAGTCAGCACCTGGAACCCTGGCTTCACCTGCGCGATCATCGCCTTCAACTTGTCCAGATTACCGGAACTTTCTTTGATGGCGATCACGTTAGGATGTTCGCTGAGCCGCACCACTGCTTCAACGGAAATGTCCACTCCTGTGGTCTGTGGCCAGTTGTAGATCATCAGCGGAATCTTCGCTTGATCGGCCACCGCGCGAAAATAGAGCACCTGCGCTTCGGTATTGTTGATCAGATTTTTATAGTAGTGCGGCGTGCGCACCATGGCCAGTTTATAACCGATCTCCGCTGCCTTGTTGGTAAGTGCAATGGTCTCGCGGACGCTTTCCACGCCAGTTCCAGCGATCAGTAATCGGTCCGGCGCGGCCGCTTCGGCAACCCAACCCCACAGCGTGTACTTTTCCTCAGCGGTCAGGTGAACGCTTTCGCCAGTGGAGCCGCAAACACAATATCCGGCAAGGCCACTGCGGTTCAGCTTGTTGATATTGTGGAAGACTTTGACTTTGTACAGCTCGCCTTCGTGATTGAAGGGAGTGGCGATGGGTGGGTAAATGCCTTGAAGTTTCATTTTGTACAAGGGGGACGGGCGAACCAATCCCCCTCTATAAAAGATAAAGCTACTTGATGATGAAGGTCAGAACGAACGTATACAGCGCCATCGATTCAATCAGCACCAGGCCGAGCAAAGCGATGAAGCGGATGCCATCGGATGCGCCGGGGTTGCGAGCCAATGCTTCAGTAGCACCGGCAACAGCCTTACCCTGAGCCAAACCACAAAGGCCGGAAGCAATGGCCATTGCGATAAGGGCGGCGGGTGCCGCATAGTTGGTAGCGCCGACGGCGTGAGTGGCATCTTGGGCCATCATTGGGCTGGCAAAAAAGATTGCCAACAGGATTGCGAACAAGCGAAAGTTTTTCATTTTTAAGTTTCTCCTAGCTAAGTAAAATCGCCATCAGGAGGTGTTTCCCGTCAAACTCGTGCAGCCGGGCTCACACTGAACAGCGTATAATGCCGAATGCGTTATTCGTGATTTTGGGCAACAGCGCCGCCCAGGTAAATCATCGTCATCAACGCGAAAATATATGCCTGCAGAAAGGATACAAACACGTGCAGGCCCATGAATATTACGGGAAATCCGATAAAAGTAAGACCAAGGAACACCAGCGTCACCTGTTCACCGGCAAACATGTTGGCGAACAAACGGATGGTCAGCGACGCGGGTCGTGCCAAGTGGCTGATGATTTCAATAGGCAGCATCAACGGGGCCAGCCACCACACTGGGCCGCAGAAGTGGAGCAGGTATTTCCCAATCCCTTGAATTTTGGCGCCCATAAAATTGTAGTAAAGGAACGACGCGATGGCTAAACCAGCAGGCACATAAGGGAACATGGTGGGCGATTCCAGCGTCGGTATAATTCCCAGCAAATTGCAGAACAGCACAAAGAAAAACATGCTGCCCACGTAAGGGACAAAGCGCGAACTGCCATGGCCGATGTTATCGTGCGCCTGATGATGCAGAAAGTTATAAGCCGCTTCAAAAATGTGTTGCATCTTGCCCGGCTTATCCATGGAAAGCTTCGGCTGCAAAATGGCGAAGGTCAAAATTATGATGATGGCCACCAGGATCTGCATCACAATGAATGTTTCCCACGGACGCGCTTGCGCGGCATACTGTCTGCCGAAAATCGGGAGGACGGTGCTAAGGATTGTGTTGCCCAAACCAGCCAAGTGGTCGTTGAACAGGGCTGTCAGCCAGGGTTCATGTTCTTGCATAAATGATTTCGTAGAGGATTACAGCGATGACTGCCGCCAAGGGCATAAAAAGCCCGGCGAAAAGTGCACCAACATTAATTCCGTTTCCCTTAACTATAGCAAACCCAAGCCCTCCAAGCAGCATGAGACCCCCCATTAACAGGAATCCAGTGCGATTCGCAGGTTGCCTGGTGCCCGGCCCCAGTGCATTTACCACGCGATGCAGAATGTGAAAATTAAACCATCCGGCAAGGGCTCCAATAGCCACTCCCAGTCCATTTCGCCACCCGTATCCGATGAAAGCGCCAACGGTTCCAAGCAGTCCGAAGATAGGTACAAACAGTTGCAGACGTCGCATGGCCGCCTGGTAAGGGGCTGCGTTCAGAGGAGGTTTGTTACGTTCCACCATTCCCTTTACCCACGCTCGATTTTTGAATTTCGCGGAGAAGGCTGACAATGCCCGCCGCCGCACCAAGAATCAGAAAGATGACCGTGAAGTAAGTGGTGCCCCGCCAATTATCCAGGTAGTTGCCAATGACATAGCCGATGATCACGCTGATGGGGAGCAGTGCGGCAAGACCCATCACTTCGCCGAACTGTTGGGATGGAGTTTGTTTAGGCTTTGGCATTTACATAGACATAACTTCTAAACTATCCGGACCACAAATTCGCTCCAACTCTGCCTTAAACTGCTTATCGGCGCGCACCTTCAGATGCAAATCCATCAACATCGAAAAGTCTCGTGACTTGTCGATCCGCAACCGCACTTCAGCCCCGCCTGGCTTGCGGCCAAACAGTTCCGCCAGCTTGGGGGCAATTGTCTCATCTTCCCCGCCCGCTCCGTTCACCCGAACTCGAATCGAAATCATGCTCGGCAAATTCACTCGGGCATTTTCCAGCGCGATCACATCTTTGATGCTGATCTTCGATGCTGCACCTTCTTCCGGCATCACCACGCCGCGCACCAGCATTGCCTTATCTTCAAACAAACCGCCCATCACCGATTCAAACGAGGATGCGAACACCATGGCTTCCAGTGCCCCTTTGTGATCTTCGAGTAACATGGACGCCCATAACTTACCGTCCTTGTTCCTGCGACGATTGATCCCCGTCAGAATGCAGCACATGGCCACTTCCGCGCCTTTTACCAGACCTTCCAGTTGGTCCGTCTCATGCGTGCGTAACTCCAGCACCTTATCCATATACTGGTCTAACGGATGTCCGGTAACATAGAATCCAATCATTTCTTTCTCGCCGCCTAACATCTCAAACGACGTCCAATCGGCCACCTCTGGCAGCTTTTCAGGAGTTTGCAATTCTGCCGCGAATAAATCGCCGAACAGGCCTGTCTGGCCGCTTTCACGATCTTTCTGTGCCCGCGTGCCGTGCTCAATCGCCCTGTCCAGAATGGCCCATTGCTGTGCTCGATTCCCATCCAGTGCATCCATCGCCCCAGCCTTGATCAGGCTTTCAATGGCTCGCTTGTTCAATGCCGACAAACTTACTTTGTCGCAAAACTCAAAGAGCGAAGTGAACTTACTAACAGCATTACGAGCCTTGATAATTGCTTCCACCGCACCTTGCCCTAAGTTCTTGATCGCCCCCAGTCCAAAGCGGATGGACGGGCCATCGGGTGTGAAGTTGAAATCGGAAGAATTCACGTCGGGCGGTTGTACTTTAATACCCATGTCGCGGCACTCGTTAATGTACTTCACCACCTTCGCCGTGTTGCCAGTTTCCGACGTCAACAACGCCGACATAAATTCCACGGGGTAGTGCGCTTTCAGATAGGCCGTAACATAGGCCATGTAAGCATAGGCCGCCGAGTGCGACTTATTAAATCCGTAACCAGCGAACTGCGCCATTAAGTCAAAGATCTTCTCCGCTTTCTTCGGATTGTGACCTTTCTTTACGGCGCCTTCAAGAAACCTGACTTTCTGCCGCTCCATTTCCTCGGCACTCTTCTTGCCCATGGCACGACGCAGAATATCAGCATCGCCCAGCGAATAACCGGCCAGCACGTTTGAGATCTGCATCACTTGTTCCTGATACACAATCACGCCATACGTTTCGTTCAGCAGCGGTTCTAATTCAGGAAGATCGTAAGCAATGGCTTTCTTGCCTAACTTACGCGCAATAAAATCGTCAATCATACCGCCTTGAATTGGACCAGGCCGATACAACGCATTCAACGCGCATAAATCTTCTATGCGTTCCGGCTGATAGCGACGCAGAATGTCGCGCATGCCAGAGGATTCAAACTGGAATACACCGGAGGTAAAACCTTTGCTGAAGATCTCGTAAGTCTTCGCGTCATCCAGCGGAAAATCCTCAATCTGGAACAGCTCGCCAGTAGTTTTCTGAATCAGCTTCAATGCATCGGCGACAATGGAAAGTGTAGTTAAACCCAGAAAATCGAACTTCAACAGGGCCAGCTTATCCAGCCCGTTCATATCGTACTGGGTTACAATTTCGTCCTTGTTCGTCTTGTACAAGGGGACAATTTCACGCAGCGGTTGCGGGGATATCACCACGCCAGCGGCATGCACCGACGCATTGCGAGACATGCCTTCCAACTTCAATGCAACATTCAATACTTCACGCACGCGAGGGTCCCGCTTGGCTTCCGATTCAAAGCCTGGCTCCTGTGCAAACGCATCTTTCAGCTTAATGTTTAAGGTGGGCGGAACCAGCTTGGTCAGCTTATCCACTTCGGCAAAAGTCATGTCCAGCACACGACCCACATCCTTCAACGCAGCTTTGGAACTGAGCGTTCCAAACGTGATGATCTGCGCCACCTGCTCACGCCCGTATTTTTCCGTGACGTACTGAATCACTTCCCCACGGCCGCGCGGGCAAAAATCCGTATCCACGTCGGGCATGCTGATACGTTCAGGGTTCAGGAAGCGCTCAAACAGCAGCCCATACTGCAATGGATCAATATCTGTGATCTCCATGGCGTAGCTCACAAGCGAACCCGCCGCCGATCCACGGCCCGGACCCACTGGAATACTACGCGATTTCGCAAAGCGGATGAAGTCCCAAACGATCAGGAAGTAGCCAGAAAACTTCATCTTCTGAATCATCTGGATTTCACGATCCAGCCGTTCCGCATAAGCCCCTAACGGTTCCCGCAACGCACCCCTGGCGGCCATCGCCTCCAAGCGCGGACGACGCTTTTCAAACCCTTGCCGACAAGCGTATTCAAAGTACGAATCAATGTTATGTTCCGCTGGAACATCAAAGCGAGGGAACGGGTCCTTCACTTTTTCCATCTTCACCTGGCAGCGCTGGGCAATGTCCCAGGTGGAATCCAGCGCCTGCGGATAATCACCGAAAATCGCTTCCATCTCCTTCCGGGTTTTCATGTAGAATTCCGGCTGATCAAATCGCATGCGGTTGGCGTCGGTGATGGTTTTGCCGGTGGAAATGCACATCAACACTTCATGGGCGCGGGCATCGTCTTTGCGCAGATAGTGGGCGTCGTTAGTAGCCACCAGCGGCACGCCCATTTCATTGGCCAGCCGATTCACCAACGGCACCAGCCGCTTATCCTGCTCCATGCCATGATCCTGAATTTCCAGGAAGAAATTGTCTTTGCCGTAGATGTCACGATACTGGTAGGCCAGTTCCTGACCCTTCTTATACTTGTCAGCCAGCAGCGCTTCGTTAACGTCGCCTCGCAGGCAGGCGGACATTGCGATGAGGCCTTTTGAGTATTGGGCGAGCAGATCTTTATCCACTCGCGGCTTGTAATAAAACCCTTCCAGGTAACCAGTGGAAACCAGCTTCAGCAGGTTTTTATACCCTTCCTGATTTTCAGCCAACAGAACTAAATGGTTGTAACGGTCGGAATCATCGCGCGTCTTATGCGATTTGGAATTGACGTAAACTTCGCAACCAATCACCGGATGCACACCCTTGGCTTTGGCAGTATTGTAGAACTCCACTGCGCCGAACAGGTTGCCATGGTCGGTCATGGCCACGGCGGGCATCTTCTGTTCCACCGCCAAATCCATCAGTTGAGAGATTTCGCAAGCGCCGTCAAGCAGGGAATAATCGGTGTGACAATGCAGGTGGACGAAAGGTGCGTCGGACATGGCTGGAAATCCAATTATAAGTCTTTGAGCGAACTGAGGGCGAAGCTTTGGTGCGATCTTTAATTCACGATACAATGTGGGGGCAATGGCAGAAGTTACACTTTCCCTTAGGAATCAGGTTGTGATCCCAAAAGAAGCTTGGGAACCTTTGTGTTTGAAACCTGGCGATAAGTTGTTGGTAGTTGTGAGTGGGGAAAAAGTGATCGTTCTGCAAAAGCCGAAATCCTATCGTTCGGCGATTCAAGGTTTGGGCCGTGACGACTATCCCAACGATTACTTGAATAAGGAACGGCAGAGTTGGGATTAACGTTTTAAAAGGAATTTGCCAATATGACCCCCAAAACAGCACTGTACCAACTGAAGAATGACACTCAGAATTTCCTAGGGCACAACGTGGTTGTGTGCGCCGGAGGGGCCACTTCAGCCCAGCGTCCCTTTAACTTTGGCATGCACGGTGCCCACCTTGGACCACGTGCCGGTGTGAACGAAGTGTTCACCTTCACCACCATTCCAGTGATGACTCCCAGCCCGGAAAAGCCCATCTGCGATAACGTGCGGATGATCCCTAACACCGAAGTGCTCGACATCACCAATATCCCCAGTTACTCGCTTGGCCCTGGTTGTGATTTCATGATCACTGGACAGTTAAGCGGATGCGCGTTTTGTGCGCTACCTCAAGGGAATAACTTGCTTGTGTCCCATATTCAGCCTGGCGGTCTGCGAAACATGGACGGTGCTCAATTGAAAACCGCACTGGTGAATACAGGCCGATTTGCAGGCGTGAATGCTGCCCTAGCGAGCGTTTATGGCCGAGGCGATTATGCAGCCACTGCCTACGTGATCGGAGTTTGCCGTGGAGGAACATGGGAACTTTGGGGTCAAGCTGTGAGCGGCCCAGGTGCCGGGGCTAACATCGTAAGCGTCACCCGAATTATTTGAGTTGCTATTTCACGCCAAGCAAAGCGGCATGTCGTAGGATTTCAGGATTGCGCGTTCCCACCGCTAAAATCTGCTTCATGGTTGCGACAGCTTCAGGCCCACTTCCAGCTTCTTGCAATGCAATGGCAAGGGCATCCAGTGTCAGAATATCTTGCCGCGCATCCGCTTCCTGGCGGGCCAGTTTAACTGCATCGTTGGGACGTTTTCCCACGCCTGCGTAGTAAAGAATCAGTTCACGATTTGCGTTGTCAGCGTCTTTTTTCCGTAGCAAGGCCGTACGTTCAAAGGCCTGATAATCTTCCGACTTACCGCTTGCCACCGCCAATTGGTAAAGGTTCTTGGGTTGAGTCAGTGGACGCAAAATTTCAATCGCCTCGGCCTGTCTTTGCTGAGCAATTCGAAGCTGGGCCAAAGTGCCCAATGTTTCCTCACCACTGGCAGGCATGCGCTTAAGAATCTTTTCTGCATTGTCTAATTTCCCAGCCAGCATTTGCAGCTTGGCAGCATAAAGCAGAAGTGATTGCGCGTCGGGCTGCTGCCCTGCAACAATGCGGCTAAAAGCAAGGTTCACGGCGTCTATCGCACCATCGAAGTCTCCAGTAGCTTCTCGCAACTGGGCCACCAAAAGCCACCCTGCTGCATCGGCTTTTCCAATCCGCAGGTCTAACATCCATTGAATAGATTGCTCAGCCTTTTCGTAGTTGCCCAAACCTAAATCAGCCGATGCCAGCAACTGATAAATGGAAACGTCGTCAGGTACTTCCCGGTTCATTTTCTTCGCTTGCTCCGCAGCGACGGAAAATTCCCCGCGACTCAAATGGCTACGCACCTTTTCCTTGCGAGTTTCAAGCGGTATGGTGTCTGCAAATGCTGAGACGGCGAATAGAAGGAGTATTGATTTTGTAAGCATATTAGTAATTCTCTAAATCTGACGAGCCAGGAGGAAAATCCTACCTAAGTTAAAAATGTGCGACCCTGCACGTAATGCTGTACCGGGTCGCACACAAGTGAAGTTACATCAGTTTGCGCAGGCAGCTCCGGCACCTGCCGTGCAGCCTGCTTCATTAGGATCAATATGACGACGATCCCTACCGCTTGGTGCTTCGCCCAAATAGGGGAAGGTGGTTTTATAAGCTGTATCGTTGACGTTCACGCCATCGCCCAAACGGTTATTGGGGGCAACGTTGAAAGCTGGATTCAAGACGCCCACTACGGCACGCAACGAAATGTCGGTAACATCATCGAATAAGCGGCGTCCATTGGGGTATCCAGCACCATCTCCGCCAAGCAAGCCCAGACGGCTGGCGCTAGCAACTGCGGTTGGGGCCACTCCGGTGTTGAGTCGAAGCAAATCGGCAACTGGTCCTGGAGTAGTTCCGGCAGCGGCGATTGGTGCCGCATAGGTGACTAGCGGTAACAGGTCAGTACGCGGTGGAGCAGGAATCGCCACAGCACCAGCCGTAGCGGCGTTGATCAAACGTGCCAACAGCGGATCAAGAAGGAAGCTGGCGAACTGACTATCGTTCTTCGGTTGATCCATACTGAAGCGATCTTTGGAACCAGTACCAATCAACAGTTCGTTAATCAGCGGATTGCCCATGCGCTGAATCTGGCTCCAGGAGCCGGAGTTCTGCGCTGGTAGCGGAGCCCGACGGACAGATACTCGTTGCCGGGAAGTGGTTCCAAAAACGCCGATGGTGGCCGCAGTAGAAGTGGCCAACTCAACGTTGCCGGTGCTGGTGAGCATCGATACGGGAACTTCAATGGCGATTGAGTTTACGGAATAGCCCGAGACAAAATCACTAGCGACGTTGGTAGATGCTGTATCTTGGGCTGGCGTGAGGACGCCGCCATTTACGGCTGAACGCAAGTTCAGTGTGTCAAATGCTGCACCCAGGTCAATCCAGAACGGATCGTCCACGGTACCGGAAAATACTTTCACGCCTGGAGTGCTTGTCGTGTAAGTGCCCGCAGTGTAGAGTGCCGAATAATCCATGGTGCGTGGTCCTACGTTTGAAGGGACAGCATAAAATGGACCACTGCCAGTGATGGGAGTGGATACTCCACCCTTAATCATTGTCACCGTATAGGATTGGCGCGTACCAAAACCAGCATCGTTAAACGATGTGATTCTAGCTGGAATCAGCGGTGTTCCAGGTGCTATGGGAGCGGGGGAATTAGATGGTGCATTAATGCCAGCACCCGCGCCGGCAAAGGCTTGGGCCACTCCGGGCAAACGCTGTTCGGTAGTAAACCGAAATTGGAATACAACGTCTTCCACGGCGTCGTTGTTGTTATCCACCTTTATCTCATACAGCAGATCAGGATCGAATGGCCACCAATTTGGCCCATTTCCTGGTTCCTGCAATGGATCCACACACAGGATCAATGTTACGCGCGGATTCGCGGCACCATCATAACTGCGAAATGCGAATACGTCTGTGATGTCCGCCTTATGGTCCACGGCGGTAATCGGCGCTTCCCGATGGTTGGCAGCAAAGCTACTGGGAGGCATAGCCATAAGAATGGCCAGCGCTGGTGCAATTATTGTTCTAATTTGATTCATTGTTTCCTCCTGTTACAGTGTTACGGCGAATGCCGAACAGAGTGAGCATCGCCAGTCCAGCCAGCATCAACTGCTGCGCTGACGGTTCTGGTGTGGCTTGGATCGTTACCGATGCTGAGTTAAAACGTGCCGATCCTCCACCCAGTCCCCCGTCCACAGAAAGATCTGTGAACACATCAAAAAAGGTGCTGAGAGGCAGCGATGCGGAATCGGACAGCATAGAAAAACCCGACGTGGCAACGGAAATCAAGCTGACAGAGTTAGTGCAGCCAGTGGGTGAGTTTCCGCTGAACAATGCGCCTGGGCATATATCAAGCGAAGCAGTAACCGCGCCGTCACCTGTTGCCACAGGCGAATTCAGCCCGACTCTTGCTCCAATCAATGGTGCATTTGAGGCCCTGAATCGAAAGAACGATTCAAACAACTGGCCTTGGTTCGCAGTTTGGTTGAGTGTGAATTGAAAGGTTGGCATAAACTGCCCGCCCCCCGGATTCACCAGTACTTGTGTCAGCGGTATGACCGAGGCACTGTTTTGTCCCGGAGCAGCGACGAATCCCGAAAACGTTACTACTCCGTTTTGGCATCCGACTGTTCCCAAGTTGACGTAATCCTGTAGAGTCCCTGTTAAACAGGGAGCCGCGAAGGCGGAACTACTGACCAGTAGTATTCCGCCAAGTATGCAATACAGCTTCATTATTCCTCCTATCGTTTTATTTCGAAGGTGCAGACAAACCCAACCACATGGTAATGATGTTGGAGAGTGAAAGCCCGTTGAAAACTGCTATTAAACAAGATACGCGCGAGTACGGTGGAACGGATTGGGGTTTCTTACAATTTTTGACCGGATTTACTTAGAAGTAACAAGAGTAAATATCAAACTTTTTGAGCGTGATTTTTGAAACGTTTTTCCAGGAAGGCTCTCAGACTTGGATTTTCTGCGGCCTTTCTGCCACCTAGCTGGCCACTACTTCGCCGCCATGCGCAACGCGCCATCCAGCCGGATGACTTCGCCATTCAGCATCACATTTTCAAAAATCTGCCGCACTAATTGGGCGAATTCTGAGGGCCTACCTAAGCGTGGTGGAAACGGAACGTTCTGACCTAAAGCCAAGCGTGCCGGTTCCGGCAGCCCCGCTAGCAGCGGCGTATCGAACAGCCCTGGGGCAATAGCTACCACGCGGATTCCAAGCCTTGATAGATCGCGAGCAATTGGCAACGTCATCCCGGCAATACCGGCTTTCGATGCGGCATAAGCGCTCTGTCCGATTTGTCCATCGAAGGCGGCAATAGAAGCCGTGTTGACGATTACCCCACGCTCCCCTTCTGCATTGGGTTCGTTCTTCGACATGGCCCAGGCAGCCAGCCTGGTGACGTTATAAGTCCCAATCAGGTTGACGCGAATGGTGCGTTCAAACAATGCTAAATCCCCTGGACCATCCTTAGAAATCACTCTGGCCGCTACGCCGATTCCCGCGCAGCTTACAACACCGGATATAGCGCCAACATCATGCAGGGCAGCTTGAACATCCACTGCTGAAGAGACGTCGGCAAGAAAGAATTTTCCACCTAGTTCTTTGGCAAGAGCCGCGCCTTCAGGATTCAAGTCCAGCAGAATCGGGGTGCCTCCTGCCTCCGCAACCATGCGGGCCGTGGCCGCTCCTAAACCCGAGGCTGCGCCAGTGATCATAACTACTTTGCCGTTGAGATGCATATGTTGGCATTATAGGGTTTCTATGGATTGGTTTCCTTTATGGCTGAGTTTGCGCGTAGCGACTCTGGCTACTCTTATTTCAGCAATGGTTGGCTTACCGCTTGCCTGGTGGTTGGCGCATGGCAAATTTCGCGGGAAAGGATTGTTAGATGCCTTGGTCACTTTGCCGCTGGTGTTGCCTCCAACGGTCCTTGGGTATTACTTGTTGATTGTGATTGGCCGCAATAGCGCGTTTGGATCTTTGTATGAAAGTGCAACAGGAGGGCCGCTGGTGTTCACTTGGCAAGGAGCAGTGGTGGCGGCTGTACTTCATTCCCTGCCCTTGCTGGTGAAGTCGGCCCGAGCTGCGCTTGAGGCTGTGGATCACACTTATGAAAAGGCGGCTCGCAGTTTGGGCGCACCGGAATGGAAAGTATTTTGGCAAGTCAGCCTTCCTCTAGCAAGGCTTCCGGTTATGGCCGCGATCACGCTGGCGTTTGCCCGCGCATTGGGGGATTTCGGTGTCACGCTGATGGTGGCTGGCAACATTCCTGGTCGGACGCAAACAGTTGCCGTGGCCATTTACGATGCAGTGGAAGCAGGCGATGGGGAAACGGCTCGCACCTTGGTCTTGGCTGTTTCGGCGCTGGCGCTGGTGATTGTTTGGGTAGCGGAACGTTTGAATTCGCGCGCGGCGGCGGCTTCATAATGATGGAAGCACGCATCAGAAAAAAGTTCCGCAGCGGCGCGGATTCCAGCGGCTTTACTCTGGATGTCCACTTGCGAGTTGGCAACGGCATTACAGTTTTGTTCGGTCCTAGCGGCGCTGGCAAGACGCTAACGTTGGATGCGATTGCCGGATTCAGCGATCCTGACGAAGGTCGTATCTTGTTGGACGACCGCATTCTGTTTGATGCTGCAGCAAAAGTCAACTTGCCGCCACGCGAACGTGCTTGCGGATATGTGTTTCAAAATTACGCGCTGTTCCCGAACATGACCCTGCGCGAAAACATCTACTTTGCTGCCGCACACCTGCCCCGCGTAGAACGTCATAAACGAGTGAACGAAGCCTTGGAACGGTTCGCCTTGAAAGATGTGGCTGGTCGCAAGCCCAATCAATTATCTGGCGGGCAAAAGCAACGCGGTTCCATTGCCCGGGCGCTGGTTGCCGAACCGGGCGTGCTACTGCTTGACGAACCATCCCGAGGCCTGGATGCCTTGCTGCGTCGTGATCTTTACGACGTGCTGCGTGAAGTGCGCAGTGATTACCAGGCACCCATTATTCTGGTAACTCATGATCTTTCTGAATGTCTGGAATTGGCCGATCATGTATTGATTTACCGCGATGGGCAGATTGTGCAATCTGGCGAAGCACCGGCCATAGTGGAGTCGCCGACAAGCGTCGAAGTGGCACGTATGCTGGGGATTTTCAATCTTCTACCTGTGGAGATTTTGGCGCTTGACCCTGGCCGCAATTGGAGCAAGGTGAGATGGAACGGTATGGATATTGAAGGGCCATATTTCCCCGGTCATTTTTTGGGCGACAAGGTGACGCTATCGGTGCGTCCGGCAGATTTAAAAGTCGTCAACCGGCAAGAGAAGTTGGCAGGCAATCAGGTGGCGGTTCCATTGCGGCGAGTGGTGAATACGGCGGAAGGGGTACGGCTGGATTTCGAGGGCATTTCGGTAGAGTTGAGTCAATCGGAATACACAACAAAGACAGATAATGATAGCTGGGTGATTGAATTCCCCGCGCAAGCTTTGCGAGTTTTATAAATGAATTTATGGCATTGAAATCATTTGAAGAGTACGAAGAATTAGCCAAGGCTGCGCATGGCCACATGTGCGCTGGGCAGGTGTTAGGCTTGCGCCTGGCAATTTACGGTTTGGAACTACTGGGGATTGACGACCCGTTGGGACAAGATCGAAAGCGGCTGGTCAGCTTTGTAGAAATCGACCGCTGCGCAACCGATGCTGTAACCGTGGTGACTGGTTGCCGCCTGGGCAAGCGGGCGTTAAAATTTCGTGACTTTGGGAAAATGGCGGTGACGTTTTGCGATCTTTTAACGGACCGGGCAGTGCGGGTGGTGGCCAAGGAATCTTCCAAGCAACTGGCACGGGAAGTGTATCCGGAAATTGAAGACAAGAATCAGCAGCAGATGAAAGCATATCGTGAACTGCCCGTGGGCGACATGTTTGAGCATGCATGGGTGCGGGTGACACTACCTCCGGAAGAGATGCCGGGCTTCAAGGGTCCACGCGTGAGTTGCGCGAAATGTGGGGAAGGGATCAACTTCAAGCGCGAAGTAGAAGTGGATGGAAGAGTGCTGTGCAAGGCCTGCGCTGGGGCACGCTATTACGAAGTTTTATGAAGTGTTACATAACGGATAGCCACGCTATAGGCGGGTTCGACCCAATGATGAAGGCTGTGGCACGGGCTGTGGCTGACGGGGTGGAATGGATTCAACTGCGTGAAAAACATTGCTCCGCGAAAGAATTAGCCCAAGCCGCAAGACGAGTAATCCAGTTGGCACGGCATGGAAAAACCAAGGTAATTATCAATTCCAGGATTGATGTAGCCCTAGCCTGCGGAGCCGATGGAGTGCATCTTCCCAGCGATTCATTGTCCCCCAACGTGGTACGACGCATTGCCCCGGAAGGATTTCTGATTGGGGTTTCAACGCATTCTCTAGAGGACGCATTCCAGGCCTGCAACAACAGCGCTAGTTACGTATTCTTCAGCCCTGTATTTCAGAAACCTGGCTATAGTGCGGCCCAGGGGCTCGCCGCATTGCGACTGGTTTGTGAGTCAGTGCCCATCCCCGTATTGGCTCTGGGTGGCATCACTGTGGCTAACGCTTTGGAGTGTATGGATGCAGGCGCGGCAGGGGTCGCCGGAATCAGTATGTTTCAAAATAAACGATGAACGGAATGGACTAGACTAACAGTGCATGACCAGAATCCTTGTCAACGAATGCAAGCAAGAGGTTTCTTCTTTTAACCCGGTGATTGCAGGTATCAAAGATTTTCTTGTGCAGCGTGGTGACGCGTTTGTTACATATCATCGTAGCGTCCGCAATGAAGTGGGCGGGGCTTTGGTAGTCTTTCACTCTCGACCATCCATTGAAATTGTGCCCGGCTATAGCGCCCGCGGGATCACATCTAGCGGTACTCTTTCCAATGGTGCCTTCGCCCAAATCACTGCCGATTTTCTGGATGCCGTTCGCCATGCTGGCAAACTGGATGGCATCTATTTCGCATTGCACGGTGCACTGGCCGCAGAAGATGTAGAAGATTGCGAAGGCCACTTGCTTGAGGAAACACGCAAAATTGTGGGTCGCGAAATGCCCATTGCTGTATCACTTGATTTGCATGGCATCCTTACCGACAGGATTCTTCAGCACTCTTCCGTACTCACCGTTTTTCACACCAATCCTCATGTTGATTTTTACCAGACTGGCGAACGGGCTGCGCGGCTATTGTTGCGCCTCATTGATGGTGAAATCCATCCGGTCACCGTGCGCGTTCCCATTCCGGCTCTGGTGCGCGGACCTGAATGCATTACTGAAACAGGTTTGTTCGGGCAATGCGTTCGACGGGCTATCGACTTTGAAACTTCGCCCGGCGGATTGTCTGGCGGCCTGTTCATCGGCAACCCTTTTACCGATGTTGCAGAGCTTTGTTCCAATGTTTTCCTACAAGGAGAACGAGGCACGAAAGAGTGCATGATGACCGAAGCAGTATCCATCGCCAACCAGTTTTGGGAATTGCGCGAACGTATGCAGCAGCCACTAACTTCGCTTAAAGAAAGTATCCGCATTGCAAAATTGTTGAGAGGTCGGGTGGTGCTGGTAGATGCAGCCGATGCCCCTAGTTCCGGGGCTTCCGGTGATTCCAATGCCATTCTGGTGGAGCTGTTGCGGCAAGGTTGCACACGCAGTGCGTTGATCCCCATTGTTGATCCAATTGCTGTGAGCACAGCTTTCGCCGCAGGGGTTGGAGCAACGATCAAAGTTAAAGTTGGTGGCGCACTGGACGGTCGATTTATTCCAGTTACTGTGACTGGTCGTGTGCGCGTGTTGTCCGATGGTCAGCTTCGGAGTGAATCGTTTGGCGAAGCCTGGAATGCTGGCCCCACTGCGGTGTTGGAATGTGGATGCAACACTTTGGTGCTGACCACACGAGCGGTAAATTTGTATGATCGTACACTGTTTCTGGCAACCGGCCAAGACCCCAACCGGTTCGATATGACGGTGGTGAAATCCCCTTTGTGTCAGCCACATTTTTTCGACGATGGAGCGGAGCTTCGCCTGGATATTGACGCGCCAGGGTCCACCAGCGCCAATGTTCGCAGCCTGGGCCACACTCGGGCCAAGCGTCCGTTATATCCGCTGGATTCGGATGTGCACTTTATCCCTGAAGCGCGCCTTATATAATGGGCAAGTGAAAATTCTTGAAGTACATGCTTACGGATTGCGCGGCAAAACTCCTGAGGGTGGTTGGGCCAATGAACTGCAACCAGATGATTGTGTTCATACCCTAATATCTATCCGAACTGAAGCTGGCATTGGATGGGGCTCGGTGTTTACATCGGAAGATTTGGTGAACGCTTCACTCAATATTCTTCGACCTCTGCTGATCGGTGAGAACTCGTTGGAGCCGGAACGGGTTAGCGAAAAGCTGCATCAGCATACCTTCTGGTTGGGACGCGGCGGGGCTGTCACGCACACCATCAGTGGCATTGATCTGGCGTTGTGGGATCTACTTGGAAAGGCTTGTGGGCAGCCTGTTGGACGCTTACTTGGTGGTCGATATCGCGAACGTGTACGACCTTATGCTTCACTGCTGATGCGCGATCCCAACCAGATGGCCGATGTATTATTGCCAGTTAAAGCGCAAGGATTCAGGGCCTTCAAAATTGGCTGGGGACCGTTTGGGCGTCGTGGAAGTTTCGCCATTGACGAAGCGATTGTAGCCGAAGCTCGTAAAGCGATTGGAGAGGATTCGCTGCTGATGGTGGACGCAGGCGCAAGTGACGCTTACTGGCCCGGCGACTTCAAGTGGGCTCTGCGCACTGCAGAAATGCTGTTGGATTACGACGTGTTCTGGTTTGAAGAAGCCTTGCATCCCGATGCGCTGGAAGATTTCATTGCCCTGCGCCGTGCGGCTAAAGTCACCATTGCTGGGGGCGAAGTGCTGACGCGTCGGCAATCGTTTGCACCCTATTTGGAGCGTGGCGCATTCGACATTGTGCAGCCGGATGTTACAAAATGCGGTGGCCTCAGTGAGCAGCGTCGTATTGCATGGATGGCCCGGGAACATGGGGTCCGCTTCATTCCTCATGGTTGGAATACGTGCGTGGGCCTGGCATCCGATCTGCAAATCGCATCAGCATTTGCTGATACCGATCTGGTGGAGTATCTGACAGGTTCGCCATTCATCGACGATCTATGCGCGGAACCATGGCAATTGGATGCTGACGGAATGTTGCCCATCCCAGATAAGCCAGGGCTAGGAGTGGAAATTAATCTAGACCGGTTAGCAGAGTTTTCCGGTAGGAGCACGAAGGGGTTGGGATCGTAAGGCGCGCGAGTTTAATTCTTCTGCTCCAAATTAAGGACCCTTACTCCAGCCGACCCACCCAGAAAAACTTGCTGAGCGATGCCGACGAATAAGCCGTGTTCCACCACTCCCACCACGCTGTCCAATTTCCCCTGAAGCAATCCAACAGATTCAATTGGTCCAAAGGCGCAGTCCAAAATATAGTTCCCGTCGTCTGTGATAAAGGCTTGACCTTGGGCGCTCAAACGCAATGTTGGACGAGCCCCAATCTGTTCCAATCGCTTCGCCGTAGTCTTCCATCCAAAGGCAATAACCTCAACTGCCACGGCGCGGCTGCCCAGTTGAACGACTAGCTTACTCTCATCCGCAACAATAATCATCCGGGAACTGGCGAAGGCAACAATCTTTTCGCGCAACAAGTTTCCACCGCCACCTTTGCTTAGATTCAGCGATGCAGTTTCAATCTCATCCGCACCATCAATCGTCACATCTATGGAAGGATTCTCTTCGAGCGTTGAAAGGGGAATATCCAGAAGGCGGGCTTGCGCGGCTGTCTTTTCCGAGGTCGGAATTCCTATGATTTTGAGACCATCTTTAACCCGCATTCCGATTGCTGCCACAGCCAGCGCTGCAGTTGTGCCAGATCCCAAGCCAACAATCATTCCATCCCGCAATTGCTGGGCTGCCGCTCGGGCTGCGGCCTCTTTAAACTGATTCATTTGTTGTGTTGGATTCACTAAGAAACTCGGCACTACTTCTTCATTGCTGGAACCGCAGGAACGGGGATGTCTGAATTATAAGTGTCCACAATACACTTCCACTTGCCGTCGGAAAGTTTCTTCCAGACCTCCAGAATCTTGCCTGTATCATTCATTGCCGGACCGCCCTTGGGGTCTTTGATCGACAGTTGATACGTGCCATATAGATACCCGATATCACCAGATTTCGCCACCTCAATCTTCGATGCCTTCCAGGACGTAGATTTATTTGGACCAAGCAGGCCTGCCCAAGACTCACGAATCGACTTCTTATCTGCGGCCATTGGTGAGTTGGGCGGAAGCAGCACGGCGTCGTCTGAATAAAATGCCAGGGTGCCCTCCAGATCGTTCTTCGCCGCTGTGGCAGACCACTGCTCGTCCAACACGCGGATCGCAGCTTCGTCCCCTGTGCGCGTGTCCGATACGGGAAGCGACGCGCAAGAACTTGCCAGGAAACCGCAAGCAATGAGGACGAATGGTGCAGAGTTTTTCAACATCATCGGAGGTTACCACAAAACAAATAGAGCATGTTAAAGGTCCACGAAAGCCACCGGAATAAACACCGCGCTAAGAATAAAAGCGATCTTGTATGGCAGCGCGGACAAAGTTTGTAGTGTCATAAGAAATTTTGTAATCAATGCCTGCGGGAAAGTTTTTCTTGGCAGTTTCAAGGAACTCCCGCACTCGATTCCCACTCTCCACTGCGTTCGCCCCTGGCGCCAAATAGACAATCAACAGGGCCGATGGAACACCGTTTAGCCTGCTGCACGATTTGCAATCCTGCGCTCCCACTTGGTGCCGAGCGAATTCCAAGTTGGCGTCGGCCTGCGAAACATCGGCCTTGGCCCGCGCCACTTCCGCATCATAAGGGCGAAGATCTAAAACATAAAGGGTTTGCCCAACGGCAACTTCTGAGCCCACCTGAAATAACCTTTTTCCAGATAGCTATCTACGCGACCGCGCACATCCACCGTGTCACGCGCATAAGTCTGCGCGGCGTACTCACCATAAATAGGCACATCTTGCGGAGCTACTGTAATCACAGTTATTGCGGAGGGTTGAAGAGAAGCGGGTTGGGTTTGTTTCGGCACAGAACCACAGGACGAAAGCAACAGGATTGTAACAAAGGGTAGGATGATCCCAGCCCCTTGCGTTGAACTGCACGGCATATGTGTACTAGAGGCGACCAGTCAACAAAAGTTTCTGGATTGGGGAAAAATGCTGATAACATCGATGACTTACGAATCGAATACGATATCTTTCTGTCCGAACGTGTTATATACTGCCATACCTCAGACCGTAGAACGCTTTGCCAAAGGACCTGTTAATGACACTACATGAAACCGTACGATTCTTACTCATGGCACCTAAATGCCGCCTGGTAATTGACGCAACTCTTCGTGCAATCGTAACGCTGATGGCAGCCGTTGGCTCGCTGATGGCCCAAACTGGCGGTGGGGCCACATTGGTAGGCACCGTGAAAGATGCCTCCGGAGCATCGGTCGGTGGGGCCAAGGTGACGGTTATTAACACCGCAACATCTTTCACCACCGCAACCACCACTTCCGTGGAAGGTGCCTATTACGTTCCATATCTTGCCCCCGGTGATTACCGCGTGAAGGTGAGTTCCGCTGGCTTTAAAGAGTTCGTCCGTGAAGGCATCACACTTCGCTCTGCCGAAGTGCCGCGAATTGACATCACACTGGATCTTGGCTCCATCACCGATAGTGTTACCGTGCGCGCATCAGCATCGTTGCTGAATACTGAAAATGTTGTAAGCGCCTACGTCATCCCTGCCGATGTTTTGACGGAGACTCCAGGAGTGATGAAGCGCACGGTTTACCTGTTGCAGTACATGCCTGGAATAGTAGGTGTTGTGGGCCAAGCGGGTTTTCACATTCAGGGACAGGCCCAGAATGACATTGGTTTTTCGCTGGACGGAATCAGCGCCAAATCCCCCTATACCGGCGTTGTGAACCAAGTGGACGGTGTGATTCAAGGCAGCACTGACGCCATGGAAGAAGTCAAAGTGCTCACCACCGGCGTTTCCGCCGAGTACGGGCATTCGGCTGGTGGGTCAATGAAGATGGTGTATAAGTCTGGAACAAATTCACTGCATGCGTCTTATGAAGATCGCTACCTGAACGGCAGTTGGGTTCATCGCAACTACATCACCCAAAACCCATTGCCGCCGCAGGCACCCTGGTACTACCATACGTTTGACCTTGTTGCCAGTGGTCCCGTGGTGATTCCGAAAATCTACAATGGCCGCAATAAAACGTTCTGGCTGTCTGACTATGCCATCAACCATGAACATACAATCAACCTCACTGTAGGAACTGTGCCCACACCGGAAATGCTCAGTGGAGATTTTTCATTCAAAGACGCAGCAGGCGGTGGGTTGCCTCTTTATAATCCTTTCTCCACCCGCCAAACCGGCACTACTTACACTCGCGATCCGCTACCGAACAACATTGTCCCTAAAAGCTTGACGGACCCCGTGGCGCTGAAATTCCTTGCATTGGGAATTTGGAACGCGCCCAATCAGGTAGGCTCACCAGCCAGAACAGGTCCATCAGGAAATCTGCAAATGGCCAATAGTTGCCGCTGTCTGCATCGTGACCGTTGGGACGAAAAGATTGACCACCAGTTTTCTTCCAACCAGAAGATTTTCTTTCGATACTCGCAAGGTCATCACCGCGGCCAGAATGGCGATAATTTTGCCAAGCCGGAATTCAACGCATCCAGAGAGATCAATCCCACGGATGACATTAATGGCGTCATCAGCTACACATCCATCATTTCACGCGTGACTTTTAATGAACTTCGCATTGGCTATAACCGTCGTGCTTCCTCTAATCCAGAGAGGCCTGAATCGGCAAAGACTGCCTTGCCCATACCCGGTGTCGACCCTGAAACGTTCCCCTACTTCAACATCGGATATGGCATTACCGCAATGGGCTATTCACGGCAGGTGGGTGAAGATAAGATTTTTCAGGATAACTTGACACGCATTGCAGGCAAGCATAGTTTGAAGATGGGCTATGAAATGATTCGGACAGCCTATAGCGACAAAGCAACGTCACTTCCTTCTGGCCAGTACAACTTCACCGGAGGCACTTCCCTTCCATTTGCGCAAAACACCGGCAACGATTTCGCCGCCTTCTTAATGGGCACGGTAACCAGCGCCACCTATACCAAACAATTGGCGATTTTTATGCCTCGCCAATGGAACCACGAACTATACTTTCAGGATGACTGGAAAGCATTGCCCAACCTTACCCTAAACATTGGCTTGCGCTGGACCTACTTTTCCCCGTATAGCACCAAGTGGAATCAACAGTCGCAGTTTGACCCCACCGCCATAGACCCTGTCAGCGGAAAGCTTGGCGCGATTACCCATCCAACAGGACCAATTGGCAAACGCGATTTGAATAATTTCCAACCCCGTCTGGGCTTGGCCTGGAACTTCAAACCAAAGCTTGTGTACCGTGCTTCGTTTGGCATTATGACCGTCGATAGCGCCGGTCAGGGCGGCTTTGACGAATATGCCGGCAACTTCAACATCTTGCAACCCACCGGCGACCCACGACACCTTTTCCAACTTCAGAACGGCCCTGGGCCAATAAAATACGTTGTGAATTCCGACGGCACAGTTCCCTATACTGGGGCCAACTTCGGCAGCCGCAATGCCACTTGGCGAGATCCCAAATTGCACAATGCCTACGTCATGAACTGGTCCTCAGGTTTTCAATATCAACCCGGCAACACGTGGCTGGTGAACGTGCAATATCAAGGGTCCGCAGGTGTGGGTTTGCAACGCAGTTGGAATATCAACGGCATTCCGTTATCCATCGCTTTGGGCGGAGACAGAACGTTGCAGGATAAAGTATTCCTGGCACAGCAGAATTATCAAATCTATCCGCAGTTCGGAACCGTTAATCTGCTTTCTAACTTCAACCACAACACTTGGCACAGCGGAAATATTTCGCTGGAGAAACGCTATGGGAAGGGGCTTATTTTCAATACCAGCTTCAACCTTTCCAAGTCTTTAAGCAATGACGATTCCCTTACCTACTACAACCGCCAAGGCAAGGCCCGCACAGCCTACGACCAGCAAAAACAATTTGGGGCATTTGTGGTTTATGAAATACCGGTGGGCAAAGGTCAACGCTTCCTGAATCGAGGCGGGATACTGAATGCCATAGCCGGTGGCTGGAAGGTGAATATGAGCGAAAATGCACTTTCCGGAGTGCCGATCTCAGTCACCCATTCCGGTAGCCCAGACAGATACCTGACAGCGTCGCGCGTAAACGCACTGGTGCCAATTGACCAAGCCGCTGTTCCCAACTGGGACATGGGGAACCGTTTCCCAACAGCAGCCCAGACTCCGTACTTCAATATCAGCGCGTTCGCTTATCCCGCTGCCTATACAATCGGTTCCCTGGGTTCAAGAGTTTTGCAGGCACCAGCGCTTTTATGGATGCAGTGTTTTGCGACCAAGAGTTGGAATCCTGTTGGTGAGCGGCTGAAACTTAGTTTCCGATTGGATGGCCACAATCTACCCTGGAAGCGCCCGAATCTTGCAGCACCCAATACGTCCTACAACTTGAACAACACTGGCGCATGGGCTCGGTTTACGGGGGTTGTGGGCGATTTCTCCAACTTCGGTACCGCCCAAGCCAACGTCCAAATGTCTATCCGAGCGGAGTTTTAATATGAATAACTTTGAAGAGAAAAACCCTGAAGTACTCAACACCGACCGTCGAGAATTTACCAGACTAGCCACAGGCGCAGCCGCCTTATTGGCAGGCGCTATCCCGGCATCCGCTAAGATGCCCAAGGTTCCGCCAGGAATCAAAATCGGTGTCAGTGGCGGACAACCAACCGCTGAGAATTTGCTCTACCTCAAGCAGCTTGGCGTCACCTGGGTAAGCCTCGGAGCGTCACCGGCAAATGCCACCGCCGAAGGCTTCATCAAGATTCGAGAAGAATGGGAGGCCGGTGGGTTCAAGGTGTATAACATCGGCAGCGGCGTTGGGCCCAGCGGTAGTCTCCATAACATGGAAGAAGTGACGTTGAACCTTCCTGGGCGCGATAAAAAGATTGAAGAATACTTGAACTACATTCGCTACCTAGGCAAGGCGGGCATCCCCTACAGCACCTACGCGCATATGGGGAACGGCATTTGGCGTAGCGGTCGTGAGGTACTGCCCCGCGGCTATTCCGGTTCCACATTGGATTTGTCCAGTCCTGATGCGAAGGGAACGTGGGCTGGCAAGACCTTTAGCAACCCGCTCTCCCATGGTCGAGTTTTCACTAAGGAAGAGATCTGGGAAAACTATACGTACTTCATTAAGAAGGTGGTTCCCGTTGCGGAAGAAGCAGGAGTGCGAATCGGCATCCATCCTGACGACCCGCCGCAGCCCTTGCTGGCAGGCGTTCCGCGTTGCATTTTCTCCAATTTTGAAGGGTACAAAAGGGCCATTGAGATCGCCAATAGTCCGAACATCGGCGTGTGCCTGTGCTGTGGATCATGGCTGGAAGGGGGCAAGATGACCGGCGCTGAACCCCCCGAGGTCATCCGCTATTTCGGCGCAAGGAAAAAGCTGTTCAAGATCCACTTCCGCAATGTAAGTGCCCCTCTGCCTCACTTCACGGAGACGATGATTGATGATGGTTATTACGACATGAGCAAGATCATGCGGGCCTTGGTGGAGATTAAGTTCGACGGAATCATGATCCCCGACCACGTCCCCAATTTAGGGAGTAACCCAGCAACAGAAGGACGCGTGGCAGCGGGCAGGACTCCTGGCGAGTTCCGGGCAAACCCGGCGCTGGCATACTTACTCGGATGTATGAACTCCATGCTAGTGGCGGCGGGAGGCAATAAGGGGTAATGCCGAGTGCAAGCTTGGCCCACCCACACAAGTCATAATAAAAGCTGGCAGCAATCCACATGAGCGAAGCTGAGGTGGCCCAAAACTTCAGTGCGGTTCTTGCAAAAGTAAAACAGGGCATTGAAATCATCATTGAGCAAAATCACCAACCCATCGCGGTCGTCGGGTCCGCACAAATCAAGGGCCGCCTACTGTCGGAGTATATAGCAATGGCTAATGCGCGCGGCACTTCCGCAGTTCCTGATGCGGGGTTTATGAAAGATGTCGAAGAAGGGATAGCGAAACGTAGCAAACTATGGAATCCACTAAGCTGGGAATATTGATTGACCGAGTACAGTTTCCTAACGCTGACGCGGAATACACGCCCCAGCAGAGACGCAGTCTTGATGTGCGCCTTAAGGCTGCCGAAAAAACTTCCTTGCACGGTCCCTTCAAGGATGGCGAGGAAATAGCAGCTTACTTGAAGACGCTGAAAGCTCAGCGGGACGCCAAGCCAAAGCTAGCGGTCCGAAGAACCTGATGAATATTTTGCTTCGCCAGCGTGTTATCAGCGCTTGCTAAGTGCAGAAGCCATTCATCAAGCAAATGAGCTTTCTGCCCATGACCTTCCCAGTTTGCATGCAAAGAATTATGACGAATAGAAACCTTGATCATTACTAATTTACCGTTCGGCCCCTTTCAAAGGAAGAGGGTGGGGGATTTCTTGTGGAATATCCGGCTATACCTGGATGCATGTCTGACGGCGAAACAATTGAAGAGGCGATCAAGAATGGCCGCCACGCACTTCGCGATTGTATTGAAGTGTTCAAGGAGTCTGGTCGAAAATTACTACAGCGCAGAGTCGAGCGGGCTGTTTCCAGTCCCTAAACATTATGAGAAGTTTAAAGTAGCAGTTTAAACTTCTCATGATGCTTGTGGTCATAAATTCGTACTCCAACATACATTTGGACAACAATGAGAAGGCGTCTTTAACCTGAATTCCGAAGTGAGTGGGTTGGCCCTCCAATGTCATGTAGTTTCTTGGAAATCGGAATGCTGCCGATCCCAGGGAGCAGCCCTTGAGCTGCTCATTTCCTTCCAGGAACATATAGGCGCCCAATCTGATCGAGGCCCGGCGCGGTGCGACTGCAGCGTTCGGATTTGATCACTACAGCAGAACATCGGCTTTCGGTAGGTGCGAACTCACCGCACTTCAACGAATTGACCCTGTGCCGCGTCTAACTTGATGTGTGGCGATTCCTTATTTCTTCGATTTGCCTGTTGCTCCCAGCCTTCTCCGAAGAGCTGCGCCCTACCCTTGCGGGCATCGAAAAGCGCTACAACTCCATCACAACGCTAGAGTTAGACTTCGAACAAACCTATCGCGGGGGAATCGGTCTGCAGCCAAAGCGTACCGAAACCGGTCGCCTTTACCTGCGCAAACCTGGTCGCATGCGCTGGAATTATGCCAAACCCGATGGCAAATTCTTCCTTAGCGATTCCAAGTTCTTCTATTTTTATTCGCCCTCTACCGCTCAAGTGGAGAAAACCAAGCTGAAAGATGCTGACGATCTGCGCGTTCCCCTGGCCTTTCTCCTCGGGAAATTGGACTTTAACCGTGATTTCGACCAGTTTGAGTACTCCAAAACTGCCGATGGGCTGAACGTCAAGGCGCAACCTAAGAATCTGGAGAAATCGCCCTACAAGGAAGTGATTTTTGTGGTTGACGACCAGTTTGCCATCCGCAAATTAACCGTCACCGGCCAGGATTCGTCCATCATGGATTTTCGCTTCAAGAACGAACTACGCAATAAGCCCCAAACCGCCGATATATATGAAATGAAACTGCCTCCAGGCGCTCAACTGGTGGAGGCGATTCGCTAAATGGCCGAGTTTATCCTCAAATATGCCGACGCCCGGGGCAAGATCCACCAACAGGTGGCCGAAGCTGCCTCGGAAAATGACCTGCGCGATAAGTACAACGAAAAGGGCTTTTTGGTGTACTCCATCAAGCCGAAAAGCCGTACTCAATCGCTCAGTTCAATCAATATTGGCCCTTCTGGCGGCAAGAAGAAGATCAATTTAGAGAAGTTTTTGATCTTCAACCAGCAGTTTGTGACGCTAATTCGTGCCGGTTTGCCCATTTTGAAAGCGCTGGATCTTCTGGCCGAGCGTTTGACCGACGAAAAGCTGAGCCCCTTTGTGAAGTCCGTGCGTGACGAAGTAAAGAACGGGGCATTGCTATCAGACGCCTTTGCCCGGCCCGGTGTGTTTCCTGCCATTTACGTCACATCGATCATGGCTGGTGAAAAGAGTGGCGCTCTGGTGGAAGTGCTGGACCGCTACATCACCTATCAGAAACTGAATTTAGCAGTAAAGAAGAAGGTCCTGCTTTCCCTAATCTACCCATGCCTGTTGATCATTCTAGTGATCCTACTGGTGATCTTCCTCATCGCTTACGTAGTGCCCAACTTTGCGGAACTCTACAACAGCATGAACGCGCAGTTGCCCGCCATTACCATGTTGCTGATCGCGGTGGGAACTACGGCCAAGGATTACTTACTGTTCGGCCTGGGGGCCATGGCCGTAGGGGCCGTCAGCTTCTTTTTCTGGGCTCGAACGGAAGCCGCCCAACCTATTTTGGATCGCATTAAATTGAATACTCCAGTGTTTGGAGAAATCTGGATTAAGTATCAGGTGGCGCAATTTGCCAGGGTGCTTTCCACATTGCTGATTGGCGGCATCCCACTGGTGCAGGCTCTGGAAACAGCCGGGGAATCGGTGGGCGCTTCCCTGATCCGCAAGTCGCTCGAAAAGGTACGTAAATCAGTCAGAGAAGGGCAAACGCTGTACAGTTCCATCAAGGAAACCGGGATTTTCCCAGAGCTTTCCGTGGACATGATTGAAGTTGGGGAATCGACTGGTGCGTTGCCCGCTATGCTCGGTTCAGTAGCGGAATTTTATGAAGACGACGTGCAGGTGCGCATGCAGGCTGTACTGTCGCTGATTGAGCCTGCAATCATGATTTTCATGGGCATTTTTGTGGCTTTCGTGTTGGTCGCTCTCTATTTGCCGATCTTCTCGTTGGCCGATCACATGGGGGGCTAATATGGCGACAGATCGCATACGACTGGTTGACCCATTGTCGGAAACGGCAGAGGCGCAGCACTTGGCGCGCCGCTATCATTCGGAATTCATCGACCTGAAGGAAGGCAAGTTGGATCACGATCTGCTGCGCCTGGTTCCAGTGGACATGATGTTCCGCTATAACTTTGTGCCGGTGGGGGAAGTGGACGGCGTGCTGGAAGTGGCTGTGGCCGATCCGCGCAATCTGAACTTGATTGACGAACTGACCATGTTGCTGCGGCGCAGAGTGCGCATCAAGGTGGCCACGCTTACCCAGATTTCCGACTTACTGAAGAAAACCGAGCAATCGAATCGGGTGCTGGAAGAGGTTACCGAAGGCTTCGCGCTAGACGTAGTGGGTGAGGAAGATAACCCAGACGAGACGCTTTCTATTGAGAAAGTGTCGGCCAATGGGGACGACATTGCCCCAGTTATCAAGTTGGTGGACACTACTCTGTTCAATGCACTGGAACGGCGGGCCAGTGATATTCACATTGAAACGCGCGATCAGGAAGTGGCCATTAAGTATCGGATTGACGGTGTGTTGCACTATGCCATGCCGCCCATCGCCAAGGATTGGCACTCCACCATTATCAGCCGTATTAAGGTGATGAGCGAGTTGGACATTGCCGAGCGGCGTGTGCCGCAAGATGGCCGTTTCCGTGTGCGCTACAAGGGCCGTCTAATCGACTTCCGCGTATCCATTATGCCGACGATTCATGGCGAAGATGCCGTGCTTCGCGTGTTGGATAAAGAGTCGATGAGCGAGAAGTTTTCAAAGCTCACGTTGGAAGTTGTGGGCTTTGCCGAAAACGACATTGTCAAATTTCGGCGCTATATTAAGGAGCCCTATGGCATGGTGCTGGTCACCGGACCTACAGGTTCCGGTAAAACGACCACGCTTTACGCAGCGCTTTCGGAAATCAAGAACGATGAAGACAAGATCATTACTATTGAAGATCCGGTGGAATATCAGTTAAAGGGCATCACGCAGATTCCGGTGAACGAAAAGAAGGGTCTGACCTTTGCCCGCGGATTACGGTCCATTTTGCGACACGATCCGGACAAGATCATGGTTGGTGAAATTCGCGATCAGGAAACGGCGCAGATTGCGATTAATGCAGCCCTCACCGGTCACTTAGTGTTCACCACAGTCCACGCCAACAACGTTTTGGACGTGCTTGGTCGCTTCCTGAACATGGGTGTGGAACCGTATAACTTTGTGGCGGCGATGAACTGCATTCTGGCACAGCGACTGGTGCGCGTAATTTGCGATCACTGCAAAGCACCCACAACATATCCAGAACAGGAACTGCTGGATAGCGGCTTCAATTTAGAAGAGTGGAAAGACGTCATTTTCTACGAAGGCACCGGCTGTTTTGAATGCGGCGGCACTGGATTCCGTGGCCGTACGGCGATTCATGAATTGCTGGATTTGAGCGAACGGATTCGCGATCTGATTTTGGAAAAACGGCCAGGTTCGGAAATCAAGCGGGCTGCGCGGGAAGAAGGGATGACCTTTTTACGGGAAGCGGCGGTAGACAAAGTGCGTCTAGGAATTACCACCTTGCGCGAAATCAACAAAGTGACTTTCATAGAGACTTAAGATGGGCGACGTCATCGGAACTATCACTAGAATATTCGACGATCCTCCGCCGGAGTTCGTTTTCGAAATCGGTTCGGGCCAAATCGCCTGGGCGCGCAGGGCTAAGGGCAAACAGGTTTTCGATTCTGGAGCCAAGGAAATGGATCGCGATGTGCTGGCTATTTCTCCAGCGCATGACAACATGTTGCGACCCGAGGCATTCTTTCAAGCGGTGGCCGATTTGGCACCTCCGCCATCGCGCAAACGTCCCGGGGCAGTGCTGATTCTGCCCGATTATTGTGGTCGCGTAAGCGTGATTGATTTCGATGATCTACCGAAGAAGCCGGAAGAGCAGATGGCACTGGTGAAATTCCGGTTGAAGAAAAGCGTCCCGTTTGATGTGGATAACGCGTCGGTGAGCTTTTTCCCACAGACCAGAGTGGAAGGCGGCAAAATTGAAGTGGTAGTAGCGGTGATTGCGCAGGAGATTTTGGCACGTTACGAAGCACCGTTTCGGTCGGCAGGATTCTGGCCCGGCTTAATCACTACGTCTACTTTGGCTGCTTGCGACTTAATGCCTACGGAAGGCATTTCATTGTTGTTGAAACAATCGGGTGGAGTGTTGACGGCGGCGGTATTTCGGGGTCGAACTTTGAAGATGGTGCGCACCGTGGAATTAATGGAAGTCACTCCCCAGGAAGTGGCTGACGTGCTGTTTCCAACCATGGCATTCATGGAAGATGAATGGAAGTTGAAGCCGGAACGGTTGGTGCTGTGCGGCTTTGAACGCGGGGAAGGCTTTGACGATTTTCTGGCGCAGGCCACCGGTCTGCCAGTGGAACCGTTGCGCAGCCCCATGGGCATGGCTGGCGAAGCGAATGCAGGAATTCAGGGGTTTTTAACCTCAAAGGGAGCGGCTTAGGGCGATGCGAATTGGAATCAATCTGGCATCGGAACCATTCCGCCGGGAACGCGCGGTGCTGGTGGCTTCGGCGTTGGTCAGTGGATTAATGCTGGCTAGTTTCGCCGCACTTGGTCTGATGGTTTGGAACGAGCATCAGGCTAAAACGGAAGAGCGGCACGCCATTGAAAAGCTGGAAAAGCAAGTGGCGGCGGTGGATAAAGAGCAAGTGGGCGTCAACGGCGTATTGCGGACTTCGGGTAACACTGAAACGCTGGAGCGGAACCTGTTTTTGAATAATCTGATTGCCCGAAAAGGAATTAGTTGGACGCGAATTTTTAATGATTTGGAACATGTGATGCCGTCCACTGTGCGGTTGGTTTCGGTTCGTCCTCAAGTGGATAACAAGAACGAAATTCAACTGGATATGGTGGTTGGGTGCGCCTCTGTTGAGCCGATTATTGACCTAATTCGACGCCTGGAAGCATCCCCATTGTTCGGCGGAACGCAAGTGCACAGTTCCTTGCCACCCAGCCAAAGCGAACCATTGTTGCGGTATAGGATTAGCGTGAATTATGCTCAAAAACTTTAATTGGGCCGAAATCAAAAATAGCATTGCGGGCCGTGGTGGCAGCTTTTGGGTCCGCGTGATTATGGCTACGCTACTAGTGGCCAATCTGGTGACAGCGTACTTTGTTTTTTACCCGGTGGGCGGAAGCTCCGACGAATTAGAAGAGCGTCGGCGCGCACTTCAAACGGAAGTACGTTCCAAGAAGCAGGGGTTTGAACGCTCTCGGATGATCAGCACCAAGGTGGAAAAAGGGAAGGCCGATGGCGATAGCTTCCTCGGCGATTACTTTATGGACCGCAGAACGACGTACTCCACCGTAGTCAGTGAACTGGCCACGATGGCGCGCGTATCTGGCATCCGGGCCAAAGAACAATCCATGAACGAAGAGCCCATTGAAGGGTCAGACACGTTCAGCATGCTAACCATCACCGGGAACTATGAAGGGACTTACCCAGACCTGTTGAAATTCGTCAACCAGATTGACCACTATCAGCGACTGTTGATCATCGAACAGTTGACAGCATCGCCACAGGTGCAAACCGGGCTGCTTAGTGTGTCGATCAAGTTGAATACTTTTATTCGCGATTCCGGGGAAGAGCGGGCAGTGCTGATTCCGGCAGCGATGGGGGCGAAGCCATGAAGATCGGGGCAGAACGGAAACAACTGGCGATTCTTGGTGGCATCCTGACCTTGGCTGCTTTTCTGTATTGGAGTAATAGTCCAGAAAATCCTGGTGGTGATGCGAAGAGTCAGGCTAGTCGGAAGGCGACTGCTTCTGGCTCAACGGCGACGGCGATGCCCGCTCGGCAACAGGCTCCGACTACTGCTGCCCCGGGTAAAAAGCGTGTGGTGGCGAAGTCTAGTTTGCAGGATTTTAAGCCTTCGTTAAAGGGTCGTAAAGAGGCTTTGGACCCAGCCACCGTGGATCCTTCTTTGCGGCTGGATTTGCTGGCCAAGGTGCAGAAGGTGAATCTGGCTGGGGGGAGCCGAAGTTTGTTCGATTTCGGTCAGGCTCCGGTGGTGATTGCTAAAGCGGTGACTCCGCCGAAGATCATTCCCTCTGCCGTGAATCCGATTGAAGCTGCCGTGCGGGCTACGGTCAATTCCACTCCGCCTCCAACGCCTAAAACGCCGATTCCATTGAAGTTTTTTGGCTTTCTGGGTGGTAACCGACAAGCCTCAAAACGGGCGTTCTTCCTGGAAGGGGAAGACATTCATGTGGCTGGGGAAGGCGACCTGATTCGCAAGCGCTACAAAGTGATTCGCATCGGGTTAAATTCCGCAGTGGTGGAAGATACGCAGCAGAGTTATGAACAAACGCTGGCTTTGGAAGAGCCGCAGCAGGGGTCTTGATGCCACGCAATTTTGTCCGCAGATTTACGCAGATGAACGCAGATAAGAGCCCAATGCCACTTAATTTTCCGCAATCGGACTGCTTCAAGTGTTGGAACGGAGCGTATCAGGCCTTTGAAAAACCGCTCCCTGGCGGTCACGGCTCTGTAGAATCCGTAAGTTACCGAGCCGTGACCGCGAGGGAGCGGTCTTTCAACCACAGGTTATCCCGGGATGCGGGAAAACTAAGTGGCATTGGGCGGGGAAGCCTGTCCCACAAGGGCGAGGAAGGGTTTGCCATTATGCTGGTGATGGTGATGGCGGCGGCCATTGCGATTACTCTTTATACTCAGTTACCGCGATTGGTTTTTGAGGGTCGGCGAGTGAAGGAAGAAGTGCTGGTGGTGCGCGGCAATGAGTATGTGCGGGCCATTCAGTTGTATCAACGGAAGTTGAAAAAGCCTCCGCAAACCATTGATGATTTGGAGAATACCAATCAGATCCGATTTCTAAGACGGCGTTATGTGGACCCGTTTACGGGCAAGGATGATTGGCGATTGATTCATTCCAACAATGGTCAGTTGACGGATTCCCTGGTGAAAAAGCCCACTCAGCCCGGTCAACCTGGCCAACCGGGGCAACCGGGGCAGATCGGAGCTAGTACCGGTTTGTCTGCTTCGACCACAATTCCCGTTACGCCGGTGATTGCGACTCCGGTAAACCTCACCTATAACTATGTTGGGGGTGCAACCCCGGGAACTGCTCCATTTCCTGCTGGGGGCCAACGACGAGCCAGCGAAACGGCTGGATTCCGGGACCCGAATAATCCCAACAATCCGGTAATCGATCCCAATAATCCACCTGACCCTAACAATCCCAGCTATGGCACTCCCGGGCCTATAGTTTCCGGTCAGCCAGGATTTCCAGGGTCCAACATTCCTCCGGGTTTCTTACCACCTGGGGTAATTCCTCAGCCTGGACAGCCCCGCTTTCCCAGCTATCCAACAGGAGCGGCAAATTCTCAAACCGGGCAGCAGCCTTACAATCCTTATCCAAATATGCCCAATGGAGGGCAGCCAACGATTCCTAATCAAGCACCGTTGCCAAGTTTTGGGCAAAGTGAGGCTGGCAAACTCATCGCGGATATTTTGACCAGACCTAATCCAAATGGGGCTGCGATCGCCGCCGCCGCTACCAATACGCCCTTAGGCGCCGGAATCGCCGGAATTGCCAGCAAGTACGATAACGAAGGCATCAAACTGGTAAACGATCGCAGCAACATTAAGGAGTGGGAATTTGTTTACGATCAGTCCAAAGATAAGAGTCAACAAAAAACCAGTGGCCCAGGGCAGGTTGGCACCCCCATAGGACCGCCCAATACCAACAAGACCCGACAAAACCTAGGCTTCGGCCCGAAGTAAACTTTTCGGAAAGTACTCTAAACGCTAAAGCAAAATCGCTATCCAAACGATATCATAGTAGCAGGAGCTAATTCGTCTGATTTTTTCCAACACCACTGCCGATCTATCGCACTATATCCCTGAAATGTTTGAGGCGATTCTGGCTGCGGCTTGCCACATTACTCTGTACCTGTGGCACCGCCAGTCAACCGCAAATAATTGGCTGGTTCGCAACAGGTTGCTGGTGAATTGGCTGATTCTGACGAGCGGCGTTCTCTCGGCGTTCGGGTTAATTTTGCAGTTTCCGGAAATGTGGCATTACCTTCCCGTTGGCCCAGTTACCCAATGGATTCGTGGCGGATTAATGCTGTGGGCCGTGGTGACGGTTGGTTCCACCATTACATTGGGTGTGGCACGTCAGTTGGGAAAGAGTTCCTGGAACTCCGATTTTCATCCTGCGCGAAGGCAGTTTTTGACCGCAGCCCAAACCATGCTGGTGGCTGCTCCTGCTCTGGCTACCGGGTTTGGAGTTTTCATTGAACGCCGTGACCTGCGCCTGGTAACCCAAGACATTAAAATCCCAGGATTGCCCAAGGACCTAAACGGATTTCTGATCACCCAAGTGTCCGATATTCACTTGAGCCCGTTTCTTTCCGAACAGGAATTGGCCCACGCCATTGATATGGCCAACGATACAAAACCCAACCTGATGGTGATGACTGGGGACCTGATCACGCGCGGTGGAGATCCGCTGGATGCCTGTATCAGGCAATTGGGGCGATTGAAATCGGATTTGGGCGTTTATGGATGTAATGGAAATCATGAAGTCTACGCCAGGTGTGAAGGCTATGTGGAACGGGAGTGCGGCAAGCTTGGAGTTACATTTTTACGCCAGCGGAACCTGCATTTGAAGCGCGGCGCGGCGACCATCAATCTGGCTGGAGTGGATTACCAGGTGTCCTCTAAGCCTCCGTTGCAAGGTGCCGAAGCGCTGGTTGATGGTTCACCGGACACGTTCAATTTGCTTCTTTCGCACAATCCTGGAGTGTTCAAGAAAGCTGCTGCCCAGGGTTGGGATTTGACATTATCGGGGCACACGCATGGGGGCCAGGTATCGGTGGAAATTCTGCATCAGCACATGAACATTGCCCGCTTCTATACGCCCTATGTGTATGGTCAATATGAAATTGGGAAGTCGAAAATTTTTGTGACGCGGGGCATTGGAACTGTTGGTCTGCCAGCGCGCATTGGTGCTCCGCCGGAAATTGTTGCGATTCGCTTGTGGTCTATTTAATTCTTTCTGACATCCACGGAAACTGGGAGGCGCTTTCAGCCGTGGTGGAAGCAGCGAAGGGTCGCTACGCCCAAGTGATTTGCTGCGGAGACGTGGTTGGTTATGGGGTCGATCCCAACCGGGTGTCGGAATGGGTTCGCGCCAACACCGCACTTATCGTACGTGGCAATCACGATAAATTTTGTTCTGGAATTGAACCTATCCGCAACCTTAGCCCGCTTGCTGCAGCCGCTGCCGTGTGGACCTTGCGGAACCTATCGCCGCAGAACAAAGCTTGGTTGCAGCAACTGCCCAAGGGTCCAGTGGACTTCGACGAAATGCGCATTCTGCATGGTTCGGTACGCGACGAAGACGAATATATTTTCGATGCAGAGGATGCCCGGGAAGTGGCTGGCCAGTTAGGTGCCAACGTGTTATTTTTTGGTCACACGCACCGGCAGGGTATTTTTTATTGTCATCGCAATGGAATCCGGCAAGGCGGTGGACCTCCTGAAAAACAAACCGAACTTCAATTTGAAGTCGATGACACGGCCAGTTGGCTGATCAATGCTGGTTCGGTGGGTCAACCACGGGATGAGGATCCCAGGGCAGCTTATGCGCTGTTCGATACGGTGAGCCGAAACCTGACGTTGTGCCGTGTTGCCTACGATATTGCCGGGGCGCAAGCTAAGATTCGCGCGGCGGGATTACCTGCAAAGTTAGCCGACCGGTTGAAGTTGGGTGCCTGAACTGTTTCCATTCACTTGGTAACTTTGACGGGCGTGGGCTGTACGTGATAGACAATCAAATCGTCATCCTCCCCAAATACAGAAACATTGCGATGCGCGCCAACATAGGCGGCCATCAATTCTGCTGCCTGATATTCCAACGCAATACGACCGGACTGCGTGGCGTAGTTATAAGCTGCCTCATCGCCATTGGAATAGATGGCCATGGCTTTTACCGGTAGCGGCTTTTTTTCTACAAAAACAAACACATGGCCAGTGGGATAGGGGAACTGGAAATCTGGTTGCGATACCTGCTCCACCTTGTGACGACTGGTAAATTCCGATAATTGCACATGCCAACCGCGGCCGTAAATTTGCGCCAGTTCATTGCCAGGGGAAACGACGGTCCATTGATTTCTGGGGAATTGCGCGGCGATTTCATAGACCGCCCGGGCCGCTGATTCGTACTGCAACGGCTCCGATGCTAAGCGAGGTCCGGCACCAATCACGGCGGGCAATCCGGCAGCCAAAAGTAGCCCGGCGGTTGCGGGTCGAGACACAAAAGTAGGCAGGGAGACTAACAGTTTTTCCAGGGCCAGCCCGGCAAAGACGGCCAGTAAGGGACAGAGATACGCGGCGTCCAACTGCGGGTTCACCATCACTACCAATAGCAATGAAATGGCCGCATACCCATACGACGTTCGCAAATGGGAAATGCCCAACAACAGGAACAGTGCTGCTAAATCTCGTGCCGTATTTTCTTCGCCGGGGTTCAACTGGAACCAGCGGCTAGCGATCCAAAATAGAGAGATGGCGAAGAAGGCCGATCGCCATGATCCGCCGAAAGATTTGACGCAATGCCAACAGGCAAATAGCAGCGCCAACAATATGACGGGACCGCTCAACCGGACAACAGTCGCTGCGTCCAGCCCGGTCCAAAACGCGGCAGGGATGAGTAGCGCAATGGAGCCTTCATAAGTCCAGGTGCTGCCCTGCAGCAGTGTGCCGATGGACAGTGCCCGCCCATAACTTTCCGGTGTGAGAAATCGCAGATTGGCTACTGGGAACCCAGCGGTCTGCAAAAAGATGAAGCTGATCAGGACGTAGGCGATGGCCGATTGCGGTGAAATGGAAGTAACTCGAACGGGACCCTTACCAGTTTTCGGTTCCAGACGCTTTAGGATTCGGCTCCACCGATACTTCCATTCAATGGATTGATACATCCAACGGGAATGGTAGGAATGCCAGGTGTTGGCAAGAATCCAGAAAAAGTAAAGTGCCCCCATAGTGCCTGGTAAGCAGAGCCGCCACTGTCCTAACGCAATCACCGAAATCTGCACAAAAAGTGCCGTTCGCAGGAACACCGGACCAACCAGATTCAACCAACCGGTCTTGTATTTGCCACCGAAACGGGTGACGTACAAAGGCAGCACCAGGTACACCAGGGCTAAAATTGTACCCACTCGAAACAGATTCAGGATTTCCATAAGCTTAAACCGAAGCAGCGAATTGCAGATGATCCGCTTTTTGTAATTCTTTGCTGCACATCCAGGATGACCACAGGGCAAAGCAGCAGGCGCCCACGGCGAACCCATAAACAGAATCGGAATAATGACCTGTGCGGGAGCAGATGTAACTGACCACCAGATCAGTAAATAAGCCCAGCGCCATGGCTCGCAAGGTATGAAAGGGCAACGAGAGTGCAAAGAACAAGCTGGCATTCCACAACCCGATTACCAGAAAAAGAAAGCCCACTAACGCCGTTGCAGCCACTTTCCGCATGACCATGGTGCTGAGTACATCCAGCCGGATGCCGGTCCAATAAACCAGCATGCAAGTGAGCACGGCGATGGGCAGAAACAGCAGCAATCGGCGCAAGTAAAATTGGTGCATGGCGCGGTTGAATTCGGCGGCTTGGTTGAGTAGATATTCGGATAAAGCCCGCTGCATGGTGGCAAAAAAGGATTGCGTGGATGCGTGGACCCATCCGGCACCAAACACAAAGGCAATCAAGGCCACGTCCAGCCCAGCCTCATAATCACCACGAAAGAAAATGGGCAATGTTTCGCTGGCGGTCTTACCGGTCCAAGCGATCCAGCGGTCGGCAAATAAAAAGCAATAGTACAGCAAGCCATACAGAAAGTACGGTGCTGCTGTATGCACAAGGCGGGGTCGCGGTATGCGTTCCCCTTTGGGAAATTTGTTCCCGGCCTTTTTGCGAAAAATTATGTACGATGCGGAGGCGGAGATAACAATAGCGGCACCCAGGCCGCAAAATTGCGATAAGTAGAGACCTGCTCCCAGACCGTAATGCAATGATCCGGCGACGGCTAAACCAACGGCAGTGGCCGCAGAAATCCACAACATTCCTTCCAATACATACAGTGCTCCGCTGGCTAACCAGAGCATGCCCAAAGCAAGGTGGAAGCCTACGGCGAGCAGCGCTAAGGAATCGGGCATCCAGCCGAAGAATCCATTGACCAGCCATCCTGCGCAGCCGGAACCGAATAGCGCCAGCACACCGCGTCGGCACCACAGTCCGCATGTGGATGCTGCGGTTCCAGGGTCCCCTGTGGTCAGCAAAAACAGCACCCGCCAAGCCATCACCTGCACCAGACCGCCGGTAACCAAAAAGCTTGAGAGTGTGCCGATGGCCACTGCTGCGGCATCTTCAATCGAGATGGGTCCGCCCCACAGTGAGAGGGAGAATCGAATCATGACCACGGCTGAAATCAGCACGGGAAGGGCAAAGGCCAGCCCTTTGAAATATTCTAAAAGTGTTTGAGAAATGCCGGGCGCAGCAACTTTGGGACGGGGCATGGCGATTTGCTGAAAATAGGCCTGGGCCATTTCCAGCGTGCCTGCATAGCCGTAAACACTTTGCGCCACCTGATCAGTGACCCCTTCCAACTCCATGTGGATAGCCAGATCGTACGCATCGTGCCGTGGTTTCCTATCCACAGCCTGTTCTAAGCAGGCTGGTAAGCTGGCTGACATACAATCAGTTCCTTATAGATTTCATTGAACAACCTCGTTGTGCTTTCCGCGCGATAGTGGGCTTGCGCGCGCTGCAGACCTAACCGGGCAAGCCGTGCCCGTCGTTCGGGTGCATCGGGACCATCCAGCAACAAAAGCAACTGCGACGCTAATCCTTCGGGGTCGTTGGGCCGCACCAGCAGACCGGTACCAGCCAGAGTATCGGACACCACGCCGACGTCGGAAGCAACCACCGGACACCCGGAAAACATGGCTTCCAAAATGGAATAGGGCAGGCCTTCAGAAATGCTCGGCAAGCAGAAAACGTGGGCCTTGCGATAGGCATCTTGTGGTGTTTTGGTGATGCCAAACTCCACCACCTGTTCCAGTTTGTTCTGGCGGATAATCGCTTGGCATCGTTCGAAATAATCAGCATCGGCCACTTCACCCAGAATTCGGAAGCAGACGTCGGGAACTTGCTTGCGAACGATGGCCGCAGCCTGCAACAGCGTATCGATCCCTTTCAATCCGTAGATGCGGGCCAGGGTAACTACGGTCAGCCGCTGAGGCAACTGCTGCGGATCGGGATAAAACCTGCTGCTATCCACTCCGTTGGGGACAATGAGAATCTTTTCCGGTGGCGCACCGAAACGCAACTGCCACTTTTTGTTGAATTCGCCCAGGCTGGTGACAGCGTCGGCGTAGAAGTAGTTCATCCGCACAATGGCCCGATTCCAGTTCAAAAGAAAGCGCAGGCAATTGGCAGTTTCGTTCATTTTACCAAGGGCGACGTACAGTTCCCGCAAATAGATACCGTGTTCAGTGATCAGAAACTTGGACCCGTGCTCCAGCTTGGAAAGGACTCCAGGAACGGCGGCCAAACCGGCAATGGACGCATGGACAATGTCCGTTTGCGGATATTGCGCCGTGACAATGGAGACGTAGCGCAGCAACCAGCGCAAGCATTTGGTGGCTTCTTCCAGCGTGAATGAGTCAAAACCGGCGGGCTGGCGCGAACACTCGGCTCGTGAACATACATCCAGAAAGACAGACCAGGCTTGCGGGGAACTCATGGCCTGCTTGTAATCATGATCGGCGCAGTAACGTCGCAGAGTGAGCAGGGCTTGGGCAAGCCGTTCGGGAGAACAGCGGTCACCCAGAAGCGCCCCTTGGACGATGGCTCGAAAGGCTGGCAGAAAATGGTGCTTTAGAGATTCGGCGGTGACTCGTAATTTACGTTGATACACCTGGGCGTAAATTTCCGGTTGATCGCCAGGCTCTTCGGTGCCCCATAGGGCGAATTGCTTTAGGGAATGGACGTTGGGCGGTAATTCGAACATGGCCTCAAGCCGGGGGGCGTGAGTTACCGACAAGACATGAAACGGGACTTCTGGCAAATAGCGAACTAACTGATCGCACCAGACACTCACTCCGCCACCGTAATGTGGGTAGGTGCCTTCTGAGGTCAATAATATCGAACCAGCGCTCAATCCGTTCCTCCATGGGGGAATTCCACGGTACCTTCCAAGCCCGCCATCGCCGTATCCCCAGTTGGGTTTCGCACTATGATTTTAACAACGTGCGATTGCGTATTTTGGTCGGCTACAAAGGCAACTTCACTCACTTTAGCCCCGATCTTCACCGGCGGTTCCGATGGGAGGATCACATTCACCACCATACCGGGCTTGATGGACTGAGCCATGCGACTGCTTACCGGGACATTCACTTCTAGCCGTTCCAGATCAGCCACTTGGAATAGCGGCGTCCAGGCGGCGGCCATCGTGCCTTGTTGTACGTTCACTTGCAACACAACTCCGCTTTGCGGGGCGACCACACGGAGACTGGCTTCACGATCAAGCGCCTGGCGCAGTGCGATTTGCGCTTCCTGATAATTCAACTTTGCCGCCGACTTGTCATCGTTGGCCGGTCGATTCTCGGTTTGGAGTTTGACCATACGTAATTGGCCATCGGCAGCATCGGCGTCTTGCTTTAGGCGCAGCCAGTTTTCTTTTGTTGCCAATAGATTACGCTGCTCCAAGGATTCCTGTTTGGTGGCATTTTCAAGCTCTTGGTTGGTGGCCAGTTGCTGTTGTACCAGCTTCGAGATGCGCAGTGCATCCTTGCGAGCTTGAGCCAGGCCCAGTTCCGCCGCTTCCATCGAGTAGTTCTTGAATCGGGCATGGGCTGATTCTACATTTTTAACGGCCGCATCCAACTGTTCCTTGGCCACGATGCGCTGCGTGCCACTGGCGTTATCGGAGGCCCCCTGTTCGGCGACGGCAACCCGGAGTTTGGCCATTGCAACTGCTTCGGTGATCTCGCGACTTTCCAGTTCGGCGAGCAGTTGTCCGGCAACCACCTTAGTTCCAGGAGTGACATAGACCTTAACTACATTAGCCGAAAACCCGATGCTGACTGTCGATCCTTTTTGTGCCTTAATTTGTGCTGGAAGTGTGGTTTTTAGCACGGATTCGGTGCTCTTTGACCAACTTCGGGTGACTGGGTCGATAACTAAGGAAAGGACGGCGACCAGGACAAAGGTCTTCACAACTGCCCAGCAGGCTAATTCGGTTCGGGATTCACTGACAATGCGTAATTTCATGGGACTGACTCCTACGGTTGGGATGAGATCAGTTTAGGGTTCGAGGATGGTTGATGCAAGAGGACGACCACCCCATGACCATTGGCGGCGGGTAGTACTACGGGTTAGGGGTTTGAGGGTGGGGGGTGAGGGGGTTGGTGCAAAATACAAAAGGGACCGGTTACCCGGCCCCTTTTGGGTTGATTGTTGATTGAATGGCGACTAGAACAGTAGCCGGACACCGACGCGGAGGTCGCGAGGAGCTTGGAAGGCACCTGAACCACCTGCGCGGTAATTTCCACCGGCAAGCCCATAAATTGGGTTGTAGGGGGAGGCGCCGCCATTTGCTGGGAATACAAACTTCTTGACGTCATAGCCGGCAAAGAATGTATTCAAAGGCAGAGCCGCTTCTGTAATTGCTCCAGCGCGGTTGATTTGCGATACGCGAGCAATCTGAGTTGCCTGATTGAAGACGTTGATCGCGTTTGCTTCAAACTTAACGCTCGTCCGTTCGCTCAACTTCACAGTATGAGAGACGGCGAAGTCAGTCTGTGTTAAAAATGGAGTTCTTCCTAAATCTCCGCGGCCCAAGGGGTAAGTTGGTGCAGAGAGATAAATCACGGAAGTGGAATCCAGCGAGCCACTAAAAGCACTTTGGCTGAGGCCAAAGTTCGTGCTACCCATCTTGGTTACGAAATCACGATTTAAGAACAACTTGATTTCGTGCGGACGATCCGTAGCCAGACGGCCATACACGTTTTTCTGGCTGCCTGAAGCATCGAAATAGTAGTACGGCAGATCGAAGGCACGGGATACGCCAGGCTGCGAGCGACCCGATTCATCGGAGTTCGCCAGACCGGACCAGTTACCGTAAAGACGGCTCAGGGTGTAGGATGCCAACAGGTTGGTCTTGGCAACGGTGCCATAGACGCGGAATTCAACTGCATCATATTGACGTTTTGCTTCGGGAACTAAGAATTCCTTGCCGTTCGGGGTCTTGGCTCCATAGACGCTCTTGGTATTGCGAGTTTCGCCAAAGCCAGGATTGCCGATAAGGTAAACTTCGCTACCGTCCGTATCCAACACACCGATGTCTTCAATACCCTTCAGAACATCGTTTCGTGTGTAGCGAACACTAAAATTGAGCCGTGAAGCCAATTGATGTTCCAACGTGACATTGAAACGTCGGCTGGTCATTGGTTTAATGTTTGGATCAATACCGTCCAACTCGCCCTGAGCATTGATAGGGATGCTGCGGTTGTCGTACTTGGTAACTTCAGTCCCAAGCGCACCAGGAGATGCTTTGCCAAGTGATAAAACGTTCGGACTGTTTAGCAGGTACACATGGCTAACCCAAAAATCGCCGCCGAAAGATCCACGTGCCAATTCGTATTTCATTACGTCATAGAACAAACCGTAGCTTCCGGACAACTTCCACTTACCGTCGCCCAGTATGTCATATGCAACACCAATGCGAGGAGCAATTTTGTCACCCCAGCCAAAAGCCACAGGATTAGCAATCTTCTTGCCATTGACGGTTGGTGTATAGGGAGGTAGGAACTCATTTTCAAATCGCGCGCCTAAGTTCAGTGTCAATTTTTTGCTGACACGCCACGTGTCTTGCAAGTAGAAGCCTTGATTGCGACCATTCACTTTGTTGTCATGGCGGACACCATCTTGCCAAATGTAATAACCATAGGTTCCTTTGGCGTTATTGATAGGACCGCGGGAGAAGGAATCACCCCAGAAAATGTCGAACTGGCCATTGGCATAATCATCCTTAACGTTGTTGCCAACACGAGCCAATTGGTAGCCGAACTTGAAGGTATGCTGTTGACCTTTGAAGCTCGCAATTTTCGAAGCATCCAAATAGACGTTGTGGCGAATGGTCTGGTCGTACAGAGTACCAAAGGTACTGGAAACGTTAGTATAACCATTTCCTCCTGCGACCTCAGCCGGGATCGCCAAACCAGCAGCGGTGGAGGCAGTGCGGTAAATGTTGTAAGGAGCACCGGCTAGACCGTAGTTCAGGTTTTTGTCATTTTGGTATTTGTAGCCGTAACGCGCACTCAAAAGAAACGTGCTGTTGACTGCATAGTTGGCAGATGCCGTATAGGCTGTTGAAGGTTGCCACCCGCCTTGCACTGTGAGGTCGTTCGATGGAGCCGCAATTCGAGGATCCACATTCAAAAGGACACCCTTCTGACGCTGTGGGGTCCAGAAATAAGAAGTGTTTAACTGCAATTTAGCAGAAGGATTGATATCAACACGGCTTAAAAAGTAATGGTTGGTATCTTCTTTGTTGGAAATCTTTGTTCCCACAGTTCCACCGTAGCGAACGATACGTTCTGTCTTGACGAAAGAGGGCAGGTAGCCTGCGGTGAAGAAAACTTTGTCCTTGATCAATTTGCCATTGATAATTCCACCTGGCCAAAATGTGCGGAAGGTATCTTTATTCGGAGAGAAAAAGTCTGCAACGTTCGCGCTTAAAGGCGAGCGTTTATAATAACCACGTGGCCTGGGGACCATCTGGTTATTCTGAAATTGCAACATGAATTGGCCGTGGAAATCGTTAGCACCAGGACGAGTGACCACGTTAATCACTCCACCTGTTGCTCCGCCATATTGCGCTTCGAAGCCACTGCTTTTCACTTCAATCTCTTGTATGAACTCTGGCGGAATTGCATTCTGTTGACGGAGGGCACCGGACCGTACATCGGTCACATCCACGCCATCGATGACGAATGAATTTTCCGAACCACTTGCTCCGTCAACCTGATAACCACCGACTCCAGCGGTACCATTCTTTGTTTCCTGACGAACGCCAGGGGCAATACCCAAAAGGGTATTAAAAGAACGCCCTGTGGGAAGCTTTTCCAGTTCTGTCCTTGTAATATTGACGGCAGTACGAGCCGAAGTCACGTCCAGCGATTGCGCCGATTCCGTCACTTCCACAGTTTGAGCAACCATCCCGACAACCAACTTGGCATTTAAATCGACTTGCGAGCCCAGACGAACGTCAACGTTAACCAGCTTGGTGGTCTGAAAACCTTCCTTGGTAATTGTAACCGTGTACATTCCGGGTGAAAGTGCACCGAAAATAAAGCGACCGTTGGAATCGGTCATCACCGTGATTGGTGTTGGTTGGACGTCGCTCACAGCGCTTAACTTGACACCGGCAACAACACCGCCGCTGGCGTCTGTAATCGTTCCGAGAACCTTACCCTTGTTTTCCTGACCGTAAATAAGACTTGCCGTGCTCAAAAGCAGGGCAAGCGAAAGAGCGCTAACGCGCTTTACTGCATTCCTAAATAGCATCATACCTTTCCCTCTCCCAACGGACCCAGCCTGATAAGCTTTATCCGCGACTTCAAAATTTTCTATCCATGTTCTGAACAGTTTTCTTGAAAATTGCCCAGTCCGTTCTTAACGGCTGTAAGGCTCCACTTCTTTAACCCTATGCAACCTTGCGGCCAAAGGGCTTTCCCGTCGAAACACCCAGATCCACATTCAGTACCAGAAAATGGAGCTTCTACAGGAAATTAACCATAGAGTAACACAGCCGATGTCAAAGGAAAGAAACGGTTATCGCAAGGTATAGTACTGTGGCACTAGTAAAGACGAGGGTCTACAAATTTCAGGATAATATAACCCGAAATAGCGAGGGCTTAGGACTTGCAAGCAATGGGTTGTTGCTCATCGCTATGAAATCCCATAGACGGGAAATACGGAGAAGAAGTGGTTCAGCCTCTAAACATTAAAATATCTTTATTATTTGGAACCCACTCGTATGTGGGTGTATCTTTCGTACTTTTGTTTCAGAACCCGAATCGATAGCCAATGATAAACTTCACTATCAAGTGATCGGTGGCCTGGGTCACGCCCCATCCCACACCGGCATTGAATTCCCAATTTGGGCCGAAATCGATCTCCAAAGTGGGGATGAACTGCTGTTGCTGGTCTCGCAGACGGTCGAATCCGGTGATGGGTCCGTAGTTGCCGTAATATTCCAGCCCCAACGCCACCTTCTTAGTAAGCTCGCCAGATACCTTAAAATTGGGTGAAAACTCGAAACCCTTGTTAGTGTTCAACCCTTTTATGGATCGAACCAGCGTCGGGTTGAACGATGCGTAATAGCGGCCAACTTTTTTGTCGATGATGGGACGAAGTTCGTAGTCCCATGGGTCTTCGGTGAACTTTTTAGAGATGTAGCCGATTTCCTGGGACAGGCTGACCCCGACATGCCATTTCCAGGCTTCAGGAATCCGAAAGCGCGGGCGGATGTGAACGCCTACCGGTTTATAACCGGCAGAAGGAAGATAACTTGAAAAATAGTAGAAGCCAATTTCGCTCCAGTCATTCAGCCCATGCGTTATTTCCAGAGTTTCATTGAGCATGTGGTGGGTGGGGTAAACGCCGTTGGTGCTTTCCTTGGAACCTTGAAAGGTAAAGTTGGTATGCAACTCCACCATAGTTTTCTTCGGTTCCACGGTTTCTGATCCATACACCTGGATTTCATACCCTTGCCCCCAACACACTTTAGCCAATGCAAAGCCGAACATTGCAACTTTCAGACCCAAGAAGTCACACCTCTGATAGATAGTATCGCAAAATACGTTTGGACTCGCCGCAAGGGCAAAGTCGCGACTGGAGGTTACGTGAATGAAGCCAAGAGGGGACACGCTGGTCTACCGACTCGCTGAGAGCAATTGTGCATTGAGGGGAGAGTTCGGTTGCTTGGGCCAGACCAGCATGTCCCCACTTGGCTTGCAATTGTGCGGTTGGGGGATTCGGTTGCTTGGGCCAAGCCAGTATGTTCCCCCTTTGGAGCAGACAGGCAGGGATGCCTGTCTCACCTCAAATTAGTTCACAATGGCTGGTTGGGTTGCTGCTGTGCGGAATTCGTATTGTTGGATTTCCATGGCGGCTCGGCCTTCTTCATAGCGAATGATGCGGCCTCGGGCGACTAGTTTCAGGGGGGTCTTGTTGTTGAGCTGGGCGGGCCAGTTAATTGCTACTTCTAAACGCTTACCTGGAAGCAACAGATGCTCCGACGTGAAAAGAATGCCTGAGGAGGACATGTTCATGGTAAGTCCCGCACCAATTTCGTCCAGATTCTTTTTGTTCAGAACCTTGTAGCGCACTTCGCGCTCGATGGGGAAACGATCGGCTCCACGCCGGTCTGATTTGCTTCTATCTTCGTTTATCATGTTGATCATTCCTTCTACTTGTTGACTTGGGCTGGAATCGCACTTGCTTCTGTTTCAGTAGAATGAGGTCTAAGCCCTATTCTCTCAATAGGAGGGGCGGTTCAATTGGGATCGATAAGAGTCCCACTTGGAGTTAGTACTCGCATGGCCTCGGTTCCATGAAACTGAAACTGCATGATTGAGTAAGTGATTGTGTTTTCTTGGTGTTGCAGGTGGGTTAACCCACCACCGCCAAGCTAGCCGATTCAGGTTGCGGAATCTTTACTACGTCGTAATTCTTCCAGGCGCTCGGCAACTCGTTTTTCCACACCACGGTTAGTCGGCACGTAGTAGCGGGTTCCAACCAGCGATGGCGGTAAGCACTCCATGGCGGTCACGGCATTTTCAAAGTTATGGGCGTGCTGGTAGCCTTGGCCATAGCCCCAGGCCTTCATGTGCTTTGTGGATGCGTTGCGCAAGTGCATGGGAACCGGTTCAGCGGGCTTCAATTGAATGTCGGCCCGAACCTGATTCAATGCCCGATAGCAGGCGTCGGATTTCGGCGCGATGGCCAAGTAGACTGCCACCTGTGCCAGCGCCTGATCGCCTTCCGGAATGCCCAGAAAATGCGCCGTCTGCATGCCCGCAATAGCTTGTTCCATAGCCCGCGGATCAGCCATGCCGATTTCCTCAACCGCCATGCGTACCAGGCGGCGGGCAATGTACATACGATCTTCGCCAGCTTCCATCATGCGGCCCAGCCAATAAAGGGCAGCATCGGGGTCGGACGAGCGAACGGATTTGTGCAGGGCCGATACCAGGTTAAAGTGTTGCTCCCCGGACTTATCGTATAACAGCGTTTTTCGCTGCATGGTGTCTTCCACTGCTTGTTGGGAAATCTGTTCGTCAGGCCCGGCTGCGGCCAGTTCCAGTATGTTGTAGGCGGCACGGGCATCGCCATTGGCAAGTACGGCCATCTGCTCCAGAAGATCGGGAGCGGCTTTTTTACCAAGTTCCAGGAGTGCGCGGTTGAGCAGCGTCACAATATCTTCACTGCTAAGAGGTTGCAGCGAATAAACTCGGGCACGGCTGAGCAGTGCCGAGTTCACCTCGAAGGATGGATTTTCAGTCGTGGCCCCGATGAGGATAATATCGCCCTTTTCCACATAGGGCAGAAAGGCGTCCTGCTGCGCTTTGTTGAAGCGATGAATTTCATCGATGAAGACCAGTGTGCGTTTGCCCATACGACGCATTTTTTCAGCGGTGGCCATTACTTCCTTAATCTCTTTAATGCCGCTCATGACGGCGCTGAAGGGTAGGAACTCGCTGCTGGTCATGCGGGCAATCAAACTGGCTAAGGATGTTTTGCCGACGCCGGGAGGTCCCCAAAGAATAATGGAACCCAGTTGATCGCGTTCCATGGCAAGGCGCAGAGGCTTGCCTGGACCAAGAATGTGTTGCTGGCCGGCGTACTCCTCCAAAGTTTTGGGACGCATCCGTTCGGCTAAGGGTCGCCCAGGGAGTTCTTCATCGGGGATGGCTTCAAACAGGTTCACTTTTGTTTTCCAAACTGCGCTGGCGGCGAGCTTCGTACAACAGGATGCCTGCGGCCATGGCGGCGTTCAAACTTTCCACGCCGACGGTGGGAATAGCTAAATCTGTGGACGCATGTTCCAATTGCCGACTGACCCCACGCCCTTCGCCGCCAATAATGATGGCTGTGCGACGCGTGAGGTCCACTTGGGTTAAAGGCTTCACTGCGCGGGGCATGGCGGCGTAAATGTCGATCTTGCGCTGCTTCATGGCGGCCACGACAAGGTCTGTATCCATGCCCGATAGAAACGGCATGCGGAATAAAGAGCCAGCAGATGCTCGTAATGTTTTGGGGTTAAAGGGGCTGACCGTGCCTTTCAGAAACAGTACACCAGTTGCGCCAAATGCTTCTGCGGTGCGCACAATGGCACCGGCGTTACCGGGGTCCTGCAAGCCATCAAAGATCACTAGTAAGGACTGTCCGCGGAAGAGCTGATCCAAGGTCCAGGTGGGCATGCGCACCAGCGCCATCACACCTTGACTGGATTCGGTGGCGGAGAGTTCGGCAAATAGCGCATCGGGAACAATGGTGACGCGCAAGTTGGGCAGGCCGCCAACGTGGCGTTCTACTAAGGTGCGGACACTTTCGGCGGCAATCACGGAATCAATGCTGATTTCACTGCGCAGCGCTTCTTCGAGAAGGTGAAAAGTTTCCGCCACCGCACAACCAGATTCGGTAAGCGAACCACGGCTAATGGCGCGACGGATGTCTTTCAACAGAGGATTTCTGGCACTGGATAAGATTTGCGACTGAGCCACTTATCTAGCTTAGACTGAATTCAGATTCAATCGTGAAACTGGCGATGGATTAGAACAGTTTGGGTACAAATTCGTTCAAGTAGTCACGCCAGTTCAACCAGGTATGCCCACCGCCGGTTTCTAACATCACTGGATCAAAGCCATGTTTCTGCATTAGCGCGACAGTTTTCTGGGTGGCTTCAAGCAGGCGATCCTCTTTACCGGTGGCGAACCAGAGCAACTTCAGACCTTTCTTAGACGCTGCGTTATCCAGTTCAGCGGCGTGCTGTTCTTCCCAACCTGGACCACTGGCAACCGGTGGCGGAGTTGGCGCACCGGGCCGTGGAGATCCAAACACGTTCAACAATCCTGAGCTATAAACCCCAATGTAGGCGAACTGATTCAAGTGGGGAATAGCAATGTTCAAAGTCTGGCCACCACCCATGGAAAGTCCGGCAATGGCGCGATGCGGACGGTCTGTAAGCGCGCGGTAATGCTTTTCTACGTAAGGCATAACGTCGTCAGTAAATTCCTGAAGGAAGGCATCGGGGCCTGGAGCGCGAATGGCACTGGTGTGTCCGGCGGGCATGACGACGATCATGGGCTTGGCCTTTTTACTGGCGATGAGGTTATCCATGATAAACCCGGCTCGACCGACGGAAGCCCACGAAGCATCGGAATCGCCAGACCCGTGCAGCAAGTAGAACACGGGCAATTTCGCAGTGCTCATTTCATACCCAGGTGGCGTGTAAACGGTCATGCGACGGAATCGGTTCAAGACAGTGGAATGGTAGGTGACTGCGGCCACGGCACCGTGGGGAACGTCGCGAGTATCCATGAAGTCGGACCCAGGGACGCTCACCAGACTCCAGGTATTGGTGACGGATTCGCTGGTGGCGGGATTGCGAGGATCGATGACAGTGAGTCCGCCAACATTGAAGTTGTAGCGGTAAGCGCCGGGAACCACGGGGTCTACGGTGACCTGCCAAACTCCATTTTCGCCTTTAACCATGGGCTTTCCCTGATTGTTGCCGGGGATATCGCCACCGCTGAGTTTGACGGCATCGGCATTGGGGGCGAAGATGCGAAAAGTGATGCTGCGGTCTGGGTTCACTTCCGGTGAAGTTACCTGAGGAGCTTGCGGGGGTTTGGCTGGCGTGGTTTCAGGTTGAGCAAAGGTGGTGAGAATGCTGGCAGTCAGGGCCAGAAGAGTTCGGGTAAACGTGGCTGATTTCATAGCGATCGGATTTAGTATACGATAGGTGGGCGGGGCTTTGCTGGAAACAGTCTGAATGTCCTGTGAAAAGCTTTCTGGGACGTCACATAAAAATGGTTCAGCCAAATCGTGCATAATGTCATGTAGCAGATGAGCCTTACTCAGGACAAACTTGCCCAAACTATCCTCTCCTTGCAACTGGAACCGGAGTTGATTGAACTGCGTGCCAGTCAGATCCGAATCGACGTGCTGAAAACATCTGGTCATATGAAAGACCTCAACTTCCGTTCCATCCATGCGCGCGATTTGGAATTTCTCTTCGATTCTTACGACAGCCGTTTTCTGGCAGGACTGGTCCGCCGGTCTTTAGAAGGCGCGCCTCTGCGATTTCGATTGTCTCCGCGAATGACGCGTTCCGGTGGGACAACCACTCGCTTCCGTTCAAGGACTGGTGCCGTACGTTATGAAATCGCCATTGCCAGCAGCATGTTGTTCGACGGATTCGGCGATGAAGAGCGCGATGTTACAGTTTGCGGCTGGCCCTGCGCCACACGCCTGGAAGCGTTGCAACGTATTTTTGAGCACGAACTGGTGCACTTATGTGAACAGGTCTGTTGGGGGAACAGTAACTGTTCTGGAACTCGCTTCCAGGAAATTGCGTCGCGCCTGTTTCTGCATCGTGCCCATACGCACAGCCTGGTGACGCGCAGGGAGCGAGCCGCTGAATCGGGGATACGGCCAGGGGTGAAGGTCGTGTTTGAATGCGAGGGCAAACGGTTGATAGGGGTGGTCAACCGCATCACCAAACGGGCCACCGTATTAGTGGAAGATCCCACAGGACGCAAGTTTTCCGATGGGCTGCAGTACTTAACTTACTATGTTCCACTGCTCAGTTTAGAGGTGGTGAAGACTACAAGCACTTCTTTCTAGAGCGCCGCCAGCACGAATCCTACTGCCTCACCAACGGGCACCTCAGTCAGCTTCCCAGTGCGACGTTCCACAACCTCAACAATCCCCTGGGCCAGCTTCTTGCCTACTGTGATGCGCCAGGGAATGCCTACCAGCTCTGCATCCTTGAACTTCACACCAGGGCGTTCATCGCGGTCGTCCAGCACGGCATCCATACCGGCTGCCTTGCATTCGGTGTACAGCTTTTGTGCGGCTTCTGCTAATGCGGCGTCCTTTACATTCACTGGAGTCACCACCACTGTGAATGGGGCGATGGATGCTGGCAGGCTCATGCCATTACCATCGTGAAACAGTTCCACAGCAGCGCATAAAATTCGCTCTACGCCGATGCCGTAACTGCCCATGATCACGGTATTTTCCTTGCCACTTTCATCCAAAACACTCAAGCCCATGGCCTTTGAATACTTGTAACCGAGCTTGAAGATGTGGCCGATCTCCACCGTTTTTACGATCTGCAGCGGGTCGCCTGTATCCACGCTGGTATCGCCTGCGGCCACTTGCCGTAGCTCGTGATAGTCTGCTTTGAAATCTTTGCCAGGGGTCACGTTGCGTAAATGGAAATCGTCTTTATTCGCGCCGCAAATCATGTTGCGCCTGCCTTCCAACGCTTTGTCCAGAACTATGCGCATCTTTATGGGAATGCCGATGGGACCAAGTGAACCTGGTGCCGCACCGAACCAATCCTGAATTTCTGCAGGCAGTGCCGCGCGCACTTCCGCTGCCCCCATAACACCGGCCAGCTTTGTTTCACTCAATTGGTGATCACCACGAAGCAGCGCCAAAACCGGTTTGCCATCGCCCACCATTACCAGGCTCTTCATTTGCGATGAGGCAGGCAACTTAGTAAAAGCGGATACTTCGTCAATGGTTTTGAATCCCGGTGTATGGAATTCTTCCGGGGTCAGGTCGCCTTCCGGATCGGCCATGGCCGGAGCAACCGCACGGGACACGGCCTTTTCCAAATTGGCAGCATATCCGGTGGCGGGGCAATGCACTACGTAATCTTCACCCGCTTCACTTTCCACCATAAACTCATGTGATTGACTGCCGCCCATGGCACCCGAATCGGCTTCGACAGTCATGTAGCGCAAGCCGCAGCGGTCGAAGATGCAACAGTACGCTTGACGATGTTTTTCGTAAGATACGTCCAGCCCCGCAGCATCCATGTCGAACGAGTAGCTGTCTTTCATGGTGAACTGACGGGTGCGCAGCAAGCCACTTTTCGGGCGTGGTTCATCGCGAAATTTTACTTGAATCTGATACCAAATCTGAGGCAGTTGTTTGTAACTGCGCACCTCACCGCGGGCGATGGAGGTCATCACTTCTTCGTGAGTCATGCCCAGACACAGATCGCGGCCAAAGCGATCTTTCAGGCGAAACATGTTATCGCCCATCACGTCCCAGCGCCCGGATTCTTTCCATACTTCCGATGGATTCAACGCAGGAAGATAGAACTCCTGGGCACCAATGGCATCCATTTCCTGGCGAACGATATTGGTGATTTTCAAAATCGAACGTTGGGCCAGAAACAGGTAGTTATAGATACCGGCAGAGAGTTGGCGGATATAACCGGCGCGCAACAGCAAGCGGTGGCTGGCAACTTCAGCTTCTGCCGGATTCTCACGCAACGTGGGAATGAATAATTTACTCCAAAGCATACAAAGGCCTCGCGGAAATAAGAATTGGGAATGGGACGTTAAGAGCAGGCTGACAACGGCACAAGCCACGATTCTACAATCGCGGCAAAATAGGCAGCGGGTGCAGGGCCAAACTTAAAGGTAGAATCGTAAGCACGTCCCATGATTTTAGCATGCTAAAATAGAGGTTTCCCAAATGAAAATTGCCATTGGAGCGGATCATGCCGGCTTCGCTCTTAAACAAACTCTTGCTGAACGGCTGCGTCACCAAGGACACCAAGTGGAAGACCTTGGTACGAACACAACAGAGTCTGTAGATTACCCGGATCTGGCAGCGGCAGTGGCACATATGGTAGCGGACGGAAAAGTGGAAAAAGGGATTCTAGTTTGTTCCAGTGGCGTGGGAATGTCCATTGCTGCGAACAAAATACATGGAATTCGTGCAGCATTGGGAGTGTCAGTTGAGGAAGTGGATGTGGTGCGTCGTCACAATGACGCCAATATTCTTACCTTGGGAGCGCGTTTCACATCGGAGCCCTTGGCCGAAGCGATGGTTGATAAATTTCTAACCACCGGTTTTGACGCCGGACGCCATGAACGACGCATCCATAAGATTAACGCTATAGAAGCGAGTGAAGACCTACATCAATTAGGGAGTGACGCATAAAACAATGAGTGTGAACCCCATGGGACGGCCCCTAGCCGAAGTGGACCCGGGCATTTATCATGCCATCCGCGAAGAATTAGAGCGCCAGAATTCGCGCCTGGAATTGATTGCCAGTGAAAATTTCACGTCGGAAGCAATTCTGGAAGCCAGCGGCAGCGTGTTTACTAATAAATACGCTGAAGGCTATCCTGGCAAACGTTATTACGGTGGCTGCGAATTTGCGGACGTCGTAGAAAATCTGGCTCGGGATCGGGCGAAAAAGTTGTTCAAAGCTGAGTATGCCAACGTCCAACCGCATTCTGGTTCACAAGCCAACCAGGCGGCTTACGCAGCCGTGATCAACCCTGGCGATACAGTGATGGGCATGAACCTGGCCCATGGCGGCCACCTGACTCACGGTCACAGCCTCAACTTTTCCGGCAAGACCTATAAAATTGTCCCCTACGGTGTGCGCAAAGAAGATGAGCGGATTGATTACGAGGAAATGGCGCGGCTGGCTGAAGAGCATAAGCCAAAAATGATTATCGCCGGAGCCAGTGCTTATCCGCGCATCATTGACTTTGCAAAATTTCGGGCAGTGGCTGATAGTGTTGGCGCAATTTTCTTAGTGGATATGGCGCATTTCTCTGGTCTGGTGGCCGCTGGGTTGTATCCGAACCCTTGCGAATATGCCGACATTGTGACATCTACTACGCACAAGACGCTGCGCGGTCCGCGGTCTGGCGTTATTCTGGCCAAAGAGAAATACGGCGCGGCGATTGATAAAAGTGTGTTCCCAGGCACCCAAGGCGGCCCGCTGATGCACGTAGTGGCGGCCAAGGCCACGTGTTTTCTGGAAGCATTGAAACCGGAATTCGTCACGTATCAAAAAGCGGTTATCGCCAATGCCCAAGCTATGGCGGGCACATTGGCCAGTTCCGGATACCGAGTGGTTTCTGGCGGCACCGATACGCACCTGGCGCTGATCGACGTATTTGCAAAAGGTGTGCGCGGCAAAGAAGCGGAAAAATCGTTGGATGAAGCTTACATCACGGTGAATAAGAACGGCATTCCGTTCGACGTAAATCCTCCCATGAATCCTAGCGGAGTAAGACTGGGGAGTCCGGCTGTTACCACGCGTGGGTTCGGCGAAAAGGAAATGCGGATTGTTGGTGAACTGATCGCTGAAACGCTGGATGCAGTGGCGGCCAAGGGTCTGGATGGTTCCGGCCCGGCCATTGAAAGCGTGCGCGGAAAAATCAAGCGGCTCACCGAAGCGTTTCCACTTTACGCTTGGAAGCTAGCTACTGCGAGTGTGTGATTTTGCCTTTACACGTCGCCATTGACGTTCGCCATTGGAAAGATTTCGGATACGGCACGTACATCCGGAATCTGGTGACGGCATTGGGCAAGTCCTCAGAAGGGTTCCGATTCACCCTGATTGCGCAACATGCCGATCACGATGAGTTGGAAAGTCTAAAACTACCTTCCACTTTTTCGATCGTATTTTATGAAAAAGTGGACACGCAAAAGCTGGAACATATTGCATTCCCTTTGTTTCTAAGAGGCCTGAAAGCGGACCTGGTTCATATCCCGTTGAATCGTATTCCCACGTTCATGCCCAAGCCTTATGTGGTGACGATTCACGATCTTTCCAGTTTGTTATTTGGCGACAGTGACACTTTAAGCGAAAGCATCCGCTCCTTCTTTTTCAGGCGTGGGCTGATTCGTGCAGATCGGGTGATTGCTGTTTCCGGCGCCACCCGCCGCGACGTTTGTAATCTGCTGAGTATTCCCGCGAATCAAGTACGGCGAATCTACAACGCCATAGACCCCAGCTTTCATAACACTTCGCTGGATGCCGACAAAACACGTACGGTGATGGAACGTTACCAAGTGGATTACCCGTATCTTTTATATGCTGGATCCATTCGTCCACAAAAGAATGTGGCTCGTCTGGTGGAGGCATTCGCTGTCTTGCGTGGTGACCTGGAGACGCATCGCGTCTATAAGAATCTGCGGCTGATTGTGATTGGCGATGAGCTAACTAAATATCCGGCCGTGCGCCGCGCTGTAATGCAAACCCGCGTGGATAAGGTGGTGCGCTTCATGGGATTCCTGCCGCTGGATGAACTGCGGGCCTTCTATTCCAATGCTGAAGCGTTTGTATTTCCATCGCTCTATGAAGGGTTTGGCCTGCCCCCGTTGGAAGCCATGGCATGCGGCACACCCGTGATCGCCAGTGGTGTAAGCTCACTTCCGGAAGTGCTGGGCGATGCAGCGATGACTGTGAATCCAGAAAATGTGTTCGACATTGCCAGAGGCATCCGCGACGTGATTCTAGAACCCGAGTTCCGTCGCGAATTAGTGCATAGAGGATATGAACGGGCGAAGGCGTTTAGTTGGGACGCGACGGCAGCGCAGGTCTTGAAAGTGTACGATGAGGCCGCCCGCAAGAAAAGGTAACGTCCCCGTTGCATTGGCAAGCTCCCGGTAAAAGCGAATTCTTGTTCAACCGTAAGGAACGATTGACGGGGGGTGTATCCGCCTTCGCCGAGTGCCGCTACTTATATAAGCGTAAACGGAAGATTTTTCGGGTCAAAAAACTTTCGCTCATTTGGAAATTTCATCACCCAAAGATATTGTGCGTCCATACTTGATACACTTGGAGGCCATGAAAACAGCATTCTTGCTTCTAATGATTTCCGCCTTCGCCTTTGCAGCCAAAGGTACAGATGAAAAGGCTGTTCGCGCAGCCGTAACCAAGTTTGTCGATGCCGCCCATGCGGGAGACGAGGCCACGCTCAACAGCTTGTTGGGGGATGGTCTGATCTACGCACACTCTAATGCGAAGATTGAAACCAAGGCTCAATGCGTCGCCGCACTCGTGAAGAGCAAACCGCACTTTGAAATGAAGCCGCACTCTACCGTTCAAATGTACGGTACTTCTGCAGTGGTTCACGGGGAATTGGTAGCGCACGGTATGACCGACGGCAAGGCCACTACCACCGCGCTTGATTATGTGATGGTTTGGGTAAAAGCTGGCAACGGCTGGAAGATGGTGGCTCGTCACACGGCCAAGCTTCCGGTCACTTAATGGATGAAACGGCAGTTGGCTCAGTGACTGAAGTTTGAGCCAACGGTAGCCGAATATGGAACCGGGCCCCGCCACTGGTCGCACGCGTGGCCCACATATCTCCGCTATGTTCCAAGATGGTTTGTCGGGAAAGGGCTAAGCCCAAACCTAACCCGTTCTTCTTCCCAAAACTCACAAAGGGTTGGAATAGTTGATCTCGAATTTGTGGGGAAATCCCCGGGCCTGTATCTTCCACAGTTACTTCCACCGAACCCTTATCGGCAATGGCCGTTACGATAATGGCCCCGCCATTCGGCATCATCTCAAGGGCGTTTTCAATCAGATTGTGGAACACACGTTCCACGCGAGCGCATTCCATGGTGGCGTCCAAGGGCGGCTCAGCTTTCAATGTGATGACAACATTTTGAGATCGGGAACTATCGGCATGCGCAGCAATCACGTATCCCAAAATTTCCGTTAATTCTGTTGTTTCGCGCTCCGCCTGCTTACCCCGACTCACTCGTAACAGATCTTCCAACATATTGGAAATGCGTCGCGATGCCTGATAGATGTTGCCTGCCAGCCGCTTCATTTGTGGCGCTGAAAGTTCCGCATCTACCATCATCTCCGCACCGCCGTAAATAGCTGCCAACGGATTGCGTAAATCATGCACGATGGAACTGGCCAGCCGTCCGATGGTGGAAATCCGTTCCTGACGAATCAACTCCTGGCGTGTGCCCTGCAACGATTCCGACATGGAATTAAAGGTTGCCCCCAACCTTCCCAACTCATCGCCACCAGCATCGGCAGGGACACGAATGGAATAGTTGGATCGTGCGATTTCCGCCGCTGCACGATCCAGTTGTTGAATGGGGCGCAGCATACGACGAGATAGAAAATAGGAAATGGTTAAGCCTATCAGTAGCGCCGCAAACCACATTAAAAACAGGTTCTGCCGTAAATCCTGAATGCGCTGTGCCGCTGCGTCGGAAGAACGGGTAATGGATAGCTGACCCACGGGCTTGCCTTCAAGATCGACCAGGTTTTTGACGAATGGTGCCATCTCCGGCTTTTGTCCCACCGTTAAAGTGGATGCAAAAATCTGCGTGCTGTCCTTGAAGACAAAATCGCTACCACCGGTGGAATCTTTCAGACGGGCAGCCACTTTGCCGGTCACCGGATATCCAGCCACCAACACGTTGATCAGCAATTTCCCACGAGAGGAATCGACATACACTGGGGTCAACACTAACTGGAAAAGCTTGTTTTCCTGAACGCGAAATCCTGAAACCTGTTGCGGAAATACGTCTTGCACCCTGGCCACAACCGGCCACGAAGCTGGCAGCACAGAAGGTGAATCGGAAGCTAATGCCGCGATGATGGTGCCGTTGGGATCCGTAACAATGAAGAACGATCCTTCTTCTGCCCGCTGCTTCACGGTTTCCCAAACTTCGGTGGCACTATCGCGAATGGTAGCCACATCGTGAGTGCCAAAAGCCGCCCGCACGTTTGGTAAAGAACTTATAATTTGCGACGTGGCACCCAGCATTTCCTGCCTTGCCCGCCAGACAGATTCATAGGCCTGAAAGCTAGCTGCAACTTCGTCGTTATGACTTAATAAAGCAGTCTCTGCGGCATGGCGTTGCACCACCCACGCCGCCGTGCCGAACATCATTGTCAGCAGGATGGCGGTGGATAGCCACAGGCGAGTTAGAATGCCGAACCGTGGCACGTTAATTTACTCCGCCTGGGTAGACTTTTTCATCCACCGGGTAATCTTTGCCAAATTTATTCTTGTGCGGCGATCCCACATGGCCCGCTTCGGATAAAGAGAATCGACCCAACGCCGTGGCTGAATCACCAATGCGGACGCGCCGTTCCAGCAATTTCAAGGAAGCATCGGTGGACCGTTCGTGCCACACGCGCAACTGATATTCACCAGCCGGGGCGTCGTTAATAGTGAAGCGTCCATCCTTGCCGGTAAGGGCGAACCAAGGCGTGGGCGTTACTACAACCACGGCGCTCATATTGGAATGGATGTTGCAGAAAATTCGCACCACTCCACTGCGCCTCAGCACTACCTTTTGTGTACTTCCCGGAGGATACAACCCGGTGTCAAACGGTTGGCCGCTAAATGTAGAAAATGCGTTGTGAAAAATGGGGTCGCCATTGGGCAGGTTCAATTCACTACCAATCGGTACTACAAGCACATGGGGCGTGAAGCGTTTGTTTTTCTGGTTGATGGTGTAGGAGCGCCGTTGCGCCAAAGGTGCTGGACCACCTACTGGTTCCAGCCAAACCACCACTCCCGAATAATCCTTTTGGCGCATTACGGTAGCTTCGTTGGAACCAATGAGTTCAAACTCGCCGGAAACAATTCCGGCATGGGCCGCAGTGGCCAGCGCGAGACTAAAACATGTACGCGATAGCCAAGTCATAGCGTTGGTTGATTCGTGTTCCCTGGTTCAAATACAGCGAACGTAGATGCTCTGCTTCAAAGCTTAAAACAACATTCGGAGCAATGCGGAACATCACATTTGCTGTTGCCTGCCGGTTGCGTGCATTCTGTCCATTAGCCAAATCGGAATTGCGATCATCGTGGATTCCAGCCATCAGATTAAATGTCAAACGATTGGTCGCGGCAATGCTCCACTGCGCCCAACCGCCCTGGCTGTGCACGGGGATGGCAATACCGCTGGGCAGCACTCGTAATCCGTTGCGCAAGGCACCCATGTGCTGAATATTTTCACCACTCCAGAAGATGCCAGTCAACTCCAATTGGCGAAAAGGACGCACCAGCCAATCAATGGAAACCAGGCGCGATGGAATGCTTTGGCCAGTAGTGCGCAGGTGCGTCTGGCTAGTGGAAAAACCTGATGCGATTTCAATGCGACGGTCACCGTTCCTATATGCCAACTCAAATCGGCCTTGCGGAGCAGGGCGTCGGCGATCCACCAATGCGCCAAAAGCAGATCCTAAATCGTCAGAAGTCTGCATGATTCCCACTTGCGCTTTGAAAGTGGTGGCCGGGCTCAATTGAAATCGTTGTTCAAAGCGAACTTGCGGTTGCCAGCGCCACAAATTACCAGCACTGGTCAGAGGTGAGACGCCAACGTTAGCCAGAGAATTAGGATCACGTGGCGAAAAAATAGGTTTCTCATACCCAAAGCGAACGCTGCTGGATGACCAGGCAAAGTCAATCGCCCCGGTGCGAATGCGCGGTGCTAGAGTGGTGCCTTCAATGTTGCCATCCCAGAAATCCATAAATATATTGCCGCTTACCTTGGCCCCCAAAACTGTGAGTGGACCATCGTACTTAATACCGATGATGGATTGCTTCAGCGATACGGCGGCATTCATTCGTGAAGGTGCCAGACTGGCGGTAGTGTTGTAATCGGCACCACCATTGTGTCGCATGATGGCGTAGGTGTTGAACAAAGCCATGCCAGTAAGGCGCAAGGGGAACTTCTGCGTCGCTTCCACTTTGGTTTGGGCCTGTTCTTCTACCCGACGCTCGGTAACATCCAGCCGCTCTTCCACAGAAGGCTTGGCTTCTTCGACTGGCAATGGGGTGGGACCTTCCAGCTTGATGCGCAGTCCGCGGACCTCATCGCGCAGAACTTTATTTTCCCGTTCCAGGTTGTCCAATCTTTCCAGGATCTTTTTTAAGTCAGTAGAATCCTGTCCCCATGCGCAAAGCGCTGCTGCAACAAGAGCCACGGCCAAGCTACGCACGAAGTAGTTCCTCTAACTTGCGGCGAACTTCCACCGGGGAATAAGGCTTGGCGAAAAACGCGTTGGCTCCTAAATCAAGGCTGCGCTTAGCGGCACCATTTTCCGTACAGCCGCTGAGGACAAGCACCGGAAGGCTGGAAAACTTTTTCAAGGACCGTAGATGTGCAATCAGCTCAAAGCCGTCAAGGATAGGCATGTTCAGATCGGTTAACACAGCGCAAACATTAGCGCCAAAATCACCCTCTAGATAGTCTATTGCTTTTCGACCATCGGCGACCACCATGGTTTCAAGATTAGCAATGCCCGCCAGCGCCACTTCCAGCGGAGTGATGGCCATGGGCGTATCTTCGACGATGAGTGCAGTGCGGGTCATGGCAGGAACCACCGTAAATCGTTACGCTCGCAGGCTATTGGGCAATGCCACTTAGTTTGCCCGCATCCCTGAAGACACTCCAACCCTTGTTGGGATAGCCTGTGGTCAAAAGACCACGATTGCGGGAAAACTAAGTGGCGTTGCACTGTCGCAACAAGTGCTCTTAGCATGCTCATGGCAGGAACCGATACCCCACACCATGTACAGTCAGAAAATGCCGAGGCACATTCGTATCGGCTTCAAACTTCTGCCGCAGCTTCACCACATGGGCATCCACTGTCCGCGTATTCGGAAACGAATCGTACCCCCAAACAGAATTCAAAATCACATCCCGAGTCAACGGTCGATCGGGATTCTGCAGGAAAAACGCCAGCAAATTATATTCAGCCGGAGTCACCTTCACTTCTTCAGCCTTGCGCTTCACCACTCGCCGTTCCAAGTCCACTTCGGTATCGCCAAACTGCATCACCTTAATGGCGTCCGATCCTGATCGTCGCAACACCGCGCGGATACGAGCCAGCAATTCCCGCCGACCGAACGGTTTCACCACATAATCATCAGCGCCGATTTCCAGCAGCAGCACCTTATCCACTTCATCGCCCAGCGCGCTGAGTACGATGATGGGGATCCGGATGCGATCTTCGCGCAGCCGTTTGCAGATTTCTGTGCCGCTCATTAAAGGTAGGCGTAGATCCACCAGCACAAGATCCGGCTTCAGCGTCAGCGCGCGTTCATACCCTTCACGACCGTTGGCGGCGGCCACCACACGGTAATCTTCCTGCTCCAGCATTACTTGGATAGTGTCGCGGAGACTATCATCATCGTCGATAACCAAAATGGTCTGCATTGCGTCTAGTCTTGTAGTTACCCTGATTGTAACGGAAAGATGCGACGGGAACGGCATCCCCAGCATCAGAAGTAACAAGTGCTACCCCCATAGCCTTCAATTGGCAGGATTGAATATAAAACCATGAAAAAAATGATTCTAAGTCTACTTTTGGTAACGACCACTGTCTTTGGGCAATATTCCATTGCTCCAGGAGGCGCCCAGCCTGCCGATTTGGCACCAGGGTTCGACGCCATGCTCGAAAAAACTGGCACAAAATTGTTGAAAGCGGGCAAAGAAGTAGGCGAGATCTGGTTCCGCGCCGCGCTGCCCGCCCCTGTGAAATCCAGCGAACCCAACATTTCCATGGGGATGGTTCCGCACGGGACACTGCTCGCGGTGGTGAAGTTCGACACCATTCACGCCGACCGCCGTGGACAACAGGTGAAACCAGGCACATACACCATGCGCTATAGCTATTTTCCTGAAAATGGCGACCACCAAGGAGCCGCTCCGCAGCGCGATTTTATGCTGCTCACACCGGTGAAAATGGATAAAGATGCCGCTGCTACGCCAAATTTTGAAACAATCGTCGATTGGAGCCGCAAGGCTTCGGGCACTCCTCATCCCTGCGTATTTAGCTTCTGGAAAGAAGATTTGAAAAACTTTAAGCCCGATACACTTGAACAACAGGGCGAACATGACTTCGTCCTGATGCACAAGCTGGGGGGAACCCCCATCTCTTTAATCCTGGTGGGAAAAGCTGAGGGTTAAGGAAGCCTTTCCGATCCTAAAACTAACGTGACCGTTGCTTTCTGGAACCTCTGCACGTTCAATGCTGGCCGGTTTCGACTTCCTCTACTTGTATTAGCGCAATCGGCGGACATTTTAGGACAAATAATTTCACCCAGATTGCGATAATCAAGCGTGAACTGGTTTTACTGGTCTTTACTTTCGGCGGTGTTTGCCGCCTCAACTGCCATTCTTGCCAAATCAGGAGTGCAAGGAATTGACTCCAACCTCGCCCTGGCTATCCGCACATCGGTGATTTTATTTTTCACCTGGTCAATTGTGTTTGCACGCGGCAGTGCGGCGGGGATTTCGGCACTATCGCAGCGCAACTGGCTGTTTTTAGTGTTGTCAGGAATCGCCACAGGCTTATCCTGGCTATGTTATTTCCGGGCATTGCAGTTAGGAGATGCGTCGCGCGTTGCCCCCATCGACAAGCTGAGCGTGGTGCTGGTAATCCTGTTTGCTGCTTTATTTTTAAAAGAACCATTGACAGCCGGTAAGGGGTTTGGAGGATTGCTGATTGTGGCTGGGGTCTTGTTAGTAGCCCGCGATTAAATTCTTGCGAACAACCCAAGTGGTCATGCAGCGTTGACTCTGCACCACGGTGGTTTTCAATGGGTCCAGCAACTGCCCACCCAACTGTTCGGTAAGCTTGACCAGGAAATGCTCGTCAACCAGATATCGTTCAGACTCATCGGGCAAAAGGAATCGACGTCCGGCCAGGCGAATTACTTGACGTTCCATCCCAATGGACGATGCCAGTCGACAAAAAAACAGGCCACCGGGTTTCAAGACTCGCCAACTCCCCTGCACCATCGCTAGAAATTCAGTATCGGTGGCCGCAAAGTGGAGTACGGCATTACTGATGACGACATCGACAAATGCGTCAGGGAAGGACATTGCTTCGATAGTTTCCAGACGAAAGTTGCTTGCAGGAAGCTTTGGTTGAAGCAACGCAACCAACCGCCGGGTATGAGCTACGGCTTCGGGATCGGCATCCACTCCGAACACTTCGTAGCCAGATCGGAGAAGGTAAACAAGGTTTCGACCATTTCCAAAACCCACATCAAGGATGCGCATCCCAGGAATGATCCGTCCGCGCAGGAGTTGGTCGAACAGGTAGATGTCAATGTCGCCGAAAAGGTCGGGCAGAGGGAGCATGCACTAGTTTAAAACGGAACCGGCTCGTCCATAAGATCATGGAGTAGATCTGCGCTTTCAAGAAACACATCTGGTTGAATGACTCCAAGGTCATGAGGCTTCCAACGCAACTTAAAGGGTTTTTTCTTAATCGTTTCCGCGAGATATTGACGCAAGGCACCGTCAATGATTTCACGCAAGGGAACCCCCGCTTCAGCAGCGCGGTGCTTCGCTGCGCGCACCAGTTGGTCATTGATATTGATGGTGATCCTCATACTGCTAAGAATATCAGAGCAAGCACAATATGCCTCAATGAATTTTATCGAAACTCCTTGAACCGGGCTCCATGGCGACGGAACGATCCAACCGCCTACCACTAGCCTTGTTCAACACATTCATGCGGCCAAAGATTATACTTATGATGTGGCAGAGTCCCCTAGGCCTGTGATGTAGGTGGGCGATAGTTTGTACAAAATCAGGTCATTTTCGAAACTCGTTCGGCAGAAGGTAGGATATGAATTGGAAATGGTTCAGCATGGACTGAACCCGAGCGACTGGAAGCCAATGACGTCGGTGGGTACAGGAGTTCGTGAGATACAACTTCATGTGGACGGTCAGCAGAGAGTATTGTACGTGACGAAACTGAAGAAAGCTATTTATGTCCTGCATACGTTTCACAAAACATCCGGCAAGACTTCGAAGACGGACATTGCAATTGGCAAGTATCGATTGAAGGAAGCTCTGCAAATGGAGGATCAGAAACAATGAAGAATCAACCAGTAACGAGCAAACGAGATGTATTCACCGACATTGGTTTTCCTCCTGCCGAAGTCGAGAATTTTCGTATTCGATCCGCCATGATGCGAGCACTCATCTCGTTTCTGCGCGATAGCAGCTTAACCCCAGCTAAAGCAGCAAAAATGCTGCACACGCCGCAGTCGAGAGTGGATGAATTGATGCGCGGCGACATTCATTTATTTTCTATTGACGATTTGGTTTCCATGCTGGCCGCAGCCGGTTTGCGTGTTGACTTGAAGGTGAAGAAGGCCGCGTAAGTGGTTCCACCTGTCCAGTAGATTCCTTAGTAACGCTGAGACTTTACACCTGCCAAAGTTGTTAACCGGCCCCGTTTCCCCTAAACTTGTAGATGTAGTTCATGCGCACTCTCTTTTTAAATCCTCCATCCTTTGAAGGCTTCGACGGTGGGGCTAGTTCCCGCTGGCCGGCGTCGCGGGAAATTGAATCGTACTGGTACCCGGTGTGGCTCTGCTACCCGGCTGGCATGCTGCCTGATAGCAAGGTAGTAGACGCCCCACCACATGGCATTTCCATTGAACAAACAGTGGCAATGGCCTCTGATTTTGAACTTCTTGTTTTGTTCACGTCCACCCCGGGCTTTCACGTCGATGTGAAAATTGCCGAAATGATGAAGGACGTCAACCCCAAGATGAAGGTCTGCTTTGTTGGACCTCCAGTCACCGTTGAACCGGAAAAGACGTTACTTTCCACCAAAGCCATCGATTTTATTGTTCGTCGCGAATTCGATCACCAAATTGTAGATTACGCCAACGGCAAGCCCTTGGAAGACATTCCAGGAGTCAGCTTTCGTAAACCCAATGGCAGTCTTTGGCATAACCCTGAAGGCACTTACATTGAAAATTTGGACGAACTGCCCTGGGTTTCCAAAGTCTACAAGCGCGACCTGGATTTCAGACGCTACAACGTACCATTTCTACACAATCCGTTCATTTCACTCTACACTTCGCGCGGTTGCCCGGCAATGTGCACGTTCTGCCTGTGGCCACAAACCCATTCGGGACATCGCTGGCGCTTACGTTCCCCTGAAGATGTAGTGAACGAAGTGAAATACATCAAGGAAAACTTCCCCGGCTTGAAGGAAATTTTTTTTGATGACGATACCTTCAATTACCGCAAAGAACGTACCATTGCACTGTGCAAAGAGCTGGGCAAAGTCGGTGTCACTTGGAGCTGTACATCGCGTGTAACCACTGATCACGACACGCTGAAGGCCATGAAAGATGCTGGGGCGCGGCTGATGATTGTGGGTTACGAATCGGGCGATCAGCAGATTCTGAAGAACATTAAGAAGGGTGCCACCATTGATATGGCACGTCGCTTTACGGACAATGCTCATAAGCTTGGCTTAACCATTCATGCCGATTTCATTGTGGGTCTTCCTGGTGAAACCCCGGGCACCATTCGCAACACAATCGACTTCGCTAAGAGTTTGGATTGCGAAACAATTCAAGTGTCCATTGCGCATCCTTACCCTGGTACTGAGTTTTACGATCACGCGAAGAAGAACGGGCTGATCACGCTGGATGCCATGACCGATGAAGCGGGCCATCAATTGCCTACTGTCGTTTATCCGGGCCTGGATCGGGGAGAGCTTGTGGATTGGGTGGAGCGCTTTTACGGCGAATATTACTTCCGTCCCAAGGCCGCTTGGCGCATTGTACGCAAGGCCATCTTCGACAATTCCGAACGGAAGCGCCTGTATAAGGAAGCTACCGAATACTTGGCGTTGCGCAGAAAACGGCAGCGCTTTGTGAAGAGCGAAAAGAACGATAAGGCAGCCGCTGCAGCCGCCGCTTCCATGGCTTCCGGAGACTAGGGGCTGGTCATAACGGTGACACATTCGAAGTCTGAAAGGGTCTCCCAAAGCAGTGTCGGCGCCCAACTCAGAGAAGGACAGGCAAGGATGCCTGTCCCACGGCGAGCCATAAGCAACCAATATGAATAGCAGTGCGCCGGGCCTTCAAGCGAAGACCCGGCTTTTTACTTGTATCGTAGTGCTAACCAATGTCCTGGGCAATTTTGCGCTCAGTTGGGGTATGAAGCATGGTGCGGTGATGGATGGCAGTGCCATATCCTTTGTCCGCGTGGTGTTCGACCCATGGGTGCTGGTAGGAATCGCGATCCTGGCAGGCTGGGTGCTCTCGCGGATGGCCTTGCTCAGTTGGGCTGACTTGAGTTACGTCATCCCAGTAACTTCCGTTGGCTTTGTCTTAAACGCGATTATGGGTTACTTGTTCTTAAACGAACAAATCAGCCCCATGCGCTGGCTGGGCACGCTGTTCATTGTGGGCGGAACAGTGCTGGTGGGCCTGACTAGCGTCAACACCACCGGAGTTCCTACAAAATGAACCGCTGGGCATTGATCGCCATCATTGTTGGCGCAACCGTCGCCAGTGACATGCTGCAGAGCTGGGAAATGAAGCGTCAAGGGGAAGTAACTGACTTTCGCATTGATCGTTTGTTAGGCACGTTACTGGGTAAGTTGCCGATGATCGCATCGGTAGTGTTCCTCGCTATATCTTTCTACGCATTCCTCGCGTTGTTGCAAATCGCCGACCTCAGTTTTGCGGTACCGGCTACGGCGCTAAGCATTGTGGCGGAAACAATTCTGGCACGCATCCTATTAAGGGAGCAGGTGACCCCGGCACGCTGGGCAGGCGTTGTGCTAGTGGCCATCGGCGTTTGGTTTTTGGCACTGTGATTGAATGGCTCTTCGCAATTCCGGCGGCGTATCAGGGCATTGCCCTTGCCTCAGTCGTTAAGCGTGTGCGCACCGTAGACCCAACGCCGACGCAGCAATTACCGCCCGTTTCCATCCTAAAAGCACTACGAGGAACCGAGCCCGGATCTTACGAAGCACTCTGTACCCACGCCGAACAGGACTATCCAGAATTCGAATTGCTGTTCGCCGTGGGGGATTCGGCAGATCCAGCATTGAGTGAAGTGAAGCGCTTGATTCGCGAATATCCCAACCGCCAAATCCGCTTCATCGTCCGCCAAACGCAGGCCCCCAATCATAAAGTTGCCTCGCTGATTGACTTAGCCAAACTGGCTCGTTATGAAATTATTCTGGTGAACGATGGGGACATTCATGTTGGCGATCGCTACCTAAAGAACATTGTCAATTCGCTATTTCATTCCGAAAACGTGGGTTTAGTAACCTGCCTATACAAGGCCCGCGCTACTCACGCAGCCGGATGGTTTGAAGCGTTGGGTATCGCCACCGACTTCGCACCATCGGCCCTGGTTGCAGGCTTTCTAGGGATTTCTGAGTTTGCGTTAGGTTCCACCATGTTGTTCCGACGCAGCGACCTGAATCACATTGGCGGCTTTGAAGCGTTGGGTGATTACATTGCCGATGATTATCATTTGGGCCTGAAGATCAGTAAGTTAGGGAAGCGGGTTCATCTTTCAACAGAGATCGTGGAAACATCGCTCTCTGCGGCCACTTGGACCGAAGCCTGGTCGCATCAAGTGCGCTGGGCACGCACCATTCGCGCATCGCGGGGGGACCTCATCGGCTACCTGGGCTTACCAGCAACCTTCGCCACTTTGTGGAGCATCGTCGCGGCAATTGGTGGCTGGTGGGGGATTGCGTGTTGGCTTTTTGCATTGCGATTGGCAGTGGGCCTGCTTGCCGCAGGCCCTTTGTTGAACGATGCGGAAGCTTTGCGTCATATGTGGGCGTTGCCCGCCCGCGATTTATGGGGTGCTGCGGTTTGGGTGGCCGGCATGGTCGGTCGGAAAGTGGAATGGGGTGGTCGGCAGATCAACCTTACGGCTGGCGGCAGAATTCGTCCGCAATAAGTTGTCTCGCAGAAATAACCAATCCCCAATGATTTCCCCAATTTTTCTTATTTGATTGCAACGATTCGACGGATTGTAGTGGTTGGATGTCGTCCACTGTGAGGTTAATCTTCAAGCGGAGGATATCTAACTTGCCTGCATTACCAAAAGCCCAATACGGTCTTGAAGAGTTATACCTGTTCCCTTACTATCAAACTCGTGAAGATTACAACAGACGGACGGGCCATGAGCCCCCCCCCTGGAATCCGAATCGAGCACCGAAGGCCTGGGAAGATCCCAAGGCTTTGGAATCGAATCGTCGCAACGTAATTTATGATTACGTGGTGGCTTATGCAAAGAACGGAGCGCCGCTGGTTGATGCGCACGAAAAGCCAATGTTCGACTTGTTGGTGATGACCAAGGATGAAGCGGCCACCGTTAACATTGCGCCCAAAGGGCCGACCGTTGCTAATGTGGCTGGTGCGGATGTTCCAGAAATTCCTCCACCGTTGCGCGCTTTAGAAGCGAGCGAGGAACTGTTCATGCCCTTTTTCAGTGTGGTGGCAATTCGCAACAAAGACTTTCAACCTTTGGAGCCTGGATTCAATCGCAATGATCGGGCATTGTTGCAATCCATTGCACGCAAGCTTGAAGTTACGTAATTGAAAAAGTAGACGCGGATGGGCACGGATGGACTTGCTGTTTTATCAGTGCTCATCGGCAATGGATCATTCGATACCGAGCCGTGACCGCGAGGGAGCGGCAGCTCTTGGATTATGGTTAAAAGTGTTTAGAATATGAGTATGGACAATCCACCTCGGTATCGCGATCCTGTGGTTGAGGCGTACAAGAAAGACATTGACCGAACTCTGTTCCGAGAGAATTTAAAGCTAACGGTTGAAGAACGATTTCTGAAAGCGATGGAGCACATGCGTTTTGCTGAGGAACTACGCCGGGCTGGGCGTGAGGCTCGCGCGAAACAAGAAGACAGCTTTAAACCAGAGAATTGATAGATCAAAGCGGCAGCACGGATCATCCAAGCGAATATGATTCCTAATATTGGTTTAAGCCCTGGCGACCGCGAAAGTGTGGTGGCCCTGTTGAATTTACTGCTAGCCGACGAGTACGTGCTCTACACGAAAACAAGGAATTACCATTGGAACGTGAAGGGTCCGCACTTTCACGACCTGCACAAATTCTTTGAATCCCAGTATGAAGCGATTGACGAGACCATTGATGAAGTGGCCGAGCGGGCTCGTACTCTGGGTGGAGCAGCGGCTGCAACCTTGGTTGAATTTACCCACGCAACACGGTTGAAGGAGCAGCCTGGAACCGTGCCAACGGCAACGCAAATGATTTCTAATCTGGTGGACGATCATGAGGCAATTATCAGGATTCTTCGAGTGGACCAGGAAGCATGTACGGCACAATATCATGATGCGGGGACGGCTGATTTTCTTACCGGGCTGATGGAAGAGCATGAGAAGATGGCGTGGCTGTTACGGGCACATTTGGAGTCGTAAGTCTTAGTGGGACATGCCTCCGGCTTGTCCTAATATGCCCAACGTCACTTATTTTTCTCGTAATCGGACAGCTTCAAGTGTTGGAAACGTTTCAGACGTTTGAAAGACCGCTCCCTGGCGGTCACGGCTCTGTAGAATTAGAAAGTTACCGAGCCGTGACCGCAAGGGAGCGGTCTTTTAACCTCACAAGTTATCCCAACAAAGGTTGGAGGTTTTACAGGGATGCCTGTCCCACTCACTCCTTATAACTAGAAAAGGCCCTCCCGAAGGAGGGCCTTTTTAATTGAACAACTTTCCACAGACTCTAGAAGCTGAAACGCAAGCTTAACTGCATGTTGCGTTCGCTGTTCTTGCCGGTGACTTTGCCGAAGGTTGCGCTGGTTGGGCTTCTGTCCACGCCTCCCCAATTAGGATGGTTAATCCAGTTGAAGCTATCGGCCCGGAACTGTACCCTTGTGCGTTCAGTAATTCTGAAGTTCTTGAACAGAGACAGATTCCAGTTCTGGAAGCCTGGTGAATAGGTCAAGTTGCGGTTGAACTGCGTGGTGAAGGTACCAGCATTCGGGCTAGTAGCCAGTGTCTGAGCACTTGTGGCCGTGGCACCCGTAGTGAACCAGTAATTCTGCGCTGGACCAGCAGTCGCAAACTCACGGTTGTAAGTAATGGGACCTGAAACATTCCAGATTTGCGATCCGGAACCGGTGCCTACTCCAGCAAAATCGTCACCCGAGGCGATGGTGCCTGGGGTACCTGTTTGGAACTGCGTGACGCCGGAAATCTGCCATCCGCCAGCGATCTTTCCAACCACGCTGGAAGAGTTCTTCAGAAACGGAATTTCGTAAATGAAGTTAATCACAGCCTGTTGACGAGTATCGAAGTCTGAAGGAGACCAGAGGTTTGTCGCGTCAAAAGCGTTCGGCAGAATATCACGTTGGCCGGAACCATTGTCTCTTGATTTCGACAAGGTGTAGGCGAAACCATAGCTCAGGCCATTGGCGAAGCGTCGGTTGAGGCCAGCTTGAAAACCCTGATAGTAGCTGCTGGCTTCGTTGTTGGTAATGCGGATGGGACCAAAGCCTGCGTAGGGACGCAGGAAATTGGCATTAATGCCAGGGTTGGCTTGAATTGCTCCCAAGGCCAATTGGTTCAGGTTGCGTTCCCGTTGGGCGTGCAAACCTTTACGACCGACGTAGGAGAGTTCCAGAATGTTCTTGCCTGGAAGTTGCGTTTCCACTGTGGCGTTCCAGTTCCAGGATTCCGGATTTTTAAAGATTGGATCCTGAGTGTTGACGGATAGAGGGAAGCCCGAGCGAGAACCGCCGCCTGGATTATCGACGCGGCCTGTGGGGATGGAAGCCAACGGCTGGAACGGCGCGTTGCCGCCCAGGAAGATGGAGTCAGAAACACCAAGGCGGGTGGAGAATCGGCCCACACCAGTGCGAAACACCGTCTTTGGAGTGATCGAATAAGCAAGACCAACGCGAGGTTGGATCAGGTTCTTTTGCATCTGGGAGAACGACTTGCCACCGCGGAACAGGCGATTTAATTCGCCGGAATCAGCAAGCGGTACACGGCCCTTGGCGGCGTCTGTCCAACCATCACCAGGAATGACCACACCGTTGTATGGGTCGCCACCACCAGGAAGAGGATTGCCGGTAATCGGGTCTACTTTCACCGCCTTCGACTTATCATAGACCGAGGGATCGAACACCGACATATTGCGCCACAGTGAATAGTAGGGTTGGATCAGGGTATAGCGAACGCCGAACTCAACCTTGAGTTTTTCGTTCACTTTCCATGCATCCTGGCCGAAGAATTCAACCATGTGCCCACGGTAAGGAGTGAAGGCACGTTTGCCGATCTCGGCATAGCTATTGAAAAGTCCGGCTGCTGCGTCGGCCAGGGCCACGCCTGTACCGCCTGCACGCGAGTCGCGGAATTGGAACCCGCCATTCTGATCGGTTGTGCCGCCTGGAACGCCAGAAATGTTGATCTGATCGTAGTCATTTTGACCAGCACGTTCAAACATGCCACCGAACTTGATGGTGTGAGAACCCTTCACCTTGGTGGTGTTGTTTGAGATGTTGTAAATTGGCCCCGTTGAACTGGAAGGATAAGGGCTTCCAGAATAAGTAGAGAAGCCTGTTGCGTCAAATTCGGGTAGCTTGTTGGGACGATCCTTGCCGGTTGGGAAGATGTAGGCATAGTTGATACCGTATTTAGTACGGTCAAACGCCGGTGTATCTTGCATGCCGATGAATACTTGGTCGCGACTGGCCGAGATCATGGTTTCGTTCACAGTTGTAGCGTTGATGGTTCGGGTCCAGTTCACTGAAGCAGTCTGGTTGGGGCGGTTAAAAATACGCGATGCAATCAGGAAGTTGGTCTGGAAAGGATTCACATCGACGTAGTGAAACAAAGATCCGCGAAATTTAATTTGATCCTTCTGTGTGGGCAGAATGTCCAGTGAGATTGTGTCCTTGCGCTGATCTGTTGGTGCGCTCTGCAATCCGTACCAGTTGGCATTACCCTGTGGATTGGTCAGGCTGGCATCAGGGAACACTCGCATTAGAGCCAAGCCGTTGGGGCTGGTCTGACTTGGCGGGATCACGTTGTTGGGGTAGGGAGCACCGGTAGGATCCTTAATTGGACGGACGCCGGATAGGAAGATGTTGGGCGAGAGCAATTCGCTAAAATCGCCGACCTTCATCTTAGCTGTAGGTACGGTACGCAGACCGCTGCTGACCTGACGACGGCGAACATATTCCTGGCCGAAGTAAAAGAAGACCTTGCTCTTGTCTGTATTCCATTTTCCAGGGATAAACACCGGGCCATTCAGGTTGAAGCCAAACTGGTTAAACTTTTCAGAAGGGATCAACACACCGTTGCGGCGATTGGTCCATGAATTGGCGTTAAGAGCCGAGTTGCGAAGATTTTCAAACAGGGCACCGTGGAACTGTTGGCCGCCGGACTTGGTGACGATGCGGATTTGACCGCCGCCTGCACGACCATATTCGGCCGAGAAGTTGGCGGTGAGGATCTGCACTTCCTGAACGGAATCCAGATCAGCAGAACCGATCGACGTGCCGTTGGAGCGGGTACGAATGCCCACCGCACCATCGTAAGTGATCAAATTGTCCTGGCTACGGCTACCGTTAATATTGAAGCCGCCCGAAGTAAGATCGAAACTGAAACCGGCCAGCGAACCGCCACGAACACCGGGCTTAAGAAGCGCCAAAAAGATGGGGTTGCGACCATTGAGCTGAAGGTCGGAAAGCTGCTTGCCTTCTACTAGTTTGCCCAACGTTGAGGTTTCCGTTTGGATGGCACTCACCGTTGCTTGGACTTCGACAGTCTCAGTGAGGCTACCGATCTGCATTACCGCGTCTAGCGTGGCAGGCAGGTTGGCGTCAATTTTATTGTTCTTCGACTCAAACTTCTTAAAGCCTGCGACTTCTACAGTCAGCGAATAAACGCCAGAGGGTAAAGAAGGAATCACGTAGGTACCGGCGTTGGATGTTCCAACTTCGCGAGTAGCTCCCGTGTTTTGGTTACGAGCTGTGATTTTTGCGTTGGAAATTGGTGCGCCAGTGGGATCCAAGACGGTCCCATTGATTGACGTACTGTCGGACTGAGCGAAAGACGTTGCAACCGCCGCCACCAGCAGCAGCGCAACGTTGCGCAAGGAATTGAATGAATTCATATTTTCTCCTGAAGCAAGGTACATTCTTGCTCCATCGATTGTATACCTATTAATGCAATCAGTCATCTAATACGAGTTACAGAATAAATACAAAAAATGGGATTGCTGCCCTGGCAACTAACAGTTCCTGTAAATGGTTTATTATGTTTATGTTATAAGTACAAAAGGAGTCCTGCGTCATCCTTCCACCAACGCAAAATATGTAAATTAAAATGGTCGCGAATTGGCAATCGTTATGAAAAATTCGTTGCCACCGACATTGAAATTGCTATTTTAGACTAAGACACGAAAAGTCGTTGGAAGACTCTCATCAGATCGCGATCTTCGCGGCGGTCCAACGCGGCTTTTAGTCGGTCTGAAATTTCGTGGCGGAATCGGCTACCGGCTAGCGACTCTATGGCTATGGAAGCACCTATGGACGGACCAGTTTCCACCACATCCATCAGGAAATCGATGGCTGGGGCATGTTTTGACAGTCCGAGAGCCCGTAGCGCGGCAGTCTCCCGACTGCTTTCCCAGCAGCGGATTAGAGCCGCAACAGCTTCCACTTGCGGCGCCGTGCCCAGGGCTGCTATCGCCTCAAATCGAAGATCCTCGCCTGCGGTCAAATACTTTTCGACAAAGCTTACGGCGCCATGCGCGCTCAGTTCCAGCAAACCGGACATGCAGTGTCCGCTGACCTCTGGTTCCGCATCGCCAGCCAGCAATTTCATGCGCAGCAACAGTTCCGATTCGTCGCGACCCAGTGCGGCAATGGCCCTTACCGATTCCATGCGAACGATTTTTTCCGGGTCGGCAGTGAGGTTTACAAGATGGGTGAGAATTGTTTGTGTCGGGAGCGTGGTATCGACCAAAGCTAAGGCGCATAGCCCACGCAGGGCAGCTGCTGTATCGGTTGACCCACCCCACACGGGTTCTTTCTGAATGTGGGTGATGCCCGCAAGAAACACATCGGCATCGGAATGGCCAAACTGACGCAGGGCTTTGATAATGGCTGTCTTGGCCCAACATTGAGGATCAGTTTTAACAGCGTCTTTCAGAAAGCGAGTGAAGGCTGATAGTAGATCTGGAGTCAGCGGAATCAGGCCCTGATCGCCAGCAATGGCGGCGGCTTTGGAAACCAGTAGGTTATTGCGATCGGCTAACGTGGCGCGGATCTGCCCGGTAGTTTCCGGCGATGGCGGTGCGTGGCGGAGCGCATCGACCATGGCTACTCTTTTTTCGAATTCGTGTTTGGATGCCAGACTTAAATTCTAAAACTATGTTGCAGCAGGGGGAACACAAATAAAAAGGCGGGCTCCGAAGAACCCGCCTTTTCGTAATGCTAACTTTACGGGCTATTGGTAATTGACACCTTTGCCAGTGAACGATAACGACAGCAACGCTCCAAAATCGAGACCGGTGGCGCTGAATTTAACGGGTACGCCAGTTATTGCCACTCCAAGAATTCCATTGGATGACCCAAGCGTACCTGGAAGGGTGGGGGGCAGAGCGGAAAGCACCCAGGCAGGAATGGTGAACGTGCCGGGATTGCCTTGCGCAAGACAGCTAAATGAAGCACCGCTTTTTGCTGTACCGGCGCTGTATCCTGAAATCCCTACCGTGGAATCACTGGCGCCACCTGTCCAGGTGATGGTCAGGCTGTTGGCTCGGTTAATAGTTGTGATGGAAGCTTCATTGGTCCAGTTGAGTCCTGGAGGAACTACCATTTGCCCGCTGAAACTGCCCACATCTGCGCCACCTGAACCATTATTGACTGAGTAGGAGCCGGGAACCAGGTAGCTGGTTCCGCCACCTAAAATTGATGCTGCTGGATCAGTAAATAACTCTGAGTACGCAATGATTCCGCCAGTGGTGGTTTTTTTCAATGTTTTGGCACCACCTGGGCCGCTGACATTGATTACCGCGCCTGCGTCCATTGTGGTTCCAAACACATTATCGCCAGCAGTTGACGCGCCGCCCGTTGGAGTCACAATGCAGGAACCGGCTGATAAGTCTTGTGCTGAAGACGACGCCAAAACTTGGTCGAGCGTGCTCTTTATGAAACTTCCCGAGCCGCTTTCAAATTTGGCGTTGATTGTTCCAAATCCCGGGATGCCGGTATCTACTTTAATAGCGGTTGCTGCTAATACCACTGATCCGCGTCGGAAGTTTCCGGTGCGCTGGGCAATAGCCAAGTCATCCGCTGATCCGCTGGACAAGCTGGAGCAAGTTCCGCCATTGCGGCTTACTGCCAGTGTAGTGAAACTGCTGGTTACCCCGCCGACGCGTACGGCTACTGGCACATTGCAACCATCCAGACCATCGGGAACGGTAAATACGATTTGATCGATACCAGAACAGCAACCGGAACGGCCACGATAGGTGACTGTGGCCAGTTTTCCGCCCACATAAACTTCAATGGGGATGCTGGTGAGGTCGCCTGGAATGGGGCCCGCAGCTTCATTTCCTGGTGCTGGTCCTAGTCCGGTACCCCACAGGATAATGGCTTGGCCCGGTTTGGCCGACGCAACGAAGGAGTTCACTGGCTGATCGGTACCACTGTTCACGTTCTGGAAGATACCAGGTCCGGTGCCCTGTTGGTTCCGGGAAAAAGTACCAAAGGAACTAGAGACTACGTTGAAAGTTCTGGGGGCGCTGGTGGCTCCATTATAAGTCAGGGTTATGGATGCGCTACCAACTGGCGTGTTTGCGGGGAGGATGGCGGCCACTTGACCGGCCAAGGTATAGATCATGAAAGCGTTTACTGTGGTTCCGCCAACGGTGACCTTAATGGAGGTTCCGCCCAAAGTTGTGGGAAGGGGGTAGCTGGAGACTTGAGCCAGGGTAGTTGGGCCCAAACCTGAACCAAACACAATAAACATAGAGCCTTGACCAATGCCCCCATTGGGGTTGTTATTGTTGGCATAACTAGCCGCATTGACAATGCCACCGTCGCTAATGGAGGGTTGAGCAAAGGCGATAGAGGCCAGGGATACAGCTAGAAGAAGAGTTTTTATAGTTTTTATCACGAGATTTTTCTCACTTTTGGTACCTAGCAATAGGAAGCCTAGTACCTCACCCATAGTATACGGTTGGTTGCAAAAAAGAAAACCCACTTTGAGTGAATTGAGCCACCCCAAATGCGACGCAATTTACCCCCGCAATTGAGTACTATAGCCTACCGACCAAGGACTAGTAAGTTCAGTACTTTTAGACCACTAACTCTTTTATTTTCAATTAATTAAAGAAGATGGACGATTTTAATTCTTGTGATAAGCTAAAGCATCGCTAGCTAAAAGAAAGCACGCCTCAGTTGTATTGAGTCTAAGTGTCAGTGCAGCGAATCCCTAAGAGACTTTAAGGTCAATTAGGGAAACAAGTTCGGAGGAATCTAATATGAAAAGCCTTGCCTTGGGCACTGGCCTTGTTGTAGTCAGTCTTTGTTTCAGCGGCGTGACGCAAGCCGCAACTATTTATAACAATGGCGGTCCGGCCGTCACGAACCTGGGTGGTAGTGTAATGTCAGATACAAAACAGGCGCAGGATTTCTTGCTTACGGGCATCACCAACTTGACTGGTGTGCGGTTTTGGAATCTACAAGGCACCGCCGCTGATTACGCAGGCAACATTTTTTACCAGATTTTTTCTGATGCCAGTGGGTTTCCTGGAGTTACGGCGATTGCTTCCGGTTTGGTGACACCAACCAGAATCGCGGCAGGCACGGTGCTTGGCTTCAGTCAATTTCAGAACGATTTTACAATTGCCGTAAATGGCTTAACTGCTGGAACCTACTGGTTGGCGCTGCACAACGGCCCCACCACCACAACGGCATTCAGCGATTTTTATTGGAGCTGGGCTGACCTGAACGCAGTCAATACACCTACAAATCCAGGTGCTGAATTTGCTTTGAACCCATTGGGAACCTCCTGGACGAGTAACGATCAGGAAGGGGCGTTTCTGCTTTCAGGATCGACAGTTGGATCAAGTACACCGGAACCGGCGACATTCGTGTTTGTTGGCGCTAGTTTGATGGCACTTGGAATTTACCGCAGACGGCTTTCTTAGTTTTTGATTTTTATAAGTATTCATGAAGAGGGGTTGAAGATGATAGGTCGATTATTTTCCGCAGGTCTTCTGGCGGGATGCTGTTCTACTGCCTTGCTGGCTCAGCAAAATAGTACAGTTGTGGTTCCCACAACGAACCACGGGGTGTCTACAAATTTGTATTCCCTTGCACTGGAACAAACTGGAGGCGGTAGTTATGGGGAGAAAGGGCTGGTGGGTCCGTATGTCGCCACAGAAATGGCGCAAAAACACGGGCCACTGGTAGGCGAAGCCACCACCCAGGCAGGAACGGTGAATGCACCGCTTTCAACGCCTGCATTGCAATCGTCCGCTACAAGGACATTTGGAGCTCAGATGGGAGCCAATTTTGAAGGACCAGGCCAAGGCATGGCAGGCTTCACCGTGACTGGCGCACCGCCCGATACCACCATGGCAGTGGGTCCAAACCACATTGTGGCCTGGGTAAATAGCCAGTATGCTATCTATTCCAAAAATGGCACTCCGCTGCTGCCAGGCAATGGTTTTGTAAACGGAAATACGTTGTTTGCCGGAACGGGCAATTCCTGCGAAACTACCAACCAAGGCGACCCTATCCTGCAATACGATAGATTGGCCGACCGTTGGGTGTTGAGCCAGTTCGCCTTCACAATCAATGGGCAAGGCGTGCCCTCTTCGCCCTACTATCAATGCTTCGCTATTTCGACATCGGGCAATCCATTGGGAACCTATGTTCGATATTCGGTGCAATTCAGCCCGTTCAGTCCCAGTGGATTTAATGATTACGGCAAGCTGGGTATTTGGCCTGATGGTTACTACACCACTTACAACATTTTTGCGGGCACTCCGGCTGGTTCCAACTCGGGAACAGCTCTTTGCGTGTCAGACAGGACAGCCATGCTGGCTGGAACAGCGGCGGCGTCCCTTTGTGCACCCATCGGCTTTTATGGAGGCGGTGCAAGCTTCCTTCCGGCAGACATGGATGGAACCACCATGCCCACCACTCTGGACCAGGGCAATATTGTCATGCGATATTCCTTTGGCGGGCGCTCTTTACGCATTCTGAAATTGAAGCCTAACTTTGCCAACAACACACTTACCGTGAATGATGGCTTAGGTGGATCACCGGGTAGCTTCGTCAATTTCCCCGTCGGCACTACGCTGGTTGCCTGCGAAGATTTTGCAGATAACTGCATTCGCCAACCAGGAACCACCACCACACTGGATAGCGTGGCAGATCGGCTAATGTACCGCCTTGCTTATCGAAATCGTGGGGGATTAGATAGCTTGGTGGTGAATCAATCGGTTGATCCTGATGGAACCGGACCGCGGAGTTCAGCTATCAAATGGTTTGAAATTCGACAGCCGTTTTCGGCCACTCCTGTTCTATTTCAAAACTCAATCTGGGATCCAGGTGGCACGGGTGACCGCTGGATGGGTTCCGTTGCCATGGATAAAATGGGCAACATGTTGATGGGATACAGCGTAGTGAACGCCGATGCAGGCTTAAAACCATCGCTGCGGGTGGCTGGCCGTCTGCGTAGCGATTTGCGCAATCAGTTGCAGGCGGAGTCTACCATGATCATTGGTTCGGGATCACAAACAACCAGAAGTAATGGAACGGCGCTCACACGGTGGGGGGACTATACGACCATGCAAATAGACCCTTCGGACGATTGTACGTTTTGGTACATCGGGCAATACTTAGCAAATGACGGCGTATTCAACTGGCGCACACGCATTGCCAGCTACAAATTCAACGGCTGCAAGTAACTCAACCATCCTGCTGAATCCTGCACGCGGCCCGGTAGAGTTATCGGGCCGATCGTGCACCGTCACGTCACAAATCCTATGAAACCCTTATTCCCTCTTGCCATTTTCCTAATCATCGCTTCCAATGCTTTTGCCTGGCAGCAACCTACTTCCACTCCCAGCGACCTGAAAGTTCTACAGGCCGGTAAATTCGCATTATCCAAAGCCGAGTATGAAAAGTTAGTGCTGGGCTTTGACCGGGTTTCGGGCGCAACGGTCACCGGGGCCAGTGTGCATGCGCAACAATCAGGCCAGGATGTGGGTCGTTTGCTGGCACTGGTTTCCGAAGCTCAAAAGCGCGGCATTGATAAAGATCAAGCCATGCAATCGCTGATGCGAGTAAGAGGCTACACCATTCTGGCCAATGCTCTTCTCGCCGACTTGGAAAAGCAGATGAAGAAGGATGAAGCCGGTACCCGCGCATTGTGGGCATCGGAAAAACATAACTACGTGCAGGTGGATGCCCGTCATATCCTGATCCGCTATCAGGGCGTGAAGGTTGAAAAGTCTGGGCTGAAAGGGCTGAATCGTACTGAGGCACAAGCCAAGGCGGCGGCTGTCGCATTGCATGAAAAGCTGATGAAACAAGGCGTGGATTTCGCAGCTACAGCCAAAGCGAATTCCGATGATGAAACAAACTCCCAGTTGGGAGGAGTGCTACCCACTTTCACTCGCGGCATGATGATGTCTGAATTCGAAGTGGCGGCATTCAACCTTCCAAACGGCGGCATCAGTGAGCCGATAAAAACGGTTTACGGATATCATATTGTGCAAGTTGTGAATCGTGGCCCCATGCCGTTTGAAAAGGTAAGGGCAGCATTGGAAAATATGCGTGCACGAAAATTGTATGACGAGATTGGGACGTCAGGAGTTGAGTTGAGCGATTCCTACTTTAAGAAGTGATTGAAGGAAGGGGAAGGAGTAACCTTCCCCTAACTTTTTAATACTCGCTGGTAACTGCACCCTGGGCCGCTGACGATACCAGGCGTACATATTTTGCGAACACTCCGGTTTTGTACTTCAACTTCGGAGCCTTCCATTTGGCTTTGCGTTTCGCCAATTCTTCCTTGCCAACTTCCAGCGTGATCTTGCGCTTCTCAATATCAATGGTGATCATGTCACCCTCTTTGACCATCGCAATGGGACCACCATCCTGCGCCTCAGGGGCAACGTGGCCAATCATGAATCCACGCGTGGCACCGCTGAAGCGGCCATCGGTCATCAAGGCCACGCTATCGCTTAACCCTGCACCAACAATGGCTCCTGTGACGCCCAGCATTTCACGCATGCCCGGTCCGCCCTTGGGACCTTCATAACGAATCACTAGAATATCGCCTGATTTAATCTTGCCCGTGGTGGCTGCGGTCATGGCATCTTCTTCGCGATTGAACACACGGGCCGGACCGCGATGCTGTTTCTTTTCGATACCCGTCACCTTCAACACACTGCCTTCAGGGGCCATGTTCCCTTTCAAGATAACGATGCCGCCAGTCTTCTTGATGGGATTTTTCAACGAATGGATCACCTGTTGACCGGGGGTCTCCTTCACGTTGGCCATTTCCTGTTTGAAGGTTTTTCCGGTGATGGTGGCGCACTTGCCGTCGGCATAACCACCATCCAGCAGTCGCTTCGCGATCACTGGAATGCCGCCCGCTTTATCGACATCGACAGCAAAATACTTACCAGCAGGCTTAATGTCTACAAGCAACGGAGTGCGATTGCTGATCGCTTGAAAATCGTCGATGGTGAGCTTGATATCGGCGTCTTTGGCCATCGCCAATAAGTGCAGCACGGCGTTCGTGGATCCACCAGAAGCGGCGACGGAAGCAATGGCGTTATCGAAGGCGGCGCGGGTGCAAATGTCCCGTGGCTTCAAATCTTTCTTCACCGCGTTCATGATGATGGCACCGCAATCGAAGGCCACTTGATCTTTCCGTGGGTCAACTTGGGGGACAGAAGCCATGCCCATGGGACACAGACCAATGATTTCCATCACGGTGGCCATGGTGTTGGCAGTGAACTGGCCACCGCAGGCACCAGCACCGGGGCAGGCGTGATCTTCAATTTCTTTCAACTGGCAATCGGTGATCTTACCGGCCGCACAGGCTCCCACCGCTTCAAACACGTCTTGAATGCTGAGTTCCTTATCGCCCAGCTTTCCTGGAAGGATGGACCCGCCATAGAGAACGACGGTAGGAACATTCAATCGCAAGGCGGCCATGGCTGCACCGGGGATTGTTTTATCGCAAGCGACAAGGCAAACCAACCCGTCGAACATGTAGCCGCGGGCGGTGAGCTCAATGGAATCGGCGATGAGGTCGCGCGAGACTAGCGAGGCTTTCATGCCTTCGGTACCCATGGTAATGCCGTCGGAAATGGCGATGGTGTTGAACTCCATGGGCGTACCGCCAGCGGCGCGGATGCCAGCCTTGACTTTGACGGCAAGGTCGCGCAGGTTGTAGTTGCACGGCATAGTTTCAATCCAGGTATTGGCAATGCCGATGATGGGCTTGCGCAAGTCTTCATCGGTGAAGCCAATGGCTTTCAACATAGAGCGGGCGGGCGCGCGGTCCCGACCCTGAGTGATGGTATAGCTGCGGAGTTGCATAAGGGAGTTTTTAGTTTATCGAATTGAGGGGAGTGGGTGCTTAGTGCAGCACCGGACGACCTACTCGCCTTGAGTCCTCATATCGAACTATTAAGTAAGACTTAATAGTTCGATCTTGTTCTAACTCGCCTTCCTGGTAGATGGCTTTTAAGTGTAGGTTGACATTAGAAACCGAGGTGTATGAGACTTTGCCCTGAGGCGATGTGCTTCTGGAAGTGGTGCAAAACAGAAACGACGTCTTCTGATTTAATCATTTAGACAGAAATCCTTGTCTGTCTTCTACACATGTCTTCTACAATGGTTCAGTGGATAAATCAACAAAACTAGCCTTCCTGGGCGCGGGGAACATGGGTTCCGCTCTACTCGGTGGGCTTTTGAAAACAGGATTTGTGTCGGCCCAAGATGTTGTGGCAACCGTGCGCACTACGGAACGTGCTGCCGAGGTGCGGGCGAAATATGCTGTCCCGGTGACTGCTGGGGGCAATCGTGAAGCGGTGCATCAGGCTGATGTTATTATTCTGGCAACTAAACCGCATGTTACTCCGAAAGTGATGGACGAAATCCACGAGCAGTTGCGGCCTAATCAAATATTGATTTCGCTTGTCGCCGCGTTGCCCTTGCGCGTGTTGGATACAAAAGCTAGGAAAGCCATGCCCATCTTCCGTGCCATTCCGAACTTACCGGTGATTGTGGAAGAAGGGGCTACGGCCATTTGCAATAACGCTTACACGACGTCGTCTCAAAGGGAGTATGTCGGCAACCTGTTCCGTTCCGTTGGCGTGGCGGTTGAAGTTGAAGAAGATCAGTTAGATGCTGTAACTGGACTTTCTGGCAGCGGTCCGGCGTATGTCTACATGGTGATTGAGGCTTTCATCGCCGGTGGTTTGAAGATGGGACTTTCGCGGGAAATCTCAACTAAACTGGCCGAACAAACGGTGCTGGGCGCAGCCAAACATGTGCGAACCACAGGGCTACATCCGGCGATCCTGCGCGACGAGGTGATCACCCCTGGCGGCACAACCATTGTGGCGATCCATGAGCTGGAACGGCTTGGGTTGCGGTCCATGTTGATTTCAGCAATTGAACTGGCCACCAAGCATGCACAGGAACGGGGAAAGGCTTTAGTCGCCAAATTAGAAACTCATGAGTAAGCGAATCGTATCCATTCACGCGCATCCAGATGATGCGGAAATACTGGCAGGCGGCACTTTAACGCATTTGGCGGTACGCGGACACCACGTCACAATTGTGACCATGACACCCGGTGATTGCGGGTCGGTGGAATTTGGGGCTGAGGAAGTAGCGGCAATGCGTCGTAAGGAAGCTGCCAGTGCCGCCGCCTTGATTGGGGCGAATTATGTGTGCGCCGAGTTTCGCGACTTGGCGATATTTAATGACGATGCTTCGCGCAGACAAGTTACTAATTTGATTCGAAGACTAAGTCCCGATATCATTCTCACTTCTGCGCCCAGTGACTATCATTGTGATCACGAAGCAACCAGTGTGTTGGTTCGAGATGCCTGCTTTGGAGTATCCTGCCCCAACTATATTGCTGGCGAGGCCAAGGCAATGAATGGCATTCCCCATTTGTACTTCATGGATTCAATAGAAGGGCGGGATCGTGATGGACGTCCTGTGAAGCCAGACTTTTCAGTGAATGTAGAAGCCACCTTTCCAACCAAGCGGACAATGTTGGCCGCGCATGTAAGTCAACGGGATTGGCTGCGAAAGCAACATGGCATGGATGATTACTTATTGACCATGGAAAAATGGACGCGCTCATGTGGGGAGCATTGCGGAGTGGCGATGGCGGAGGGGTTCCGGCATTACAAGGTCCACCCGTATCCGCTGTCGCCGCTGCTGGAAGAGTTGTTAGAAGGATTCGTGTTGAGCTAGCAGCCGCACTACACTGTTGTATGAGCCAATTTTTGTTGCTACGTCTGACCATTCTACTGCTGGCGAGCTGCACAGCAGCAAGTGCGCAAAACCACAACACCTGGAGCGACTATGGCGGTGCGTCCGATTCTGCCCAATATTCCGCACTGAAGCAAATTGATCGTTCCAATGTGGGCAAGTTGAAAGTTGCCTGGAGTTATTCCACAGGGGACAATAATCGCTATTCGTTCAACCCGGTGATTGTGGATGGAGTTATGTATGTTCTGGCCAAGAATAATTCCTACGTCGCCCTGGATGCGGCTACCGGTAAGGAGATCTGGACCTACAAGCCCGACGCAGATACCAAAATACTTACCAATCGCGGCATCAACTATTGGGAAAGCAAAGATCGTAAGGATCGGCGTCTGCTCTTTGCCAGTAACCACTTTCTGCGCGCGCTGGACGCAACCACGGGCAAGCTGATTGCAACCTTTGGCGAGGGTGGCAAAGTGGATTTAAAAGAAGGCTTAGGCCGTGATCCTAAAACCATTGCACTGGTGCAATCCACTACTCCGGGCCGTGTTTTTGAAGATCTGCTGATTTTGGGATCGGCGACAAATCAAGGTTATGGCTCGGCTCCGGGGGACATTCGGGCATTCAATGTACGCACCGGCAAACTGGTCTGGACCTTCCACACCATTCCGCATGTCGGTGAATACGGTTACGATACGTGGCCCAAAGATGCGTGGAAAAAGATAGGTGGTGCAAATGTGTGGTCGGAAATGTCGTTGGATGAGAAACGCGGAATTCTCTATGCGCCAACGGCCAGCGCCAAGTACAATTTTTTTGGAGCTGATCGGTTGGGAACAAATCTTTTCAGTGACAGTTTATTAGCTCTGGATGCCCGCACAGGCAAGCGTTTATGGCACTACCAGATGGTGCATCACGACATTTGGGATTACGACGATGCCACTGCCCCAAAGTTACTTACGGTGATCCATGACGGTAAAAAGATAGACGCTGTGGCGCAGGTGAGTAAGCAAGGATTTGTGTGGGTATTCAATCGTGAAACAGGTGTACCGCTGTGGCCTATTGAGGAGCGCGCTGTCCCTGCAAGCGATATGCCCGGTGAAAAAGTTTCGCGAACGCAGCCCTTTCCAGTGAAGCCTCCGCCATTTGCCCGGCAGGAATTTACTGTGGATGACTTGAACCCGTACTTGACGGCAGAGGACCGGGCAAAGTTTCGCGATCAGATTCAGACGGCGCGCAATGAAGGTCTATTTACGCCGCCTGCGAAGCGCGGCACAATTCAGATGCCAGGGAATAATGGTGGAGCAAACTGGGGCGGCGCTGCCGTCGACCCATCGAAAGGAACGTTGTTTGTTGTGTCCAAAGATCTTCCCTCTCTACTGAAAATGGCTACTGAGAATCCGCAGAATATTCCCGGTGCAGTGGACCCGCCAAGGGACGCCAATGAAGATCGCTACTACAGCGGTTTCGGATTCATGGTGGGGAGCAACGGACTGGCGGCCATCAAGCCCCCGTGGACTTCGTTGACTGCTTACGATTTGAACGAGGGCACCATTAAATGGAAAATCGCTTTGGGCGAAGTGCCCGAACTGGCTGCCAAAGGGATAAAGAACACTGGGACGCAGTATCCAAAGTTAGGGCCGGTGGTGACGGCAGGCGGGTTGTTGTTCACAGGCACGCGCGACAAAAAAGTACGCGCCTTTGACGTGGATTCCGGCAAGCTTCTTTGGGAAATGGAGCTGGAAGCAGCACTGGAAGGCATTCCAGCAGTGTATGAAGTGGGCGGAAAGCAGTTTATCGTTTTCTGTGCAGCAGCTCAAGTAGGGCTGACACCGGCTACGCAAGAAAAGATACGCGGGGCTTATGTTGCGTTCGCCTTGCCCTAGTAGTTCATCTACCGGTAGAATGCTAAACTGCTGTTAGAATGCCCAAACAAGCTGACCTCCTGCAAGGGACCCTGAACATGCTTATTCTTCAGGTACTTTCTTGCGGCAAAGCCAATGGTTACGAAATCGCCAAAACTATTGAGCAACGCTCCGAAGAAGCGTTGCAAGTGGACCATGGGTCGCTCTACCCTGCCCTGCGACGGTTGGAAGCCAACGGTTGGATCAAGGCTGCATGGCAGATTTCATCCACCAATCGCCAAGCTCGCTATTATGCACTCACTGCCGCTGGTCGCAAGCAGGCCGGTGTGGAACGGTCGCGCTGGCAAGCCGCAGTGCTTGCTGTCACTCGCATTATGGGGCCTGCTTAAGAATGTGAAATCCCTTCAGTAAAGATCCGATTGAAGAGGAACTGCGGTTCCACGCTGAGCAGCTAAAACGGGAACGGCTTCATGCAGGCGATACCCCATTGGAGGCTGCTCCCTATGCTCGTCGTGTTTTGGGAAACAACCTGCGCACGGAAGAACAGGTTCGCGAAATGAGCATGCTGCATGGCTTTGAAACTATATTTCGTCATTACCGATTTGCCATGCGTTCCTTTGCACGCCACGGCGGAGCTTACTTGTTGGCAACAGCCATTCTGGCATTGGGCATTGGTTTAAGTGTCGCCATGTTCTCTTTGGTGCAGGCGGTGGTGCTCAGCCCTTTGCCATTTCCAAACCAGGAAAGTATTCAAATGGTTTGGAAGACCGACGCGCAAAACAATGGGAACTTAGTGGGGGAACTGGCCTTTCCTGAATTGCAGGATCTGCAGGAAAACATTAAAGACCTGGAATACGCCGCGTTGATTCCCGCAGCTCTTTACGGCAATGGTCGCGTGCTGCAAGCAGGAACTGCGGAGCCTGTGCAGATTGAAAGTTGCCCAGTCACTGCTGATTTCTTCAGGGTGTTGGGCGTCACTCCCATGCTTGGCCACGATTTTGAAACGAAGGATCAAGATCCCGGTTCCTCGCCGGTAGTAATTCTTTCCCACAGTGTTTGGCGGGAACACTTTGCCTCTAACCATAAAGTGATTGGTCAACAAATCAGATTGAATGGCGTTAGACATACGGTAATCGGCGTGATGGCGGCAGACGTGGACTTCCCTAGAGGTGCAAGGCTGTGGGTGCCCATTCGAACCGATACCCGCCGCAGCTTGACTTACCTGCAAGCGGTGGTTCGCATGAAGCCTGGCGCTTCTATCGAGACACTTCGTATAGCCGTCAATCGAACGTTCCAGTTACAAGCCAGTGACCATCCGGAAGAATATCCGCAATCCCAACGCGCCGTAGTAACTCCGATCGCAACCTATTTAACAGGATCGTCAAAAGCACAGTTACTGCTGTCGCTTGCTGCATCTTTATTGTTGTTACTTTCAGCCTGTGTCAGCGCCAGCAACCTATTCCTTTCCCGAGCCATGGTCCGCCGTCGCGAAGTCCTGACCCGAACTTCACTGGGCGCTTCCACCTTTCAGATTTTGTCCCAGTTCGCGGTGGAAGGCTTGTTGGCCGCGTCCATCGCGACCGTTGCAGGAAGCGTGTTGGCTGTTGGAACCATTCGCGTATTGATTCACCTTGCACCGCCTGACATCCCTCGCATTGAAATCGCTGGGGTGAACCTTTCCGCCCTTGTATTTGCTGCCTCTACAGCATTGTGCGCTGCTGTTGCTTGCGCCATAGGACCGGCGCTGTTAGTGCGAAAGACAGCCTGGAAAGCTTGTTACGCGAAGGCGGCATGCGCACCGCTGGTTCCCGAACCGGCAGGCGATTGCAGAACCTTTTCGTCTTCTCTCAAGCGGCACTCACAGTTGCCATTCTTACTGTGGGACTGCTGTTGTTTGTCAGTTACCGGGCGATGTTACAGACCGATATAGGCTTCGGAAATCGAGATACTCTGACAATGAACCTGGCATTGCGCGGGCCGAAAGTGGACCCTGTGATTCGCCGCCGTTTCTATAAAGAAATATTAGATAGGTTGCGCGCTGCACCCGAAGTTACCAGCGCAGCGGCGGTACTTCTAAGACCACTGGAAGGGCCTATTGGATGGGATGCAAGCTACAATTTTGAGTTTGAAGCTGGCCAGCGTGACCCCAAGCAGTTACTGAAAGCCAACTTTGAAGCGATCACACCTCATTACTTTGAAACTGTTGGAACCGCTGTAATTGAAGGTCGCGATTTTAACGAGTATGACGCTGAGGAGTCGGAAAAGGTCATCATCATCAACCAATCACTGGCCAACCAAATCAGGACAGCCGGGCACCAGCCCATTGGTCAAAGACTCAGCGTTTTTGGTGCCTTGCGCAAGGTGGTGGGCGTTGCGGCCAATGCCCGTTTCCGCCGTGTGGTTCAGCCAGCGGACGATTTGTATGTCCCTTACCGACAAGTCAACACTCCGACAAACTATTTGGTACTCCGCGGTGTGGTTCCAGCGGGGGAGTTACTGTCCATAGTGCGTCGAACGCTGAAGGAAATTGACCCTGGCCAAGCCATTGCCAGCGTTGCCTCATTGGACGAACTCATATTACGTGATACAGCCCGCAATCGATTCAACCTTGTTGTGATGATGTTATTCGTGGTTGGAGCAGTGCTGCTGGCGGCGTCAGGAATTCATAGCGTTGTTGGAGAATCGGTAGCAGTGCGAGCTAAGGAAATGGCAGTCAAAACCGCGTTAGGAGCTGCACGATGGCAGCTTGTAAGTGAAGCCATCACAAGTGCCCTGCTGTTTGTGACCGCCGGTGAATTAGCCGGAGTTTTAATTGCGTTGGCATTGGGCAGGGCTGCTGCCGATTTGCTCTATGGAGTGTCGCCGTCTGACCCAGCAGTGCTGCTCGGCGTTTCAGCCCTGGTATTTTGCATCGCCGTCATGGCGTCCTTTATCCCTGCCTGGATTGCCACTGGCAGAGATCCATTCCGATCCCTCCAAGTGGATTAAGCTTTCTTTAATCCTGTCAGGAAAAAATAACAAATATTTCTGTTCCGCAGGTTGTTGCCGCTTGTCCTACTTACTATGCAACCACTCAAAGCGGCTAATTCTTTATTGAGCCGTCTCCAAATCTTAGCGGGGATCGTGCTCATTGCGGTACCAGGCTATTCGCAGTATTACTCAAACGACATCACTCCCCCTTCTGCAAACTCCGGGAAGCTCCACGGAGCATCCCAGGGCAAGCAAGTCGGCGGAGGCAGCAACAATCATGCTTATTTGCTCAGCGGAAATGCGCTTTCAGCTGTTGACTTACATCCAGCCACGGGCTATTACAGCTCAATGGCGACCTCAACCGATGGCACGGACCAGTGCGGTTACAGTGGCTCTTCACTGGGTGGCATCCATGCCATGAAGTGGTCCGGCTCATCGTCTTCAGCGGTGGATCTGCACCCAAGCGGTAGCAATTTTTCTTATTGCACAAGCGTGGATAACGGGCAGCAGGGCGGATTTGCTGAACAGCAATCTTACTTTATAACCGCGTCCCACGCCATGCTGTGGAATGGCACGCCCGCCGCGATTGATTTGCATCCGCTTGCTTACACATTCTCCCGCGTAATGGGAATCAAGAGTGGGCAGCAGGTAGGTTACGGTTCAACCGTAGTTTATACATTCGGCGAATATCCCGCGGGAATTCACCAGACCAGTCAGGCACTGTTGTGGAATGGAACAGCGGCAAGCTACGTCGTGCTTCATCCTGCGGCGAACTATACTGCATCGGAAGCGCTGGCGACCAATGGTACACAACAAGGTGGTTGGGGATACAACTTAGTCAATGGAGGCAGGCACGGATTGTTATGGTCGGGTACATCCACCAGCGCCGTTGACTTGCATCCAACCGGTTTCACTGATTCCGCAGTGACCGCTATCACTGCGACAAAGCAAGTTGGTGAAGGTTGGGTAGGCGTCCCTGGAGCCCTCGGCTCAGTTCGCCACGCTTTATTGTGGTCCGGTGCAGCAAACACCGTTGTTGATTTGAACCAGTATTTGCCGACCGGTTACACGCACGCAGTGGCCACTGGGGTTGATGCAAATGACAACGTGGTGGGCTTCGCCTACAATACTCTGACCTATGGCCTGGCAGTTGGTGCCGATGCCATTGCTGTTGTCTTCGCACCTGGACAAGCACCGGCAGGTTCGCTCGCCTCGCTCACTTTGAGCAGCACAAATCCTGCTCCCGATTCAACGGTTCAAGCTACCATCAGCCTAAGCAGTGCCGCTCCAGCAGCCGGTGTAACTTTGACCTTCCTCAGCACCAATCTGACCATGATGGCAACGCCTGCTTCGGTCACCATTCCGCAGGGGCAGACCAGCATCACATTGTCACTACCGGTGTTGGGCAGCACGCTCACTATTCCCACAGCGGCGAAGTTGTTTGTATCGGATGGCGCTGCTAGCAGAAACGTATTGCTGACCATTACACCCGTCGTGAAAATCTCGTCACTTACTGGAAATCCAGTGGAGGGCGGTTTGACTGGCTACGGAACCTTCGTTCTGAACATTCCTGCACAATTGGGCACAACTGTCAGTCTGACCAGTAGCAATCCAGCGCTGCTGCAAGTTCCGGCGACAGTTGCTGTATATCAGGGCTACACAACGATGAATTTTGCGGTCACCACTAACTTGGTTACGGCCATTACATCAGTGCCCGTGACGGCTACAGTGAACGGAATATCGGCCACTGGTACCTTTACGTTGAACCCCGGTCCAGTAATTTCGGTTTCGTCCATCAACGCGACCCCTTCTGTGGTTGGCGGACAACCGATTAACGGCAGCGTTGTATTAAACAATTACGCACGTGGTGCAGGGGGTGTCACCGTAACGCTTTCCAGCGGTGATCCTGCAGTGCAGTTGCCAGCAACAGTGCTTGTTCCTTTTGGCTCATTTGTGGGCTATTTTTCGGGAAGCACCAGTGTGGTACCAGCCACCAGAACCGCAGCAATCAATGCATCATTCAATGGATCGCTAGTAACCTCTAACGTGACTCTGGCTCCAATCCCCAGCGTGACAATCTTACTAGCTGATTACAAGCCCTCGCTACAGTTGCTTAATGTAGACGCAACCACGTCCTACCCCAACAGCACACTGACCTTCGGTTCCAACGGCGTGGCTTTCGCCACCATGCAATTCAAGTTAGGTATATTTTCAGGTTCCATCCTAATACCCACAGCACCAACCACGATCACGGTTTGGAACTCGAATGGTGGCCAAGCTTCATCACCAGTGACGATCAGCGTCTCCGGTGGTGGCGTCGGCGGTGGAGGCGGTGGTGGCGGCGGCTCAACGACTGGTCCCTTTAAGATCACAACCAGCAAGACTGGAAAGGGAACAGTAACGGCCAACCCGGCAGCGGCGACTTATGCCAGCGGGACGGTGGTGGTGTTGACGGCAACCCCTGACCCAGGTTCGCCTTGGGTAGGCTGGCTTGGAGCTTGCACTGGGACGGCAACCACGTGCACGCTGACAATGAATAGTGACAAGTCAGTGACAGCAAACTTCAAGTAAGTTCGGTTGACCGTACAAGCCCCGGATTCGGATCTCCGAATCCGGGGCTTGTGTTTTAAATAGTCTGGCATATGTACGGACTTTCATCTGAATGCAGATTGAACTTTATCCACATTTCTGAAACAATGCGACAACAAGCAAAGATTTCGGAGGGGTGAAAATGAAACGCGAAGCCAGCGGGACTGCGGCATTATTCATGGCCATGTATCTGGTATTCCAGAGTGGACAGGGGCGTCCAGTGGCGTCGCAATCTGGCTCGCGCAATACGAATCACTCTGCTGCTGTTGTTGAATCAAAAAAAGAAAATGCTGAAAATAAGAAAGACGAAGCAAAAGCATTTCAACTGATGGGCCCTTGGCTGGCGACGCGATCCTTTTTTGGTCTTCCCTCCCCTGATAATAAACAGTACATCAATGGACTTTTATCGCTAGACGAAAAGGGGCCGGTGCAAAATCCCGATGCCATTCGGGAACTTTTGGGGATAGACGGGACAAAGACAATTCACGCATTGGTAGCTACGGTTGCCGACCCTGCCCATACGCGATTACAGCTCTTTTTCGATCAACAGATTCAGGCATTGCAACGGGCTGCTGCGGCCCAGGATTGGGAGTTTGCGGGCCAATGGCTGCCGCCAACCTTTAACTACGAACATGCAGCAGGAGATCTGAAGTCGCGCCTGGAGGCTCGGCTTTTATTGGAGCAACAAGAAGCACAACCGGGTATTTTGATTTTCCGCCGTCCGCCAGTCGTCGATAGCTTTCCCAAAGAGGCACTGTTCATCTTTCTGGTTCCTGAGGCACCCACCAGCGGAGTCTCTGCATTGCCATTTCATGTTGCGATGAAGTTGGCGGCGGCATCACGGAAGGACAGTAAAATCGGCCTGCTTGCTCCCAGTTTTTCTGGTTCGTTTGAATCGCTGTCACGCTTGGTAATGCCCTGGAAAAGCGTTCTTCATGAGCAAGTATTTGGAGGGTCAGTTTCCAGTGCGAAATATGCCGAAGCTTTTCGAAACGATACAGATTTGGATTTCTCAAGCGGCATCGCCAGTTCCGATCAATTTGTAAAAGCACTCTTAGATACCCTCAAGGACTATGGCACAAGCTGCAATGAAGTGGCTATTCTGACGGAAGATGAAACAGCATACGGCCACACTGCGGGAACAAACGCTGCTTCCACGCAAAGCGTTGGCTATTGTGACCCCACTCAGTTTCCTCGATTTCGATTCCCGCGTGATATTGCGCATCTTCGGAACACGTATCAGGAAACACTGGCATCAACGGGGAACAAGAATACGCAGTCTGCTCCTTCTATTGATTTCACTTTGAAGGACCCGAGTCACGGTGAAGATGGGGTTCCCGTATTTTCCTCAACGCACACACCAATTGAACAAAGTGCCGTGCTGACTTCTATCACCAGCGAATTTCGTCGTCGTGGAACGCGGCTGGTCTATATTGTTTCCACTAACATTTTGGATACCGTATTCCTAGCTCGACTTATCCACAGCGAATCACCGAATACTCGCATTCTGGTTGGCGACCCCGACTTACTTTTTCTGCCCGCAGGCGTGCGTGATTCTTTAGTTGGCACTTTATTTCTTTCCACGTATCCAATGTTTTTGCAAGGTGAAGAATGGTTGTCGCGCAACCCGAGCCTTTTTTCATCAGAGACCGCCCAGGGGCTGTTTAATGTTACTCAACTTCTACTTTTAGAAATGGGACATGGGGCCAAAGACAATGAACCAAAACTGGCTTCTTACCAACCTTTGAACTCACTTCACGATGCCGGTAACAGGCAATTAGATCCATTCCAGCGTCCAGGCGTTTGGCTGCTGATGCTGACTCGTTCCGGGCTTGCACCAATTGATTGGTTCCCATTCGAGGGAACACTAACTTGGATGCAAAGCGTTGCGGGCTCAACGGAACGCTCAACGGAACCCAGTCCAATCATCGACAGTTCCGCTAAGCCATCCATGTCCTGGAGATTGGCGGCGTACACCATGTTGTTGCTGGGCATCCTAACAATGTCCCTGCTAGCTGTGGCTTATAAGTTGAATATCCAATCGCCAAACACCTTGTGGCAATTGAATTTGCGAACAATGCAAAGAGGACAATTTCTTGCACTAACCGGCGGCGCACTTTCTGTGAGTGCTCTGGATTGGGTGCTTGGCTCGCCTGCGCTCTATGTGCCGCAGTGGCAATGGTTGGCAATCTTATTGGTTTGGATGGCCGGTGCCAGTCTTTGCTTTGCTATTTACTGTGGGAAAATCGCCTACTTTTCAACCAAGTACCATGCGTCAAGTGTCTGCCAGGACAATGACAAACTATCTTTGGGGAACCTGCTTTTATATATGGTTCCAACTGCTTTTTTTTACCAGTATCTGGTGTTTGCCTGGTGGCTGGCTTGTTACGATCCCTGGAAACCCATTCGTGCCTCACTGTTCCGCATCCGGTCGTTGGATCTGTTCACAAATGCTTCAGCATCTCTGCCTTTTGTGGGCCTGTGCACGGTCTACATCGTATTCTTCCTTTGGCTACTCTGGCGCTACAGTCGGCATTACAATCCGCACCCCGTCATCTGGTTTCCGAAAGGGAGTGGGACACGATTCCGCGAAATGACCGTGGGCTATGACTATGCAGAAGCATTTCTAAGTGCCCCTCTGCTTCACGTCGACCTGAAGTCTCACGTGTGGCGACTGGTGGCGGCGTTATTGCCAGCTTGCCTTTTTGCAGGAGTGCTCTGGGGCAGTTTATCTGCATTTGAAATTCATGCCTATAACTTTGCTCTGGGGTGGGCTGTCGCAATTTTGGTTCTCTTGCTGGCAGTGACTTGTTATGATCTCTGCTTATTTTGGATCGGCCTGAAACGGTTTTTGAGTGGACTGGAAACACCGGCTATGCAAGACGCGATAGATAGGGTCACCAAGCATTGGCATAAGCGTTCCGTGTTGACACTGGGCGCAGGATCGCCGCAACATGATGCACGATTGCAAATGGAAGAAAGGCTGGATGACATCCCCATTTGTGACCCGGATTGCTCCTTCGAAATCAGAGTTTCTTCACGCATGCTGGAATGCCTGAATCGACCTGATTATGCCCGCGATGAAGATTTTTGCGCCCTGCAGTTTTGCCGATTTCTAATTCACGCCGTTGGACAGGCTCAGCGAATGACTTGGGTTGTGTCGCTTTGCTTTGTCATGTTGGCACTTACTTTGAACAGCTACTCACCGCGCGGGCCGGTATTGATCGGTCAGGTGATTGTGGTTTGCTTTGTGATTGTCAGTAGTATTGTGGTTTGGGTGTTGAGCGGAATGGAACGCGACATAACGCTAAGCCGCATGACCCGTTCCGACGCAGGGGCTTTAGGTTGGGAGTTTTGGCTTCGACTGGGTGGCCTGGGCGTGTTGCCATTTATCAGCGTACTGGCAGGATTATTTCCGGGCATTTCCGGATTCTTAAGTTCGTTTGTGGCTCCAAACCTGGATAGCGTGCTGCGCTAAGCGTTAATCTAAAGAGATGAGATGGCTGGCGGCAATCGTTCTATGTTTTCCTTGGACCGCTTTACCTTGCTCACTCACCATAGCCGCGGCCAGCGATTTGGCACCATTGCGGGATCGCTTCTTGCAGCAGTTCCAAAAAACTAATATTTGCCAAATTGTTTTTACCTTTTCGTCCTCCGGTCAGCTAGCCACGCAGATTGAGCAAGGTGCTCCTTTTGATTTGTACTTGTCCGCCAGTGAAGATTTTGTACGCAAGTTGGCTACCCGTTCCTTGATTGAACCGGAATCCATTGTGGTGTTTGCTCGCGGTCGATTGGGGATTTGGGCTCCTGGCCGAGGTTCAGTCCGTCTGGAAGAATTGACACAACCCAATTATAAAAAGATCGCCATAGCAAATCCAGCCCATGCTCCCTATGGGATGGCGGCGCGGCAGGCACTGGAAGCTGCGGGATTGTGGGACAGATTCGCAGACAAGTTAGTATTGGGTGAAAACGTCAGGCAGGCACTGCAATTTGCTGAAACCGAAAACGTCGATGCGGTGATCACGGCATGGAGCTTACTTGCAACCAAACCGGGGGCCAGCCTGATTGATGCCAAGTTGCATAAAGAAATCAGGCAAACGCTGGGGATTGTAAGGTCATCCAAAAACAAAGCGGCAGCCAAGGAATTTGCTGACTGGTTGTCCAATGGCGACGGTAGAAAGCTACTTTTGACGGCGGGATTCTACTAAGTGTCCAGAACGAGTTGATACCCAGGATCGATCTCTTGCGATGCAAGAAGAATCTCATGGATGTCATATGGGTGCGTCGAATTCCCAATATTATGCACCACCTGGAACAGATGTTCAAACCCTTGGGCGTTGTCGATATCCATGTCCACCTGCCAGTTTGTCTGAGCGCTATTGGCTGAAAACGTGAGCTGCAAATTACCGAAATGATCGGTCGTCTTATAGCTATCCACAATGATGAAATTCGCAGATGGCTTGTGGAGTGAGCTGTCCACTGGATGAAAGATTTCGTCAGCTACACTGTGCATTGTTTCCGAATGTAAGTCCGGGTCAACCGCCGCAAAGAAGCGATCGCCTCGAAGTTCTGTAAGCGTCTGAATATAGGACAGCACATTACGATTATTTGCAAGACGGGTATGCGAAGACTTGGCAATCAGGTTGAGAAAACCGGCACGTCTGACGTCGTCTAGAGCATCATAAAGAGCCACGCCGCTTTTCGCATCGAACCCCAAGACTTTGTCGCTATTGTTCAGCAGAGTCTGGGCAGCAGTGGAAAGCGCCGTGAATGCTGGAAACTTTACTTTGGCGACTTTGTTACGGTCTACGGGCAGAGTGAAAGTTTTTTGAGTTACAACACCACTCTTGATGTTCACGAATTGACTTACCAGTTGGTAAGACGGCGCGTCTATTTCAACCTGGTAAGTCCCTTGGGGGGCTTCGTTCAAATCTGAGATTATAAATGCTCTCGACGCATCCACAGCGCGGACCCTGCGGTCATCGGAAAGTGTCAGGTGACGAAGGAAGATATCCACCTTCTCGTCAAGGAAATTTCCAGATACATCAAGGAGAGTAAGTTCCAATCGACCGTTTGGCATAGGGGGGCCTCCAAACTCTTGTTCTATTTGACAATTGCTTATTTCACAAGAATATTAACTGACGCTATCACATTTTCCCATTCCAATTGCAGTTTCGCCTTGTCGCCACCAGTGGAAGAAAGCGTCATGGCATAAGTTTCAATCGGTGCCGACGGTTTGGACATAGTCATCTTCACCCTACCCAGATCATTGTCTTTCTTATACGACAATCCCCATTGCCCGGTTTCCTTGCTGACGATGAGTTGCCAGGTATCGTCGTTAACTAGTGCAAATAGCGTGTAATCGCCCTTTGGAACTGTGAATCCATTGATGACCAGGTCGGTTTCAGTATGCAGAAGAGTCGCTGAATTTGCACCAGCTCGCCAGACAGGATAATTCGGATCCTGTGCAATGCGCCCACCGTCACCAAACATCTTGCGGCCTTTCAGTGAAGGTGCTGAATATTTAATAGAAATAGCTTTTCCATTTACCGTAACGGAAGTGGTAGCCGGTGGACTCAGTGGTTGCTTCTTTTGTGGTTGAGCCCAAACAGGAGTAAGACTAAGCGTCAATGCAGCCATAGTTGCAAGGGAAAGTGTTTTTGTCATTTTAGTTTATTTTAGCAGGGCGCTGAAAACTCCGCCGAAAGGCAAGATCACTTGATTTCACCGTGCTAAACTTGCCCCGTGAACCCTTCCCAACTTGATTCTACTTTCAAAACTCTTCTGGGCCTATCCAAAAGTCCCGTCTCAGTAACTTACATGGATTCCATGCCCGATGGAGGACAAGAATTCCAGGGAAGTGTTCCCAGTGGATGTACATTTTGGAAGATGGCACAACAGGGACAGGTGGTGACTACCCGCGCCAAAGATCATTTTAACTGTCCAATTGGAAGCTATACCCACAACGTGCCGCTTCCTGCAGATCGTGGAGGGGAATTGATGGGTACATTGCAATTGATGACCAGCATTGGGTACTTGAAAATGGAAGAAGTCCCGGAAATTTTCCGGCTTGAATCCACTCCTGGTTCGGTGACTTATTCGCCCTTAGGATTGGCACCGGCCAACCCCAGCGTAGTGATTTTCACCGGTCAGCCAGCCAGTATAATGCTGCTGGTTGAAGCAGCCAACCGGGCAGGAGTATTGTCCAATCTTCCATTGCTGGCGCGACCCACCTGCATGGCGTTACCAGCAGCTCTAAAGAATGGAGTTGTGACCAGCGGAGCTTGTTCCGGGAATCGCGTGTATAACGATTTGCCTGCCGATGAAATGTATGCCGTAGTTCCCGGTGACGCCCTGGAAAAAGTGGCGGCTGAATTAGCAACCATTGTCGACGCCGGCGCGAAGCTGACCGAATATCATTCCATCCGCAAACAGCAGTTGACCGCTTAGGATCGCACGTGGCAAATCCGTTAACCAACAAAAATATTCTGATTACCGGTGCGGGCCGCGGTATTGGCAAAAGGCTGGCCATGGGGCTGGCTGCCAAAGGTGCCCGCGTGGGATTGCTGGCCCGCTCCAAAGCAGAAATTGATCTGGCGAAATTGGAGATTGAACATGCCGGTGGCCAAGCGCTGCATCTTCGGGCCGATGTTCGCGAACTGGATCAATTGCAAGCCGCTGCCGAGCGCATGCGAGTGCATTGGGGTTCTATCGACATACTAATCGCCGCTGCTGGAATCCAGGGTCCCATTGGACCGTTCTTAGAAACATCACCCAAAGCCTGGTGCGAGACGATTGAAACCAATTTGTTCGGCGTAATGAACTCTATTCGTGCCGTTTTGGGTCCCATGATAGAACGACGCAATGGAAAAATTATCGTTTTAAGTGGCGGTGGATCGCTAACCCCCAGACCTTCATTTTCCGCTTACGCAGCGGCCAAAACGGGTATGGTTCGTATGGTGGAAACAATTGCCGTTGAAGTGAATGATCATAACGTGCAAATCAATTGCATGGCCCCTGGCGGCAGTTATACTTCCATGACTGACGAGATTCTACATGCCGGCGACAAAGCGGGCTGGAAGGAAATTGACGATGCGACAACGATTCGTACTACGGGTGGGGTTCAAACCGATCGGCAAGTGCAGTTGGCGGAATTCTTGGCTTCAGAAGCATCAAACCACATCACTGGAAAATTGGTACACGTCAACGATGATTGGAAAAAGCTGCTGCGTTCCACTGTGAACCCGGAGCTATTCACATTGCGTCGCGTGATGAAGATTTAGCGCGCATTCCGACGACTCAGGAACCCAAGTGTGGTGATGCCCACGCCAACTAATGCCCAACTGCCCGGTTCGGGTGTGTCGGATGCAGACGTCAAAGAAACTGTATCGATCCCGATGAAGTCCCCATTCGTATTGGTGTCGGGCACCGCATATCGAAATGCAAAACGCCCATCTTTGGCAACTCCCAATCCGCTAAGAACAACTGAGTAGACGGTCCAATCTTCTGGGTAGCCACCCACGGTCAAACTTGGATTCACGGCAAGTAGAAGCGTTGTGAAATCTCCCAAAGAGGTGTCGGTAAACCCGACATCACTGCTGTTGCCGTTGGTGCTCAGCCGCAATTCTAAATTGTCAGGAAAGGGGGCTCCAGGTTCAGTTCGGGTGAAAAAGGTTAGAACATCCCCATCGGTAAAAGTAAACATGGGCGAAATCAACCAGTTGCTGATATTCCCCAAGTCCGTATTCTGATAGGAAGCCGCAATGTAGGAATCTGCGGCACCACTATGTGCTGCAAAAAGAGTAGTGCCTTGAAACCATCCAAATTGACCGAGTGGGGCACTGTTGTTGGTTTGCACCCAACCATCCGCAGTGGTGGTGTTTATGTCATCAAACCCATACGTATAAGCAGCCCAAACCTTGCTGCTTGCACTGAGCAACAATAGCGATAATAACAGGTGTTTCAGATGGAATTCCTCACTGTAATTCGACGGTATCACCCAAAGGTGCAAGCAACAATAATTGATTCCACTTAGGATGGTGAAGGGGAATTACTTACGCTACAAGGGTTGCTAGGATGAACATACATGCGCCGTTTCTATTTCATCTTTCTGATCCTGCCTGTCTTCGGCCAGCAACTTACTTTCAACCGAGTGCTACAGCCGATTGTGGAAAAGCGTCTACGATCCTACACACAAAAGAACAAAGATCGTATGCCAGCATTGCGCCAGATTTTTGAGGATGTTGGATGTAAGGATGAATCGCTTTCCGAACAGAAGGTAAAAGGTGTAAAAGCCCCTAATCTGATCTGTACTCAAAAAGGTGCCACCGATTCCGTAATTCTGGTGGGCGCCCACTTTGACCTCATCGAAAGAGGTTACGGAGTTGTTGATAATTGGACCGGGGCATCCCTGCTGCCCAGCTTGTTTGAAAGTCTTGCAAACGCGCAGAGGAAACATACTTTTGTATTCGTCGCTTTCACTGGAGAAGAGTTAGGACTGCTGGGTTCAAAATCTTACGTCAAGAAAATGGGTAAGGAGCTGAGCAGTATAAAAGCGATGGTGAACATTGACACTCTGGGGCTTGCCGACACCAAAGTTTGGACCAGCTATGCCGACAAAAACCTGCTTCAACAGTTGTATAAAATTGCCGACGCTCTGCATCTTCCAATAGTCGGAGTGAATGTGGAGCGAGTGGGTTCTACAGATTCCGAATCTTTCCGCGAAAAGAAGATTCCGTCCATTGCGCTGCATTCGGTGACATCGGAAACTTTGAAAATCCTGCATTCACCACAAGATACTATTGAAGCTGTGAAATTGGATGAGTACTATCAGAGTTACCGCTTAATCGCTGCTTATTTGGCGTTCTTGGATCAGGCACTGGAGTAAGTTTAGCAAACCATATCCAACCAGTTGTCACCAGCCCACCAACTTCCTCGATCAAACCCAATGAATCGGAGCCACAAAGTTGGCCGCATCCTCTGAATCCATTAAAATTCCTACAGTAACAAAAGTAAACGTTGACTATTGCTGTGATGCATGAAACACTACCAGCACTCATCTTGTTCGGATGAACGCTTGTGCGCGACGCGAGTTTCGTTCTGCTGTCCGAATTGTATGTCCATTTTTGAATGTAAGCAATTAGGAGAAATAATTGAAGATTTCTATGTTGAGGCTATCTACCGCGTTGTATCTTTTCAGCCTTAGTAGTGCGCTTCATGCGCAATCTGCTAGTGGCCAAATCACCGGTACTGTAAAAGATTCTTCAGGAGCTGTGATTGCCGGGGCCGCTGTTTCCCTAAGCAGTCAATTGACTGGGCAATCCCGACGTTCAACCACCAATGAGACGGGATCCTTTTCGTTTCCGCTTCTCCCGGTCAGTGTGTATAGCGTGACGGTGGACCAAAAGGGATTTCGAGGTTCCAAGCGCACCGATATCTCTTTGAACGTAGATCAAGTGGCCCGCATCGATATTGAGATGCAAGTGGGCGAAGTGACCGAGACTGTAAACGTCCGCGAATCGGCCACATCCATTGATACAGAAAGTGCTTCCGTGGGTCAGGTAGTAAGTCAACGGCAAGTGAGTCAGTTACCTTTGAACGGGCGCAATTTCTTGCAGTTGCTGTTTCTGGGTGCTGGTGCGGTGGAAACGTCTGGGGAACAGGGTGGCATGCGCCAAGGTGCTGGCAATGCGATCAGCATTAATGGCAGTCGACCCACATCGAACAACTACATGTTGGACGGGACCTCAAATACCGATACTGCGCTGGGAACTCCGGCGGTTGTACTTTCAGTTGACGCCATTCAGGAATTCAAACAACAAACCTCCACTTATTCGGCTGAATACGGGTTCAGTGCGAATCAAGTGAACATTATTAGCAAGAGCGGAACTAACGATCTGCACGGAACCGTCTTCTGGTTCCTGCGCAACAACGCCCTTGACTCGCGGAGTTATTTTCAAGGGGCCATTCCTCCCTTGCGCCAGAATCAACCAGGATTTGTTGTGGGTGGTCCGGTTCTGATCCCGAAACTCTATAACGGGAAAAACAAGACGTTCTGGCTCGTAAATTATGAAGGGCTGCGCCTTCGCCAAGGTACCGACTTTTTCGGCAATGTTCCCAACCCGTCGCTTCTAGCTGGCAACTTCACTTCGCCGATTACAGACCCGCTGAGTGGTATCCCGTTCCCTGGAAATACAGTTCCCTCCTCGCGCTTTGCCCGCCTGTCGAAAGTGGTTGTAGCAGCAAACTTCTGGCCAGTGGCGAACATCAACCTTGCCCAAGGAAACTATCGGGCAACCTTGCCAGCGCCGACAACTCAGAATCAACAAACTTACCGAATGGATCAATCACTGGGAAAATTCGGAAACGTGTTTGCCCGTGGTTCGTTGGTCAAATTTGAGAACACTGCCAACGGGAATATCACTTCAAATGGACGCACCTTCTTCAACCAGGAAAGCACTAACTGGCAAGTAAGTCATTCCATCACGCTTGGACCCCATGTTGTGAACCAATTCCGCATTGGGAAGTTGGATGCAACGGCAAATCAGTTCGGTGTTTCTGCTCCACAGAGTGCTGTGGATGCCATTGCTTTGACCGGTGTCTTCGCCAATCTTTCCGATACTGCGCGCACTTGGCCAAGCATGGGCATGACCGGCTATTCTGGCGTGGGTGGAGCTGTAAACGCTTACCAGGCTAGCTTTCAACCCATGTGGGATCTCAGCAATTCCACCACTATCATCAAAGGTAGCCATACGATTACAACCGGCATCAATTATCGCCGTTGGAGTTTGAATCGCGATTTGGCGAATAACTTCCTGGGCAATTTCACCTATCAGGGATTCTTCTCTGGCAACCCGGTTGCGGACATGCTGCTGGGCTACTACCAAAACGCGGCACTGTTCCAACCTGCCCCGTTTGCGGTTACAGGTCAATCGGGAAATCCACGGCAATTCAACTTCCAGTATTTTGCACCCTATGCCCAGGACGACTGGAAGGTAACTAAGAATTTGACTTTGAATTTGGGATTGCGTTGGGATTTCCGGACCATGCCCAATGAAACCAACAACCGCATGGGATGGCTGGATGTAACCAATCCCAAAGGTGGCATGTGCATTGCAGACTCAACGTTGGTAGACAAAGGAATTGCGCCAGCAGGCAATGGCTTCTATCGCTATTGCGGAAGAACCACTCCTGCCGATTCGCAGAAGACACCGTTTGCACCACGGCTGGGCTTTGCCTGGCGTCCAGTGGGCGGAGACAAGACCGTGATCAGGGGCGGCTATGGTATTTTCTTTGATTCCGCCGAAGGTCGCGAAATTGACGGATCAGCCGACATCTATCCTTACGTAAGTCGCGGTAGCTTTACGCAGAGCGTCGGGCAGGTGGCTAAGTTACAAACTACCGATTCGTTATTTCCGTCGTTCAGTAATCCCGGACCAGTTACTGCCGCTGCCAACAGCTTCATTGCAGTAATCATTTCGGAAAGGCCACGCAACCCTTATGTACAACAGTGGAGCTTGTCCATTCAACGTCAGTTGACGCCCAATACAACGCTGGAAGTGAACTACCTTGGCAACAAGGGAACCAACCTTCTTATGCGTCGTAACATAGCGCAGGCGCTGCCTCCCGTGAATCCGGCTAACCCTGGGACCGTACTTTCACGACGTCCCTATAGCCAGTTTGGAGTTTACATCAACAGTGATTGGAGCGGGAATTCAAACTACAACTCAGGCAATGTGAAGTTGGAACATCGCAGTGGGAACTTCCTATTGACCACTGTATACACCTGGGCGAAGAGCATTGACAATAAGTCCGCCGCAGCGGGCATTGGTAGCGCAAATACAGGTTGGCAAGGATTTCTTGACAACCACGATGTACGTCGGGATCGGGGTCTTTCTGATTTCAACGTGGACCATCGGCTAGTCAACAGCTTTGTGTACACGGTGCCGTTAGGCCGTGGAGGAAAGTACTTGGCTAACGTCAGCAAGGTTGCAAACCTGGCCGTAGGCGGCTGGCAGGTGAATGGTATTGTAACCATGCAACGGGGCTTCCCCTATCCGATCTTTGCGCAGGATGCAGGCGGCTTGCTCGACAACTTCTCCAACCGGGCGAATTTGGTGGGCGATCCACGTAGCGGATTTTCCCAGACAATTGCACAGTGGTTCAATACCAAGGCGTTTCAACAACCAGCCCCCGGAGTGCTGGGCAATTCGGGACGGAATATTCTTCGCGCTCCAGGGATCAACAACTTTGATCTTTCAGCGTTTAAGAATTTCCAGTTAGTAGAGCGTGTTTCACTGCAGTTCCGGCTTGAATCGTTCAATAGCTTCAACCATACGCAGTGGGGCAGACCAGTGATCGACATGACTTCACCTCAGTTTGGACAGATTACATCGGCCAGGGCCGGTAGAATCAACCAACTTGGTTTGAAGTTTGTGTTCTAGCAATTGATTGAGGTTGTGCAGAAAGGGCTCGCCACGTGGCGAGCCCTTTCTGTTTTAAGGTAAGGTGAACGGGTGATAAAAGTACTTCTGAACAACAGCACAGCTCTGCTACTGGTGCTGCTATCGGCGAGTTTCGCATTGCAGGGTCAAGGCCATGCAGACCCAGCCGTGCTGCGCAAGTATGTGGAGGAAGGCCAGCGAGCTCTGGCTGAAGGCCGTTACGCCGAAGCGGAAGCTTCCTACGAAAAATTACGACAGTTGGACCCAGTCACGGCAGAGATCCAAGCCACACTGGGTGTGATTTACTATCAACAACGCAAGTATGAAAAGGCTGTCCCAGTGCTTCGTCAGGCGCTGAAGCTGAAGCCCGGGTTGCCTAATCTTGACGTGTTGCTGGCCATGTCACTGGCGGAATTGGGTCGTCATGCTGAAGCGATGGCTGGGCTTGAAAAAGGATTTCGGAAAAGTGTTGACCCAGTGTTGAAACGCATGGCTGGGCTGCAACTTCAGCGCAGTTTAACGGCGCTTCGCAAAGATAGCCAGGCCATGGAAGTTTCACTGGAACTGTTCCGACTCTATCCGCAAGATGCTGAGGTGCTGTATCACACCGGACGCTTGTTCGGGAACTTTGCGTATTTAGCAATGCGGCAATTGGCGGCAGTGGCCCCTGATTCTGGATGGCGGCATTTAGCGGCTGGGGAAGCGCATGAGGCAGAGGGTAACTTTGCCCTGGCCGCTGGTGAATATCGTGAAGTGATGCGTGTGGAACCGGGTCGAACTGGAATGCACTATCGCTTAGGGCGAGTGCTGTTGGCGGCGAAAGATGATGCCGAGGCTCGCAAAGAATTTGGTGAAGAATTGAACGCTGACCCGTCCAACGCCAACGCCGCTTATGAGGCCGGTGAGATAGAACGGAAAGCAGGAAAACTAGGTGCAGCGCGTGAATTTTTCGCCCAGTCAGTCACAACAGATGGGGAGTTTCAGGAAGCGCGTGTGGGGCTGGGACGAACCTTGATCGCACTTGGGAAACCAGCCGAGGCGCTAGCGCATTTGAAGAAGGCTGCACTGCTGGATTCTCAGGATGAAATTCCACACTTTCATTTGGCGCAAGTATATCGGGCCGCGGGCGATGCAGCAGGTCAGCAACGGGCGCTGGCAGAGTTTCGTCGACTACGTCAAATGAAAGGGGACGGCCAACCGCTAACGGCACCTCGGCGCGATGTGACTCGGCAGGAAGTTAACGCCCAGGCAGAGGATCCGCACTGATAATGCCCAGGCCTTCTTTAATGCGGATCAGCCTGTCTGCAGGTACGCTAGCGAAATTCTCAGTGCGGCCATTGGGCCAACGCACCTCCAGTGCCGCGTTGGTCGCAGCACCTAAGCCGAAGTGCAAGCGCAGATCATTGACGGAATAGAAACTGGATTGGCTTAAGACCTCCTGTGCCTGGCGATGCCCGCCGTAAGTGGCAATGACCCGGGCCCCAATAGCGGTGCGGTTGGAAACCGTGCCTTCCAACTTCACTTTTAACCAATGATGGGCAGTTTTAAGATCGTTTCGAAGTAGCGACGGTGGTTCCCCCATATTGAGAATGAGAACATCCAGATCGCCATCGTTATCAAAGTCTCCAAAGGCGCAGCCTCGGCTGGAATGAACCTCAGTCATGGCCGGCCCACCCAAATTGATCAGTTCTTCAAAGGTGCCATTGCCCAGGTTTCGGAAGATCAGGCGCGGAGTTTTGTAGGGGTAGCTTGGGAGTTTCTTTTCAATTTCCGGATAGACATTGCCTGTGACATAGAACAGGTCGGGGTAGCCGTCGTTATCCAAATCAACTATGCCTGCACCCCAACCAACAAAGCGCGTTTCCACACCCAGGCCAGATTTATTGGTGGCATCCTCAAAGTTGCCTTTGCCATCGTTGCGGTAAAGGACGTTAGTATCGTCAGCAAAGTGCGTCTTGAAGATATCCAGACTACCGGAAAGATCGTAATCACCAATGCCCAGACCCATGCCCGCTTGCTCCATTCCATCATCGTTAAGGGCCACGCCACTTTCCAGAGCGATTTCACTGAACGTGCCGTTTTTATTGTTGCGAAACAGAAAGCTGGGGGTGGAATCGCAGGCCACGTAAATGTCTGGCCAGCCGTCATTATTAAAATCGGCAGAGACTGCAGTCATGCCATAGCTGCCTCGCCCTTTGGCGATGCCAGAAGGGATGGAAACATCTGTGAACGTACCGTTGCCGTTGTTTCGGTAAAGGGAGTGAGTGCCATGGGGCAATCCCCGAGGGCCGCAGTTTACTGGAATACCTTTCCAGTTACAGTAAGTGCTGCCACCGGGCTTGGCCACTTTAGAGGGATCGAAATCCACATAGTTAGAAACGAATAGGTCAAGGTAGCCATCGCGATTGTAGTCAAGAAAAGTGCAGCCAGCACCCCAGCGGCGAGTGGGATTCAGTAATCCGGCTTTTGCCGTGACATCGGTAAAGGTGCCATCTCCATTGTTGCGATAAAGAACATTCTGCCCCCAGTATGTTAGAAACAAATCGTCGTGACCATCGTTGTTGTAATCACCCAGACAGACAGCGGAGGCCCATCCGGAACGCAGCAGGCCAGCCTTTTCCGTGACATCAGTAAACGTGCCGTCGCGATTATTTTTGTAGAGGCGATTGGAGCTTCCCGCGGGATGCCCTGATAGAAGTGACCCGTTGAGCACGAAAATATCCAGCCAGCCATCGTTATCGTAATCGAAGAAGGCAACGCCGCAACCAATGGATTCCAGAATGTAATCTTTGCGATCGGGATTGCCGTATACAGTGGGGTGAATCAGGCCAGCCTGCTCAGCGATATCTACAAAATTCGCCAGGAACGGCCGTCCAGATGGTTTGCCTCGAGCAACAGCCTGCACGCCACGCGACGCCACTCCTTGCGAAAAGGCAGGGCCGACTAACGAAGCAAGAATGGCGCGACGGGTGACCATGGTTCAGTTATTGTATTTCCAACAGCTTCTATATTGACACCAGCGGGTTTGTCACATGCAGAGCCGGGAAGCGGCTGAAATCGCGGTCTACGCTCCACAACGTATCCACTGATTGCTGGACGAAGACTGCAGCAATCCGCGCATCGTGCACCAGGCGGCCTGTCACACGTCCCTCCCTTACCAGGCTTTCCAGTACCTTCAAATGTGTCGAGCCTTCGGCGATCCAACAAAAGGTGGGTCAAGCACGCCAGTTTTCAATCTCGGATAAACATTGGTCAATGGTGCTGGCCGGTCGGTAAATTTTTGGGTTCGTCACAATGCTGATGAACTCGTGTGCGCATTGCCACACCACACACCAGGGCTTGCCGCTGGCAGCTAAATTGTCCATTGCTTCCACGTCAGCCAGATGGAAAGGGGAATCGCCACGATGGGCGTAAATCAAAATATTGGTATCGACGGCAATCATTTTCGACGGTTCACAGGGGTTTGACGGTTTACCCCGGATTGTTCCAAAATTTCAGCGAAAGAAATCCCAGGATTCACCAGACCCTTGCCCTTTACAACGGTGTGCTGCAACCGGAACGGAGCAACAGACGATTCAGCCGATTCCCGCGCAAGGAAACTACGCAAGCTCTGCTCGAAGATCAGGCGGACTGTCCAACCGCGCTGGGCGGCAGCGGCACGGGCGTCATCCAAAAGACTTTGCGGCAGGTCGATGGTCGTCTTCATGGAGCTAATTTACCACGTTAGCTTGTTAGCAAGCTTTCTCTACCTTGCTGGCTTCCTCGAAGCAATTTATGATGTTACGAATGGCGCGACGGGTAACTAACGCACCAGTAACTCTTGCAACTTCCCCATCACCGTGGCAGCTACTACGCGGTTCCCTTGCGCCGTCGCATGAATTCCATCTTGCTGCATCATCCCTGGAACCATGGCCACGCCCTCGAATAAAAACGGTATGAAAGGCATCTTATATTTCGTTGCCAATTTTTTATACATCGCGTCGAAATCGCGAATATAATCCACCCCATAATTTCGCGGCAACGTGATGCCAGCCAGCACCACCTTCGCCCCACTAGCCTGTAATTGTTGAATCATGGTTTCAAAGTTCGCCGTACTTGTGGCCACGGGAAGCCCACGCAGCCCGTCGTTGCCGCCCAACTCCAACACTACAATGCGAGGCTTATCGGCAAGCACCTGGGGCACTCGATCCACCCCGCCCGACGTCGTATCGCCACTCAATCCGTGATTCACCACCCGATACTTGTACCCCTTCGCATCCAAAAGCTGCTGCAAGTAGTACGGATAGTTTTCCGTCTCCTCCACGCCAGCTCCAGCCGTCAGGCTATCCCCAAAAGCCGCAATCACTGGGCGGGCATCCACTTGCTGCTCCACTGGTTTCGCCGCAACGGGAGCGGGTTTCGTCGCGTCTGTAGTATGAGTGCAGCCGTAGAACATCGCGGTCGCAAGGCAAAAAAGGAGTTGTGGTTTCACAGGATGCAATAATTAAATTATCCCGCGAATTTAAGCCATCCAAAGTAAATATGATTCCCCAGAACATGATTGAAGTTGAGGCGCTTACCAAATCCATCGCCACGCCCACGCACCGCGTCGACATCCTGAAAGGCCTCACCTTCGTTGTTCCCAAAGGTCAATTTATCGCCATCATGGGACCATCCGGCAGCGGTAAAAGCACTCTGCTGGGCCTGCTCGCCGGACTGGATAACGCAACGTCAGGGGCCATTCGATTGAACGGAACCGACATCACTCGCCTTGAAGAAGATGACTTGGCCCAAGTTCGCGGTCGAACACTGGGCTTCGTATTTCAGTCCTACCAGTTGATTCCCACGCTGACCGCTGAAGAAAATGTGCGACTGCCGCTGGAACTCACCGGTGGTGGTGAGGATTCCGCCCGTGCCCGTGAATTACTTGAAACGGTGGGCCTGGCCGAACGTCGTGATCACTATCCGGTGCAGCTTTCTGGCGGTGAACAACAGCGCGTCGCACTAGCCCGAGCGTTCATGTGTCGTCCACCGATTCTCATGGCCGATGAGCCAACCGGCAATCTGGATTCCGCCAACGGCAGCCTGGTTCTTGACTTACTTATTCAACTGAACCGCCAGCAGGGTACCACTCTTGTGATGGTCACGCACGACCGCGAACTGGCCAGCCACGCTGATCGCCGTCTGGAACTTCGCGATGGAGTGATTGTCAGCGATGAGTAAACGCTCCTTCCCTTGGCGCACCGCGTTCCGCATTGCCTGGCGTGAATCGCGAGCCTCCAGTTCTAAGTTTTTGTTCGCCCTACTAGCCGTGTCCATCGGCGTTGGCTCCCTCGTTGGTGTACGCGGATTCAGCCGTTCTTTCAGCCACATGTTACTGCGAGAAGCCCGCACGCTGATGGCTGGCGATCTTTCCGTCCGCTTGTTTGAAATGCCTAACGCGCAACAAACACAACTATTCGCCGACCTTGAAAAGCGTGGCGTGCGCCGCACCTGGCTCACCGAAACTGTATCCATGATGGGGAGTTCGGCGGCAGGAGCGGAAGCCACTCCAGTTCTTGTTTCTGTGAAAGCAGTGGACCCGGCAGTGTACCCTTTCTATGGTGAAGTAATCCTTTCCCAAGGCAATTTACCCAGTATGTTGACTGAAGATGCCGTGCTGGTTTCAGAAGATCTACTGACTCGACTCAATGTCAAAGTGGGCGATCATGTGCGCCTTGGCACACTCGACCTTCGCCTGGCCGCCGTTGTCACAGCCGAGCCCGATAAGATGGCGGGAAGCTTAAACGTAGGTCCGCGAGTGATGATCCGTCGCAGCACTTTGGAACGCGCAGGCTTGCTCAATGAAGGCAGCCGTGCGGCGCAACGACATCTGTTTAGATTGCCTGCACCAACGCCTGGCGCTGGAGTTGAAGAAGTCCGCAAAGAACTGAAACGGGCCTTTCCCGACGCCATCATTGCCGATTTCCGGGAAACGCATCCCCTGCTTACGCGCGGATTGGAACAGGCCACAACCTTCTTGAGTCTCATCAGCCTTATTGCATTAATTGTCGGTTCCATTGGTGTGGCTACCGCTATGCAATCGCACTTACAACAGAAGATGGATTCCATTGCGGTTATGAAATCGTTGGGAGCATCTTCCTCACAGTTGATCCGCATTTACATGACACAGGCGATGATGCTGGCTATAGTCGGAGGCTTCGGTGGATTGATCATCGGGCTGTTTGTGCAATGGGCTTTCCCCATCTTACTGGCCCGTTATTTCAATGCGCCGCGCTTAGAACTGAGCCTACTTAGCGGAGTGGAGGGCATTCTTGTAGCGATTCTCACTACGATGTTATTCACTCTGCCAACGCTGCTTTCCATCCGTCGTATTCGTCCGAACATCATTCTGCGGCGTGAAATGCAAGAGGTGCAGGCCACCGGACTTTCTAAATGGCGCGAGTGGCGCGAAGCCATTGGCGCAGCAGCCTTGATCTTACTGGGCATTGGTGGCATTGCGGCCTGGTTAGTGGGTGGCACTTTGGAATTGGCTCTGAAAGTAAGTGGCTGGTTCGCTGCGGGATTAGTTGGCAGCCTGGTGATTCTGAGTGGACTCGCCTGGTTATTGTTGGCCGGTTTACGCGCTGTGCTTCGCTCAAAAGCACTGCGACTGCCTACCTCCATGCGCCATGGCATCGCCAATTTGAACCGACCCGGCAACCATGCTGAAGCCATCTTAGTGGCCCTTGGTTTGGGAGTGATGTTCACTTTGACGGTTTACTTAGTGCAGCACACCATTCTTTCGCAACTCATCGAAAGCGCTCCCCCTGGAATGCCCAATGTGTTTGTGCTGAATATCACTCCCAGTCAACGGGATGGAATCATGACATTCCTTAAGAAAGAACCGGGTGTAGAAGGCGAGCCGAGTATCATCACTTCCGTTTCTGGCCGACTTACTTCAGTGGATGGACAGCCCATTGAACAACGCACTGGTGAAGGTCCCGCACGACGTTTCAACAGATCTCGATCCCTTACTTGGGCTTCAGCGCTTCCACAGAATACACAAGTGCTTGAAGGTGCCTGGTGGACCAAACCTGATCCGGTACATCCTCAAGTATCCGTGGTCCAGGAAGCTGCCCGATTGTTGAAGTTACACATTGGAAGTCAACTGGAATGGCAGGTATCGGGCAAAACTATCCGCGCTACCGTGGCTGCGGTTCATAAGACAGAGAACATCCGCCCTGGCGCTAACATTGAATTCGTACTGACACCGGGCCAACTGGAAACCATGCCAGCGCTCTACTTCGGAGGAGTGCGCGTGAAGAATTCCGAAATTGCCAAACTGCAACGCGATGCCTTCAAGGCCTACCCGGCCATCACCGTAATCAACATTGCTGACGTGCTGGATCGCGTTCAAGAAGTGGTGGATCAAATCGCCATCGTCGTGCGGTTTATCTCTGGCTTTGCGATCCTCGCGGGCATCACCATTCTTGCTTCCAGCGTTGCTGGCACCCGCTTTCGACGCATGAAAGAAGTTGTGATTCTGAAGACGCTGGGAGCAACCAGGCGTCGTGTTGGGGCCATTTTCTTTGTAGAATTCCTCATTCTAGGTGCCGCCGCAGGCTTGTTGGGCAGTCTGCTGGCAAGCACTTTCAGCGGGCTGCTATTGAAGTATCTACTGAAGTCCACTTTCCACTTCAGTCCCATTCCGAATCTGGTGGCCATCGTTTTGACCACCATCATTGCAACGGCTTCGGGCTGGCTGGCCAGTTATCGAATTCTAGGACAGAAGCCGCTGGACATTTTGCGTCAGGAGTAAAATATGGGTTATGCGCCCCCTTCTCCTGCTGTTTGCCCTTCAGTCATTTGCTGCCACGCCCGATGAGTATTTTTCTTCGATCCGTGCCAACGACCTCACTAAACTTAAACAATGGATTGCCTCTGCTGGTCCGGATAAAGCCGATCTGGATAAAGCAGGTCGCCAAGGCACAACGCCGTTGCACTATGCCGCGACCAATGGCAGCTTGCAGGCCATGCAAGTGCTGCTGGACGCTGGCGCTCCAGTAAATGCAAAAAACCTGTGGGGCGGGACGCCATTGTTGTTGGGTGCCGGTTCACCGGAAAAAATCTTATTGCTGCTTTCCAAAGGAGCCGATCCGAATTTGGCAAGCGTCATGGGACGCACTCCGCTGCACATCGCTGCTGGACGCTATGGCGCAACGGACGCCGTGAAGAAACTGCTGGATGCCGGAGCCGACCTTCACGCCACCGACGTTCGCGGCAATACCGCGTTACTGGAAGCCACCCTGTATGGGAGCCGGGGAACATCGGAACTGTTGCTTGCCCGCGGTGCCAAACCGGATCAGGCTGACGAAGCCGGAAATACTCCCTTAGCAAATGCCATTGCACAGAACGATCTTCAGTTGGTTCAACTGCTGTTGGCCAAAGGCTGCAATCCCAACGCGTTCAACATGTTTAGCGGCACGGTAAAGAAAGGCCCAATAGCCCTCACAAAAGTAACTCCTTTGATTCTGGCCGCTGCTCACTCTTCACCGGAAATCGTCCAAGCGCTGGTTGATGGTGGGGCGAATGTGAATGCGCAAGATAATCGTGGGGTTACTCCACTGATCGCTGCAGTAGCGGCGGAACGTCAGGATATCCGTGTCATCAACTCTCTTCTTAACGCCAAGGCCGATGTGAATGCGCTGGACAAACAAACAGGCCGGTCTGTGCTGGATTGGGCCAACCGATTCCATTACCCTGCCACCCTGCAGGCTCTTCAATCCCGGGGCGCAAAGTTCGCTGGTGATTCGCCGATGTCCCCACTTCGCTCCGCAGGACTAGCAACAAATAGCCCGCGTAAGGCGGTCGACCAAGCAATGGAACTGCTCACCAAATCCTCCACGCAATTCTTCAACGAAAGTGGATGCGTGGGTTGTCATCATCAAAGCATACTGGCTCGTGCCGCGCATTCACTGCGGGCTGCTGGAGCTGGGGAATACAAAATGGTCAATGAGGAATTGACCCGCGGAATGATTGCGGCGAGTCCCCTGGAATCGCAATGGTTGCAGTTTCTAAATACCGGAGGCGATGTGGACGCGTTGGTTACAACCCTTGTCGGATTCGGTGCCGCCAAACTGCCCGCCAGCCCACTTACGGATTCAGCGGTGAACTACATCGCAGGTCGGCAACATGGCAACGGATCTTGGGTGATGGACGGCGTTTCGCGCGCACCTTTGGAAGAAAGCACCATCACGCGCACGTCGCTTGCGATTCGAGCAATGCAGCTCTACGGCTGGCCCGCGCGCAAAGCCGAGTTTGACGAAAGAATCGTGCGAGCCAGTAAGTGGCTTTTAGAACAGCAACCCAAAACTAATTACGAACGGGCAGACCGATTGATGGGTTTGCATTGGTCTGGAGCCCCGTCGGCCGATATTTCCCGTGCAGCCAAAACATTACTACAAGCGCAAGGTGCCGATGGCGGCTGGTCGCAGAACCCACACCTTCCAAGCGATGCCTATGCAACTGGAATCGTACTCAGCGCATTGCGGGAAAGTGGCAAGTTAGAAGCGTCCAAGGCGCCTTATAAAAAAGGAGTTGCCTACTTGTTACGAACCCAACTGGATGACGGGTCGTGGTATGTCACTAGTCGTGCTCCGAAGTTCCAACCGTATTTTGAATCCGGATTTCCGCATGGACACGACCAATGGATTTCCGCTAGTGCAACGGCTTGGGCAGTAATAGCGTTGGCCCCTGTCGCTAGGTTTTGAATAACTTTTACGGTGCTTTTACAATAGGCAAGATAATGGCCGATGGCTTCAGCGAACCGTGAAAAATGGTCTGCCGCGCAACGCGCGTTTTTGCATCAGCACCTAAAGCCGCACCAGTGTTTGGATTCCGATCAAATTGCGGAAAGTTAGAACTGGTAATATCCACTCGGATCCGATGCCCTGGTAAAAACACATTCGCCGTTCCCGCCATGTCGATCTCAAATTCGTACGGCTTGTTCGGTTCAAGCAATTCCATCTGGTCCACACCTTTGCGGAACCGCGCGCGCAAAATTCCTTCAGCGACATTCATGGCAAAACCATTGGGATAAACATCAATCAACTTCACCATCCAATCTGTATCCCTGCCATCGGTTGCGGCGTGGAGCTTCATTTTCACAGGGCCGGCAATTGCCAACGGATCACTTAGCAATTCAGAACTATACACCAACACATCATTCCGGATTTCTAACGGACGCTGGTCCTTGGGGCCTGCAATCGTCGGAGTGCCGCAGCAGTTGTTGCCGCCTAACGTCATTACTGGTTGATTAGGATCATACGAGTATTGATCATTCCCTGTTGCCTGCGCAGCAATAAAAGTCAGCCGTCCATTGCCCCGCCCTGAATTGGCCTTGCCATCACTTGTAAGATAAACGGGAGTGTATGTTGCTTCGGCTGGCGGCCAGTTATCGGCCTTCTGCCATTTATTAATTCCCATGAAGAAAAACTCCACTGGAGGTTCTTTATCCAGACCGTTGGCTTCATTTTTCAAATGAAAATCAAACCAACGTAACTCCATGGCGGGTTGGTCGCGCATGGCCGTTGGCCCAAAGTCTATATCCCCAAACTTCTGGCTTGGCCCGTGCCCCCAAGGTCCTAGAATCATCCGGGATTGAAGACGAGCCCGTTCATTTCCACCACGATTGCGCATGCCCGTATAACCGTTGATTGATCCGTTCAGGAAGATGTCAAAGTAACCACCCAGCGTGTGCATTGGTGTTTGGATTTTCTCAAAGCGTTCTTCATCGTCAATGGCTTTCCAATAAGCGTCGAAACTTTGATGCTCCACCCAATCGCGCCAATGCTTCACCTGCCTGCCTGCGGCCAGATCAGCAGTTTTCAAAGGCAAGGTCCAAAGAATATTGTCATAGGAAAGTTCATACGGCGACCCACTTTCTGTATGCCAGTATTGGGGCTGCATAATGCGAAAAGGCATGCGGGACACTCCCCAACCGTAGTTGAACGATAGCCGAAAAGCACCGCCGTAAAATGCCCAGTTTTTATAAATACTGGTAGATGCCACTGCCGGGAAGGAAGCCACTAAGTGCGGCGGAGCCATCGAAGCTGCGCGCCATTGGTTATGTCCTAAATACGATCCGCCACTGGTGCCCACGCGTCCGTTGGACCAGGCCTGCACAGCGGCCCATTCAATAATGTCGTAACCGTCATTGGCTTCATCGCGGAACGGGTCCCAATTCCCTTCCGATTCAAATCGCCCGCGGACATCGATCATCATCGCTACATAACCTTGCCTGGCAAACGCAATGGGCGAAGTGGAGGCACCATCCCGCTGCACGCCATAAGGAGTGCGAATCACAATTACCGGAAACTTTCCATCGCGATTGGGTCGATAGACATCGCCATAAAGCTTTACCCCATCACGCATGGTGATCGCTACATGAGCATCAATCGTGATCCGCTCTTTGGGAGCAGGTTCACCGTGAACAACAAACGTCGGCAGTGTTGCCAGCAGCAATAAAAGTGCGCGCAAAAAATGGCTCCTTATGTCAGGAGCCATTATATCGAGGGCGAGTCCGGAGTAGTCCGGCCGGGGGGTGCCAGCCCTCAACTTCAATCTGCTATTTTTGCGGACGGTACGATACCATTACCCGATAAACATCTGTTCTCGCTATTTTTGAAAGCGCGTTTCGATCAGAAATGTAGCGGGCATAGTCTTTGCCAGGAAATACTTTGGCGAAATTTGTCATAGCTGTGCCAGTGTTGGTAGCCATTGCACTGGCCAAGTCCTTATAGACCACCGCTTCGGTAGCGTCGTAGGTTTGTTCACTACCTGGGAAAGCAAGATGACCGAACGACCAGGCTTTCACCCTTCCATCTTTCACTCTGGCCTGGGACATGGCCATGCGAAAATCACGCTCAAAATCGGCCATTTCATTCATTTTTCCGGTTGCTACTTTTAGACGTGTGGCAACCACAACATCGCCTTCAACCGTAATGTAACCGTCCGTCATATGGTGAAGGTGAGAAATGGTCTGGCCGATTTGCTCACTCATCGACCTTACTTTCTGCATATAGTCGGCATAGCTCATGCCACTGGCCGTGCGATACAATTCGTCACGCTTCACCGGATCAGGCTCTTTGGGTACACCCTTTCCTGCTGCCAGAATGACGAAGTTGGCTTGCGGCGCCGGATCACCACCAAACGCCAACTTCCGCAGATTCCAGCCGATCGCATCAGGGTCGGCCTTCTGCCTTGCTTGAACAACCTTGGCCCCGGCACCGGTTTTGTAGAACTCAATAAAAGCAGCTTCTTTTTCAGGAAGCACTTTCAGGAAAAGCGAAGTGCTGTAAGTTTCCGAAGTGGTTTGTTGAGGGTATGCCTTGGCGGCGGTAAAGATCAGTGCCAAAGCGAGTGAGCTTGTTGAAACTATTTTGTACATATGGTCTCCCTATCCAGCACGGCAACCAACAAGGGCTTTCCTTTGATCCGGCTGAACGCATTTGAATAACTCGCGCAAAAACAGAGTTCCAGTGCGGGCTCTTTGCGCTTCTATTCCATACAAGCGATACTTCCGCAAAAAGTCCGCCAAAATAGTTCGTTGTTTTTTTGATACGCTATCTGTTCGTCATAACCATTGAGGAGATGTTGTTCACTATGTCCACTATGAATCGTCGTTCCTGGCTAAGCATGATCGCCCCAGCCGCACTGGTTGGTCTGGATTCCACATTCACCGCCAAACGCACCGATGCTGCGGCCGTTGGCCCCAACGACAAAATCAAAGTGACCAAGGTGGAATCTTTCGTCCTGAAAAATTCCTGGGTCTTTGTAAAAATCTCCACCGACGCAGGAATTACCGGGTGGGGTGAAATGTTGAAGGACGATGCCAAGGCCTGCGCTGCGGGCGCTCTAGAGGTTGGACGCTACTTGGTGGGGCAAGATCCCAGCCGCGTGGTTTATCACTGGCAGGCTATTCATCGCGGAGCATTTTATCGTGGCGGGCCAATCAAAACGGCCATCAGCAGCGGCATTGATCAGGCTCTGTGGGATATCAAAGGCAAAATGTTTGGCGTGCCAGTGCATGTGTTGATGGGCGGACCTACTCGAGATCGAGTTAGGGTCTATGGCCGCGTCAATAAAGAAACTGGCGTAAACGCCATGAAGACCATGTTGCAGGCCGAAGGGCGTGCACCAGTGAAGTATGCCGAAGGTAAGAAGTATGTGGATGGCGTAGTGGAATACTTCAAGGATGTGCGTCAACGAATGGGTCCCGATGTGGACATCGGTGTGGAGTTTCATGGTGCCGTGCAACCGCCAACCGCATTGGTGCTGATGAAAGCCTTGGAACCCTATAATCCTTGGTTCTACGAAGAAGTGGTGCAGGCTTTGAATGTAGACATCATGGCCGAGCTCGCCAAGAAAACTCACATTCCTATTGCCACTGGAGAACGCATATTTACGAAGTGGGGGTTCAAGGAGATTTTAGAAAAGCGTGCCGCTACCATTCTTCAACCGGACGTCTGCTATGCAGGCGGCATTACTGAGTTGAAGATCATCGCCGGTATGGCTGAAGCGTACTATACACCGCTTGCACCGCACAATCCGCAAGGCCCTTGTTCGCTGGCTGCCAGCTTGCAGATTGCCGCATCCATTCCTAATTTCTTGATTCAGGAACGGGGTGATAACGAATATGCCGATCTATTGGCCAAACCCATGCCCCCAGTGAAAGACGGTCATCGTCCATTACTCACTGAGCCTGGTCTGGGCATCACAATCGACGAAAATAAATTGATGGCGCAAGTCGGCGAACCTTCGTTGTATAGGCCTCGATTCGATCCTCAGGATGGTTCTGTCGTCGATTGGTAGATCTTCGATTGGTAAACTAGCATCAGAGGAGAATTCAAGATGAATAGAACAGCAAGTGCCCATTGGCATGGAGATTTGAAGAGCGGCGCAGGATCAATTTCCACACAAAGTACGACGCTGTCAGACACACCGTATTCGTTCCAAAGCCGGTTTGAAGCTGGCAAGGGAACCAATCCTGAAGAATTGCTGGCTGCTGCCCATGCGGGCTGTTTCACCATGGCGCTGTCCCTGCAACTGTCGCAATCAGGGCACCCGGCGGAGAGTTTGGAAACTACATGTACAATCACTCTGGAACAGAAAGATGGCGGATTCACCATTACAGAAAGTCATCTGGATTTGACGGCCAAGGTTCCCGACATCACCAAAGAAGCGTTTGATGCAGCAACGCAGGGTGCCAAGGCCGGATGTCCGGTTTCGAAGCTTTACAACACGAACATCACTTTGATTGCTCAGCTTTTAAGTTAATTTGATGTAAGTCAACAATTGCCTCGTCATGGAAAGGAGTATCATCAAAGAGCTGTGGATTTCTTTGCTGCCATTATCGTGTGTGTCGCCCTGGTGATTATTTCCAGATCTTTCGGTGGCGGATCTTGAGGGCCTAAACCTCCCGGCCGTGGGCCGGGCTGCTGCGGTTGACCGAATAGCACGCGAATACCTCAAACACCGTTCCCCGCAGTCACGGCTCGGATTGGCTTACCACTCCGATGTTGGAGCCAAGTAGAAAGTTCCTACAGCCAGCCAAGTAGAACGTTCCGGTTTTGCGGGTATATAGAAGACCCTCATGCTATGTTGGCACAACCTCACCGGGGTCGCGCCTGGAGAGGAGTCCAAAGCCGATGCGACGGAGTTGGCTCCAGTAAGCAGTCGGCGCAAACCCTCCAGAGCGACTAGATACCTCCGGGCTAACCGGCCCGGCTCGCCCGGAGGGTTTTCCCGGTAGGGACGCGTTCTGCTTCTGGTGAAACTTC
>JANXSF010000052.1 GCA_025352795.1 Acidobacteriota bacterium
CTCAAAAACCGAGCCGCTTGCGACTGGTTCCCCGCCGCCTCTGCAAGCGCATCCCGAATGAGCTGCTTTTCATGGTCTTCAAATGAAGTAACGGTTTGCCCTCCATCAGGGCAGTGGCAATAACGCGGTTTATCTCTGCCCACTGCCAACTGTACTTCTGCGGGTAATCGGTCCGGACGATCCCGCAAATAATCCGGCAAGTCCAAAACGTCAATTAACTCTCCGAACGTCATCATGCAGCCATGTCCAATTACGTTCTCCAATTCGCGAACATTTCCTGGCCAATGATGATTCGTAAGCAGGATTTGAGCGCGCCGCGTTAGCCCTTGCACATGTTTGCCAAACTGCTTTGCGAAAACGGCAACGAAATGCGCTTCCAGCAAAGGTAAATCACTTAATCGCTCTCGTAGTTTGGGCACCTGGATTTCAACCATTGACAAACGATAAAACAGATCTTCCCGAAAAAGATTCTCGGTCACGGCTTTGCGCAAATTGCGATGCGTGGCCGCAATTACTCTTACATTGACCTTTCGGGTGGAAAGTGACCCAACCCTCTGTATTTCCTGATTCTGCAGGGCGCGAAGCAGTTTGGCCTGCGTAGCAAGGGGCATATCTCCAATTTCATCAAGAAACAAAGTGCCATTATTGGCATGTTCAAAAAGACCAACTTTGTCTTGATTTGCTCCGGTAAAAGCTCCCTTTACATGGCCGAACAATTCACTTTCAAACAAGGTCTCAACTACGGTAGAGCAATTTAGAACTACTCTATTTCCGGAACAAACAGGACTGAGGCGATGAAGAGCCGACGCAACTAAGTCTTTGCCTGTGCCAGTTTCCCCTGTAACCAAAACCGTTCGAAAATGGGGTGCCACTCGCCGGATGCGGGAAAACAGCTCCCACATCTGTGGGCTGCGCCCAATTATTCCTTCAAATTGGGCGCTTAACAATATCTGGTCTTCAAGTCCCAACGTTTGTTTCTGACGCCGGACATCCTCCAAAATGGTGGCGATCCTGGATCGAAGTTCTGCGAACGAGACAGGTTTATTAAGATAGTCAGCTGCACCTTTTCGGATGGCTTCGACCGCAGATTCAGTTGAATAGTGGGCTGTAATGAGAATGACTTCAATCGCAGGATCGAAATCCACAACCTTTTTTAAGATCTCCAAGCCACTCATTTTAGGCATAACAAGATCGGTGATCACTATTTGAGGGTGACGGTTGTAAACTAAATCCAGACCTTCGTCGGGATCGGAGGCACAGAGAATCTCAAGGCCATCTTGCGCCAACGCGGTAGAAAGAAGTTCCAGACTTCCAAGATTGTCGTCGATAATAACAAGCGAAATCATACCAATTGATTCCCATTAAGAATTCTAGCCAACTCTGTTCGCAGAAAAATCAAATCTACAGGCTTTGTTAGGAAGACATTGAACCCAGCGGCATGGGCTCGCTCCCGCTCGCCTTCCATGGCATTTGCTGTTAACGCGACAAAGGGGATAAGCCTGAACCTCGCATCACGACGGAGGTAGTGCAAAACTTCGTAACCGTCTAAGATAGGCATTTGCAGATCGAGTAAGACTAGATCAGGCATGCTGATCGTGGCTTGTCGCACTGCTTCAGCTCCATCACAAGCCTCTACAACTGTGTAACCGCAATCTTCGAGAACCGTTCGCACTAGTTCACGGCTTCCCGCCCGGTCTTCGGCAATAAGTATTCTCTTCACGCCAAGTACTCAGGGTCTAAAGGGCTCCCCAAATCAAGGGGCAAAGTAAAGCTGAAGCAGCTTCCTTTGCCCGGCTCACTTGCCACCCAAATCTTCCCACCGTGGAGTTCGACAAGCCGTTTAGAAATGGAGAGTCCTAGCCCCGTTCCCTCACCATCACTTTTTTTGCCGGGTCCCACCTGAACGAATTTGCTGAAAATGGTTTCATGTTCGGTTGCTGGGATTCCAACACCGGTATCGGTCACGGAAATACACAGAAAACTCTTGTCGATTTTTGCGTCCACCCATATGTTGCCTGATGGCGGGGTAAATTTCACGGCATTGCTTAGGAGGTTATACAGAATTTCTTTAAAACGAACTCGTTCAGCGTGTAAGGTTAAGGTTAGTGTCGAGCGGTTTTCGATATGAAGCCCTTTCGTACTTGCAACTGTTTGGAGACTGGACAGGACCTCATCGAGAGCAGCCGTGAGATTGAACGCTGCAGGAGACAATTCCAGTTGGCCTGCCTCTACTTTACTTAAATCGAGAATGTCGTTAATAAGTTCCAACAGGTGCTTCGAGTCTTGCAGCACATGATTCAAAAACCCATGCTGTTTTTCGTTCAGGTTCCCGTGATTTTCCTCCGCTAATAGCTGGCCGAAACCTATAATTGTATGGAGTGGAGTACGTAGCTCGTGACTCATACTCGCAAGAAACTCGCTTTTAAGTCGAGTTGCGCGTTCTACTTCTTGGTTCCTTAGCTCCAACTGGTGGTTCTTTTCCGATAGCGCCTCAGTAAACTGTTCGTTCATCGCGCGAATTTGTTCTTGGTCACGTTGGCGTTCGCTTACATCGCGTATTACAGCGGTCACATGCAAACCATCGTCCGACTCAAGAGGGCTCAGGCTAATTTCAACTGGGAATAGGCTTCCATCCTTCCGCCTACCCAAGAGTGTTCGGCCATGTCCCATTGGCCGGGTCACTGGACGCGCCATAAAGCGTTCTCGCTGTTCTTTATGGCGAAAATGAACCTCTTCAGGGATTAGAGTCTCCACACTTAGTCCCAAAAGCTCCTCGCGTGAGTATCCGAAAAGTGTTTCCGTTATCGCGTTCTGTAGAACAATGCGGCCTTCGCGATCTACTTCAATGATCGCGTCTGGTGCGGCTTCAAGCAATTTCCGAAATCGACTTTCGGCCTTTGCCAGTTCATTTGCCTCCCGCTCGCGAAGTTCCAAAGCAAGTTGCTCCTTTTCTGCGTGAAGGCGTGCGGTAAGGTCCATTACGAAGAGGATTGTGCCCTCAGGTGCCCCTTCTTCCCCCATCCATGGCACAGTCCTGATTGCAACATCCAGTATTGTTCCTTGGCGGGTCCTCCACTGAGATTCAGCTTGATCCTCAAGTGATAGATGCACGTTGGTGTCCATAGGCGGTTGGCATCCAGGAATTACCACAGCCAAGGATTTCGAAACAACTTCGCTTTGCCTCCAACCGAGTAACCGCTCTGCGGCTGCGTTCCAAATTTTAACGCTTCCTGCGCAGTCGACAGCAATAACAGATGTCGGGCAGGCCTGAGCAATCATTTCCAATGCTCTTATTCTCTGCGAACTATTCATTTGGTTTCCTCCCAGATGATTGGTCGGAAAGTAGCAAGCGGCACGAATCCTGCGTGTAACCGCGCAGGATTGCGTCGAATGACCCTATGTGTTTAAAGCGCGAAACTTTTATCTGTCTGTGAGCCATTTTATTTACCCCGAAATCGTGTGCGTCTTGGTGCAAGAAAGCCCACGGTTTCGCGCGTTATTTGCTTTTCTCTGATAAGTTCGGATAGGGCTATCATCGACATTGAAGCGTAGGCTGTTTCATCCGCGGACCGGCAAAGATCCTGTGAGTGTGTTTTGTTGACTCCGGCACTAGTGAATTCATAAAAAATGGATTTCGTCACCTTGTACCCTCCTTCACTTCATAGGTCGTCATTTGAAAATCCGCTGAGATAGTTAATAAAAAACATACTTGGCCGTTCCGGTTGGGGATTCCAAATCGGCCAAGTGTTCTTTGAGCAATTCAGGCAACCAAGCTCAATCCGCTACATTATTATTTGGCGGCTTCGATCGTTTTGATAGCGAACCCTTTCACTCCGCCCTTCTCTATCAGAGTGCCAGTGACAGTCACCTTCTTCTCAATGAATGGCATCAGCTTGGAATTCTGATTCTTGTGATCGGAAGCCACGGGAATGTAGAGTGTCCCGCTAGCTTCATCAAGTAACGCCAGTGGCACTCCCGCCTTGGCACATGTTGTCGCGCAGCCTTCGTGTTTCTCGCCTTTGCTGTTATGCGACATGTAGCACCCCGTATCAACAACTAGGCTCGTCATTGTCACCACTTTGGCCTGATCGTCATGGTCGTGCTGGGCTATCGCCAGGGTGGTTCCTGCGATCAGCATCAAAATTGCAGTCTTCATTTGTAGTCTCCTAATCGATTGTTGTTTCTGTGTTGCGATCCTGACATCACATTTAGTGCTTGTCTAGGAACGCGGAATATTCAAAAATTTGCATTGGCCCGTTGCGGCGCGGTTATTGATTCGATCCAACAATTCCACCTTGCTGCATGCCCTCCATGGAGGAGTTCATGCCTGACATCTCAATTCCGACCGATAGCAGAAGTCCTTGAATCTCTACTGATCGCTGCCATGCATTGACCAACGAACTCACATAGTCATCCTGTAGTTGGAAAAGATTCCGTTGCGAGATTAATACCTGGGGATACGCTGCTGCCATTTGACGGAAGCTATTCAGATAGAGTTCGTAAGCTTTTTGTGCTTTTGGAAGCATGTCCTTTTTGTACAGATCCGCGCGAGCCATTGAGGTCCGATAGCTGCGGTAGACTTCGGCAAGGCGCGAGCGCAGGGCGAGCTTGGTGCGGTCGACATCGAGCTTCGCCCTGTCGACCCCGGCTTTAGCCACAGCCACATTTCCCTGATTGCGATTGAAAAGTGGGACCTCGACGCCGATGTTGAAAAAACCTTCTGGACCGACCGGTCGGCGGATGGTACTGCTGGTGGATTGCTCAAGTAGCTCACGGTTGTAGCGAACCCCACCGCTAACGATGAGATCGGGTATCTTCTCCTTCCTTGCTCGTTTCAATTCCAGTTCTGCACGGGTGACATCGACAGTCGCAGCACGCAACTCTGGACTCTCGCCGTAGATGGAAGCCAATGCTTGTTCTAATTCCAACAGGGGAATGGCTTCCAGGTCGCCGACGAGCGGAACTGGTTTGAGCTCAGGAAGGTTGACGATGGCAGCCAGTTGCCGCCAAGTTCGATCCTGCTTGTCCCGCGCGTCTGTCAGTTCCAGCTCGATGCGCTTCGATTCCACGTCGGCAGCCAATTGGTCCGGCTGGTCCGCCTGTCCGACATTTACTAGCTCTTTGGAAATCCGCACCGCTTCACCGGCCAATCGCACCAACCGGTTGCGAACTTGAACCATGTATTGCTCACCCAGGGCCTGATAGTAGAGGGATCGTACAGCGTTCAATACGCGTTGACGCTGCGCCCTCGCCCCCTCTTCCGTTTCCAACCGAGACTGTTCAGCCACTTTTCTACTTAAGCCGAGTTTTCCAGCGGTTACGATTCGTTGCTCCACTCCGCCACCGATTTCACCTCCACGGATAATCGGGCCGTAGGACATCTCTTCGCCGATCGCCGACAACACGGGATTGGGATAGAGCCCGGCCTGCTTCACCCTTCCTGCCGCTGCATCGACAGCCGCTTTGGCTTGACCGATAGTTGGATTTCGTTCAAGGGCCATTCGCTCCAATTCCGCAAGCGTCAAGGTTGGTGGGACGCTTTGAGCCAGCGACGCGGAAGTCGTAAAGATGACAGTAACCCATGCGAGGACAATCGAAAATAGGAATCTCATTTTTTGGGCTCCTTAGCGGTTACAACCTCAACCTCATGAAGTGAGAAATCTCCGTCGTACACAGTAGCTTTAATCTGGTCACCGGCTTTGATCTTCTTCAGTACTTCCGGCTTGTCCACACCATAAGCCATAGTCATTGCGCCCATCCATCCCTCTACGTTCCCGTGATTGACGGTAAGCTTGCCAGTGCTCTCGCTGACTGCTTCGACCCTGCCCAGCAGCACATGCGAATCCGGCTTTTTTTCGCTTGAAGGTTGCTTTTCTCTTTTTTCCACCATCGCCATAATCTGGTCATATTTCTCGGGCGGCAACACTCGGATTAAAGTCATCATGCCCATCATTCCCCCAGTCCAGCCTCGACGAAGGCCGAAATTTTCTGCCTTTCCCTTGAACATGTCATCCATCACCATCCACATGTCTTGGGGATAACCCAGGATTTTCTTTTTTTCGGGATCGTCTTTCGGGTACATCTCCATCACTGGATCTCCCGCAGCCTGCATGTTGTGTCCCTCATGCCCCGTCGGAGCGCCTTTTGGCGGTGCTGTAACCGGCGGAGACTTTGCCTCTGGCATGAAGAGGCCTATGTCACCTCCGGCTGCGGCCCCGCCAATGTTGTTGGACGTGGCACGTTCACGATCAGCCGCAAGTCCGAGGCCACGACCAAGAGAAGGTCCAAGCTCCCCTGACAACGCATTACTCTGTCGAACGATGCCCATCCCTTCCTGCATTCCGGCACCAGTATCTAGCCCGTGTCCCATACTCATCACCGGTCCGACCATCGAAGCCATTTGATTCATGTTGTGATGAGGCATATGGCAGTGCAGCATCCAGTCGCCTGGATATTTGGCTACGAATTCAACATCGCGGGACTGCGCGACTCCAACGATGACGGTGTTACCGGGCCCCCAGGTGGATTCCGGTTGACGTCCGCCCTCCGAACCAGTTACTACGAACTGATGGCCGTGAAGATGTATTGGGTGGTGATCCATCCCCAAATTGACTAACCGGATGCGTACACGCTCCCCAACCTTGACCAGCATAGGTGTGGTCGCCGGACCCGACTTGCCATTCATCGTGAGCCAGTTAAATTCCATTGCAAGAGTGTTTGGCACATTATTGTTCGGAAGGATTGCCCATTCCTGCAGGATTAGGGCGAAGTCACGGTCGGCCTTCGGTTTATATGATTGCTTTGGATGAATGATGAAAAGGCCGATCATACCCATCATTTCCTGCATAGGCATGTGGGAGTGGTAGAAGTACGTTCCGTTCTGGTGAAGCGTGAACTCGTAGACAAAACGGCCACCGGGCATGATGGGATCTTGTGTTATTCCGGGAGCACCATCCATCTCGATCGGTAGTTCAATTCCATGCCAGTGCGGCGCAGTAGGCTCCGGAAGATGGTTGTCGAAAATGACCCGGACCTTGTCGCCTTCCTGAACCTCGATAGTTGGCCCGGGAATGCTGCCGTTATAGCCCCAGGCTGTCATTGGCCGTTCGGGAATTAGGTGCGTGCTCACAACTTCCGCAATCAGGTTGAACTCCTTTACTCCGTCAACCATCTTGTATGGCAACTTGGGTAGATCAGGTGTCACCACAGGCGAGAAGGTTTCTGAAGGCACGTTGCTTTCAGTCGAGATCTTAGACACTACTCCAGGAGCCGTGTGTGGCATTTGCTGTGAGTGGTCCATGCCCGGCATGTTCATCTGTCCCGGAAGTGGGTTTGCCGGTTGCTGCTTCTTCGTTTGGGCAACCAAAGATTTAGTGCTTGCTAAAACTCCCGCGCTCGCTGTTGCCATGCGGGCGAAAAAATGTCTACGATTCGTACTCATGAAATATCTCCTTCGATAATTGCGTTATTTGTGGCTCATTTCTTTTTCTAAGCGCAGGTGCTTTATTTTGTTCATTAGTTCTTATTCCTTTGCAGTGAGTTCCGGAAGGTGCCGGATGAACATTGCTAGTTTCCAATTCTCGTCACCTTTTCCGCACCAGCCTGGCATCCCGGTAAATCGAATGCCGTCGCGAATGGGTGCCACTCCAATGGCCATTCCGGAGGCGAAAGATCATTTTGGCGGATTGCGCTTTTTGAGGGCTCCCGAGCGTGCCGGGCCAAGAACGCCTCCATGTCTGTAGGCTTCTCGCGGGCGCTGAAGCCATCAATTTTCACAAACCAGATTAAACCAACACCCAAGCCGATAAAAGGCCAACGCAGTAGCGATGACTATTGTCTTGAATAGAGGCATGAATATTTCAAGACGAAAAGCTTAATAGGATAATTGGGACTCTCTGGCTGGCCTAGATGGCATAGCCGTCAAACGCAAGATGACAAGTGGGAGGGTGCGGACAAATCAGACGCGAAGAATTGTGGTCAGAAAGACGACCGGATTTATTAACGGTGGAATAGCCTTGAGGTTGAGGAATGAGGAATATTGTGGTCTGTAAAGAACTCCGCAATTGGTCCATATATCGTCAAGTGTAAACTGCTGATAGCTTGGTGCAAACTTTACCGATGTCTCAAGCCCACGTTCTACCTTATCGCTCTGGATGTTGTGGCTGCAGTTGCTGGGCTGATCTTCGGTTGGTTTAGAAGGATCACCACCATGTTGATGGCAGTCTGAAGATTTACTCTTCCGTTCGGTATGGCTGCTGATTTGGTCGCAGTCTCCAAATGCGCACGTTTGTGAGCATTGAACTGCTGCTAGCACAGCAATCGCTACGATCAACGCCGACCCTTTATGGAAAAAACACGCCATCTAAAATTAGGATACCATGACGAACGATTCTGCTTTTCATATACTGTTCCTCACGTCCCTTTACGAAATACCGTGGAAAGTTGAAAGGCGTCGAAGGCAGTCCGCCTCGCGGGACAGAGGGCACAACAAAGATAAATCTCATACCTGCATTGGTAGCAGTCAGCCGAGCCGCTGAGCGATTTTCCTGATCGTCACTATCGAGTATGTGGCCGATCCTGCCGATGTTTTGTTTACTGGGAAGAATCTTGATTGAGTCTGGCTGGGCCTAAACCTCGCCAATACAGACACGCTTCCACCTTTTCAGAGCCGCCATCGGGAGGATATTGTGAGTTCAAAGAATTTGGTGTACCCGATTTACGGTGAGTGTTCGGAGAAGCATTTAATTAGGCAATTCAGCGTCCAAATCACAATTCGCGAAGTCTTCGTTTTAACTCACCTAATCTTTAGAAATGGAGCGTTTCTACGCACTCTATCGAATAAGCAATTATGATGACAAACAAACCGGTTGCGATTATTGGAGCGGGCATAGCGGGCTTGACAGCCGCCAACTTTC
>JANXSF010000086.1 GCA_025352795.1 Acidobacteriota bacterium
CCAGTGCGGAGCAGTGGACTCAGCCCGTGCGCTGGAGGCTTATCCTCAGCGCCGCCTTTCGCGCCTTCCTGCGCGGAAAAGTCCCCGGAAGTACTCCTCGCTTCGCCAACACTACCGACTAACTGCCGTTTTTAGGATCAATCACTTGACCAGTGGAAGCGTTGGCCGATTCAATTAACGGAACCTCTTCCGTCACTAAAATGCTTTCCGTCACCTGCCCAATTTCCATGTGGGCATCAAGCGTTAAAAACTGCTGAGTAGCAATGATTACGCCCTTTTTTTCAAATCGCTTAAAGCCTGGCGTCTCAACCATCAGTAGATAGTTTGCTGGGTCCAGCGAGTTGAATACATATTCACCAGATTCGTTGGTAAGCGTGGATCGCGAAGCTTTGGTGGCTTCGTCCGTCAACGTCACTTTGGCAGTCGCAATCACCGCACCGCCTGAGTCTGAAACAATTCCGCGAACTCCGCCCTGCTAGGATTGCCCCCAAGTCGTAAGACCGGCCGTGGTGAGACTGACAAGCACAAGACTTCGAATTGCGGTCCCTAAAAAGGTATCCGTCATTTGGATGCAGCTCCTGTTCGTTAGATATAAACGTAGAAAATTGCCCGGCCTGGCAAAACTTGTGCCTGAGAAATTGTCCTAGCTTGGGAGCAGCGCTTGACGTAGCGCGGAGAAACTACTTGGGGAAGGGTCGTAGGAAAATCAGAGAGCTTCGAGGCTAACCTACGATTTCATTCAGAGTACCCTGAATATTATTTCAACGCAAGAGAAAAGTTTTGTGAATGTAAAAACTAAGGGAGATACATTTGAAGAGTGGCGTCTGGCTGCGGTTGCCGTGCCCTCATCCGAAGTAGATTTGCATCGAATTTATTGAAGTTCAAATGGTCTGCAATTAATTGAGCAGCGGACAAGGAGCGGCGAGCGATTCCATTTTTTCCATGTCCACTGGTGTTCGCCAAAATATGAAAAAATTCATGCGACAAAACGCGACCAATTGCCCGACCCAGTAATAAGTTGCCACGCTTAAAGTCTTCTCCCCACATTGCTGCGCGAATCGAAGTCTTCAATTGATCACAAAGAACAGTACTGAAAGGTAAAATTCCCCCGTCAATCGTGTGTGTGTAAGCAAGAGCCATGGGTCCCCGTTCGTCGAACAAAACAGGCTGCTGGTCCATTTCACAGCGCCCTTTGAATTGAACCAAAATCAAGTCTTCAAAAGACTCTTCGGGCAATAGTTCCGTGCGAAATTTGAAATCAACTTGCAGGCCTGTCTCTTTCAGAATGTTGCGGATTTCCACCCGCATTTCCGTTAGAGTCTGGTTGGATATACTTGCTCCCTTCACATCCAATACAACAGTTAAACCAGGAGTTGGTTTTGAACCCTCGGCCCAAAGGGCGGCAGACATTGCCAGGAATAGTAAAGATCGCAGCATAGCGTTTCCGTAACCATCACAATATCAAAAATTCACACAGAAGAACATTTTCAGGAAGGTTGCTCACCGGGTTTGTTAAGGTGAATCAAGGTGGTTGGTTGAAAACAGTGGAACGACTCAAGGGAAAGAATGTATTGGTCACCGGAGCTTCTTCCGGCATTGGACAAGCAATCGCCGTAAGATTTGCTCAAGAAGGAGCCAACGTTGTCATCAACTATCGCAATGACCGGGACATGGCCCAAGCTACGCTGGAAAAGGTTCGTAATGCCAGGACCAGCGATGGCAAGCAGTTTTTAATTCAGGCTGATGTGGCAAGCGAAGTTGAAGTGAAAGCCATGTTCGCTGAAGCGCTTCATACTTTTTCATCCATTGAAGTCTTAGTCAATAACGCCGGGATTCAAAAGCCTGCGCACACCCATGAAATTGAAATGGAAGATTTTGATCGAATCCTAAACGTCAACTTGCGTGGAGCGTTTCTTTGTTCTAGAGAAGCGGTGCGGCACTTTCTTGCTCGCGGTGGACCAGGCAATATTGTCAACAATTCAAGCGTTCATGAAATCATTCCCAAACCGAAATATCTGCCATATTCCATCAGCAAAGGTGGCATGGAAAATATGACGAAATCCATGGCGCTGGAATATGCAGGGCGGGGAATTCGTGTGAACGCTGTCGGCCCAGGGGCTGTCGTGACACCAATTAATAACACCTGGATCAACGATCCGAAGGCCCGCACAGAAGTGGAAAGTCACATTCCCCTTGGCAGAGCGGCGGACGCCAGTGAGATCGCCGCAGTGTTCGCATTCCTTGCCTCTAACGATGCTTCCTACATCACCGGGCAAACTATTTTTGCCTGCGGTGGGCTGACGCTTTATCCTGAATTTAGAGTTGCCTGGGCATCAGGAGAATAGGTGGTTCGCTGCCCGAATTTCATCCAGGCAAGGCACGCTGTTATCATGAAAGCTGTTTGATTGTTGAGGCCCTCGTTTGCTGCTTCTAACTCAATTCAGCCAAGCTCGCGGTCTACGTACCGCCCATAAAGGAGTTTGCCATGCAGCTCAGAACCGGTTACGAACTTGTTTATAACTTTCCACAACCCACGCCAATCATCCTTGTCGTGAACATCCACGATTCACGCGCATCCGATATTGTGATCCCCGATATCCTAACTGTCCAGCCATCCGTCCCTGTTACCGAATATCGCGACGCTTTCGGAAACCAATGCCATCGCATCCTTGCGCCGACGGGGCGGCTTCTGCTTACAGCCAACGCCGTTGTCAATGACACCGGTCTGCCCGATGAAGTGATGTCCAACGCCGGTCAGGATTACGTTGAAAACCTACCTGAAGAAAATCTAGTTTTCCTTCTGGGTAGCCGCTACTGTGAAACAGATCTGCTGTCGCAGACCGCTTGGCAACTCTTTAGCGGCACTGCCCCAGGTCATCCACGAGTGCAGGCAATTTGCGATTACGTGCATAACCACATTTATTTCAACTACCAGAATGCCCGCGCCACCCGCAGTGCTTCGGAAGCCTTTAACGAAAGGACTGGCGTCTGCCGGGACTTCGCTCATCTTGCTGTTGCCTTCTGCCGTTGCATGAATATTCCGGCGCGATACTGCACCGGCTATCTTAGCGATATCGGAACTCCTCCGCCTTACGGTGTGGGCGATTTTGCGGCATGGTTCGAAGCTTGGATCGGTGGCCGCTGGCATATGTTTGACCCGCGAAATAATGTCCCAAGAATTGGTCGCATCCTTATGGCCCGCGGCCGCGATGCGTCCGATGTAGCCATTGCCACCACGTTCGGACCTAATATTCTGGAAAGCTTTAAGGTGTGGACAGATGAAATTCCCAGTAGCCAATCTGGATCAGCCATCTGATGTCTTTTCTGATGGTGCGCCACCACACGGTCTATCGCTACCGTGAACCCGTCGGCCTGGGTGAACATCGCATGATGTTCCGCCCACGTGAAAGTCACGACCTGCGCTTGATCCGCACCAGCCTTGTCATCACCCCGCAACCAGCTCACTTGCGCTGGCTGCACGATCCGTTCGATAACTCTGTGGCCGTGGCCACGTTTGAAGGAACCACCTCCCAACTGAGTTTCGAAAGTAATGTGACGTTAGAACATTTTGAAACGACTCTTCCCGAATATCCTCTGGAAGACTATGCCCAGACGTATCCGTTTCGATATTCCGACGAGGATTTTCCCAATCTTGTTCGCGCGCTAGCGCCGCACCATTGCGGTAAAAGTGTCTCCGAATGGGTCTTGCGCTTTCTTGATCCATCGCCCACCACTGGCACAATGAAAATTCTTCGAGCCATGACCCGTGGGATTCGTGAAGAATTTACTTACACAAGTCGCACTGAAAAAGGGGTGCAAACTCCCGAAGAGACCTTGCAAACCGAACAAGGCAGTTGCCGGGATTTCGCTGTTCTAATGATGGAAGCCTGCCGTTCCCTGGGAATTGCTGCGCGCTTTGTCAGCGGCTATATTTTCACTCCCAGCAGTTCCGGTTTAGCCGGAGGCGGTGCCACACACGCGTGGATTCAAGCCTATTTGCCTGGAGCGGGTTGGATTGATTTCGACCCTACCAACAGCATCATTGGCAACCGTAATCTGATTCGCGTCGCCGTTGCCTGGGCGCCTGAACAGGTGTTGCCTCTGTGGGGAACTTACTCCGGTCCACCAGGTGCTTTTCTTGAAATGAATGTCACCGTGAACGTTACAGAAGTGGCCGGATAACCAATGTTGATAGCACCTAGAATCCTGCTCCCACAAGGGTCTGGTCGCTTCGTGTTCTTGTGCGATCACGCAAGCAATCACATTCCTGCTGAACTTAATAATCTTGGTTTAACTGAGTTTGACCTTGCCCGCCATATAGCCTGGGACATCGGCGCGGCAGGCGTCACCAAGGTTCTATCGGATATGTTTGACGCCCCTGCCATTCTCTGCAACATCTCGCGACTTGTGATCGATTGCAACCGTCAATTGAATGCTGTGGATCTGATTCCTGAAGTCAGCGACGCAACAGGAATTCCCGGAAATTTGCATCTGACCGATGGCGCTAAAGCAACCCGTCTGCAATGGTTCCATGATTATCACAATGCAGTTGAATCCGTGTTGCTGGAACGCGAATTGCGAGGTGTGGAAACAATCGCAATTTCGATTCATTCCATGACCCCATCTCTTGGCGGCAAATCCAGACCCTGGCAAATCGCATTATCAAGCTATCTGGACCGCCGCTTGACTGATCCCGTCCTGGCCGCTCTGCGACTTCCCAACGACGTAGTGGTGGGCGACAATCAGCCATACGATCTTGACCCGGCCGTGGATTACAGTATTCCCTTCCACGCCTTCCGACGCGGAATGCAACACCTTCAAGTAGAATTTCGTCAGGATGAAATTGCTGCACCGAGTGGGCAGCATCAATGGGCAGTGCGGTTCGCTCAGGCGTTAGTTTTATCGGGATAGGAGGAGGTCCCCTATCCCGAATTTTACTTGCTGAACTATGGAGCCACTGTCATGGTGAGCGCGTTAGAAGACACGCCACCAACTGTGACCACCAAAGGATAATCGCCAGCAGTCAGACTGGGGATTACAAAGTTGAGTTGCATCAAGCCAACTCCACCAGGCGTCAAGCCGGAAAACGATACTTGCGCCGCCTTGCCACCAACCGTAACTGTTGTCTGAGCTTTCGTTCCCAGCAGCGGGCTGCCAGTTGAACCATCGCCAGTCTTAACAGTGCCGGTTACAGCGCCTTGTCCTGTCATGTAAGCAACCACTGTGCTGCCTACGCTTGCCCCAACACCGGTGTTGTTCACCGCTCCGCTCTGGTTGACTACAACTGCCCGGCTTGCACCGAATTGCAGTACACCAGGCGCTGTTGCAGAAATCAGCAGAGGAGCTCCAGGGGAAACTGCCCCGTTCGACGTTACGACCACCACTGCTTCTCCAAGCGTGGTTTCATAAGGCACCTGCGCATTAATCTGACCCGAACTTACGAAGAATAGCGGCACCGCCACTCCGTTCACCTGCACCGAAACACCGCTGAGGGTGGTCGGCAAAGGTACGGCGGTTGCCCCAGCGGTTGCACCTGCCAGGTTCGATCCGTAAATGCTAATCACTGATCCCGGTGCGACGCTTTGTTGAATGCCTGCAGCACTGATAATGCCGCCCTGGCCAATGATCGGTGCCCCTCCTGTTCCAGAAGTCGCCGTAACTGTGAAATTAACGTCGGAAATATCAAAGAAAATGCTCTTCTCCGCCGCAACCATAATCCGCGCCTTAGTGGTTGCCGGAATGCCCGTCGGCAGTGTGAAAGTTGCCGAACCAGTGTTAGGAATATTCTTTGCCAGTATGTGTGGGAACGTCAGCCCACCATCCACTGATAACTTAATTCTCACAGTCTTTTCCCCAATAGGGTCAAGGTCTGTCTTGGCTACATTCCAAGTCACCGTCTGAGGAGTTCCATCGGCCCACAGCGTTGCTGTGTTCGGTGCTGTTACAACAAACGGACCAGCAGCATTGGAAACAGTCACGATGGTGTCAGCAAATGTCGCCGAACCAGACGAGGGACGGTTGTCCCGCGCGGCAAGTCGGAAGGTCATTGTCCGATTCGTAGACGCCATCACTTCACCAACAAGCAACGAACGTCCGGCAGTGTTTTGAAAACGAGTCGGAGCAATATTTTGGTTGTTGACAATAAATTGTAGTGACGGGAAATAGCGATTGTTATCGCTCACTGCGGCATAGTTTCGGAATAGCGAACGCTTTCCGTCATCGTCATCGGGCGGTGCCGCCCCGCCAAGATCCATTTGTTCCCAGGAGTAGGTCAAAGTCTTTTGATCGGCTGCATCCGGATCCGTTACCAGTGCTGTCAAATTGAAAGGGGTCAACGCTGGAACAATGGGTGCCGTCGGCAAAATGATCTGGGGAGCATTGTTGACAATGGCCGCAGTGTTTGGAATGCCACAGCTATCAGCGTTGGTACGGATGTAGCGGTTCATTTCCAGGATGCTGAAGGAATGGAAAAATCCGTTGGTGATGGTGTCCAAATCCTGTGAATCCTCACCACTGCAAATGCCCGCATAGCTCATGATTGTGATTCCGCTGCCAACTTCATACGCAGCCTCAGTCACACGAGTAGCTTCTTTGCACACCGTGCCGCTATTGGCGTTAAATGTGTGATTGGCACTAATTTGATGACCCAATTCATGGGCCACCTGCTCAATGGCAAACACAGGCAGCGTGTAATTTCCCAGAACCGAAACCCCCGCTGCTTTTACGTCACCTTGGCAAATGCCAGCAACGCCAAAGCCGGAAGATCCCGCGTTGTTGAACACATGCCCAATGTCATACCCTGCGGTTCCCACCTGGGCATCCATTAACGTCTGATTTGCCTCCAGGTTCTGATCCGATTTGCTATCCACAAATGGTTGATTGGCCGGGTCCGTGTAAATGATGGTTTTCACTACTTGGAAGTGTATGCCCAAGTCTCTTTCATACACCACATTGGCGGTGTTCATAATAGTGGCAATGGCGGCGTTTGCGGATGCAGCGCTGCCGCCAGTCTGCTTGGTGAACTCAGCAGTGGTGGCAATGGCCAGCCGGTAAGTTCGCAAACGGTCAAATGCAACTGGCACCGCAACCTGCGCCGCAGGCTGTGAAACGGTGGCCTGAGGAGTGGATTTCGTTGTTGCTTTACGCGCTGTTGTTACGCCACAAGAAACTTTGTGGACACTTTGATCGCGCATATATTTGCTTTCATAACCGCCCGCAGCCAGGGGTTCAACGGTGAACAGTCCTGAATCGTCGAATACAGAACCGTGAAAGCCAGCCGGCGTCATATCAACCCGACCACGCAGTCGCGAGTTGTTCAAACCTTGCACAACGTACGTTTTAAGATCAGGATTTTCCGCTGCCATAGCTGGGCTGAAGACTGGGGATTCGCGGACTTCAAATCGTGCCAGCGTTCCATCGGGAAGCGGCATGGAAATAACTGCCGCCTGTCTGCCGGAAGATTCCAGAGGAGCCCTGGATAATTCGCGTCTCAGACCGCTAGTATCAAGGTTCCAAGATGAAGAAGAGTTTGAGGTTTTGGCGTTCCACAACGCCGTCTGCGAGGCAGATTGAGCTATGACACTCGCAATGGGGAGTACAAAAAACAGGAGTTTTTTCATCGACTTTCAGTATACCGATAATCGCCAAAATGTGGAAGAATTTCAATGAAGATGAATGAAGAAAGTGTAGTGCGCCCGACTGGATTCGAACCAGTGACCTTTTGCTTCGGAGGCAAACGCTCTATCCATCTGAGCTACGGGCGCGTAGTGCGGAACACACTATAGTTTACTGTACGTCGCTTGGTTCGTGCAAAGTATTCCCGCATCCCAGCTACAATAAGATATCGCAATGAAAAAGTTCTACCTTGAAACGTTCGGCTGCCAAATGAACGTCCACGATTCCGAAAAAGTTATCGGGACCTTGGTCAACTCCGGCTATGAGCAAACGGAAAGCGTGGACGAAGCGGGTCTTGTGCTCTACAACACTTGCAGCATTCGCGACAAAGCCGAACAGCGCGTATTTAATCGTCTGGCACATTATAAAAAGCAGGCTGCCGCCGGGAAAATCTTTGGAGTTCTGGGATGCGTCGCTCAACAGGAAGGCGAACGAATCTTTGAACGGGTTCCCCACGTTTCCTTAGTGTGCGGTTCGGCCAGCTACACCAAGCTTGGTGAATTACTGCAGCAGCTTGAATCGGGCAATCGTAGAGTCACCGGCCTCAGTCTCGATACCGAAGATACTTTCGACACTCCCCTCACCCGTCGCGATAACCCGCATCGGGCCTATATTACGGTCATCGAAGGTTGCGATAAAGCCTGCTCTTACTGTGTGGTTCCTTTTACTCGAGGTCCGGAACGCAGTCGTACTTCCGCCAGTGTCATGGAAGAAGCTCGCCGATTAGCCGATGGTGGCTACACAGAAATTCAGTTGCTGGGGCAAAATGTGAACAGCTATCGCGACCCTTCCGCCGCCGGTTGGGACTTCGCCACTTTACTTGACGCCGTTGGAAATGTGGGTGGCGTTCGACGAGTACGCTTCACCACTTCTCACCCTCGCGATTTCCTCAAGCCCATTGTCGATGCCATCTCCGCCAATCCTCGTTTGTGCAATCACGTTCATCTTCCCGTGCAGTCTGGATCATCCAAAGTGCTTGCCGCAATGCAACGTCACTATGATCGCGATCAGTATATGGAGCGCATTGAGTGGATCAAAAGTTCGCCACGTTCCATCGCCATTACAACAGACATCATCACTGGTTTTCCTGGCGAAACAGATCAGGATTTTGAACAGACATTGGATCTTTTGGACGAAGTGCAATACCATTCTCTCTTCTGCTTTAAGTATTCGCCACGCCCCAACACTTCCGCGCTGGCCTTGCCCGATCAGTTGACTGACGATGAAAAAGGTCGGCGCCTAACCACTTTGATTGAACGTCAACGGGCCATTCAGTTGGAAGTGAATGGTCGCTTTGTGGGCGACACCCAGGAAGTGATGGTGGAAGCTTATTCCGATTCCAATAGCCTGTGGTTCGGTCGCACTGGCGATAATAAAACACTCAACTTTTCAGGCCCCACCAGAGAGAGCAATCCACTTGTAGGGACGTATCAGCCAGTGCTGGTCACTCGGGCAAGTCCAAACGCATTGATCGGGGAATGGGCTCCTCGCGCATAATAGTTAATAGGAGGTTCAGATGGAAGTAGAAATGAAAATACGGGGTCTCATGATGGACCCAATCACTCAAAGCCCCATCGTCATCCTCAAGGACGTTACCGGGAATACGATTCTTCCTATATGGGTCGGCATGTACGAAGCCAACGCCATTGCCCTTGAGATTGAAAAAATCTCCACGCCCCGTCCCATGACCCATGATTTGATCAAGACACTTCTTATGGGGCTGGAAACTGGAATTCGGAAAATTGTCGTTCATGAACTGAAAGACGATACGTTTTACGCCTTGATCTGGCTGGAAAAAGATGGGTTATTGATGAGTGTCGATTCCCGCCCTAGTGATGCATTGGCCTTGGCCCTTCGGCTCGATTGCCCCATTTTCGTGGACGAACAGGTGATTAAAAATTCCAAGTCCTCTGTAAGCGTGAACGAGAAAGTAACCAGCGAAGAGCTTCGAAAGTGGCTGGAAGGTTTGAACGACGAAGATCTTGGCCGTTACAAAATGTAATGAATCCTGACCTTTTGAAAAAGTTAGAGCGCCTGTCCGCTGCGGGTATCGAGTTGGTGCCTTTTGACGCAATCAGCAATCACTACGTGTTAGCGCGCGATGGGTGCGTATCATTGGTTGAAAAGCGTCAACGCGATTTCGGCAAAGTAGGCGCACCCGGCATAATGACAGAAAAAGGATTCGCCTGTTTAGTGTGGCGCGAAGAGTTAGGATTTTTTGTCGCCAAAGGTTTTGAACAGCAAGCCACTGCGGAGCAAATTGTCAGTTTAAGAAAGTTCAGCGCTGATTTGAATCAGGCTCTGCATCAATAAGTATTCGATAGAGTTCCCGTTGCGATAGGGCAATCGTGTCCCAACTATAGTTTTCTTCCACCGTCTTGCGCGCCCGCTGCTCCATAGCCTTTCTCTTTGCTGGATCTTTCAGCAACATTCGAATCGCATCTGCCATCGCCACACCAGTTGACTCCACCAAAACATCTTGGCCATCGGTAAGATCCAGCCCATTGATTCCAGCGGGCGTTGCCACCACTGCCTTGGCCATTGCCATCGCTTCCATAATCTTGATATTCGTTCCAGCAGAGGCTATCAAAGGTGCAATTACCATCGTTGCTTTTCGATATGCCGGCCGGACGTCACTCACAAAGTCCTCCACCTCCACCCCCGGTAACGACAAATCCAGTTGCACTCGGGAACGGTACAGCTCCATAAAATATTCATGACGAGACCCCGCAATAATGTGCAATTCCGGGTGCAAATCGGCCAAATGCGGCCAAACCTCGCGCAGGAAAAACTCCACCGCCATTAGGTTCGGCAGATGCGCAAACGACCCAATAAACAACAATCGGGCAGGCCGTGGATCTTCCCTTGAAGCCTGAAAACGCTCCAGGTCAACACCATTCGCAATCGTCACTGCCTGTCCTTTGCTCAAACTGGAAGAAGCCTCAACCGTAGCCCGATCCTTATCCGACATAGTAACCACAGCATCCACTTGTTGCCACGCGGCGGTTTCAAATTGAATCCACATATCCCGCTGCAACCGTGTTTCCCAATCTTCGCTGTCTTGCAATAGCTGTTCGTAAAGGTCCAGCGTAATGTCATGTTCAACCAGAATTGTTTTTGCAGGTCTGCAAATATTGGCGTATTGCGCCATTTGTGTGAACTCAAGCTGCACGATTCCTGGTTGCCATTTCCGAATCGTCTGTCGTAGCGCCTGCCCAAAAGCATCTGAGGAAAATTCCTCCACCACCTGCGGACGCCCTGGCCGAAACGGAACCAGATGCGACCCCACCCGCTTCACTAAAACTATCTCCACAAACAGTTCTCGCAATTCCACCGGTGGTTGGGTCAGCTCATCAGTAAACACCACCAGAACTTGATCGAAATCCAATGCCGCGCCGCGCATTAAATTGAACATCCGCACAGCCCCGCCATGCGACAAAGGGAAGGGAAGGTATGGCGACGCCACTAAGACTCGCGGCTTGCCCGTGGCCCGCTTGCCTGGAAACACCGCCACCTCACCACTGACCAATGACAGAAACGGATAGCCCTTGTGCGATGGTTTCACCCAGAAAGGAGCCCGCCATGCTTTCCCCAGTGCAACCGATGCCGCCTTAACTGGCTCCATCCTGGCCGCCTGATGATTCAGCCGCGCTACCGCTTCTTTCCAAAGTTCTGGGAACTCGTCTCTTGAAGTTGCCCCGGCTACAAACTTCAAATAGTTTTGCTCCACCAACAGGTCAATCTGTTCCGGCTGGAATAGTTTGGAGCTTGTCTGCCGATGGAAGTGCAACACGCGGGCCTTGGCTGCAAACACTGTGGGCCAGCCCCGTTGCCATGCACGAAATCCCAAATCAAGGTCTTCCACATAGGCAGGTTGATATTGATCGCCGAAGCATCCCAGTGCTCTCAACTTGGCCGTATCGTAGAGTGTGCAGCCGCCGCTGCCATAAAGAACGTAACTGCCATCTTCCCCTTCCACAGGCAAATCACAGCGAACCGAGAAGTCATCGACGACCCGTAGATTTGGCGGCACGCGCACCGCTTTACCTGTTTCCTGACGACGCTCCCCTTCAGGGAAAAAGATTTGCGCAGTCGCCCCAAACAGGTCCGGCACTTGGTCAAACGCACGCCGCAATTCCTCTATAAAACCGGGCTCCACAACCATGTCGTTATTGAGCATCAGCAGATGCGCATATTTTGCAACTTCGATTCCTAAGTTGGATGCCCTTCCAAAGCCCAGCGTTTCCCGTTCCACAATCACTCGTACTGTTGGGTAAGTGTCTTTCAACCATTGCGCTGTGCCATCCTTGGAACCGTTGTCCGATACAATCACCTCACCGTTGTATGGAACTTGCGACAACAGTTCCGGCAACAAAGTCTGCAATAAATGACGACCGTTATGCGACGGAATCACAATGCTTACGCCTTCTGGCAACCTTGATTTTGCCGAACCTGTAAGAACAGCGTCGGCTTGCAGTGTCTTCCTAAACTGAGCAACAATGCCTCCAAATCGCGCAGCTATCGCTGCCATCGGTCTGCGAAAAGCCCATGGATGCGCCAGCCGCCACAGCAGGGTGTACATGGCCGACCCCGGCATGCTTTGGCTCACCACCAGATTTCGCGACCTCCACAGCAGGTGTCGAATAATGGTGGGAAAGGAGCGCGGGCGAATCATCCAATGATTCATGCTGTCGTTGAATGCCACCACCTGCAACGGCCAGTTCCGCCAAGCTATCCAGCGCATTGCCCAATAGGGCATTTGCGGTTGCAGAATAATGCCCGCCAGTACCACTTTGCGATTGGCCACCGCTGCGCGCACCCGTGCCTGATTCAACGAATACGGCCGTTTGGGAATATAAGGGATCCAGCGGTATGCAACGGGCGGAGCAAATTCGCTGACAACCATCAGCTCAACATCGGGAAGCAGCCGCGACATCTCTTCCAGAAAGCCTGGAATTAAATCGTCACTGCCAGAAGCGAACGCGAGCTTGACGGCTTTGTTCAAATCAAATCCGATAGCTCGCCGACATCTCCTCCGGCCTGATGCATTTGAACCATGTAAATTGCCTGCATAGCAAATGCTGTGGAAACAGGGTTCACCATCGGCATTGTGACCCCTTCACGCTTGCCGAACCCAAACCCTCCGCTGACTTCCTTGCGGTCACTCACATATTGATAGCCGGTCAGCCTTTCCACTGCAGCACCACCAGAGGCTCCTACTTTTCCACAAAGCACCCTCAATCGCAGCAACTGCGAACACACATCGGAACGTTCAAATTTAGGCGCAATACGGTCCAGCAATGTCGAAGTTTTTTCAATCCCATTCACCAGGACCTGCATATGCTCGGGCCTTTTCAGCAGCGCTTCCAAAAAATAGCCATAAGCATGCAGCCGGTTCATCACTTCTTCATCATCATCGCTCCCTGGCAAAAACTGCGATTCATTTGCCAGTGCTTGCTGCATTGCGTCGTCAAACCAACCTTTAAGAACAGGGTCGCTGGTCAGTTCGCCCACTTCAGCCCAAGCCAACGCTGCTTTCAGTTGGAAACAACCAGGTTCACGCGACCACTTTTTTTGATGCGGCAATGGTTTGAAATGCGGGAACAAAATTATCGGATGCCAGTTGCCATCTTCAGCCCGAAATTGCCGCATCCCATAAGCGCAAGCAGTGGCCACATCCAGCAGAATCTGTCGTTTGTTGATTCTCCAAAGCGCCAATAACCCACGGATGATAATGCCGCAATCGAAAAAATAAGCTGGCGGCAAAGGGTAGGCTACTTCAAATGGAAACAAGCCATACTCCGGATGCCAGGCTTCTTTCACCAGAAATTCGGCTGCCCTTTCCGCGCCATCCAAATATTTCTGTTCGCCCGTTATTTGGTGCAACCAACACAAAGCACTCACTGCATATCCGGTGATCTCTGCAGAAACAGGCAGGTTGCCCGAATCCATGCGATAGTATCGGGCAACCCCGCCATCAGCAGTGAGGATTCCTGAAGTAAGGAACCAGTTGCCAGCATTGGCTAGCAGTTGGGAGCAGGGAAGAGACGAAGCAGACGGTGGCACGCGGAATTAATAGTGTAGCATTGCCAGGAATGCACTTTAGCTGTAAGAGTTCACACACCTTTCGGAAACCTTAGTGCTGCCCACTGCGTCATTTTTGCTAGACCTAAATGAAGGTGTTTTTCACGTCGCCGGAACAACTTCGGCTTGCTATACTATTTATTTCGCCAAACCCAAGATGATGAAGGTACTTCTCTGTTTTCTCGCGGCCGTTTCAATTGCGCCTGCCCAAGATTTGTTTCCCGGCCAAGCTGCCCGGTTGGTGATTGGTCAACGCACCTTTACTGCCCAATTTTCCGGTGCTGACTTTAACCTGCTCGGCGGAGCCAGCGGTGTAGCCTACGCCAACGGCATGCTATTTGTCGCCGATTCCAATCGCTTTGGCGCAGCCCCCATCAATCATCGAGTTCTTATTTACCGAAATTTCGGCAAAGATCTACCACCCGTTTCCAAAGAATTCGCAGTTGACGATACGATTCGTTGCCCAGCCTGCGTTGGGAATGCGGATGTAGTGCTGGGTCAACCGGATTTTATTACCGCCGACCTCACCCTTCTTCCCAAACAAAATACGCTGCGTCTGCCTACCGCTGTGGCCAGTGATGGTCAACGATTGGTGGTTGCCGATACGGATAATAATCGCGTTCTCATTTGGAACTCCATTCCCACGTCCAACAAAGCCCCTGCCGATGTTGTTATCGGCCAAACGGATTTCACCAAAGGTACAGCAGTTCGTCCGCCGAACAACAAGAGTCTTCTTGGACCACAAGGCGTCTGGATTCAATCGGGAAAGCTCTACATCGCCGATACCCAAAACCATCGTATTTTGATCTTTAACAATATCCCCACTTCTAACAATGCTGCTGCCGATGTTGTCCTGGGGCAGAAAGATTTTAATTCAGCCGTCGAACTGGATCTGGTGAAGGCCACCGTCGACCCGCAAAATAACAATCTACTGAATCCGGTTTCTGTAACAAGCGATGGCGTGCGGTTGTATGTTTCCGACCTGGGCTTTAATCGAGTACTGATCTGGAACTCTATCCCCACCTCGAACACCAAAGCTGCTGACGTTGTAGTGGGCCAGCCAGATTTTATATCAGCAATTGCCAACAATGTGGTGAACATGTGTCCTTCCAACGGTGTGGATGCAACTAATATGCCCACTTATCCCGCCGTGTGCAGTTCCACCTTGCAGTACCCACGCTTCGCCCTTTCCGATGGTAAACGCCTGTTCATAGCCGATGGTGGGAACGATCGCGTACTGGTTTACAATACTATCCCCACTACCAATGCGGCCAAGCCGGACATTATATTGGGGCAGTTGGCCGACGATATCAATCGCGTATCCGACGCATCTTTTCCCCAGTTGCGCGCCTCTAGTGATCAGCTCCGCACGCCTAGTTCACTAGCTTGGGATGGCACCAATCTGTTCGTCAGCGACCCTTTCAATCGCCGCATTATGGTCTTCTCTTTGGCTGACAAAGGTCTGGTTTATAACGCCGTTCGCAACTCAGCCAGTGTCGACGTCTTCGCCCAGGGAACAATCATTTTCGCCGGAACCGTCCGTGAAAATGACGAAGTCACCGTTACCATCAACGCCAAGGATTATAAATACAAACTGAAGAAAGATGACAAGGTGGAAACGGCCGTTCTTCAGATCGCCGCATTGATTAGCGCCAACGGTGGCGATCCAAATGTCCTGGCCCGACCTTTCCCCGGCGGTATCATTCGGCTTTCAGCACTCAAGGGAGGCGTGGATGGCAACGCCATCACACTCGCTACCACAACGACTCCTGCCGACGCCACTATCACTTTAACCGTCTCTGGTGCAACGCTCAATGGTGGTCAGGATGCAGCGAAAATTGCCCCTGGAACTTTGATCACAATCAAAGGCGACAATCTGTCGGAAATCACTGCTTCGGCATCAGATTTGACCAAGGAACTGCCTCGTGAATTGGGCGGCGTTCAAGTTTACTTCGATGGTTTTAGAGCACCATTGATTTTCGTATCCCCAACTCAAATTAACGCCCAAGTGCCCTTTGAAGTCAGCGATGCGACCAGCATCAACGCCTGGGTTCGCACCAAATTCGCTAACGGTAAAATCGTGGTCTCAAGCCCAGTGGCCGTTCCGATTGTTCCGCAGAATCCTGGAATTTTCGCCGATGGTGGCGATGACCCACGTCCTGGTGTAGTGCTGCACTACAGCTCCAAAGCTACTGGCACAGTTTCTGTGGACGGATCAGTGAAAGTAGGCGATAAGGCTACCATTGTCATCGGGCCTGCAGACAATAACAAAACTTACACCTATGTTGTAAAAGACTTGGACACGTTGGCAACAGTCCGCGATGGTCTGATCGCATTAATCAATGCTGATGCCGATGCTCTTGTAGAAGCTTACGGCGCTGGAATATTTACACGTGTTCGTCTGCGTGCCAAGAAAGAGGGTCCTGACTTCAATGGTCTGGTTTACAACACAACTACCAATTCCGATGCTCAAGTCATCCTGACCCCAACTACGCCAGCTCTCTGTTGTGCCAACGTTGCTGGATCTCGCGTTACCGCTGATAACCCTGCACTGCCTGGAGAAACGATCGTTATCTATGCAACCGGTTTAGGCTTGGTCTATCCAATTGATGTAGTTTCACCTCCTGTGGATAGTGATAAAATCCCTGTCGGAACAGGGAAGCCCTACAACGGCAGCCTGCTGAATCAGCCCAATCCAGCTACATCATTCCTTTCATCGCTAGCAGGCGGGAAGACGGCCAACGTGCTGTTCACCGGTTTGAAGCAAGGTGCCATTGGAATTTACGAAGTGCACTTGGAACTGAATAGTGCACTGCCTACGGACCCAGCAACTGAAGTTACTATCGCGCAGGACATTTACGTTTCTAACGTGGTCACTTTCCCGGTAGTCAATCCGACACCAGTCCCCTAGTTTTCCTTTTAGCAAAAGACCGCTCCGTTGCGGTCACGGCTCTGTAACATAATGGTCATACAGATCCGTGACCGCAAGGGAGCGGTCTTTTAACCACAAGTTATCTTAAGTGTCTTTTGTCACAACTGATAAGGTTTGAAGCCGTTTTCCCTTAACACCAATCGCGCCCGCTCCAACTCCTCAGGCAGTACGTAAAAAAAAGCCCCCACCCGTTCTGTCCTGAAAACTACCCCACCATGATAGGTGTCAGGTTCCACGGCGTATTCAAATGAAGCGGCATCCAGTATCCCTTCCAACTTCTGTGCATCGCGCAACCGCTTGCCGATGTACAGTAAATCCATTTCCAGATCCTGGAAAAAGTCTGGTTCCCGCTTCATAAATGGCTTAAACCTACTTTTTTACCATGCTATTGATCCGAGCCTCAAATGCAGCATAGGCGTTAGGATTTGTCTTGTTCATATGTACGATATAGTCTTGCGCCACCGCCTCCAGATTTCCAAAGGCTACCGGATTTTGAAATGCCTCGCGCATCAATGGCAGCACGCCTTTCATGCGGGTATAGGCCAGTAACATTTCCTGACCACTTTGGAAGTAGACCTCTTTATGCAACACTCCCTGAGTAATGAAACCGGCCACCATTTCCCAGTACGATGCCACCTGCCTGAAATGGGAATTTTCCTCCGAACCAGGGGGGCAAAGCTTCATGAACTCTTCCATTGTTGTTGGCAAAAAGTTCTCTGCAAACCAACTTCGTGCAGCCCGCATTTTAACTTCACGGCGCATTTCATACAGCTTCAATATTAAGTTGACGTCTTCATAAGTTGCGTGTTGATGAACCATTCTTATAGGGTAGCGGGAAACGTACCCCGCGTGCTACCGTGAGGGCAAGACGTATTTATGCGATTTTGTTTTATACTCTCTTTACTTGCCGTTCCGATTTGGGCCGCCAACACAGCCATTGTGCTGAATTCAGCCGACGAAACCATCTCCATTATCGACACGAAAACTTACAGTGTCACCAAGACCTTCCGCATCGGCAAAGAACCCCATCATTTGATGGCCACCCCCGACGATTCCTACCTGATTGTCGCCAACGCCCTTTCCAACGATCTGGTTTTTTTAGACCGCGCCACCGGCGAAGAAAAGCGTCGATTACCCAATATCAGCGATCCATACCAAATTGGTTTTAGCCCCGGCAACAAGTATTTCGTAACCGCTTCTTTGCGACTTCACCGCACCGATATCTACTCCGGTTCCGATTTCAAATTACTGAAGCGGATTCCAACGTCCAAGGGTCCCAGCCATATCATTTTTGATAAGAACAGCACCATGGTGTTTGTTACGCTGCAGGATTCCAATGAACTGGCTGCCATCGATCTTGCAAAAATGGAAGTCGCCTGGAAAATCAGCCTTGGCAAGCAGCCCGCTGGTGTCTGGATAACCCCCGATGACAAGCACCTTCTCATCGGAATTCTTGGCGAAGATTATGTGCAGGTTGTCGATTGGCGCACTCGCAAAACGGTGAAGAAAATCCGTACTGGTGCCGGTGCCCATAACTTCATCCCACAAGGCGATGGACGCCACGTGTTTCTATCCAATCGCGCTTCCAATAAAATTTCCCGCATCGATCAACAGACTCTGGAAGTGGTGGATGAATTCCCAGCCCCAGGTGGTCCCGATTGTATGGATGTCACCGCCGATGGAAAGCAGTTGTGGATAACCTCCCGTTGGATTCGTAAAGTAACCATCGTCGACATTGCCTCTAAAAAAGTGATCAAGCAAATTCCCGTTGGCCGCTCTCCACACGGTATCTATCTTTACGCCCATGCTCCACGCTCATAAGAGTGCCCTGGCCCTTTTTCTATCAGCAACCACGCTGATTGCCGCCGACCCAGCCTGCAAGGGAACGCTCTACCTCACATTGGATACCGGCAGCATGAAACCAGCGCAGGAGATCCGTGAAATACTGCATCGTCAAAAAGTGCGAGCCACGTTTTTCATAGCCAATGAAAAGACTTTGCGTGGCGATACAGCGCTTGACTCTGCTTGGGCTCCTTTTTGGAAATCGCTTGTCGCCGATGGTCATGCCTTTGGTTCGCACACCTGGCGACATTGGTATTTCCGAGCTGATATTCCAAACAATAAGGTGTCCTACGTCTCACCAGACAGCGTGCGCGAATCCATGGATCAGTCGCAGCTTTGCACGGAACTGAATCGCGTAAAAGACGCCTTCTACGCCATGACGGGCCATCAGCTAGACCCTATCTGGCGCGCTCCTGGGGGCAGGCTCACCCCCCTCACGACGCAGTTCAGCCAAGCATGCGGATATCGTCATGTGGACTGGAGTCCTGCAGGCTTTTTGGGCGACGAACTTTCCAGCACAACGCATCCGAACCAAACTTTGTTGAATCGGGCTCTGAGCAATCTTCGCGATGGCGATATCCTCATGATGCACCTGGGAATCCGCTCCCGTCGCGATCCTTTCTGGCCCATGCTGGACCCTTTACTTACCGGCTTGAAGAAGAAAGGATTCTGCTTTGCCACCATCCCCGAACGCGCCAGACAACAGAATGGGGGAAAATAGAGTTTAGACATGTGGGAATTCATCTCTACCCAATTCACTATATTGCATGCCTGGTTATTTCAAACCATCATTCAACCAGCCTTGTACTGGCTGGGCATGATGAGCTGGGACGAAATGGCTTTCGATGGAACGGAACTCTTCCTCATCGGTGCCATTGAACTGCTGTTGCTGTACATCTTATTCCGCCCACTGGAACTGCTCGCCCCTGCGGAAAATTGGCCCGATCGGAAGCAGGCCAATGTCGATTTCCTTTACTCTATGCTCACCAAACTGGGCATTCTCCCGCTGTTCTTCTTTCTCGCCTTGACCCCCACATTTGATTGGGTGAACGGCACGCTACGCCTATCGGGAATCATTCCGCCGAACCTGGAAGATTTTATTCCGATCCTGAAGAATTCTCCCGTACTCAGCTCTGTGGTCTACCTTGCCATCTTCGATTTCAGTGACTACTGGCGCCATCGTCTACAGCACAGCCTGAATATCTGGTGGGCATTGCACAGCCTGCATCACAGCCAACGGCAGATGAGTTTTTGGACCGATGACCGGGAGCATCTTCTAGATCAGTTGATCTCCTCCCTGCTGCGCGCAAGTCTCGGCCTGATCATCGGTGTCCCACCGGTGCAATTTTTGGTGGTAACCCTGATTTCAGGGGCAATTGAAGCTTTTTCTCACGCAAACGTACGGCTAAGTTTCGGCACTATAGGGGAGCGACTGATTGTCAGCCCACGCTTCCATCGTCTGCATCATGCCATGGCCGTGGGTCACGATGGCCGTCATCGCGGCTGCAATTTCGCCCAAGTGTTTTCCATATGGGATGTGTTGTTCGGCACGGCCAATTTTGATGCCACCTATCATCCCACTGGAATTACCGATCAGTTGGCAGGCATCGACTACGGCGAAGGGTTTTGGTCCCAACAACGACTCGGATTAACTCGTTTGTGGCGCACCCGTGGGCCGCAACTTTGATTGAAGTCGCCGAACTGGATTTGATAGCCGAAGCCCGGTTGAATGATGGCAAAGCGTTGTATGCGGCCGGGCTTTACGATAGCGCTTCCTACCTTTGTAGATACGCAATCGAAGTCAGTTTGAAGGCTCGCATTTGTCGCACGTTAAATTGGAAAGGATTCCCAAATACAAGTAGCGAATGGCAATTCTACCGAAGCTTTCAAACCCATGATCTGGAGGTGTTGTTAAAACTTGCAGGACAGGAAGATCGCATCAAGAAACATCATTTTACTGTTTGGAGCGCAGTGACTTCATGGAAGTCCTACTCACGTTACAATAAAGTTGGAACAGTCAAGCGTGAAGATGCCGAATTGATGATTCACTCAGTGGAACAACTGTTGAGCGCTAAATGACCTCTAAAAAATTACCCGCTAAGTTCGCGAAACTGGAATTAGACATTGGTGCCGAAAGGGGCGATTTCGAACTCTTCGCGTTGTTTCTCAGAGAAGATATGCCAGATCGTTGGGATTTACTCATTTCAGTACCATGGGCATCTGAGGATAAGGCAGCCGCCCTTGACTATATGGTTGAAAAAATCAAATCGGACATTGGAATTGACTACCTCCCCCAATTGTCCCGCATTGTGTTTATTGATCCATCCAGATTTACTCTGGAAGAATTGGATCAGGACGCTCCAGTTGAACATGGGATGGTTGAAATTCGTGACACAAATATCTTTGGACAAGATATTAAGCGCGGCTTCATCATCACCTGCAAACAGCTCAGTCCCGTGGCTGCCTAAACTCCCCCACAAAAAATAATCTGAGAATTCCCCCTCGGATTCCCCACCAATGTAATAACACCTCATGACCGTTGAAGCCCCTGCCTCCCTGCGCCCACTCACTGCCGAAGAACAACTCCACTGGCTAGCCCTACGACTCGTGCCTGGCCTTGGCACCCGCGTATCCACCAAAGTCATCCAACGATTCCGAACTCCGCAAGCCGTTTTCCAAGCCAGCTTGTCCGAACTCGAAGCCGCCGGCGTGAATCCCGGGGTCGCCCGTTCCATCTCCAGCGGCACTACTTTTGACGAAGCAGCCAGTCAACAGGAAAAAGTAGTGGAATCCGCTGTTACCCTGGTTCCCTATACTCACCCAGCCTACCCAGAACGGCTCCGAGAGATTTTGGACCCTCCACTACTGTTATTCTGCCTTGGACGCCTGGAACTCCTCACCAGCCCCACCCTGGCCATAGTGGGAACCCGTCGCCCCACCCCATATGGCATAGCCGTTACAGAACGTCTATCTGCAGACCTTTCCAGAGCCGGACTGACCATCATCAGCGGCATGGCCCGCGGCATAGACACTTCCGCCCAAAAGTCCTGCCTCGCCGTTGGTGGTAACACCATGTCTGTTCTAGGCTGCGGCGTCGATGTGGTTTATCCTGCGGAAAATCGCAAACTCCATGCCGACATCGCCCAACAAGGATTGATTGTCAGTGAATTTCCCATGGCCTCCCCGCCGTATCCTCAGAACTTCCCCATTCGCAATCGAATCGTCAGCGGACTCGCTCATGGAGTGCTGGTGATTGAAGGTGCTGAGTATTCCGGATCGGCCATTACAGCTCGTCTGGCACTGGAACAGGGCAGGGAAGTATTTGCTGTCCCAGGCAACATTACGAATAAAATGAGCTGGGGTCCAAACCTGCTAATCAAGCAGGGTGCTAAGTTGACCCAAAGGTGGGAAGACGTGTTTTTCGACCTTCCTGAGGATGTTCGTCTGCATTTGTCCGCCACCGCAGCCCAACCCTCCAACGGTCCAAAACCGGTGCAAGCGAATCTTTCCCTTCATCCAATGGCGAAGTTGAATGAAGAGATTCTTCAGTGTTTACAGCCTGATACAACATTGCACATTGACGAACTACTAGCCCGTGTAGAAAACTATTCTTCGTCAGAGTTAATTGCCGCGCTGTTTGAATTGGAACTTGAAGGACAGGTCAAACAACTTCCGGGCAAGAACTTTGTTAAGGTGTGGTGAGGGGATGCCCGTGATGGGTTGAACCTAAAGCGTCCCTTTTTTCATCCAGGTATATATAAGATATGTCAAAGTCACTCGTCATCGTCGAGAGCCCGGCGAAGGCGAAAACCATCGGAAAGTATCTCGGCAAAGATTTTGTCGTGAAGGCCTCGCTCGGCCATGTGAAAGATCTGCCCAAGAAAGATCTTGCCGTCGACGTAGATAAAGGTTTTGAGCCTCGCTACGAAGTGATTGAAGGCAAGAAGAAGCTAATGGACGAACTTCGCCAAGCGGCCAAAGCCAAAGGCGTAGAAAACATCTACCTGGCCGCCGATCCTGATCGCGAAGGCGAAGCCATCTGTTTTCACTTGCAGGAAGAACTCTCCTTCAAAGGCGGCCCGCACATTCAGCGGGTTATGTTCAACGAAATTACCGCCAATGCCGTCCGCAAAGCGTTTGAGAGCCCCCGACCAGTAAAAGTGAATCTGGTCGATGCCCAACAGGCTCGTCGCGTTCTTGATCGGCTAGTAGGTTATAAGATTTCCCCATTGCTATGGGATAAAGTGCGCCGTGGTCTTTCCGCCGGACGTGTGCAAACAGTTGCTCTGCGCCTGGTTGTGGATCGCGAACGGGAAATTCTGGCCTTCATAACCAGGGAATATTGGACCATTGATATCCACTTGAATGCCAAGAAGGCTCCAGTTCTTAAAGCCCGCCTCAGCAAAGTCAGCGATCAGACTCCGGAAATTGCCAGCGAAGCGCAATCTACGGCCATTCTGGATCAGCTCAAAGACGTGGACTACATTGTTAAGAGCGTTGCCAACCGCGAAAAGCGTCGCAATCCTGTTCCACCGTTCATTACCTCCACCATTCAGCAGGAATCGGCCCGTAAGCTCCGCTTCTCTGTGAAACGCACCATGATGTTGGCCCAGCAGTTGTACGAAGGTGTGGAACTGGGTGAGGAAGGGGCTGTCGGTTTAATCACCTACATGCGTACCGATTCCACCCGCGTTTCTGACGACGCCATCACAGAAGTGCGCGAAGTGATTGGCCAACGCTTTGGACCTCAGTACATTCCCGAAAAACCTAACGTCTACAAGACCAAGAAAGACGCCCAAGACGCCCATGAAGCCATTCGCCCTACCAGTGCCATGCGCGCTCCGGAAAGCTTAACCAAGTTTCTTGCCGAAGATCAGATGAAGCTTTATCGCCTAATCTGGATGCGGTTTGTCGCCTCCCAAATGAATCCGGCAGTGTTCGATCAAACCACCATCGATGTCAGCGCCAAAGGTAAAGACGGGCTGGATTACACCTTCCGCGCTACCGGGTCCGTTCCTAAGTTCGACGGTTTTCTGGCTGTCTACGAAGAGGGCAAAGATGCCAAAGACGAAGATGACGATGAACTGAAACAGAAACTGCCCGCCGTTACCCAGGGTGAAAATCTGAAGTTCAAACTCATTGAACCAGAACAGCACTTTACCGAACCACCTCCCCGCTTCACCGAAGCTACGCTGGTTAAACAGTTGGAAGCCGATGGCGTGGGCCGTCCGTCAACTTACGCATCCATCCTGTCCACCATTCAGGAACGCGAGTATGTCAAAAAAGAAGGCGGCAAATTCAACCCCACTGAGTTGGGATTGATTGTCACCGATCTGCTGCTGGAATGCTTCGACGATATTTTCGACGTCAAATATACCGCCAAACTGGAAGAACAGTTGGACGAAATCGAAGATGGCAAGTTGGACTGGCGCGATGCTATGCAAGAGTTCTACGAGAAATTCTCGCTTGATCTTGACCGTGCCGCCACCCAGATGACCGACATTAAGCGGATGGAGACCCCCACCGACTTCGTCTGCGATAAATGCGGCAAGCCGATGGTCATCAAGTTCGGTAAAAATGGCCGCTTCATTGCCTGCACAGGCTACCCTGATTGCAAGAGCACGCGTGAACTTCCACAGGCTTCTTCAGCAGAAGTTGGCGAACAAGGGGAAGACGAATTTTGCGGGAATTGCGGCCGTGGAATGGTCCTCAAGAAAGGTCGCTTCGGCCAATTTCTAGCCTGCACCGGTTACCCCGATTGCAAAACCACCAAACAGTTGGGCGACAAACAAAAGGGTGCCGATGTTCCCTTAGAAGAAGATTGCCCTAGTTGCAGCAATAAGCTGGTGAAGAAGTTTGGACGATTCGGCGAATTCATCGCCTGTTCCAACTACCCCACCTGCAAGTACGTGAAGCAGAACACAATCGGCGTCAACTGCCCGTTGTGCGAAGCCGGTGATATCATTGAGCGCCGCTCCAAGAGGGGTAAGAATTTCTACGGTTGCAATAAGTATCCAGAATGCGAATTTGTGGCCTGGGGCAAACCGATCAAAGAAGTTTGCCCAGATTGCAAGAGTCCATATTTGATCGAAAAGTACCTGAAAAGCGGCAATTGGGCCCAATGTCCCAATAAGGAATGCAAGTTTAAACATGAACTAGCTCCCACCCTCTCTGAGGAAGCCGAAACCGAAACCGTAGCCGTCTAAATATAAGCCCCGCCGATGCAACCATTGGTGGGGCTTAGTTTCACTTGGGTCTTCTGCTGGCGACCAACAATCGTGACCAGGGTTGATCATCCAATCCACTAATTTGGATCACAGGCGTTCCATTCACCGTGGCATGGATAAATTGTCCATCGCCAATATAAAAGCCGGTATGAGTGATTTTCTCGATACTCCCTCCAAAGAAAAGTAAGTCCCCACTCACCAAGGCTGACCGTTCCACCGCTTTCACACCATCCCAAACAGCTTGCTGATCTGCATCCCGAGGCATCAGTATCCCTTGCCTTCTGCACAGCATTTGCGTGAACCCGGAACAATCGTATCCAAAGCTGGAAGTGCCGCCCCAAGTGTAAGGTAAGCCCAGAAATCGGCGACTCAATGCAATGGCCTGGGCAATGCTCAATTTCTCGCTCGCAAAGGAAACGTCGCCCCGTTGCACCCAACCGCTACGGTCACCCACCAATCGCACCTGCAACCATCGACGATTGTTCGTTTCCGGTTCACTAATCACTTCCAACGCCGTCTCAAACGGCAATGTAAGCAAAGGCTGATGCCGTGTGACGCTCGCTTCACGATAGACATGGGCAAAGAGACTTGCAATATTGGCGATTCTTCCAGCAGATGCGTAAGCCTTCCCACTCTCCGCTTTCGTGCGTGCCTGTTCCACCCAACCCGTATATCCATCCTGGGTCTTGACCTTCGCCCAGCTCCCCTGTTGCTCTAGGATGGCCACAGAAGATCCGTAAATGGCCTGTGAAACAACATCGGCATCCACTGTGGATGCCGAATACATGTTTACAACTGGATGGTTAATTGTCGCGGCCAAGGCAGCGAACAAGAAAGCAAAGTGCATTTCAGTGAACCTATTGGCAATGCTCATCAAACGCTGCGGTCAACGCCGCCGCAATTTCAAATGCCTGACGATTTTCAATTTGATGACGATGCATAAGGAACACCGGTTTTCCATCCTTAAAAAGCGCCATCGAAGGCGAAGATGGCGGAAACGCAACCAGAATGTCCCGGACACGTTGCACGGCTTCTACATCAGCTCCGGCAAATACAGTAGCCGACACTTTCGGCACGCTCGTATGCTTCATGGCCATTAAAATTCCCGGCCTGGCTTTGCCTGCGGCACACCCACAAACCGAATTCACAACCATCAACACCGTTCCCGATTCTGGTCCAATCAGTTGGTCAACTTGTTCAGGCGTGCGGGCTTCAACGAAACCGTTTTGTGATAGTTCGGCCCTCATGGGCGCAATAAGAGGTTCTGGATAACGCATAGTTCCATTGTAGTTGGTCCATCAAAACAAAAGCATGATTCCATCCTCTCGAAAGAAGGTGAAATCACGCTTTGTTCGACTATCCAGACTACTTTAGGAGTTTAAATGCAAACCTTTGTGAATGGCATAAAGCGCCAGTTCCAAGCGATCAGAAACACCCAGCTTGTCAAAGATGTTGTGCAGGTGGTTCTTCACCGTCTGCTCACTGATAAACATCTTCTCGGCCATTTCCTTATTCTTGTAGCCTTGCGCAACCAGTGCCACAATCTCCCGTTCCCTAGTGGAAAGGGGGCTGCGTTCGCGGGGTTTGCCGCTACCGCCACCATTCGACCCATTCTCCCCTGGAGCAGCGAATTGCCGCATCACCGCAGCCGTTGTGTGCGAATCCAGCCAGATCTCCCCTGAGAAAACCTTGCGGATACTTTTCACAATCAGATCCGGCGCCGTTTGCTTCAGCACAATGCCGGAACAGCCCAGCTTCATCGCCTGCACAAACTCGTTTTTATCTTCAGAAGCCGTCAGGATAATTACTCGCGTTCGCCGATTGGTCTGCTGCAAAGTCTGTAAAGCCTGTAAGCCATCCAGATTCGGCATCCGCAAATCAAGCAGCAACACGTCCGGATCTTTGGCCTGCACCACCTCCAGTACCTGACGTCCATCCCCGGCTTCGCCGACAATGTCCACGTCTGGTTCCAGGCTTAGTAGCCGCCGCAGCCCATCCCTCACAATCGGATGGTCGTCCGCAATTACAATCTTGATCCTTGGCTTGACCTCTGGCTGCGCAACGATGATTTCCTGTTCAGGATTCTCAGCTACGCTGGCAGTGGCAAGAATTTCGTTTAACATGTTTTTTAGTCTCGCCTCGTTTCTATCCTGATGTTATAGACGTTCTAGTACTTGGTCAATTCCGGCTGACCTTAGTTCAAAGGAAGATTTGACTTAGCTCTTGACACCTAACAACTCTACACCACGGCTCATGTCCCCCCTCCGCACTAGTCAAAAACAAAACAAGTATATATCGTTTCAATAGCTTATAGGTAAAATAAGAGATCTTTTCCTAGCATACCAGAATTTCAAGTCCAGTTGCTCCCACCACAAATCCACCCTTCCACCTTCCCTTTCCTAGCCACCAATGTACCCAACGTACCGTGCGTCCTGGGCCTGTACGTCCTGGTAGTCACATACACCCTTACCCACATTTGCGTCAAATCTTTCAACCCGTGGAATAAAAAACAAGCACCCAATGATTCATAATCAAAGATTCAACTATGCGAACGCTTATAGCCTCTCTCCTCCTTACCGCCTTCTCTAAACCATCTTTGGCGCAGACCTTCGCCGATAAATTGGGACCAGCCGTCGGCGCAGCAATCCCCGCTTTCGAAGCCACCGATCAAAGCGGCAATTTGCGACAACTCAAATCCATTGCCGGACCCAAGGGCACAATCCTCCTCTTTATCCGCTCAGCCGATTGGTGACCATACTGCAAAAGCCAGCTGGTCGAGCTGGAAGAATGGTTGCCGGAAGTTAAAAAACGTGGCTATGGAGTGGCCTCCATCAGTTACGATTCCGTGCCTGTCCTGAAAAATTTTGCCGACCGGAAAAAGCTCACCTACCCACTGCTATCCGATCCGGATTCGAAAATCATAAAGGCTTTCGGCATTCTCAACGAAGGACCAAAGTCAGGATTTGCCGTCGGGATTCCCCATCCGGGCATTTTCATGATCACCAGCGCAGGCAAGGTCGAAGCTAAATACTTTGAAGAAGACTACCGCGAACGGCTCACCATTTCCGCTCTGCTCTCCAATAAATTCGGCAAACCAGGCTTGGCCGCCGGAGATATAACAGAGGGCAAGAATGCACGAATCACCCCAGTTGCCAGCAGTCTTGTGATTAGAGCTGGCCAGCATCTGGTATTGAGCCTCAATATCGAACTTCCCAAGGGCCTTCACGCCTACGCCCCAGGTGCGCCGGAAGAGTTCATCCCTGTTGATTGGAATACTATCGAAAATGATGCCTTCCGCTGGGGGATTCTGGAAACGCCAACTCCCAAACGCTTAGCCGTTGGCGGGGAACCAATTCCTGTTCCGGTTTTTGAAGGGAAATTCACCTTGAAACGTGAATTCATCGCCGCCAATCAAGCCAAACTAAAAGCCGCTTCAGACTCCCAAGGTACACTGATAGTACCCGCTGCTTTCCGCTACCAAGTCTGTTCAGACCGTCAATGCTTTCCGCCACAAACGGTCAGTTTGACTTGGAAGTTGCGCGTGGAACAATTGGAATCAGAGCGTGTGCCAGAAGAATTGCGCAGGAAATAAAAGGAGCAAATCCGTCCTTGGAATCTATCTATTGGGTGCTTAGCTGGTTGTGTCATCGCAAATGTGAGCATTGCTACGAAGACCGCTTTCACCCCTACTATGGCCATGAGTTGGCAGAAGTGGTACAGGAAGCAGAACAGAATTTTGCTCCCATCATCACCAACCTTCCTCCCAACATGCTCTACTGTGACGCGGCTGACGGTCTGCAGAAAAAACGTGGTCGTATCATTCTGGCTGGTGGGGAAATCCTCCTGGAACCAGTTCGACGCACAGTGCTCTATCCAGCGCTCGATCTGTTGTACGAAAAATACAAGAACGTCGGTGGCGTGGAACTCATTGTCCAAACCACTGGCGACCTGGTCAACGGGCGCATCATTGAGGAACTGCTGGCGCACCACGTTGACCTCATCTCCGTCTCCGGCTTGGATGAGTATCACGAAGGTCTTGAGCAAGAGCCTGCCCGCTTAGCTTTGCGAGCCAAACTCACCCAGCTATTTGAAACCAATGGCATTCGCCAATTCCCAACAGACGCGGCCAGAAGTACGCAAATTGGCCCGTTCTACAATTTCTTTGGAGCTACCACAGATTCTTGGATCGGCAAGATCTGGCCCCGCGGCCGAGCGCATACCAACGAGCTTTCCACCGCCACGCTAGCCGATAACTTTTGTAACGCCTGGTCCGGAGGGCTAAATTTTCTGGATTCCGCCCACGGCGGTAGTGAAGTTTCCATTGAACCCAATGGCAACGTTTATCCTTGCTGCATGAAAACCAAGAAGGCGATTGGAAATCTACGCACGGAATCTCTCTCTTACATTCTTCAGCGGTTGCGCGGGAATCCCGTCTACGAAGCGATTTCCATGGGCCATCCTGAACGCATGGGCATCCAACACGGCTGGAGTGTGGAAAAGTTCTACCAGAAATCCATCACTACGCTACCTTCCGGTAAGCAATATCAAAATCTGTGCATAGGTTGCGACAAGTTCCACGACGAAGTACTCTCACCAGTTATTCAAATAAAGTCCGGGACAAGTGAACATTTCTCAGATTCTTAAGGAATTTCGCCCTTGTCGTCGGTAAGCGTCCATCGCGATGGCCAGCCCGACCACCATTAGAATCTCCGCAACGGCGAACGTCATCCGCATCCCCGCCGCAACGTCTTCAGGACGCGCCGTTGTGATGTCCGTCGTCGCCGTTGCCAGCGCAAATACCGCCCCCATCACAGACGCACCAGTAATCAATCCCAGATTGCGAGATAGGCTGAGCATGCCCGAAATCACGCCCCGCTGATCCGCGTCGACATTTGTCATGACCGCAGTATTGTTGGCCGCCTGGAATAGCGCATAGCTGGCAGTGATGCAGACAATAGGGGCAATGTATCCAAATACTCCGAATGTCGCCGGTACGATGGATAATAACAAGCAACCGATCGCGATTCCGATCAGCCCGAAGATCGTCATGCGTTGCGTGCCAAAACGGTCCACTATGCCGCCCGCTGGTACGCCCGTCAGCGCGGCCACAAGCGGGCCGACCGATAACACCAATCCAACCAGTGCGGCGTCCAGCCCCAGCGCACGAGAGAGATAGAACGGCCCGACCACCAATGTCGACATCATCACCGTCGAAACAAGCGCACTCATGGCCAGGCTCGCACTCAGTGCGGGGCTGCGGAACATCGCCAATTGGATCAAAGGGAATGCAGCGTTTGCCTCCACTCGTACAAAAATAGCCACTCCGCAAACCGCTGCCAGCAGCAGATCAATATTTAGCTCGCCAAATTTGCCCCGCCCAATGGTCATAGCAAGCGTATAAGCCACCACCGTAGAAGTAAGCACCACCATGCCCGTCTTGTCGAAACTGGCTTCGTCCGCCTTCGATTTCTGGCGATCGACAGGCCGGTAAAGATACGCCAAAAGAAAATTCAAGATCCCCAGCGGGACGTTCACCAGAAAGATCACACGCCAACCAAATCCAGCGCTAAGAAGTCCCCCCAGTGTTGGATCCAGGGTGGTGCCGATCGCCGACATCGTACCCAGCAATCCCATCGTGCTGCCGGTATTCTCTCTTGGAACTGTCTCACTGACACTGGCCAGGGTGAGGGCCATCATGACGGCTGCTCCCAGCCCCTGCGCCGCCCGTGCAGCAATTAGAAACCAGAGCGTTGGCGCAATGCCACACAGCGCCGAGGCCACGGTGAACAGCAAGATTCCGGCCAGCAGCAAGCGCCTGCGCCCGATGACGTCACCCAGCCGTCCGACGCTCACAATCAATGTAGTGATGGACAGCAAATAGGCCAGGACAATCCACTGTACCGTCTGAAACCCAGCGTTGAAAGCTTGTGCCATTATCGGCAAGGCAGCATTGGCGATGCTTGTATCCAGCGAGGGCATCAACATGGAAAGCGAGAGGCTGGCCAGCGCCCAGCGAACCTTCACAACTCCCTCGTCTCCTTCAGCAGTGATTGTTTTCAAAATGAACTCCTAGCCCAACCTTACGCCCGAATGTGCCATAGCGGAAGACGCACCAGTTGCACAGTATTCGTGCATTCCACGCCACATCAGCCTAAGATCAATATATGTCTACCCCGGATTTCAACTTGCTTCTCACCCTCGATGCAGTTCTCCTCGAAGGGAGTGTTGCCCGAGCCGCGCAGCGGTTGCACCTTAGTCCATCGGCGATGAGCCGGGCACTGGCCCGATTGCGAGAGACCACAGGTGATCCGCTTTTAGTCAGAGCCGGGCGAGGTCTGGTTCCCACACCCCGAGCGCTCGAACTCCGCCAGCAGGTCAGTCAACTTGTGCAGGATGCACAAGCGGTTCTCCGTCCAATGCAAAGGCTAAACCTTAAACAATTGGTGAGGACATTCACCATCCGCACTCGGGAAGGTTTTGTGGAGAACTTCGGACCCGATCTCATTGCTCGCGTCGATAAGGAAGCCCCCGGCGTGCGGCTCTGCTTCATACAGAAACCAAACAAAGAGAGTACGTCCCTTCGCGATGGGACCGTCCATCTGGAGACCGGCGTGGTCGGCAAGACGACCAGTCCCGAGCTTCGCACGCAAGCATTGTTCAAGGATCGTTTCATTGGTGTGGTTCGCATGGGGCACACGCTGAGCAAGGGCAAGGTCACCACTGCTCGCTATGCGAAAGGCAGGCACATCAGCGTCTCGCGAAAGGGTTTCGACAAGGGACCAATCGATGAATCCTTGAAGCTTTTGGGACTGGAACGAGAAATCGTCACCATCGTCGGTGGCTTTTCAACCGCACTGTCCATAGCCCGCGCGTCCGACCTGATCGCCACTGTTCCCGAACGGCAAACTGGAAACTTGCGCGCCGGGATGCATAGTTTCCCACTTCCGATCCCCACACCGGACCTCACCCTTTCCTTACTCTGGCACCCGCGGATGGATGCCGACCCAGCCCATCGCTGGCTGCGCAGCCTCGTACTCGATATCTGCGCAGCGAACTACTTGTCTTCCCAAGACAGCTCAGCATCGGCGCGGCGCACGTAATTGGCATCAATGGCCCTTGCGTGTTGCGCTTGCCCCTGCGCGTACTTGCGCGATGCTAACAATCCGATGGCCCCGGCTAGGCTCGTACCAACAGCTTTGGTCGACATTGGACCCACCGAACACAGCGTAAGCTCCGTCGTAAGATACTCCACGTCTTTGCCGTCCAGACTTGCCATCCAACGGGGCAGGGAAGTCACCACCTCCCCGGAAATCAGGTTCGATTGGGTATCATAAACAGCGCCGTAAATCTCATCGCGACGGGCGTCCAGGAAGGCTGCCCGTAAGGGCTCGCTCCCTAAAAACGCGATCGCCTGCAGGTTTGAAATGGCACATACCGGCTTGGACAACGCAAATGCCAAACCCTTCATCGCCGCCAGTCCAATGCGCACCCCAGTGAACGTTCCAGGCCCTTGGGCACAGGCAAAGCAATCAATATCTTTCAATGCCAGTCGCCAGTTTTCCAAATATCCGAACAGTGCTTGTCCAAAGCCATCGGGTGCATGGATGGCCACCTCTTCCATCACCTGATCATTCTCAATCAAGGCTACGCTGCCGTACTCGCAGGTTGTGTCCACCGCCAAAATTCGAGTGGTCAATCCATCACCCGATAAACCTGATCCGCCGCATACACCTTGCCATTTGCATTGATGGCTGAAACGTGGACGTTCAACACCGCAGGGTAGTTTTTGATGATCCCCGGCGGAATGCGAAAGGTGCCTTTCGCTCCTGTTGCCAGAACCCGGCTACCTTGCCCATCGGCCACCACTTCCGCTGTCCACAAGTACATCATGGACCGGGTTGCCCGGGTGTCTTTCTTGATCTTCAACTCAAAAGCATATTCCTTCTTCGAAGAAATTTCGTTGTCTTTCGGCGCCACAATCTGAAAGGGAACTTTTGCGATGCTGGTTTCCAGTTCCTGCACAAAGGGCGGTCGCGACTCAAACTTGTAGGACAACAAGCGTTCTTTATGACCATCACGGGAAAGATGCAGCACCCAATCCTGTGTCTTCGATGGAGGCTCCCCCACATATTTCTCGCCCTTGAAATCTTTCTGCTTCAAGCTTTCGCCGGTGATGGGGTTGAACCAGTAGACATTGTAGGAGTGCTTTTCAACAATCACTTCAATCAGCCCAGGTTTTGCCAGGTACACAATGTACTCCTCGCCTTCAAGCGCTAAAGCCTTGCCGCCATCCAGGTCAAAGTAAGGATCCAGTTCCCAGTGCCGCGTCCAATCGAAAAATTCGTACCAGGCCTTCATCGCCTTGGCTCCAGCGGAATCGGTGATGGTCGGGTCCATCGCCGAAAAGGTCGGATACTGCCCATCCATGGTTATATTCCATAAATGTTTGCGGAAATCATCGCTACTCTTCGCGCTGCTTGCATCTTCTGAACCTACTCCAAAGTTCACAAATGGCTTGATGTAAAGTTGCCTCTCTACGCCGCCAATTTGACTGTTGGAAGTCTGGTAGCTTAAGAAATCCATCCAGCCGTCGGCCAGCAGCCCGGAAGTGGTGCTTTGCGTAAAACTGGATCGGGGATGTTTGTAGGGATCGTTAATCTTAAGAAAATCGCCGATTTCTTTCAGCAGCGGGCGCCCATCGGTATAGCTTTCAAATTCATCCAGACCCAACCAGGTGATGTTCATACCGCTGTAGCGGCCAATTACGTAAAGAAGGAATCGTTCCCTTTGCTGCCAGGTTGGGAACAGTTGCCGCAACTGATTTTTACTTTGACCCAGCATCAGATCAACCGTGATGCCTTTCTTGTTTACATACTGGATGCGCTGGTCCAGTTCACGGAAGTATTCCGGATTGGGTTTGTCCCAGGCGGAGAATGCGGATTTCGCATCGGCTGCCGTTTCCCCAAACAATTGTGCTCGAATATGATTGAACTTTTGTCCGGCACGGGCAGTAACAATTGCTTCAAACTTGGCTCGCTCAATCGTCGCCAAACCAAGCAGTGTGTCGCCCATCCACAGGTGCGGTTTCTTGATTTCAGTGTAGGCCCAATGGCGCAAATTTGCTGGTCGAATGAACCCTGGGACATCTGATGGCAGCGCTTCCGTTTGTCCCAATTTGCCATCAAAGCGTTCCAGATTTGAGGTCAGCCGGAAATCCCACTGTCCCGGATCCACCGGCGAGAATCGGATGATTAACTTTCGCCCTCCATCCCAAAAGGCAGGCAGCTTAAACGTGGTGTGTTTCGGGGAACGAACTTCAGCGTGCATCTTCACCGAAACGTACGGATTTGGATGCGCCGCCATTTCCGCATCGTTCAATTCGAAAACCAAATCACAGCTCTGATAAATGGGAGTGGGCGGACAAATGGTCTGCGCATAAATCGGACCCAGCAACACCGCAACTAACCCCGCTCTGAAGATATGCATAAGCTTACTTAACAGTCTGTCTTAACAGTGTAGCCCTTCGCCCAATTCTTGCGACAATCGAAGAATGGTTCGCTTCCTCATTCTGATGACCCTTAGTGGTGCCTTTTCCAGCGCCGCATCGATTGCTGAGAAAACAGTCGGCTTCACCAAGCTCGACGGATTTTTTCCTCTCTATTGGGACGCAAAGGGTGGAAAGATGTTTCTTGAGATTCCAGCCCTCGAACAAGAGTTCCTCTACTACAGCTCATTGCCCTCTGGTTTAGGTTCAAACGATGTGGGGCTGGACCGGGGTCAAGTGGGCAATACTCGTCTGGTGCAATTTGAACGCAATGGCCCTAAGGTGCTGTTGATGGAAAATAATACCCACTTTCGGGCTACCACCAGCAATCCGGCGGAAGCCAAAGCTGTCAAAGAAGCCTTTGCCCGATCCGCCATTTTTGGGTTTACCGTGGAAGCGGAAACCGATGGTCATGTGTTGGTAGATGCCACCAACTTCTTTCTTCGAGATGCTCATGGTGCCATTGAAAAGCTGAAAGAATCTAAGCAGGGAACTTACCGTTTAGAATTGGGCAGGTCTATGTTTTACCTTGACCGGAGTAAAGCTTTTCCACGCAATACAGAAGTAGAAGTAACCTTAACGTTTGTTGGAGATACGCCAGGTAACTTCGTGCGTTCTGTTACCCCTTCGCCAGACTCCATTACGCTACGCGAACATCATTCGCTGGTGGCGTTACCAGAGCCCGGATTCCGCATGCGTCGACAAGATCCACGTGCAGGCTTCTTCGGAATCGAATACTTCGATTATGCTTCGCCGTTCACTGAACCGATCAAGCAAAGTTTCATAGCGCGGCATCGCCTACAGAAAAAGGATCCCACTGCCGCCCTAAGCGACCCGGTAAAGCCTATTGTTTACTATTTGGATCCCGGTGCCCCGGAACCGATTCGTTCTGCTCTTTTGGAAGGTGCCAGTTGGTGGAAACAGGCCTTTGAAGCAGCAGGATTCAGCAACGCATTCGAAGTCAAAATGCTGCCTGCAGATGCTGACCCAATGGATGCCCGCTACAACATGATTCAATGGGTTCATCGTTCTACCCGAGGCTGGTCGTACGGGTCGACGATTGAAGATCCTCGAACTGGCGAGATTATCAAAGGTCATGTGACGCTGGGGTCGCTGCGCATTCGGCAGGATTATTTGATCGCCGTGGGACTGCTTTCGCCATTTGAAGGTGGAACCAAAGAGTCGATTGAGGGCAGGGAAATGGCCTTGGCCCGAATCCGCCAGTTGGCCGCTCACGAAGTGGGTCATACGTTGGGGATCGCCCATAACTTTGCCGCCAGCGCGAATAAAGACGCTTCGGTAATGGATTACCCCCACCCGTTTATTGCACTGGGAGCGAATGCAATTCCCGATGTTTCCAAGGGATATCAAGGCGGTATCGGTGCCTGGGATAAGCTCGTTATTACTTATGGTTATGCAGAGTTTTCAAATCCAATGGATGAAGGCTCGAAGCTGCGCACAATTTTAGAGCAAGGGATTAAACAAGGTCTGGAATTCATCTCCGATAGTGACGCCCGGCCGGAAGGCGGCGCACACCCCAGAGCCCACCTTTGGGACAACGGTTCCAATGCGATTGAAGAGCTGAATCGTATTCTAAAAATTCGCAATCGGGCACTAGCAAGATTCGGAGCAACCAATGTGCGCGAAGGTCAGCCGTGGAGTACTTTGAGAGACTCACTGGTCCCCATTTACCTGCTCCATCGCTACCAGACTGAGGCAGTTTCGAAGCTGATTGGTGGGGTGGATTATGCCTATGCGGTGAAAGGTGACGGTCAAAAGATCGCCGAAATAGTGCCTCCAGAGCAGCAAAAAAGCGCACTAAATGCCATTTTAGCGACGTTAAATGCGCAAAATTTAACACTTTCAGCACCATTATTGGACCTTTTGCCGCCCAATGCGTTTGGTTTTTCGTCTACTCGGGAGTCGTTTCGAGGGTCGAGTGGATTGACTTTTGATTCCCTGGCACCGGTGGAAGCAGCGGCCAACATCACCCTCAGTTTGCTTTTGCATCCCCAAAGAGCGCACCGATTGATGGAACAGCATGCTCGAAATCCTAAAGTGGATGGCTTCGCTGAGGTTGTCGAAAAGTTGATTAACGCAACCTGGAAAGCACCTAGAAAGAGCGGATTGGAAGAACTAACGCAACAAGTGGTTGAATCCATTGCGATGAAGCGACTGATGGCATTGGCAGTGGGGGAATCCAGTTCCAGCCTGGTTCGAGCGCAAGCATTTCTGGAATTGGAAAAATTGCGAACCTACGCCAAGACTCTGACCGGAACGAGATTAGCCCAGGGTAGTTTTGCGGTGAAACAAATTGACCGGTTTATGGCTGATCCGAAACAGGTTCCTCTCAGCTTTGTGGAACCGCCGCCGGGGCAACCGATTGGTTGCGAGGATTTTAGCGGATTAGCAATTCCTTGAGAATCTTCAGATCCTCAGCTTTTTCACGAATCAAGGTTTCTGCGGTTATACGAAGTCGGCGGATGTTGCCGGGGTCGGTGTTGTCCATGGCACAGCAACCTGGTTCTAAGTTAGGTTGAAAGCGGAAGTAGCGATTCGATGGCAGCAATTGCTTTAGCTGATAATCCACCGTGGCACTGACGCCGTCCAGCACGATATTCAAAATAGGTTTGGCCCATTGCGCCAGCCCCCAGGACTTGGATTTGCGGTAGGAAATGGAATCCGATCTGGAACCTGTGCCAAGTGAAACGACCACGAAATCCTCAGTGTGAGGAAACGTGCTCAGGCATTCGACAAGGGCGCATCCAGCAGGATTGTTGGCGTAAACGCCACCGTCAATCAAAGCGAAATAGTCTGTTTCAGATGCAATGCGGTGAGGTTCAAAGTACGTCGGCGCGGCCGAGGTGGCCCTGGCGACGTCTCTAATTGCAAAGTCATAGGCAGGGTTCTGGCGGGCATTTGTGCTCTTAAAAAAGAACGGAAAATGACGTTCGATTTCGTAGGCAGGAATGAGGACATCAGTCAGGCTGTCCTTCAGACGAGCATCTTGAAAGTACTCGCGTAAGACCGATTCAATACCAGTCGATGGATACTTTTGATCAGCCAACGACCCCAAGGAGCGCAGCCGATAGCCTAGGGGTCTGGAGAAAATCCTGGCCGATTCCTTTTCGTAAATGGAGACCAGGTCAGCAGCGGAATGGGCTGGGCTACAGTCTGGCCCAGGCATTGCTAAACCTAGGGCAAGAATTCCACCGGTGGAGGTCCCGGCAATCAAGTCGAACAGTTCGCAAATGGGCTGACCAGTGAGCTGTTCTAATTTGGAAAGAATCAGAGACGGAATTAAACCGCGGACGCCACCGCCGTCAATTGAAAGAATTCGTACAGGTTTGGCCATGTCAGGGCAAACTCTAGCACGTCGATGCTTGGTGAAAGACTAAGCCAAAAGGGCAACTGTTTGATTTCTCAAATAGTTAAGTCAGACGGGATGGGTTGGGAACGACTAAGCTAAATCAGGTAGCCACCTCTCGCCGATAACATGTATTATGTCAAATCGCCAAGATAGTCCAGCTTGCCTTTGCTATCGGCGAAGGATTCTGCCGGGATGCCCATACGATCCATCATCACCACATGAAGATTGGCTAGCGGCGTTTCTGGCTTATATTTTATGTGACGCCCATGGTTGAACAGCCCGTTACCGCCGCCGGTGAGTACGGTGGGCAGGTTGTCATGTTCGTGACCGTCGCCCAAGCCGCTGCCATAGGTAATCATCATGTGATCGAACAAGGTGCCGTCGCCGTCTGGAGTGGCTTTTAGCTTGCTCAGAAAATAGGCGAACTGTTCCATTTGATAGCGATTGATGCGAATGCATTTTTCGATCTTTTCTTTGTCTCCGCCGTGATGGGTTAGGCCGTGGTGAGAATCTGGAATGCCAATCTCACGGTAGGCCCGGTTGCTTTGTTCAATGGCCATCAGGAAAGTTGCTACGCGGGTGGAATCGGTTTGAAAGGCTACGGTCATCAGGTCGAACATCAGGTGCGTGTGCTCCTGGTAATCCTCTGGGATGCTGGCTGCGGGCCGGTCAATGGGAGGAGCCGACTGCGGTGGCTGCTTTTCGGCTCGTTCAATACGGGTTTCTATGTCACGGATAGCGTACAGATATTCGTCGAGTTTACGGCGATCCGTTGAACCCAACTTACCCTGCAACAAACGAGCATCTTCCAAAACAGAATCGAGCACGCTTTTCTTGTAGCGTTGTTGACGAGCTCGGCGAATTGGATCGGCATCCAGTTCCCCGCCCCCAAACAGGCGCTCAAAAACGGCCCTAGGACGCACTTCAGGCGGATTGGGAGTAGTTGGGGTCCGCCAGGAAATGCTGTTGCTATACGCGCAACTATAACCGTTATCGCAGTTACCGCCCTGAATCCCTTCTTCGCAACCCAGTTCCAGAGAGGCGAACCGGGTTTGCCCACCAATCTTCTGGGCCATATATTGGTCTACTGAGACACCGGCTTGCAGGTCTTTACCAAAGGTCTTTTTGGGGTGGATGCCGGTGAGATAACTGGCACCTGCGCGACCATGATCCCCAGGACCATCGCCCAAAGCGCGACCACCGTTTACGGTTAAGCCAGCCAGCACGGAAATGTTTTTTCGATGGGCAGCCAATGGTTCCAGCACTCGAGGCAAAGACATCGGCAAGTCAGCAATCTGCCCCTGCGTTTGGGGAACCCACGACGGCACTTGGACACCATTGGGAAAGTAGACGAAGGCCACTCGAGTGGGAGATTTAGTTTTTGCGACGGCGCTCATGGAATCGAGCAGTGGCAGGGCCAAGGCGGTGCCAAGACCGCGCAGAAGAGTTCGTCGGGATAATGGTTGGGTCATACTTACTTTTCTCCGTCGCCGCTTCGCATTTGAAATGGCTGGCTATTCACGATACCTAACACAAGGGTAGAGAATTTGAAATTGTTTTGCGCGGCCTGCTGGCTGATGTGGTCTACGACGGACCGATCGTAACGCTCCAAACCGCGTCCCAGTGCAAACGTCATCAGCTTTTCGGTAAGGTTTCGGGTGAACGTGGCAGACTGACTTTTAAGAATTACCTTCAGGTCTTTGACGCCTTGAAAGGACTTGCCATCGGGAAGTATTCCCGAGGAATCAATCGGCAATTTGCCTTCGTGTGTGCGATAGGCACCCACTGCGTCGTAACGTTCCAACCCGAAACCGATGGGGTCCATTGCGTTATGGCAGGGGGCACAACTGGGATCTTTTCGATGTTGTTCCAGACGTTCGCGCATGGACATGGTAGTGGCCATTTTGGATTCATCCAGCACAGGAACTTCAGGAGGTGGCGGGGGTGGCGCAGTACCCATCATATTTTCAAGAACCCACTTACCACGCACCGGCGGCGAGGTGCGCGTAGGGTACGACGATACAGTCAAGATGGCCCCTTGGGTGAGCAGCCCGCTGCGTTGTTCGCCATCCAGGCTGACGCGACGGAATGCCTCTCCGTCTACGCCAGCAATGCCGTAGTGGCGCGCTAGTGGACCGTTGAGGAAGGTGAATGGTGCATCAATAAAATCCAGGATGCTGCGGTCTTCTCGAATCACAGTTCCGACGAACAGGCTGGTTTCCCGACTCATGGCGTCCAACAGTTCATCGTCAAGGGTTGGGAAGCGGGCAGGATCTGGCTTGGTACGACCCAGATTGCGCAGTTGCAGCCACTGTGCGGCGAAGTTGTCCACCAGATTATTTGCTTTGGGATCTACCAGCATTCGGCGAACCTGCTTTTCCAGCACCCCTGGCAATCGAAGTGATTTGTTGGTGGCTAAGGTAAGAAGTTGCTGATCGGGCATACTGCTCCAGAGGAAGTACGACAATCGCGATGCCAGCTCAAATTCACTCACGCGATAGGACGGGTTTTTCAGCGCTGACGAAGACGGGGGAACTTCTGTTCGAAACAGAAAGTTAGGTGAAGCAAGAATCGCTTCAAGGGCCAGACGGATGCCTTCTTCAAACGAGTCGCCATCTTTTTGAGCCATGGTAACCAGGGCAAGTTTGGATTCCACTTCCTGGCGGGTAACGGAACGGCGGTAAGCGCGCTGGGTTAGATTTTCAACAATCCTGCGGGCGCATTGTGGCTGATGTTTCCCATGGGCGTGTTGGCAGATGAAAACTTTCTTGTAACTATCGGATGGTTCCAGACTGGGTTTGAAGGGTCCGACAATTTCCAGATAGTCAACGAACAATTGACGACGCATATCGGGATTGATATTTTGACGCGGATCCCCTAGATCAGCCAGTTCTGGGAACGATGCACGCAGTTTGCGCTCGCCTGCTTTTACAGGCACGCGGGCAATGAATTCTCCGCGCTGATAGCCGAATGCAGCGGTGCCTTCAACGACGTCGGTAAGCACCGTCTGGCCATCTACGCTGAGAACAACTTGTCGCGGCGGGGCGGCCTTTCGCGCTGCTTCCAGAAACGCTTGTAACTCTACTCCTTTTTGCTCACCAACAGCCGTTGGCTCTCGATTCTGTTTCGTTGTTCGAAGATCAGCAGCTTTATCCGGTCGGAAATTTGCCACGCGGAGGCGGAATTCGTATTCAGCATCCACCGGAAACACCCAGTTCCCATACATTGCTCCGCGGATGGAATATGGGAAATAGTTCCCTTTGTTGAGAACATCATTGGCATCGGGTGAACGCCGGTTGAGAAGGCGCGCTAAGCGGGTGGGTTTTGCTGGGAGAGGTTCGCCGAAGATGGCCAGTCGGGAAACGCTAGCGGCGGAAGCCATGTACTTTTCCATGAGCATAGGAGAGACAGTGAGGACGTCGCCGATGTTATCGAACCCGTAGCCGGAATCATCCACCGGAAATTCATCTGCCGGACGGACGGCCACGCCCAACAAATCGCGAATGGTGTTGTTGTATTCCACGCGATTCAGGCGTCGGGCAGTTACACTACCGGGATTCAGAGCGGGACGTCTGTTGGAAGTGCCCAGAACATTTTCGATCCACTTTGTAACGGCAGCAACATCGGTTCGGGAAGGCTGAAGAGTGCCCGGTGGGGGCATTTTGGCGGTGATTAATTTTTCAAGAATGTTGCCCCAGGCATCCTTCTGTTGCAGAGCAAACGCCGGATCGCGGAACGGGTCGAAGCTAAGGTTGGCGATTTTTTGTTTGTCGTTGTGGCAGGTGGAACAGTTTTTGGAAAGAAAAGGCTGGACTGTTTTCTGGTAGATTTCCAGGGGATGGGCAACTGCGCTGGGCAAGCACATTGCTTCGAAAGCAACGAAAGAACAGAGGGTGAGCAAACTTCTGGACACTTCAAGATTGTACTTCATGTTGTGGATGTTTGGGTTTCGACATAAGGGAAATCACCTACAGGACTCATAGGTCTTTTTTAGTCAAATTTACCCCCATTCGAGGGGTATCTTTTTCAAACACTTATGGTACTCTATGTTTCACGAGAGGATAGAGTAGTAACTGTAGTAATGATGATACTCGGCGTAATAGAAAGCCCAGAACACTTGATTCGTACGGAGATTTCGATAAAGTAAATTCACTACAAAATACGATGTCATATCACGACAGCACTCCCCTGAGTGTCGAGCTATGCCGCAGTTCAATGGATGGAGCCGTCTTACTCCAACCTTTGCAAGCTGCCCCAATGCCGGCTCTCGCTGCATTTAATTTGAAGAATCTCGCACGGATCGGTAAACCTGGCCAACGATACCGCATCATTGTGCGTTACAAGAAACCCAGCCTTCCACTTTTCGGTAGGCGCCTGCTGGCAGCCGCACCCATAAGACCATTGTCTTTTCGGCTATCTACTACTCTTATACCTATAGTCATACTACTTGGTGCTATTACTCTGATGGCCCAGATGGGTGTAACGTATCAGGCGTTCACCGATATTCAGCATTTTAATCGATCCTCACTTTTCCAAACCTCACCACTTACCACCACAACCGCATTTCGTTCTGAAATTGCAAGCGAAGCCGTTCCACAACTGGACCAGTTTGCCAAGCGTTCTGGCTCCAATGAAAAGTTTGTACGGGAAGCGGCCATGGCCTACCGAAAAATCGCTGAAGTGCAAGGGTACGGGCGTTTGTCGAATCGAGGAGATGTGCCCAGTGCTGCGATCAACTTAAAAAAGGCGGTTTCGATTCTGGATGGTGTGTCCAAAGCGGACGCACAATCCTCTAAAGAACTGGCGATTTCGTTACAGCGTCTGGCGAATGTTTTGTCATTGGCTGGAATGAATGAACAGGCCAGAGCGTCGGCCCAAAGATCCATTGCTATTCTTTCCAAATTGAAGGGCAACACCTACGATCTTGAATTGTCCGCTGCCTGGAGCGAACTATCCAGCATTGAAGAACGAACTGGTCGCAAACAGGAATCGCTTGTCGCAGCACGACGGGCAATTGAAGTTTCGACGGGACTTCCCGGGGATCGAAGAGAGTATTTAGCGCAAGCGTATCAAAGACTATCGGCGGCAATCAGTTCGGCACTGGGTCCAACGCAAGAAGCTTTGAACGCCGCCCAAACGGCTGTCAACTTGTATGGCAGTGCGGGACAAACTTGTGGCGATGGTGTGGATTGCCGGGCTGCTTATTTCACAGCCATTGAATCGCTGGGTCAAATTCATAGCGAAGCTGGACGGCATGATGAAGTTCTGAAACTGGTTGTGGATAGCGAAATTGAGATCCGACAGATGGTCAGTCGCGATCCGAATAACCATTTGCTGCTGCGACAATTGCGCCACCTCCAATATATGGCGGGCTTAGCGTTACAAGGCACCCATCGCATTCCTGAGGCTCTTTCCAAATATCAGGAATCGATTAATACAGGGGTGCAGATGACAGCCACTAGCCTGAATACAGATGCCACTTGCAACCTGATTCAGGCACGGGTTCGCTATGCTACGTTGCTGGCTCTGAAGACACCGAAGGAAGCCGAATCAGAATGGAACGAGGCACGCAGATTGATTCAGCTAACCAGTTCAGCAGGAAATTCAATGTGCCTTCAAGTGGGTGATCTTCCGAATCTGGAACGTTCCGACAAAGCACAAATTCGGGTGCCCATTGCTCTTTCCAAACTTCCGGCGCGCGGCGGAATGGGCGGGTTCTAAACTACCTATACCGATGTCCTGTTTTTCGTGGTGACCGAAGCGCGCGATAATCGTAGCGATGCGATTTTCTTGTCTTCTCTTTGTCACCTTATCACTAGCACCAGCGCAAACTTCTGTGCTAGTTCATAATGCGAAGATTGTCACCACCGATGCGAAATTCCGAATCGTCGAGGCGATGGTGCTTCGCAATGATAGGATTCTGGGCACTGGGTCGAACCAGGCCATGTCCCGTATGGCTGGCCCTCAAGCAATACGTTTGGATCTGAAAGGCAAGACGGTACTACCAGGATTGATGGATTCGCACATCCATGCCGGTGGTGCCTCACTCTACGAATTCGATCATACGGTGCCTGATATGGAGACCATGGCCGATGTCTTAAAATACATTGCAGCTCGGGCCAGTTCCCTTCCCGATGGCGATTGGATTCGAGTCTCGCAGGTTTTCATTACACGATTGAAAGAGCAACGCTTTCCCACGCGCGAAGAGTTAGACAAAGCGGCTCCACACCATCCGGTATATTTCAGCACAGGCCCTGACGCATCGCTAAATTCCATGGCCTTGCGGCTGAGTGGCATTGATAAAACGTTTGCCATTACCGACGGGAAACCGGGTCGCGTGGAGCGCACTGCTTCTGGAGAACCTACCGGAATTGTGCGCAGTTGTGCACGTTTTGTTCGGTATGAATCGAAGATGCGTGTACCTACGGCGGAAGATAAGCAGGTATGGCTGAAACGTCTGCTGGCCGACTACAATTCGGTGGGGATCACCAGTGTTGCTGATCGAAATGCGGAGGACGATGAAATTGAAGTGTTCCGCGCGTTGAAGGACAAACAACAATTGACATGCCGAGTATTCCTCACCTATGCGGTGGACGCGCAACTTCCCATGGAGCAGATTCAGACTCGGATTCTGAATGCGGCCAAAAGCCCATTGCACAGTTACGACAACATGCTTTGGCTGCGCGGCATCAAGCTGTTTCTGGATGGTGGAATGTTGACGGGCAGTGCCTACATGCTGAAGCCATGGGGCGTTAGCAAGGTATATTCCATTGACGATCCGCAATATCAAGGCATGAAGTATATTCAGCCGGACAAACTTTACCAGATAGCGCGGTTGGCACTTCAAAATGATTTCCAGATTACAGCGCACTCGGTTGGTGACGGTGCAGTTACGGCTTTGGTGGACGCCTATGAACGGATCAACGAACATGATTTTGCGTTGCGGGAGAAGCGACCATCCGTTACGCATTCCAACTTCATGACTCCTGAAGTGATCCAGAAAATGAAACGAATGGGAGTGGTGGCCGACCTTCAGCCTGCATGGCTGTGGCTTGACGGCGCCACTTTGTTGAAGCAGTTTGGCAATGATCGGATGAAATACTTTCAGCCCTATAAGACGCTGTTCGAACAAAGTGTGATGGTGGGTGGCGGGTCGGATCATATGCAGAAAATCGGAAGTCTGCGTTCCATTAATCCGTACAATCCTTTTTTAGCGATGTGGATTGCACTCGCCCGTCAACCACGTTGGATGGAAGGGGCACTGCATTCAGAACAGGCAATTACCAGAGCGCAGGCGATTCAGTTGTACACCATCAACAATGCGTTTCTGATGTTTCAGGAAAAGGAAAAGGGTTCGCTTGAAGTTGGTAAGCTGGCCGATTTTATTGTGCTGGATCGCGACATTCTGACCTGTCCGCTGGGTGAAGTGAAGGATATCGCGGTGGAAGCAACGTATCTTGGCGGGAAGCGCATTTACCAGCGGCAATAGGCTGCGCTCGTTTATTTCCGGCGTTCAAATAGATAGTGTGAGACGGTCCATTCGTTACCAGAAGCGAAGCCCCATACTTCTTCCACTGCCATAAAAAAGATGCGCCAACGAGCCAAGCGAGCCACTGCTTCCGCGCCATAAACTGTCTGGAACTCCTTGAGAATTTCCGGTTTCTTTTTGTCTAACAGATCCAGCCAGGCACGTGCTGTTTTTTGATAGTGGACGCCGCTCATCAGCCAATGATCCACGCAGGTGACGTCTTTCTGAAAGTAGAGCAGCAGATCGTCACTGGGCATTAGGCCACCAGTGAAGAAATATTCGGCTATCCAATCTGTGCCATCCTTCACTGCAAATGGGTAGGCGAAGCGGTAGTGCGAAAATACGTGAACGAAGAGCAGAGCTTGGGGTTGCATCCAACGGGAAACGTTTTCCAGCAGTCGTTCATAGTTGCGCATGTGTTCAAACATTTCTACACTGACCACGCGATCGAACTTTTCTTTTGTATCGAAGGTGACCATGTTTTCAGTGAGGATTTCAACATTGGTCAAACCACGCTTCTGAGCTTGATCCATGATGAATTGACGTTGTGTGCGGGAGTTGGATAAGCCAGTGATCTTTGCATTGGGAAACTTTTCAGCCAGGTAGAGTGACAGCGCACCCCAACCGCAACCGAGATCCAGAATGCGCTGACCGTCCTGAATCCTGGCTCGTTCGGCAGTCAACTGCAGCATGGCTTCTTCTGCGGCATTCAGGTTATGGACATCCTGGGGCCAGTAGGCGCAACTATATTTTCGACGAGCGCCCAACACCAATTCGTAAAAACGAGTGGGCACTTCATAGTGCTGTTCATTCGCTTCGCCAGTGTTCACGGCGATCTCACTGGAGCGCAGTTGCTTCACAAATTCCATCAGTCGCTGACGCTGTAAATCAGGCGTCGGTTCGGCTTCTTGACGGAGGCGCATGCGGTTGAATCGGCGGATGGCGATGCGGATGACCCAATCGGGAATAATGTCTTTGTCCAGCAATTTCCAGTAATACGGTTGATCTATGTCGCTCATGAAGTCTTCCTGAACCAGGGTACAAAGGCGCTGGTGACTCTTTGATATTCGCGGTAATCCTTGCGGCTTCGTACGGCGTGTTCTTCAGTGGCAGGAATGCCGGTGACTCGAAGTAGCAGGAATAAAATAATTGCGGGTGATACCATACCAAGCCAACCCCATTCTGATGGCAGGGCGATGATAGCGTATCCAACCCAAGTAAGCCACTCAAAAAAGTAGTTGGGGTGTCGGGAATAATTCCACAATCCAACTCTGCACGTTAGCCCGCTATTAGCCCCAATGGACTTGAACCTTTTCAATTGGTGATCGGCTATGGATTCGCCTACCAGACCAATGACCCAAACCAGCAGCCCCAGAAAGTCAGTTATGCGGATTGGGGTTGCATCACGACTGGCAAGGAAAAACGGGGTGGCGAGAATGACGCAGGTGAGTGCCTGCAATTGGTAGAACCAGAAAAACTTAATGCCGATGTTCGTTTTCCATTTTTCCTTGAGTTCGACGTAGCGACCTTCTTCGGGATAGCCCCACATGCGATCAAACACTAAGTGTGCGGCCAAGCGAAGTCCCCAAAATACCACCATACTGGCGATTAGTAAGCGACGCACATCAGTTCCCTGCCCCAAGGCTCCGGCAAAGCAGGCACAGATGGCTATGCCCACAGCCCAGCCGGCATCGACGATGGATGCGTTCTTCAGTGGGAAGTGCAGCAACCACAATAAGAACATCAATAAGGCAACGGCAGCCCAGGCGTACAGGATCATGGTCATATGGAATTCTGCTTTGCTGCGGCCAGCTTTAAAACTGGTCGGAGTAGGAAATAAACAAGAGCTGCAGTCGGAAATGCTACCAGACCCCAGGCGATGAGGCCATGCCAGGTGGCCGTCCAAAGAGTTTTGATGGTGATAAAGATACCGGTTTGGATTAAGTTGGTGATGTCGGAAAGCCCTAAATGAAATGATGTGTCGCCGAATAGAAAAGCACCAAGTTTCAGGAATGGAATGAGCAGGGTGAGTTGCAAGGGGTAGGCAAAGTAGTTGACGCCTTGAATGGCCGCCTGGTTCAAGCCGAATGCTGCTGCGGCTGCGGCACAGGCGATGGATGTGGCACCCAACACTGGGATGGTGCCCAAGGCAATTCCCATGGTGATAGTAAGGGCCAATTTTTCAGGGGTTAATCCTTGCTTCAAAAGCAACAGGATGGGTTGAACGATGCGCTTATTCAAAAATGCTTTCATGCAGTCAAGACCTTGGAAAGTGGTTCATCTGGTTTGAGCTTGTGCAGTTGAAGGAGGACATAAAAGGACATGGCGATGTTACCCAATCCCATGATGAGCACGAACCAGAGCACGCGCATGGCGAGACGGCTTTCTTTGAAACAGACCCAAATAAAAAAAGTCAGGAAGCCAAAATAAGCATCCCACAGTGTTGCGATGGCCCAGGGATTGGCTTTGTAACTGGGCCAAGCGTCCCAAAGGCTGATTTCCATGCAAGTGCGAGTGGTCATGACGATCATCCATACGAAGATGACGAGAAAAAGGATTTGTAGTAATTTTTTCATGATGAGTAATTCCTGTTGTTGACATCAGCTTACACCGTTTCTTACAATCGAGCCTTGCCAGTATGAGCCGGATCGCCGTGATTGGATCGGGAATTTCGGGCATGTCTGCTGCTTATTTCTTAAGCCGCAAGCACGAAGTTTGGCTATTTGAAAATCAAGACAGATTGGGTGGGCATACGCATACCCACGCCATTAACGGACATCAGATTGATAGCGGATTCATTGTCTATAACGAACGAACCTATCCGAATCTGGTTAAGCTCCTTGTTGATTTGGGGGTGGCATCGCAACCGTCTGACATGTCGTTTTCAGTTTTCCACCCAAAGACGGGTTTTGTTTACTCCAGTAATCGATTAGATGGATTTTTTGCTGATCGGCGCAATTTGTTTCGACCCAGCCATTATCGACTGGGGATGGATATTTTACGATTCAATAAAGAATCTCCACGATTACTGGAAACGAATGACGACGTCTCATTGGCGGATTATTTGGAGAGAGAAAAGTATAGTCAGATTTTTCAGGATCTGTATCTTTATCCTATGGCGTCGGCAATCTGGTCTACTTCGGTTGGACAAATTGGCCAGTTCCCTGCCCTGACGTTGATACGATTCTTTGCCAATCACAATCTATTGAGTGTCGGCCATCACCATGTCTGGCAAGCGGTGAAAGGCGGCAGTTCGTCGTACATTGAACCATTGACACGCTCTTATCGCGACCGGGTTGTACTGAATGCAAAAATTCAATCTATCGTTAGTAAGTTGACGGGCATTGAAATCCGTATGGCAAATGGTGACGTACAATCTTTCGATGAGATTGTGTTTGCGTGCAATGCCCAGCAAGCGTTGGCCATGCTTCCCGATGCCACAGAGAAGGAGTGGGATGTGCTGAGCAATTTTCAGACGTCGGAAAACCGCGCCAGCCTGCATACGGATGAAGCGTTATTGCCTAAGCAGGGGGCGGCCAGGGCGTCGTGGAATTGCATTTTGGGAGGGGACGGCGGTGCTGCTCTGACGTATCATATGAATCGTCTGCAGAACCTTCCGGGACCTGTTCAATACTGCGTGACGTTGAATGCTGGGTCGTTGATCGATCCTAGTAAGCTGCTACGGACATTAGAATATCGGCATCCACTTTATACTTTAAAAGCTGTGGCCGCCCAGCAAAGTTGGCATGAAATCAGCGGACAACGTCACATCCATTTTTGCGGTGCCTATTGGTTTTACGGTTTCCATGAGGACGGATTAAACTCCGGCTTGCGTGTGGCTCGGCAATTGGGAGTGGATTGCTGATGCCGCAACCAGGCATTTATGAAGGCACCTTGCGGCATCGGCGATTGAGCCCGACAGTGCATGAATTTGAATATCCGTTATTTTTATCGTTTTTGGATATTGACCGCATTCCAGAAATGATGAAGATGTCACGATTTTCCAGTTACAACCACTTCAACTGGACTTCCTTTTCGGAACGAGATCATTTTGGTGACCCTGCTGTTTCGTTACGTCAGCGATTGATGGAAGACGCGTCAGCACAGGGTTTGGAGCTTCCAGATGGCCCAATCTTTCTTTTAACGCAGCTTCGTTATTTGGGTTATGTGTTCAACCCGATTTCGTACTTCTATTGCTATAAGAGCAACGGTGAACTGGCCATGGTGTTGGCGGAAGTGAACAATACCTTTGGGGAAACTCACAACTATTGGTTGCATGACGGATGTCGAATGTCGTCTGAAAATACCTTTCGCTACAAGGCAGACAAAGCTTTCCATGTTTCGCCATTCCTGCCAATGAAACTTGGATACGAATTTACGTTTACGAATCCTGAGGAAACTTTGGTTTCAAACATCGCCGTATTTGAAAACGGTGGATTGAAGTTCAACGCCAACTTGAAGTTGACGCGGCAACCCTGGACGGCACAGAATTTGTCCCGAGCTCTGTTGACGTTTCCCTTGACCACAGCCATGGTTGTGGTGCGAATCCATTGGCAAGCTGCAAAATTGCTTTGGAAAAAAGTTCCAGTATTCGATCATCCCAGTCGGAGGCCTGCTCGATAGCCATGTTTGAATCCATCTTTTTGAAATCATTGACGGGCCTTACCATAGGCGATCTGGAACTGAATTACCAAGGGGTTAAGCATCACTTTGGAGTGAAGGGCCATTCGCTGAATGCGGTGATAGAAACCCACGATGCGCAATTTTTCAAGAGGGCCCTGTTGGACGGCGACATTGGCATTGGCGAATCGTATATGGCTGGAGAATGGACTTCCCCTGACATTGTAAATGTGATTCGCCTAGCTGTGCGCAATTTAGATTCGTTGGAAACCAGCAACAAATGGTTCAGCGCACTCAGCCGATTTGGGAATCGAATTCTGCATGTGTTGAAGTCGAATAGCATCTCCAATAGCAGAAAAAACATTGGGGCTCATTATGATCTTTCCAATGAGTTTTTCAGTTTGTTTCTGGATGACAGCATGACCTATTCCTGCGCCTGGTTTGAAAACCAGAACGATTCTTTGGAACGCGCGCAGACTCAAAAACTCGACCGGATTTGCCATAAACTTCAGTTGAAGCCAGGTGATCGTGTACTGGAAATCGGGTCAGGGTGGGGTGGGTTGGCGTTGCATGCCGCGTCGCAATATGGGGCTCATGTGACAACCACTACCATCAGTCAACAACAATATGCGTTGGCTGAAGAACGGTTTCGAAGTTTTGATCCTTCAGGTGAGCGAATTCAATTACTGCTTGAAGATTATAGAAATTTAGAAGGCACCTTCGACAAAATTGTCAGCGTAGAAATGTTTGAGGCTGTTGGCTTGGATTACTACGATCAATTTTTTGCTGCTTGTGATCGACTCCTGGAACCGAACGGTTCCATGCTGATTCAAACCATCACCATGCTGGATCAAAAATTCCTGGCCTACCACCGTTCCAGCGATTGGATTCAGAAGTACATTTTCCCCGGCGGGGAATTAGCCAGCATGACGGAGATGTTGAAATCGACGACACGCGCCTCGCGACTTTCCTTGTTCAACGCTGAGGACATGGGCATCCATTACGCCATGACCCTGAATCAATGGCGGCGGCGGTTTTTAATGAATCTCGACGAAGTGAGCAGACTGGGGTTCGATGCAAAGTTCCTGCGCATGTGGGAATTTTACTTGGCGTATTGCGAAGGTGCATTTCTGGAACGGCATGTCAGCACCACGCAAATGATGTTTGTGAAAGCTTACGCGCAAACAAATCTAGTAGGCGAGCCGTTGAGTCAGGTGGATTCAAATATGCCTAAATCCCGGTTCTTGCGTACCGAGTTCCAGGCGAAGTAACGGCCGTTCATGGCGACAAACACTCCCGGTGGCAACACTTGTACAAAGGCCATGGCGCAACCCAGATTAAACATCCCATCGGAGCTGCCGAATTTATATGGAATCATGGCACCGGTCAAGAGCACCGTTTTATTTAGGTTGGCTTGGCCAAGAACGGCGGCCGTGAGCTGCATCGTATCGGTACCGTGAGTGATCACAATGCGCGAGGCTGCTGAATCTAGACAGGCTTGTAAAATCGCTTCCCTGTCCTGACTGCGCATCTCCAAACTATCCACCATCATTAATGGCAGAATGGCAACATCTAAACCACATCGTCCCAAGGCCAGCATGTCGCCCACATGGGAATTATTGAAGAATAGCGACCCGTCCAGTTCGTTGTATTCCTTGTCAAAGGTGCCACCAGTGACAATGACTAAGATTTGATTCTTGTGCATGTCGTTTTACTTTGTCTCAAGTGACTTTGTAATCATTGGCAGATTGACTTAACTCTGCGAATAGTATAACCCTATATAATCGATTTTTATTGCCAGGGAGGCAATTCCATGCGCTCAAGTCTCGCAGCCCTCGTCGGGGCGGCACTATTTTTAGTGCCCGTTTACGCCCAGGATTCCCGTGCGAAAGTTCAAGGCACCGTTACTGACGCTTCACAAGCCGTCATCGCTGGAGCCAGTATCCAACTGCTGAATGAAAATACTGGAGTGCAGGCAACTGCAACCACCAATGGATCTGGCCAATATCTTTTTGACTTCGTAATTCCCGGCAACTATCAGGTTACCGTGGAACTGCAAGGATTCAAAAAGTTCATCCAAAAATCCATTCTGGTGCAGGCCCGTGGCGACATTTCTGTCAACGCGAAATTGGAACTGGGAGCAACGCGAGAATCGGTCACTGTGGAAGCCACGCCGATTGCGGTGCAATTCAATACATCGACAATGGGTCTGACGTTAGACACCAAGATGACTAACAATTTGCCGATTATCCATCGCAATCCTTTCCTGCTAGCGACATTGAACCCGGCTACGGTTTTACGATCATCGACAGAGCAGAGCCCGTTTCACCACTGGGCCGCTTCGCAGATTGACGTGGGCGGCAATACTACAATTAAGAACGACATCATTTTGGATGGTTCGCCATCAATGACCACGCAGAAATCCTCCTATACACCGCCGATGGATGCGGTGTCTGAAGTGAATTTGCAACAAAACGCGGTGGACGCAGAGTTCGGCCATTCAGCGGGTGGCGTGCTTAGTGTTTCCATGAAGTCGGGAACGAATGATTTTCATGGTACGGCTTACTATCTGGGTCGCAATCCGGCCATCAATGCATCGGCGAATTCGTTGAACCACACTCCAAATCTTACGCGACAACATACATGGGGAGGCGTGATTGGTGGGCCTGTAAAGAAGAACAAGATTTTCAACTTCTTTTCTTATGAAGCATGGCGCACTATCAATCCGTTGACGGTTCAATCTACCTTGCCCACAACTTTGGAACGCGGTGGTGACTTTTCCAAAACATTTTTAGCGGATGGTTCTATCCGAACCATTTACGACCCCTACACAACCAAGGTTTTGAACAACGTAGCATCGCGGACTCCGTTCGCTGGGAACATGATTCCGGCCAGCCGCATTGATCCCACATCGAAGGTGATCCTGGGCGATCTGTACAAACAAAATAACCCAGGCCGTGATCTTTCAGGGTTGAACAATTTCGCCACTGATTATGCAAACCGATTTAAGTATTGGAACTTTTCTGATCGGTTGGATTGGAACATTTCAGACCGGTTGAAAGTGTTTGGACGCTACAATCAATTCCGCACGTTCACACGTTCTGACGATTACACTGGCGGTTCCCCGGCCTGGGCGGTGGATGGTTCCAAACGCCATGCCCGTAGCTTTTCCGGTGATGCTGTTTATACTTTGAACGCCACCACATTGCTTAATTTTCGTGGTGCTTACAATGGCATTGTGGATTCCTTTGGTGTGCCGGACAAGACATTGAAAGCCAGTGACCTGGAACGCTTTTGGCCTGGGAACCCCTATTATAAAGGCTATTTGGGAGATTTGCCGGATATCTATTATCCTGGCGTCACGGTCACTCAGCTCACATCTACGGTGTTGGGTAAAGCCAGCTACTGGTTTCAGGAACCGAACAGTTTCAATCTGGAATCGAAAATGTCAAAGAACATTGGACGCCATTACACCAAGTTTGGTGTGGAGTTTCGCAGGGAAGCTGTGAACGCTGCCCGGCCGCGATTCATGAACTACACGTTTGGTCAAGCCTTGACGGCGGAGACATTCAACAGTCCCAACACTGCCCGCAATGGCAACGGTTGGGCGACGTTTTTATTGGGTGCTCTGGACAATGGTTCGGACATCCGGTCTATTCCAATTCAACGTCCTCGTAGTAACTTTTATGGATTATTTTTCCAAGACGATTTCAAGATCAGCCAGAAGTTGACTTTGAACCTGGGCCTTCGCTACGAATACTTCAGCCCATTAACAGACCCCGATCAACGCCAATCCCGCTTTCTGGATTTAACGCAGCCGATCCCGGAATTTCAGGGTTCGAAGACTCCTGTGTTGCCTGCTTCCGTGACTGCCTTGCGCACCGCTGCACCCATCTTCAACGGCGCATGGCAATTCACTACAGATAAGAACCCAGGTTCCTGGAATCCGCAAAAGGCGCTGCTGATGCCGCGTATTGGGTTGGCTTACAAGCTGGATAACAATACGGCGATTCGGGCTGGTTGGGCTCGCTACATTGTGCCATCTACACTTACTGATGGCCTGAACATTTTGGGCAGCTTAAACCTTCCTGGGTTCGACGCGGCCACCGCTGTTGTTGCCCCCCTGCAAGGTGTACCCCAAGCTTCACTCTCAAATCCATTTCCTGGTGGACTGGTTCCTGTAACTGGAAAAACTTTTGGAACCTATACAAATTTAGGTGGCCCGGCAACGTGGTATAACCAGAATTTTGATGCTGGAGTCAACGACCGTTTCAACATCAGCGTGCAGCGTCAACTGCCGGGCAAGATGCTGGCCGACGTCACGTTCTTCATGAATCTGGGACGAAATTCCCCATTCACCAAGGATTACAATTTGGTCGATCCTCGAATCGGCTTCAAGAACCAGAACGCCACCACAGCAACGGTCCCAAATCCTTTTTATAATGTTCTTCCAATTGAAAAGATGCCCGGCACATTGCGCACCCAGGCCACTATTGCAACGGACCAACTGCTGCGTCCATATCCGCAGTATGGTTCGCTGACGGAAAGTCTCATCGGCGGATTGGATAACCGCTACAAGGCTCTGCAGGTTCAAGTGCAGCGTCCTTTTGTCAACGGATTCAATTTTGTGTTGGGTTACAACTACAACACTGAGAAAAATCAGGAATACTATGACAACGTAGATTATTTCGACAACAAACTTACCTGGCAGCCGGGTCGCAATCCCAATCAACGATTGACTGCGGCAGCCATTTATGAATTGCCATTTGGCAAGGGCAGGAAGTTCATGACTCACTCGCATTCTTTGGTTGACGGAGCGCTGGGTGGCTGGTCGGTGAGCGGTCTTTACCAGATCAACTCTGGCAACTATCTGCGTTTCGGCGGAATGATTGTGAACGGTGATCCAACCATTGCGACGCCTACTAACGCGCAATGGTTTGACACATCGAAGTTCACCAAAATTGCCGCCTTCACACGACGCGACAATCCGTTGCAATATCCCAACGTCAAAGGACCCCGTTACGCCAATACTGATCTTACTCTTGGCAAAGTTTTTCCAATCAAGAAGATTAGTGAAACGTTCAAGTTTGAGTTTAAGGTGGAAGCTTACAACCTGACCAACAGCTTCACTGGGGCAGACCCTGGAACGGATGTGAACACAACTTCAACGTTCGGCAAGATCACGGCTCAACGGGCCGGTATGCTTGGTCGTCAAATCCAATTCAGTGGGAAGTTTTCCTTTTAGTAGAATGTTGAAGTTGGAATGAAACTTCGCATTTAGCCCAGCGAAGCGTATCAGGACTTCGAAGATACTGCTCCCTTGCAGTCAAGGCTCGGTAAGAAGCATTACGTTACAGAGCCGTGACCGCAAGGGAACGGTCTTTTAACTACGGGTTATCCCAGCAGTGGGCAGGGTTGAAAGCCAGATTGAAGTTCATGCAAGATACTGCGAAAAAATGGAGAAGTTCCCGATCTTGACCATGGGCCGAACCACATTTCTTGCAGTATTTCTACTGGCCACAACTACTGCAAATGGTCAGTATGCTGGTGCTGATGCCTGTAAGTCTTGTCATCCAAATCAATACGCACTGCAATCGCAATCAGGCCATGGCAAGGCCCTTTCCGGAGGTCCTACCCATTGGAACTTCGGTGCGGGGGTGCAGGCTATCACGCCGGTATCTAAACTAAACGATGAGTTCTATCTGGAGCATGGTCAAAGTGATTTCAAAGGCGTGAAGGATCGGACACCCGGTCATACGACGTCGAAAGGAGTGCAATATCGGATCACCGATCCTGGGTCGCAAATCATGAAGTGCTTTCAGTGCCATTCCACTGGACCCCTCAATCTATCTGCATCCCTAAGTATTGAACCTTCCGAGCATGGCGTACGTTGCGAGAGCTGCCATGGGCCTGGTACGGCTCATATTGAACAGGGTGGCAGCAAGACAGCCATTTTCAATCCATCGCAATTAAATGCCAGTGCGATGAACGAATTCTGCGGTAACTGTCATCGCAAACCGGGAGAGGATACTGATTGGACCAAGGCATGGAACACCCGCCATCAGCCGATCTATTTGAATCAGAGTACCTGCTTTCAAAAATCGAACGGTGCGTTGAATTGCATCACCTGCCATAAGCCGCATGAATCATTGGTTCGTACAGGATCGGCACTCACAAGATACGATGCAATTTGTTCCAGTTGTCATGCCAAGCCGAATCACAAGGCCATAGCTGTTGCTGGGAAAACCTGCACCAGTTGCCACATGCCACAAGTGCGACCGCAAGCCAGACTTGCTTTTACCAATCATTGGATTGGGATATATCGCAAGGGCAACTTACGGCCTTAAAAGCGTAAAAGCTAGCGAAACTTTTCGGTGATGGTGACTGAGTCAGTAATGCGGAAACTGATGCGTGTTTCTACCGGCAGCACCGCTGGTTCACCACGGGTTAAAAGTACCACGCCTTCTGCAGCCCCACCTCCAGCGCCTGCGCCAATGGCCGCACCTTTACCGCCTCCGAAGATGGCACCAAGAGCAGCCCCAACTCCTGCACCGACGGCAACCTTTCCGACGTCTTTCTTCTTGCTAGAAGGGCCTTCCTTTTCAAACAATGCAGTTTGGATCTTAACCTTCTGGCCATCGGAACTAATAAAGTGAGTTAGCTCCAGTGCAAGGTGGGCCAAACCTTTCACTTTGCCGGCCCGGGTGACATCTACAATGCGGCCTTCAGCACGAGCTCCCCGTTCCGCAATTACCATGCCGTTGATCACTAACGGTTCAGAAAGAACGGCAGTGAAGGGGTCGTTCGAAACTTTCTTTTCGCTGGAAATGGCTTCGTTTAATCGGATCGGCAACAGCGTTCCGGCGGTTATAGTAACGGATTGCGCTTGCCTTGGTGTCGGGGTGGGGTGGGGATGTTGTTCCGCCACGACGACGGGGGCTGGCACCGCAACCGGTTCCGGCGTTGGCACGTGTTGAGGAGTTGGTGGCGGTGTGGAAGCTTGCAGTTGTGGTTGCTCATTTACAACCTTTGGTGCTTCAGCGCTAGTCCTCCATTTAGACTGTGGCGAATGCTGCTGATGGGCAACCGTCTCGAATCGCTTTGGCTCGATTGATTTAGAGGTAGCCGCCGGTAGTGACGATACTTCAGCCGCGACTGCTGGTGCGTCTTTTAAATTAGTGGTGATCGGCTCAGGAGCCTTGAGGGATGGTGTCGACGCCTGTCGGTTCGAATAGAAATAGGCCGAGCCGCCAGCAACCACCATCCCTGCTAGAAACCCGGAAATCATTTTTGTGTTCGAACCATTCTGTTCCATATTGATTTAAACGTGACAGGGCGGGGCAAAGTTACGAAAAAATAGGAGAATGGTCTTTGATGGCCATTGAACGGCTCCCCTGCCCTAACTGCAAAGCTGACATGGAGTTTGACCCGGCCACAGGGGGAATGAAATGTTCCTATTGTGGAACGCGGTCCGACGTGCAGTCCGATTCCCAACGAATCGTTCATGAAAATCCACTTTCTGCTGAGGCGTTGAAGCCCGATCCGTCGCGAATTCAACGACTTTCAGAAGTTTCTAAAGAATTCACTTGTACAGGTTGCGGAGCCACAATTCAATTTGATCCGCCACAAGTTGCAGGTTCCTGCCCGTTCTGTGCCGCGAGCATTGTGGCCCAGCCAAAGGATTCTGACCCTCTGATTGCACCTGACGCTGTGCTTCCTTTTGCCGTGCCCAAGGAGCAAGCGACGGCCAATGTCCGCAACTGGTTGGCATCGCTATGGTTCGCCCCGGGAGAGTTGGCGGCAATGGCCAGGCCCGAAGGGATCAGAGGAATGTATCTGCCCTTTTGGACATTCGATGCCAAAACCAGCACGCGGTACACGGGCCAGCGCGGCCAATATTACTACGAAACGATTCAGGTGCAGGAAAACATTAACGGACAAAATGTTCTGCGCGATGTCCAACAACGGCATACCGCCTGGCAAAATGCGCAAGGGTCGGTAGGCCTGGCGTTCGACGATGTTTTGGTGCCGGCAGTTCGATCTGTTTCTGTTGATCGATTAAAAAAGCTGGAACCCTGGAACCTACACAAGTTGAAACCCTACGACACGGCTTTTCTGTCAGGCTTTCAAGCGCAGCGCTATCAGGTGGAACTTGGGGATGGTTTTGGCGCAGGTAAATCGATCATGGAACGGGCCATCCAGGACGAGATTCGGCGGGATATTGGTGGTGATGAACAGCAGATTTCGGAATCGGACACGCGCTACGGAAGCTTGACGTTTAAGCATGTGTTGATGCCGGTCTGGATGGGAGCGTATCGCTTTGAAGGTCGTGTGTTTCAGATGATGGTTAATGCCCAGACCGGTGAAGTGAATGGGGAGCGTCCGTATAGCAAGGGCAAAGTATTTTTGTTGATCCTGGTCATCCTGCTGCTATTGTTTTTGCTGATTTCACTGGATCACCGCTAAAATAGAATCATGGAGGCAACTATCTCATTTCCGAAAAGCTTCAACATTGGCCCCATTCCGATTGCCCCGGCCACTGTTCTGGCACCCATGGCAGGCGTAACCGATACTGTTTTTCGACGATTGATTCGTGACCAGGGCGGTTGCGGGCTGATCATGACCGAGTTCACCAGTTCGCACGGTGTGGTGGGGACCGATGGCGGTCGTAAAACTACGCGTAAGGCGCAAAGGTTTGATCAACTGGCTTTTGAACTGGAAGAGCATCCGATTTCCGCGCAACTATTTGGTGCCGACCCGCAGGTGATGTCGGAAGCAGCGCGTATTTGTCAGGACCTTGGTTTCGACGCCGTGGATATCAACTTTGGATGTCCAGTGAAGAAGGTGGTGCGATGCAATGGAGGGTCTGGTTGCTTGCGCGATTTACCGCTGGTACGTAATCTGGTTGCCGCGTGTAAATCTGTACTGACCATCCCGCTGACCATGAAATTTCGGGCTGGTTGGAACGATCAGGAACTGGTGATGGTGGATATGGCGAAGATCGCCGAAGAGGAAGGTTTGGCGGCAGTGGCGCTGCATCCACGAACGCGGGAACAGGGCTACGCCGGTCGGGCTGATTGGACTCGCATTACGGCCATCAAGCAGGCTGTAAAGATCCCGGTGATTGGTAACGGCGACATTCTTACGCCGGAAGACGCCATGCGCATGGTGAAGGAAACTGGCTGCGATGCGGTTATGATTGGCCGCGCCGCTGCATCGAACCCCTGGATTTTCCGGCAGATTCAAGAGTACGTGGCTACTGGTGATTATTTTCAACCCACCGAACAAGATCGTTACCAGATGATGAGCACCTACTACCGCATGCTGACGGATGAGGAAGTACCTGAATCTGTGGGCAAGATGAAACAATTTGCCACGTACTTTTCCCATGGGGTGCGCAATGGAACAAAGTTGCGGACCCAGATTTACCAATCGCACGATGCCGCGCGGATTCGTGAAATCGTGGATGCATTCTTTGAAGTGCAATTGGCGGCCGCTTAAATTATGAAAAAAGTTCAGTTGATCACGGATGGAGCCTGTTCCGGCAACCCCGGGCCTGGCGGATGGGCTTGTGTGATTCGTTTTGGCGAACACAAGAAAGAAGTTTGGGGTTGTGAGGGCCACACCACTAACAACCGCATGGAAATGATGGCAGCGATCAAAGGCCTGGAAACATTAAAGGAAAAGTGTGAAGTGCAAATCACCACTGATTCCCAATACGTGATGAAGGGAATCACGGAATGGATCCACGGCTGGAAGCGCAAGGGCTGGGTGACGGCCAGTAAACAGCCAGTGGTGAACAAGGACCTGTGGATGGATTTGGAGATGCAGACGGAACGTCACCAAACCACATGGGCGTGGACGAAAGGCCATGCTTCGCATGAGGACAACAATCGTTGTGATGAACTGGCTACGGCTGCGGCTCGTAACCAGACGTTTGGGACTTAGATGTTTAAACTGAATTCCGAAGTTGAGAGTTGAGCAGGACAGGTATCGTCGACTGTTGTGATAAGGTTTTGTCTGGAGAACCAATGAAAGCCATTCAAAGGTGTGAAAAAAGCCCGCTAGGCGGGCTTGGCAGGCAAAACTGCTTGCACCACAAACACAATTCCAGGTCTAGTGAAAGTTAGTGAAAGTGGCCCAAGGAAGGTTAGTCAAGTGGGGCTGGGAAAGTGGGGCAGGCGATTCCGCCTGCCAGCTCGCTTGCGAGCGAAGTCTTCATTCCGATTCGCAAAAACCTACATGAAACCAGGCATCAGGTAGCTTTCAACCTTGTCGTTTTCAGACCCTCTAAAACACCATAAAGCGAAGTCAGTCCCACTAGCTTCGGAATTCAGGTTTAAGTCAGTGCCAGATTGGCTTTGGGTTTCAAATCAAAATCAGCAAATTCGCGACGGTGGAATTTTGGGAATGCAGCGGCGGCAATCATAGCGGCATTGTCGGTCGAAAGTCCCGGTGTTGGAAAATAGACTGGAATAGGAAAACCACCACTATGCGCGGCTTGCCTTAAACCGGCATTACAGGCGACACCACCCGATACGATAATGCAGCGGGCGTCGTGTTCTTCAGTCAAGGTATGCAAGCGCTTTAGAATTTCCTGGATGACGGTGTATTGGAACGACGCGATCACATCAAGCGTTTCTTGAGGAGTGACCGCCAGCCAATCCTGCTTCGATGGATGCGGGATTGATTTGAGCAACGCCTTTCTGGCGGCCATTTGAACAGAAAGATCGCGCGCTTCGGTCCAGCGTAGCACTGCGGTTTTGAGACCACTGAAACTGAAATCGAGCGGGTTGCCGCTCATCTTCGCCAATGTAAATTTGAAGGCTCGAGGGTTCCCGTGTGGTGCCAAACTGTCCATCACCGGACCACCGGGATAGCCGAAGCCTAATAGTTTGCCTACCTTATCGAATGCTTCACCTGCTGCATCGTCACGCGTTTTACCTAAGAGCCGATAACTCAAATCTGCATTCGCGAAATAGAGATGCGTATGCCCGCCACTGACCACCAAAGCAATGGCTGGCAATTCCACCGCCTGATGTTCCAACAGCACAGCATGAATGTGACCCTCAAGATGGTTCACACCAATCAAGGGGAGCCCGTGAGCGAAGCAAAGTGACTTGGCGAACGTAATGCCTACCAGCAGTGAGCCGATCAACCCTGGGCCTTCCGTCACGGCAATGGCCGCAAGGTCCTGCAGCCTGGTTTCCGATTTCAACAATGCCTCTTCCACCACCGGAACAATGGCCCGCAGGTGTTCCCGCGATGCCAGCTCTGGCACCACGCCACCATACTTGGCGTGAACATCCAATTGCGAAGCCACCACGCTGGAAAGCACATTCCGCCCATCTTCCACCACTGCTGCAGCCGTTTCATCACAAGAAGATTCAATGCCTAAAATTCTCAAATTGTTATCCTGAAAGTTGAAGCTTTCTGACTTCCATTATGACCTTCCTGAAGAGTTGATTGCCCAACAACCTCCAGAAGAAAGATCGGGCGGGCGCATGTTGGTGATCCACAAAGCCAGCGGACACTGGGAAGATCGACAATTCTGCGAGTTCCCGGAATTCATGCGAGCGGGCGATTGCCTGGCAATGAATAATTCGAAAGTGATTCCGTCGCGGCTGTTGGGAAACAGACCAGGTAAGACGGGACGAATTGAAGTGTTCCTTACAGAAGCAGTTTCCGAAGATCGCCGATTATGGAAGGCGCTAGCCCGACCGGGTCGTAAATTAACGGTTGGTGAGCGGGTAGAGTTCGCGGCAGATTTTTCAGCGGAAATTGTAGACCGCGGTGAGCATGGGGGACGGACCCTGCGGCTGGATTGCGAAGACGTGGACGCGGCACTTGAGGCTTATGGTCACATTCCACTCCCTCCCTATATCCGACGTCCCGATTCGCTGGAAGACAGGGCACGGTATCAGACAGTGTTCGCCAGTCCTCCAGGTTCCGTAGCTGCTCCCACAGCGGGGCTGCATTTTACGCAGGAAATTCTTGAGACATGCAGGCAGCGCGGTGCCGCAACTGCGCAGGTGACGCTGCACGTTGGGTTGGGAACGTTTCAACCGATTCGCGAAGAGAAGGTTGAGGACAATGTTCTGCATCAGGAAAAGTTTCATATTGCAGAGAGTGACTGGGTGAAAATTCATGGGGCGAAGCGGGTTGTGGCAGCGGGAACAACCACCGTTCGGGCCATTGAGAGCGCATGCAAATCAGGGTCAAGTTCCGGGTCGACAGGGATTTTTATTTATCCGGGATTTCAATTTCAACGGGTGAATGCGCTATTGACGAATTTCCATTTGCCGCAATCCAGCTTGCTGCTGCTGGTTTGTGCTTTTGGTGGTGAGCAGTTGATGATGGATGCGTATCGTCACGCGGTGCAACAAAAGTACCGATTCTTTTCGTACGGTGACTGCATGCTGATTTTGCCCTAATCATTCTGAAAGGAATGAGCCAGCGCATCACGGACATCACGCGTCCAGGCATGGTCTGGGCCCAGTTCCTTTTCAAAAACAGCTAACGCTTGTTGATAGAACTTGACGGCTTGCACGTTGACTCCTTGGGCCAGTAGGACGTCGGCAAGGTTGCTGGCAGCGATGGCTGTCCGTACATGACCGCGACCCAAAGTTCCTTCGAAAATCTGAAGCGCACGCCTGGCCAATGGTTCAGATTCGGCACTGCGATTGGTAACCAGCAATAAGCCCGAAAGATTGTTGAGAGTGGCACCCAATTCCGGACTCCCTGCACCAAGCACTTGCTGTTGGATTTTTACGGCACGGCGCAACAGAGGTTCCGCATCCCGCAAATTTCCTTGCTCCTTCAACAGTAGTGCCAATTCATTCAATCGGATGGAAAGTTTTTCGTCGTTGGCTGAACTCGCGATGGCTGCTCGGTACGCTTTTTCGGATTGCGTGAAGGAACGCTGCGCTTCCGACATGGCTCCTAATCGCGACCAGCTAACGGCTGCCAATTCGCCCTTAGCCTTTGTACCCACTTCTTCATGCAAGGCTGCCGCTTGCAGTGGATCAATGGATTCCAAGGCCATGGCCAACGCCTGCTTATCGTCTAAACGGGCGGAAATAACGATGGCACGGCTCAACCATTGGACTGCGGTGGCAGGGTCTTGAGAACGCGCCAGGAAACGGCCGTAGTCTCCCATTGCGGCGGCGGCTTCGGCTGACTTCTCACCATACTTCGTGCTGCGTATGGCGATCGCTTTTTCATACAAGGGGCGAAGTGTTGCCGGGTCTGTGGGTGAAAACATTTGGAGCGCCAGCAGGAAGTTGAGGATCACAGGCCCTCCTGAATCACACCAGTGAGTGCTTTCAGGAAGTCCAGCAGCCCCAGCTTTTCCTGTTGGGTTAAATGAAGCGGATGCATCTCGCTATCTATCCCGATCCCTGCATTGCCACCTTTGTCGTAGTAATCGATGACATCTTCCAGTGTGGATAGACTTCCATCGTGCATGTATGGACCTTGTCGCGCTACTTCGCGCAGCGTTGGCGTCTTGAAACTACCACGGCCAATGCCGGTAATGTGCAGCCGCTCATCGGTAAGGTTAGGGCCCAGATGGCAGGAAACACAACCACCCTTCCCCCGAAAGATTTTCAAGCCAAGCTTGGCGGAATCGCTCAGAGCCTGCTTGTCCCCGGCAACATGCCGATCATAAGGCGAATTGCCGGAAAGGATGGTTCGTACATAGCTAGCTAAGGCATCCCTCATAACTTCTAACGTGATGCCGGGGTACTCTGCGGACATGGCGAGCCTCGTAACCGCATCGGCAATGGGAAGGTCCATTTCCAGGGGATTACTGATCGGCTGCATCACCTGCTCTTCCAGTGATTTTGCACGCCCATCCCAAAAGAAGCTTTTTCCGTAAACGCGATTGATAATGCGCGGGCTACGAAATTCACCTCGACGACTGTTTACGCCAATGGACTTCGGCCAAACATCGGTATAGCTTCTGGAGGGTTCGTGGCAAGTGGCGCAGGCGATGGTGGAATCGCGAGACAAGTTTTTTTCAAAGAATAACCGTTTGCCCAGAGCTACTTTTTCAATCGTCAATGGATTGCTATCGGGCACTGGCAAGTAGCGATCCAGTCCCAAAGGCACTTCAATGAGACGAGTCGAAAGCAGCAGTGCAAGATACAGCTTCATCAGACTTTGCGCCTAGGGCTTGATCGGCTGTTCCTTAGTTTGCGATTCGGGGAGTTCTTCAGGAGTATCAAACTTGATGTTCACATCGGCACCAAATCTACGATAGAGCCGGAACTCAATTTCGTTTTTCGTCAAATATTTTCCTGCCCGACTTTTCAATTCTGCGCGAAGAGGGAGCAAAAAAGTTTGGTCACTCAAAGTTTGAAAGTCGTAGTCAAGGATCATACTCGTTCCCTGTATAGGAAACGCTAGAGGAACATCGACAGCTTCAAACGCCAGCCGAAGCACCATTTGAGTGTCCTTATCTACATACACACTTCCGCGCAACGCCGGTTTATACTGATTTGATTTTTCATAAATCAGCATGTAGCCAGAGTTGGGTTGGGCGACGAAAAACGAGTACACATGCGTTAGTCTGCCTCGTAATTTCCCCCAGCGCTCCCAATCGAATTTAGCATGAGTTTTATCCTCAAAAATCATTTTCAAAAGTGAACCAAACTCCCCACTGGATTGGCTTCCGCCCACTTGATCCATAGAGATATCCGTCTTTGGAACTTGCCCGTTGACGCTCATCAATTGATACGATTCTTTCTGCTCAAAAAAGCTCAGCTTAGCGTTCAACACGTCGGCCCTCTGCCAAAACTCCAAGCCTGATGGATCATAAAAACGGCGAGTGACTTGAACACAAATGAAGTGCGGAAGTTCTTTGGTGTAGTTCATCGCAAATTCACGCGCCTGTCGCAGTACTTTGCGCTGTTCCTCCATGGGAGGGGGAGGAAGCAGCGGAGCTTCTTTTGCGGCAACTACGACCACTGGCTTTTCAGAAGGAAGAGTCTTGCTGGCATCGCGCATTTCCCGAAGCACTTCAACAGTCTTGGGGCCTGCGCCGGAAGCCAGCAATTCGTCAATGGTTCCGTCGTCAAGCTTTTCAGCCATCTTGAATTTGCGCAGATAATCAGCGACTTTCTTGTCGTCATGCTTTAGCTGTTTCGATGATGTAACGAAGCTCTTCAATTGAGCCACAGTCATTTTCATCTGAGCAAAGACGCTAAACGATAGAACTGTTAAAAGTAAAATAAATCGAAACACACGAATTCCCTTACAAAGACGGACGTTTCCTAGTCGCTTTTTGTTGCACAAAAATTGCCGAGGTTAGGGCTTGTTTCAATGCCCGATCAATGGCCATTTGCGCAATTGGAGCCATGATTTTGTAGCCGTCCGCGTTAGGGTGCAATCCGTCTGCGGAGAGTTCGGCCTGGATCTGCCCAGTAGGATCTACCAAGGCGTCGTAGTAATCACAGTAAATGAAACCCTTCTGTTTTGCATAATCAACCATCCAGGCATTGATCTCACGGATCTTATCTGGAGGCCGCACTTTCGTATTTTCATAACGGGGATTCTTATCCTTATGATGATCGCTCACGGGCAGGATGCTGGACAAAATTACTTGGATCTTGTGGGCTTCTGCCAGTTCTGCAATCATCTGAATGTTGTTCTTCACCGTGACCACTTGAACGTTTCGTCCCAGATCATTGGTGCCAGCCAGAATAATCATCGCTTCCGGTTTATTGGCGATCACATCGGCCTGCATGCGTCCTAACATTTCCCCTGTGATCTGACCGCTAATGCCTCGGTTCACATAATCCTGATCGGGGAAGTATTCGTTTAAGCGCCAGGCGTCAGTTATGGAATCACCGTAAAAAAGTACACGATGCTTTGCCCCTGAAGGAGCAACTAACTTTGAATTTGCGTCCGTATATCTGCGTAAATTGTCACGATCCACAGGACGAATTTGAGCTTCTGTGCGAACCATCAATACTCGAAAATAACCTTCCAGCAGGTCGACGTTGGTTCTCAATTCTGAGAACTGTCGACGGGCCTCATCGGAAAAGGGAGTGGGTTTTTGCAAGGCATCAGCCAGAACCAGATAGGTGCGAAGCTGTCCCAGGTAGGAGTACACGTCGGACGGCAAGGGACGTCCGTTCGCTTTCAATTTTATCAGCGTCTGTTTTGCATCTTCGGACAAAGGGGCTGAGGCGCGGGCAAGCCCAGGAATGGTGCTCTGGGTAGATTCCAGCAGTTGCGCACTACGGTCCATTAGCTGAGCGCTTTGCTGTTGAAGTAGGGCATCGGCATTTTGAGCGAAGGCGATGGAACACCCGACCGCCATCATCAAAGCCAGGCTATAAAATTTCATGATTCTTATTGTGCCCCTTTTAGGATTACTTATCGAGCATTAACGTTACGGTACCAATGTGGAATCGCATTCTGATTTGTATCATAACGGGAGTGCGCTTTTCGTCGTCGGTCACCCAAATAAGGCAGCGGGCAGTCCGTTCATACAAGACTCCATTAAACAGGAAGGCTTCCAGGCGGATGGTTTTGTGAGTGGCGGTCGCAGTCTTCACATCTTCTTTTTCCTGGACGTCCACTCTTACTTCGACAAACTTTTTACCGTCCGTGATGGGGATTTGCGTAGATGTGCCAAGGGTCAATTTCATGGCTCGTATTTTCTGCAGCGCACCCAAAACATCTTCCACACAGCTTGGAACGGCGACTGCATTTTGCGCAACGGTATTTTTCACCAAATCTTTTTCGGTGTATTGCGTTTTGCCGTTGGGGCCATTGAACAGGATATTTGTTTCCCGGCGACGGCTGCCTTCTTCGGCGTTGAGGTGTGAGGATTGAGCGCAAAGATCGGGTCGCCAATTTACATCGTAGATATCGTTCACTTTGAATAGCCGGGAAACCAAACCGATAGAAGTCAGTTCCAGCTTGCCCGTTACGTTGGTGGGGGTTTTGTTGATGGTGACTCGCGCGGCACCTGCTTGAATCAAACGCCATTCCACGTGATAGTTCAAAATTTCTGTTTGAGCGAAAACAGCAGTTGGGGATAGGCCAAGCAGAAGTGGGCAGAACGTCAGTCGTAACCAGGCTGCACATGGACGGGAAAATGTCATTAACCCTTTGAGTTTGGCAAACATGCGGTTCTGACGCAACCCACTCAATTTTCAGTTAATCTGGTGGTCTAGCGGGATAGACTCGCGAGAGCACTTGGAGAGGAGAGGAAATGTTTAGAGAAGAACTGGCGGCGCTGTTCCACAGAGACTTGAAAAAAGTCAGTTTGCAGATAAAAGCTTTTAAAAAAGGAGTACAGCTATGTGACGAGGCGCAATTGTGGGCGACTGTGCCGGGCGTTACCAATTCTGCGGGGAATCTGGTTTTACATTTGGAAGGCAATCTGCGCGAATATGTTGGACGACAATTAGGCGGAATTACTTATGTGCGCGACCGCCCATTGGAATTCAGCAGCCGATCCACGCCAGCAGAAGAATTACTACAGCGCATGGAAGGTGTGACGGAAATGGTTCCGGCTGTGATCAAGTCTTTGGAGCTAGCGCAACTTGCGGCCACATTTCCGGAAAATGTTCTGGGTGCGGCAATGTCAACACAATACTTTCTGATCCACCTGCATGGACATTTGAACTACCATTTAGGTCAAATTGACTATTTGCGACGAATCCTGAGCAAAGGTCGCGCTCTTTAGATTCCCAGACGATTGATCCCGTCGAACGCCGCCGTTTTATAGCATTCCGCCAGTGTTGGATAGTTGAACACGGTGTTGATGAAATAGTCGATTTTTCCTTTGAACGCCAAAACGGCTTGCCCGATATGGACCAATTCGCTGGCACCTTCGCCGATAATATGGACTCCTAGAAGTTCTCTGGTCTCCTGGTGAAATATCAATTTCAACAGCCCTGTGGAATCGCCGATGATCTGTCCGCGAGCAATTTCTCTATACCTGGCTTTGCCTACTTCATACGGAACGTTTTCTTTGGTAAGCTCTTCCTCAGTTTTTCCAACCATAGAGATTTCTGGGATGGTATAGATGCCATAAGGGAAAAGAGCGGGCACACTGGTGGCCGACACGCCAAAAGCGTGACAGGCCGATAGCCTGCCCTGCTCCATGGACGTAGAAGCTAGGCTGGGGAATCCAATGATGTCGCCGACCGCAAAAATATGAGGATCCGATGTCTGGTAGGCTTCATTCACCCGAATTCTGCCGCGATCATCGGGGACAATGTTCGTACACCCCAAATTTAACGAAGAAGTACTGCCCGTGCGTCCGATGGAGTAAAGAGCTTTGTCGGCGATCACCTGTTTGCCTGATTCGAGATGGATTCTTACCCGATCGCCATGCTCATCGGTAAACTTTTCAATGCCGCGCACTTCTTCGCCCAAGCGCATTTGAACGCGATTTTCCCGCATATGATAGGTCAGGGCATCGGCCACTTCATCATCAATAAAACTCAGTAGGCGGGGACGCTTATCCACCAAAGTAATGCGCACACCCAACGTGGCGAACATTGTTGCATACTCGCAGCCAATGACGCCGGCGCCAATTACAGCCATTGTTCTGGGTAACTTTTCAAGATTAAGAATGTCATCACTGATGAAAATCGACTTTCCGTCAAAAGGTATATGTTCGTCCCGCGTGGCGGTAGTTCCAGCGGCGATAATAATCTTTTCACCAGAAACCAATTGATGACTATGCCCGTCCGCTGAATCAATGCGGATCGTGTTGGGATCGGCAAAACTAGCTGCGCCAACGATAAGTTCCACCCTGTTTCGAAGGAGTTGGTGCCGTACCACATCAATTTCATGCCGGATTACTTTTTCAGTTCGGAATAGAAGATCTTCCATAGTGATGTTCTGTTTCACTGTGTAGGAGGACCCATAAAATTCCCGTGACCGGTATCCAGTGAGTTCAATCACCGCTTCCCGTAAGGTTTTGGAAGGAATGGTACCGGTGTTGATGCACATTCCCCCAAGAACCGTTTTCTTTTCCACCAAAGCCACTTTTTTATCGAGCTTTGCCGCTTGGATGGCTGCTCTTTGGCCGGCGGGACCGGAACCAATCACAACAAGATCGTAATCGAAACTAGGACTGGACATGGATTTCTTCTGCCTCTTTTATGTTTAGCTTAGGGGGCGGTACTACTTAATTGGGCAGCTGTAACAGGGCTGTTGCAATTCTTCCCAAAGGAAGAACGCGTTCCGAAGCTCCTAGTTTAACAGCCTCTCGGGGCATACCATACACAACGCAACTCGCTTCATCCTGAGTCACCGTTCGCGCACCGGCTTGGCGAAGCTTCAACAGACCTTGAGCCCCGTCACTGCCCATTCCAGTTAAAAGAGCGGCCACGCAATTTCCGCCAAGACAATCCGCAATGGACTTGAACAATACATCCACCGATGGTCGTTGGTAACAGACCAAGGGGCCGTCGCGTAGAGCGACTCGCAACCCATCCTGAGAATTGCGCAGAATCATATGAATATTTCCTGGGGCAACAAGAGCTCGCCCAGGGAGAATTGCATCCCCATCCTCGGCTTCCTTTACATGAATTTTCGACATTTTATCCAAGCGATTGGCGAACGCCGAAGAAAAGACGGGGGGAATGTGTTGCACAATCACGATCGGGGGGCAGTCTGCAGGCATTTGCGTTACAATTCGTTCAATAGCCTCAGTTCCTCCAGTCGACGCTCCAATGGCAATGAGGAATTGATGTCCCGCCGATTCCGGAAGAGGTTCTTGCGGAGCGGCATTGATCGAGCTGATTCTTTTCGATTGCGCAGCAGCACGGATTCGATAGGGTAGAGTGGTGGCCAGTTCTCCAAAGGAGGATGCCCCATCGGGCTTGGCAAACACTTCAACAGCACCCAGCCGCAGGGCTTCCATCGCATGTGTTGCAGACGCCTGGCCAATGGAACTGATGACAATGACGGGCAGCGGGTGATACTTCATAATCTTTTTTAAGAAGGTCAACCCATCCATTCTGGGCATTTCGAGGTCTAGCGTAACCACGTCCGGTTTTAATTCCAATATCTTGTCTCGCGCAATAAAAGGGTCTGATGCGGTTCCGACAACATGCAAATCCTGATGCTGGGAGATTGCCAGTGACAGAATTCGTCTTACGATAGCCGAATCATCCACTACCAGGACGCGGATTGGTTTGCTGTTCTGTCGATCCGGACCGCTTTCATACGATTGCATTTAACTTACTGTTCTCCTCTTGCTGGTCATGCAAAGCAGAATCGAAGTCAATTTGGGAGGTAAAAACGCCGTTTTCGATGTCTAAATTGACGATAATGGCGCTAAAAGTGACTGTTTTGACACCGTTTGGGACCATCTTTTGGTGCGTTTGCGGGTGTGTCAGACGAAACGTTCTATCCGCAGCCGTCCGGCTTAAAACATTTCCGCAGACCATATTGGCGAGTTCGCTGCAAACTTGTTCCAATTGGTTCAACGTTATCTCATCTGCCTCCAGTCCTAGAAAATTGGCAGCCATGGGACGGACCGTTTCCTCAGATATACCGATGGTCACGGTACCAGAGGGATAGCCCTCGAAACGCAATGTGGAAAACAGTACGTTCCCGGTTACAGAGCCTTGGCTGATACCGTAAACACTCGTGAAAAACATGGTTTCTAATACTTCTTGCGCCGCTGCAAATAAAAAAGCGTTCCAATCAAGAACAACTAGACTAGGCATGTTGCACCTCCAGCACTCGTTCCAATTCCATTTTCAATTGTTCGGGATGGAACGGTTTGGTGACATATCCTTTTGCGCCCAACTTCAGCAAGGTGCTCATGCGGGACTCGGTAGAATCGGTTGATACCACTACTACTGGAATATGTTTCATCAAATCATCGTGATGCATGCGGCGAACTAATTCTTCGCCATCCATTCTGGGCATATTGATGTCGGTTAGAACCACGTCAATCCAATTGCGACTAAGGGCAATTAACGCCTCTTCTCCGTCGCTTGCCTCTACACAATGGCCCACATCAAATCCTGACATGACGAGCACACGCCGGATAAACGCCCTCATCGCCGGGGAATCATCCACAATCAATACGCTGAATGCCATAACGCTCCTTGCTAGACCTACTTCTTGTACCCGTTGGTTTCCCGCAACTCGAATTCCATCCCAGCGGATTCCCTGACCAAAACTCGTCCGCTAGACATTTCCAGCCGAACCGTGCGCGACACGTTTCCCCCAACCGCTTCTCCTTGCAGCATCACCCCCGCTTTCCAAAGGAGTTTACGCAACGCCAAATGATTTCTCTTGCCGATGTTGAACATTTCCTGATCGGCCATCACCTGCGCTCCTCCCACCGCATACACCATCAGGCGGTTCTTCGATGCCCCTAATTCATACGCTTTGCGAAATAAAATGGGAATCCCCGAATCGGCAAAAGTGAATGGGTTTTGACCGGCGCGTTCCTGATTCAGGCTAGCTTCTGGAAGCATGTAGTGAAGCAGTCCACCAACTGCAGCCTGTGGGTCATAAATCGTTATGGCGATACAAGAACCTAAGGCATAGGTAACTATATCGGCGGTTGGCGAGGTGCTCCACTGGCAGTCCGAAATTCCCACAGTCAAGGCTGCCATTAAGTTGCACTCCCAGATTTGTCCAAAGGCACGGTGGATTGTTGTTCCTGATTTTGATAGAGGGCCGGATGCAAGTAGGTCAATTCGTTGGACACACCAGTCAGGCTTTCCGCGTGCCCGATCATCAGCAATCCCTTCGGTTCAAGACAGCTTATTAGCGATTTCACGACGCGGCGCTTCGTCTCCTGGTCAAAATAAATCATGGCATTGCGGCAAAAAATCGCCGGATAAAGTTGGTGTGATGGGATGGGCTCAATCAAATTCAGCCTGGAAAAACATGCCATTCTTCTCAACTCCGGTCTAACTCTGAACATACCGCTGGCTGATGCTTTTCCCCGTAGAAAGTACTTTTTCTGCCAATTTAAGGGGAGTGGATCCAGTTTTTCAGCACAATAAATTCCTGCATCAGCTACTTCCAGCGCTTTGGTCGAAATATCGGTCCCCAACACTTGCAGGCAGCTTTCTATATGCGCAGAAGGGAAAGGCAGTTGCAGAGCCTCGATGAGAACCATCAAAAGTGTGTAAACCTCCTCTCCAGTGGCGGCGGCAGCACTCCAAATTCTGAGGCTTTGCCTTCCCATAAATAGTGACGACGCCCGTTGTGCCAGATAATCGAAATGCTGGCGCTCGCGAAGAAATGCCGTGTGGTTGGTGGTAAGCGCATCCAGCATTGCGATCAACATTTGCCCACTGTGATCGGATTTGACCGTTCGGTAATAGCATTCAATGGAGTCACACTCAATTTCCTGCGCTTTTTTGGCGAGACGGGCACTTACCAGTTCCCTTTTTCCGATTCGCAGATCAACACCACACTGTTTGTAAGTCAGTTCAGCGATTTCGGCATAGAGTGTTTCTGAGATTTGCCGCCTTCGATTTTCAAGATGGAAGGGAGACTCGATTGCATTGGACATCATGCGGCAGCCTCCCGTTCCATGGCAAGCCCAGCCATTTCCAAAATAAGACCGACGCGACCGTCCCCTAAAATTGCCCCACCGGCTATCCCTTGAATATTCTTGAAGCAATCGCCGAGACTCTTAATGACCACCTCTTGTTTGCCTATAAATTCGTCGACCATCAGGCAAAAACGGATTCCATCACTTTCCGTCACAATAAAGAGCGATTGGCAAGGGTCATCGCTCTTCGCGACAATCCCAAACCGACGATGTAACCGAACAATAGGCAAAAGCTGCCCTCGAACAAGGACCATTTCGTACTTGTTCTCCAGGCTGGATAACATTTCCCGAGTGGGGCGGAACATCTCAGTAACAGCGAAAATCGGAACAACATACCGTTCCGTGCCAACACCAACCACTAAGCCGTCAATAATGGCTAAAGTAAGCGGCAGACGAATGAAAAAAGTAGTTCCGGAACCGGCCACGGAGTAGATATCGACGCGGCCCCGCATTTTGAGAATGTTTCTTTTTACTACGTCCATACCGACGCCACGCCCCGAGATATCGGTGACTTTATCGGCTGTGGAGAATCCTGGTTCAAAAATAAGCTGGTAAATTTCGGTATCCGTCAGATGCGCACTCTCAGCTACGATTCCATTTTGCTTGGCTTTTGCAAGAATCTTGTCCCGATTTAATCCGCGCCCATCATCAGAAAGTTCAATGACCATTTGACCGCCTTGATGGTAAGCCCTGATTCCGATTTGCGCTGTCCGGGGCTTGCCTGCGGCTTCTCTTTCTCCAGAATCTTCCACACCGTGATCCAAGGCGTTTCGAACCATGTGCATGAGTGGGTCGGCCAAACCGTCGACCACCGTTTTATCCAGTTCCGTATCTTCCCCAACCAGTTCCAGTTCCGCTTGCTTGCCAGCTTTACGCGCTACATCTCTTACCAATCGCTTCATTCTTTGAAACAGCGTTGCCATTGGCACCATACGAAGAGTCATGGTGGTTTTTTGGATTTCTTCAGTTATGGTGTTGAGATGCGCCAAATGGGCTTGCAGGCGAACGCTTCCCGAAAACGCGAGAGTTGGATCGTGCCGCACCATGGATTGCGCAATTACTAATTCCCCCACCATGTCCAGTAGATGGTCAAGCTTGGCTGTTTCCACACGGATTGAAAATTGGGAAACCGCGTTAGATGATTCTGTTTTGGTGTTCGGTAACTGCTCTTTTGATATCCCCTGATTGGCCTTTTGATCGTTTTTTGCAGATTCGGCGAGAGCGACCTGATTCCCGCCTTTTGACTTGTGTTCACTCAAGGAGCGAACCCTGGCCAATATTGCCGCTGTGGGCTGAGATGCCTTCTTATCTCCCTTCAACCCTTGCTCAACATCCTTGACCGCTTGCTTCAGGTAATCGGCACTTGCCAGAACAACATCAATCACTGCCGGACTCATGTCGATTTCTAAGTTACGGGCAAGATCCAGCACTGTCTCAATTTCATGAGCAACTTCTCGGATTGATTCCAGTTCCAGAAATCCGGCTAACCCCTTGATCGTGTGGAATCCTCGAAACACGCAATGGATCGGTTCGGTTAGGCTTGGGTCTTCCTCTAGCTTAAGTAGGCTGCTTTCAATGGTTGATAAATGCTCCATCGACTCCATAATGAAATCCTGAACAAGTTCGGGATCTTCCATTAGGTTGCCAAACATTGACGATTTGTTGTTGCCCGAATCCGATGATGATTTTTGGGTGGCCGCAATCGCCACCTGCAGTTCTGAAATACAGTTCGACAATAACAATTGGCGGTTGGCTGACTCCCCCGTAGCAATGATTTGCTGAACCTTCCCCACCGAATCAAACAACTGGGCATTATCTAATCCCAATTCACACAATTGCCGCAGGCCGTCAATCACCTGATTCGCGGAATGATCGTCACCGCCTGCTAGGATCAAATCACTGGCCAAGGAGTCTACTTGTTGTCGCAACTGATCCAAAGATAAAGCTTTACTTTCGTTCAAAATGTCGTTCAAGTCCGCCCCCCTGCTCGTTTCACTGTCAATTTCAAAAATCGACAAAATCCTTGTCATCCATCGGAAAGGTATCTTTGACCGCTGCATTCATTCTGGGAATGGACAGTATAGAACTCTTTTGGAACTTCGATGGCGCATTCACTGTTGATGTGCCCTGCGGTTGCACCAGTCTGGCGATTTGAGAGACACCCGAGATGAGGATATGCAGTCTTTCCACGACGATTTGCATTGACTCGGCTTGTGCGCTCAATTCCTGGCTAGCCGACGCCCCTTCCTCCGCGCTGGCCGCATTCCTTTGTGTGACTTGTTCCATCTGGTTGATGGCTAAAGAGATTTGTTCGATGCCCTCCGCCTCATCCTTGCTCCCGCTGTTCACATCGTCGATGAGCAATTTGGCTTTCGCCGTTGATTCGGTAATGGTTCGGATAGCACCGGTCACTTCTTCCAGCCGAGTGCTTCCTTCGCTCGATTTTTGGATGGATTCTTCAATCAAATCAGCCGTATCCTTGGCCGCCTGGGCGCTTCGCTGTGCCAGATTCCGAACCTCATCCGCCACCACAGCAAAGCCCTTCCCTGCTTCCCCTGCTCTGGCTGCTTCCACTGCGGCATTCAGCGCTAAGATGTTGGTTTGAAATGCAATTTCATCAATCACCTTAATAATGCGGGCAATCTTTCCGCTCGATGCTGTGATTTGCTGCATGGATAGAACCATCCCGCAAATTGCGTTATTGGCCGTCGACACCCGACGATCCACCTCAACCATATGTTCCACTGCTGCTTGCGCGTTGGTCGTATTGCGGAGGGTCAGTGACGAAATTTGTTCGTTAGACGCCGAGGTTTGCGTAATGGATGCAGCTTGCTCACTGGCCCCTTGCGCTAATGTCTGACTTGCGCTGGCCGCGCGTTCTGCCGCCATGGCGACTCCTGAAGCACCCGATGCCATTTCTTTCGTCAAATTATCCAATTGTTGAGCGGTCTGACGAAGTAAAAAGCCCAAATAAGTCAAAATTGTAATCAACCCAACACAGGATGCGACAAAGGCAGTCCGTCCACAAAAAGGTGAAGTACAAATCATCCGCTGCTGGTCTTGCGCAACATCGAATTGTTCACTCATGGTCCCTATAGCAAACCCTAAAGCAATCACTCCCAATCCAATTCCAATTAGGCAATTCCAAACCCGTCTTTGAACATTCATCGCTTCTACCTTTCCCCTTAAATGCCGTTGAACTACCCAGCAACAGCGCCGACACCTTGAAATTCCCGCTGACTGAGTACCGTACTAATGTCCAGCAACATCTTCACTCCATCTTTCATTTTTGCCATCCCCAAGATGTATGGAATGGTGTCGCCAATTCCAAAATCGGGCGTATTTTCAAGATCCTGAGCTGTAATGTTGAGTACTTCGGAAACCCCGTCCACCACCACACCAATCAAAATCGCACCATTGAAACCATCTACTTGAACGACAATAATGCAAGTTCTTTTTGTGTAGGCAATCTGTTCCAGACCAAACTTGACCCGCAAATCGATCACCGGGATCACTTTGCCACGAAGATTGATCACACCTTTGAGATAACCTGGCGTATTCGGAACTGCCGTAATATCCTGTACGCCGATGATTTCCCGTACCTTAAGAACCTGCACTCCAAATTCTTCGTTGCCTAAATTGAAAGCCAAATATTTTCCGGCACGACCGTCCACAGCAATTGCAATATTCCCTTGTTCCATTACTTGGCATTTCTCCTCGGTACAATTCTTGAATTCTCACCGGTTCATCTGCGGACTAAGTACATATCGGTTGGTGTTGTAAAGTTTTTAATAAGAATATTTCGATCCATTTTAGAGAGGTAGTCCGCTGTTTATTTTCCCGACATCCACAACAGAATGTAGAATGGAACCTGTACTCTATGTCCGCAAAAAAACTGACAGCGCACGTGAAAGCCGCCGGTTGAGCCAGCAAATTGAGTCCAAAGGTTTTGGACAAAGTGCTGGCCAGTCTTCCTCGGCAAAACGATCCTAACGTCCTGGTCGGATTCGATACATCTGACGATGCCGGAGTGTATCTACTCTCAGAAGATTGCGCCCTTGTACAAACTGTTGATTTCTTTACACCTATTGTGGATGACCCTTACCTTTTTGGTGCCATCGCAGCAGCCAATGCCCTAAGTGATGTCTACGCTATGGGGGGTAGGCCAATCACTTCCTTGACTATCCTTGCGTGGCCTTCCACAGGCGAATTTGAGGATCTGGCGGGCATTCTGCAAGGAGGTGCCGCAAAAATGCAAGAAGCGCAGTGCACGATTCTTGGCGGACACTCCATTACCGACGATGAACCGAAGTTCGGTTACGCCGTCACTGGCTTGATCCATCCCGCTAAAGTGAAACCCAACGCCAATGCTAAACCTGGTGACGTCCTACTCCTTACAAAACCCCTTGGCACAGGGGTCATATCGACCGCGTTGAAAAAAGGATTAGCCTCCATTGCCCACGTCAATGGTTCCATTGATTCCATGACCACTCTCAACCGCTGGGCAGCCGAGGCTATGGCCCAAGTTGAGGTCAACTCGGTAACCGACGTTACCGGATTCGGGCTGCTCGGCCATGGTCGGGAGATGGCCTTGGCCAGTCACGTTACGCTGGAAATTGATTCGACCCTGCTGCAATTCCTTCCTGGGGCCGTTGAATATTCCAAACTGGGAGCCATTCCTAGCGGTTTGAAAAATAACAGGGAATTCTGTGGGTTATCCGTTGCGGTAGATCCGGCTGTCTCTGCCGAAATTGAGAACCTTCTATTCGACCCGCAAACTTCGGGCGGTCTATTAATTTCGTTGCCCGAAAAAGACGCCGCAGTATTGGAACGTCTGCACTCCAAAGCATTCCGCATTGGTCGAGTTCTGCACCAACAGGAAAAAGCGATCCTCGTAAAATGAATTTCCCGTCAATTGACTGGTTTCAAGCCTTCCGATGCGCCTAAACCTTTTTCCAACCATCCGGGATACCAGCGGAAAATATTTCCCGTCAGGCTGCCGATGAAAATGAAATTTTCCGGGGTTACGTGCAGCCAATGGCCAGGGCTTTCCATTGCTCCCAAAATCTTTCCTGTGGCCAGTTCAATGTGCATGATTCGCCCCGCCAAAGTATCGTATGTTAAATTTTCAATGTTGTCGCGATGGGTGATAATCCACATTTCATCTTTCGGGGTGATGAACAGATTTTGCGTTGCTCCCAAGTGTTTCCATTGCTTCAAGAACTTCCCTTCTCCGCTGAAAATCTGAATGCGGTTGTTCTCCCGATCACTCACATAAACCAGCCCTTTGGAATCCACTGCAACCGAGTGCACGGTATTGAACTGGTTGATTTCGGTTCCTGGAGTCCCCCAAGTTCGGACGAATTTCCCGTTGATAGTAAATTGCACAACTCGTGAATTTCCGTACCCGTCGGATACATAGAAAAACTTTCCATCAGGAGAAAAGGCGATGTCTGTGGGTCGGAAGAACGTCCGCTCATCGTTGCCCTTCTGACCCTTCACGCCCAACCGCATCAGTTCTTTTCCTGTACGGTCAAACTTGATTACCTGGTGATCGCCGTTGTCTACGGTCCACACGTTGCCATCACGATCTATGCGGATTCCATGAGGATTACCGAACACGCCTTTCCCCCAGGAACGTAAATACTTTCCATCCTTATCGAACACAACAACTGGAGGAGCTTTTGTTCCGCGATGGAAAACGTACACCTCTCCTTGCTTATCCACTGCAACTGAAGAGACGCGTCCAAACTTGAAGCCGTCGGGCATGGTGTCTGGTTCTTCGCCGAAACGGATTTGCACTCTATACTTCATCAAACCGCCCTCGTGAGGGTACCAACCCTGTTGAGCGGACATCGCAGTAGCTGCGGCAAGTGGGAGAATAAGTTTCGAAATGAGTTTCATGGGACCCCGATATAATGTCACCAGTTTGGTATGGAAGGCAATCCTCGTTGTGTTTTTTATATTGAACGCTGGTGCCCAAACGCCTCGACCTTTATGGACAGGGGAAGACGTTAACTTACTTGGCGCACCCTCTCGTGATGGCAAGTGGTTGTCTTTCGCCGATAGCAAAACAGGCAACCTTGCATTGCGTGACCTGTACACCGGAGCTGTGAAAGTGCTAACAGCCAATCCTGCAGGGTCCAAAGAATTTGCTTACTTTTCGACAATCTCTCCAGATGCCAAACAAATAGCCTACGCCTGGTTTAATGCGCAAGGATTTTACGATCTTCGAGTGGCAAGTCTTGACGGAAAGTCTCGAATTCTATTTCAGAACGAAGAGTCTGGTTTCGTCCAACCCTGCGCCTGGTCACCTGATGGCAAGCAGATTCTCACACTTTTCTTTCGCAAAGATAACATCAGCCAGATCGCGTTAGTGCCGCTTAGTGGTGGCCCACCTGTAATCTTGAAATCATTGAATTGGGTCTATCCCAAGAAGATGGATATGTCCCCTGATGGCCAGTTCATTGTCTACGACACGTTTACAAAAGATGGTGGTCCAGAGCGGGCACTGTTCCTTTTGGCGGCAGACGGCTCGAAGGAGACTCGACTCACGGACGGTGCTGGCAGTCAACTGTTTCCACTGTGGTCTGTTGATGGAAAGTACATCTATTTTGCCAGCGACATATCCGGCGCAATGAGTGTTTGGCGAATTTCTGTATCGGGTGGTAAGCCACAACACATTGCTTCTGGATTGGGTCGATTCTTACCTTTGGGAATCACAACAGACGAGCGGCTTATTTTTGGAACACGCTCCGGTGAAGTGGATGTCCTAATTGCCGATCCGAACTTGTTAAACAAAGCCCGACGGGTATCCAGTCAATTTCCTGGACTGAACAGTCATCCCGCATTTTCGTCAAATGGTGAAACGCTGGCCTACCTTTCGCGTCGTGGAACAGAGAACTTTGGCCAGGAATCCAAGGTGATTGTCCTGCGCGAATCGAATGGTGCTGAAAAAGAATTGCCTGCGCGAATGGCCCACATTGAAGCAGTGAAATGGTCCCCCGATGGGCACGATTTGTTGGTCAGCGGGAGTGATCGTCACGGGCGTGCGGGGCTGTTTCGATTGTCGGCAAACTCCACAGAAAATCAAACTCCTGTTCTCATACTTTTGGATGACCAGGCAACATTTCGTGGACTGCCTGGCGTGTGGATCAATGGGGCAGTGCTCTATTTGAAAAACGGTCAGGAATTACGCCGACGCCCTTTCGACAGCGGTCCGGACGTGCTGCTATACAAGGCACCTGCGGAAAATGTTCTGCATGGAATTGCTGCAAGCAGGGATGCAAGTGTGATCGCAGTGGCCTATGGCAACGGGTTCATGGGCATTCGCCGCAATGGGGTTATGGCACTGCACAAAACTCCACTCAACCGGATCACGGAGGTTTCTCTCACCATGGATGCAGCATATGCCAGCGATGGCTCGCAAACATGGAAGGTGCCTTTGGATGATGGTGCACCACAACGAATTGGATCTGTCGGGGGAATCGCACTTTCTATGGATGGGAAGAAGCTTGCTTTTACGGTTGGGTCAAAGGTGACTGGGGTATATGCATTGCCGCTGCAACCGATACGCTAACATAATTTTCATTTCTAACAGAAGAGCGATGGTTGTTGGCGAAATAAGATAACCACCAGCGCGATAGATTCTTTTGTCTACCTCTTAAGTTTTTCAAAAATTCAGGACAAGACAGAGTTGGGATGCCATGTAGTTTTTTGGAAATCGGAATGAAGACTTCGCTCGCAAGCGAGCTGGCAGGTTGAAAGCCTGCCCCACATTCACATTCACTAAATTCGCTAATTTTCACTCGACCTGGAGTTGTGTTTGTGGGGCATGCTTTCAGCCCATTACCGCAAAGTTTCCCCTCAATCGGACGGCTTCAAGTGTTGGAGAGAAGCGTATCAGGCTTTTGAAAAACCGCTCCCTCGCGGTCACGGCTCGGTAACGAAATGATTCTACCGAGCCGTGGCCGCGAGGGAGCGGTCTTTTCACCCTCGAACCTGTCTGATTCCAGGAAAACTATGCGGCATTAGACATTCAGCCTGCCAAGCCCGGGATGCCAAGTCTCACTCACAGCACCACATTGGTCTTCGCATTCCAAGTCATCCGACGTCCACTCTTGTACGCCATATTCGCCAAGTGCACTGCACCTGCAGCCAGATGCCCTTCCCTGGCATCCTCGACACTAGGTTTGCTCTCGCGTAGTGAAACCAGAAACAGATCGGTATGCGAAGGGCCTTGCTCAATCTTCACTTCACGAGGCTTTTCAAAGGCAGCGGTTGGCTTGCGCGTGGCCAGGTATTTCGCTCTTTGCGCCTTAGGCCAAGACACACTGCCGTATCGCTGCACGTTTTCTGACTTGGCTTCAAAGTGGTGCACCACTTTACCCGCACTCAATTCCAATGTCCCTTCCGTGCCCAAAACATACATCGTGCGGGGCACGTATCCATTGCACTGGTTCACGGAAAGTTCAGCCAGGAATCCAGGGTATTCATAGATGGAAGACATGTAATCAGGAACACTCCGCCCATCTTTCCATCGAAACAATCCGCCTTGGCTGACCACGGAATTGGGCGCTTCAACCGACATCACTTCGTGCAGTTGCGAGGTCATGTGGACGAACAGATCAGTAGCCACGCCGCCGGAATATTCCCACCAACAACGCCAGCGGAAGAACACTTTCGGATCGAAGGATTTCTTCGGTCGATCCCCAAGGAATCTAGCCCAATCAATTGTCGTCTCGGAAGCATCGGGCGGGATAGGGTAGATCCAAGCGCCCTCTGGATTGTTGCGATTGTTGACCATCTTCACTTGCATGATCTTCCCCAACACTCCACTCTGTACCAGTTCTTTGGCCTTGGCGGTAACTGCCGCAGTCTTTGCCCCACTGCCCACTTGCAACAACTTTTTAGAAGCCGCTGCCGCCGCTATGATCTCTGGACCCTCTTCAATAGACCACGTCAGCGGTTTTTCAATGTAGACATGCTTGCCTGCTGCCAATGCGTCCAACGTCATCTTTTTGTGCCAGTGGTCGGGAGTGGCAATCACCACGGCATCAATATCCTTGCGATCCAGCACAGCCCGATAGTCTTTGGTGATTTCAATCTCACCATCGGTTTGTTCCTTCGCCCGCTGTAGACATCCACTATAAACGTCGGCAACCATTACGGGGGTCACTCCAGGCGCTTTGATAAAATCGGTCAACAATTGTGACCCGCGAAGTCCTGACCCAATGAATCCCAAACGAATGCGATCATAGGCAGCAGCCGCTTTCACCTGCATGGGCATCCCAACCACCTTGTAAGCAATGGCCCCCATCATACTGCGGCGATTCATGCGCTCCCCTTTTTCTTAGCGGCTGGAATCAGCTTTTCGTAAGAAACCACGCCCGCTCTGGTGGCCCACGCATCGTAAAGGTCGACCATCTTTTTCACCCGATCCATCTGCTTCGCCGCCAAATTAGTGAGTTCGTTACGATCAGCTTCAATATCGTATAGTTCCCATCCACCACGGAACTTTGAAACAATCTTCCACTTGCCTTGCCGCACTGCACGATTGCCTTCGTGCTCCCAAAAAATCGGCTTGCGCTCTGGCCGCTTGCCCGTCTTAAATATGGGGAGAAGACTTTCGCCATCCATCGCTTGAATTTGTTTACCGCCAAATGTTGACGGATAGTTAGCTTTACTCACCTCGACGCAAGTAGCCATCACATCTACCAAATGTCCTGGGTCGTGATTCAGCTTGCCCTTGGCAGCAATTCCCTTCGGCCAGTGGGCAATGAGAGGTGTGGAAATGCCTCCTTCATGTACCCAATGTTTGAATGTCCGAAACGGTGTATTGGATGCATTGGCCCAAGGCAGGCCATAACTATCGTAAGAATTTGCGGTACCCGTTTCCGCACCTTCCTTGCCCCGATGCACTTCTTCCGCGCAGCCACCGTTATCAGCCAAAAATAGGATCAAGGTATTGTCCATGATCCCCAATTCTTTCAGTTTGCCTACTACGCGCCCAATGTTTTGATCCATGCGATCAATCTGTGCGGCATAGACAGACATCGCCAGATCTCGTTGATCTTTGTCTTTCTCATCCTCCCAACTTGGCGCCTTTTCATCGCGCGGAGAAATTCCCCAACTCTTTTTCACCAGCCCCATTTCCTGCATGTTCCGTAGCCGACGTTCCCGAAGTTTATCCCAGCCTTCTTTGTACTTTCCACGATATTTGGCAATGTCCTCAGGCCTTGCGTGTAGCGGCCAATGCGGGGATGTAAAGGCCAAGTAGAGAAAGAACGGCTGGTCTTGTCTGCCGAATGTATCCACAAATTCTACAGCCTTGTCCGTGAAGGCATCGGTCATGTAGAAGCCTTTGGCTGGAGGCGTAAACGGTTGGTCATCCATGGCCATGGTTCTGCCTTCGTCCAATTGGAAATAGCTGCTGGCACCGTTGATCAATCCAAAATATTTCTCAAAGCCGCGGTCCGTCGGCCAATGCGGACGGTCTTCCCCTACATGCCATTTGCCCGCCATCGCCGTATGATAACCGGCAGGCTTCAAGACCTCGGCTATGGTCACGCATTTGTCATTGAGAAATCCTTGATACGACGGGTATCCATGATCGAACACCATGTGCCCCACGCCTGCTTCGTGCGGATACAACCCCGTAAGCAGTGCCGCCCTGGTTGGGCAGCAGCGGGCCATGTTGTAAAACTGCGTGAAACGCAATCCATTCCGACCCAGTTGATCCAGATTCGGCGTGGCAATTTCCGATCCGTAACATCCGATATCGGAAAAACCCATGTCATCGGCCATCATCAAAACAATGTTTGGCCGGGGATCTTTGGCCGCTAAAGTGAAAGGCGCAGCGCCAACGGCACCGGCAATGTGACGGAGAAAGTTTCGACGATCCATAGGACCATTATCATAACGTGGCGCAACGCTATGATGGAAAGAAATGCGACGACGCGAATTTCTGGCAACCTGCCTTGTTCCGGTAGCGGCCATGGCCCAACCGACAAGCCACGCTATCTTTGACGGCACAACACTGAACGGCTGGAGTGTGGAGCAGGGACCGAAATCGGCCTTTTACGTGTCCGATGGTGCAATTTGTGTCAGCGACGCGGGCAATTCCCCCACCTGGTTGCGATACAACGAAGAGCTGGAAAATTTCGAATTCAGTTGTGAATTTTACATCAAAGGCTGGATAGATTCCGCCATTTACATTAACGCTCCACGCTACGGGCCACCCCAGGAATCTGGCTTTGCCATTAAACTCTTTCACAAGCAGGAAGAGCCCAAGCCGGAATCCATGGGGTCAATCTTCCCATTGGTGGCCCCTAAATTGGTCAACGTGAAAAGTAAGGGCGATTGGAATTCAATGCGGATTGTGATGGATTGGCCCACCCTGAAAGTCTGGTCAAACGGGGAGCTGGTGCAAGATCTGAATGTGGAGTCCAACCCTGAACTTCGCTATCGCCTGCGTGGCGGATACCTGGGCTTGCAGTCACTTTCCTACCCCATCCGATTTCGCAATTTGAATTTGAAAACCCTTCCTTCGAAAGTGAAGTGGCAAACGCTGTATGGCGCGCCCTCTCATCTAGATTTATGGAAGGTAGTTGAAGGCAAACCTCGCTTTCAAACTTTTGGCGAAGTGCTGCGGGGCGACGGGTTGGGCCATTTGGGAACCAAAGAGCGCTTCAAGGATTTCGATTTGGAAATGTACATTCGCGCCAGCAAACATTCCAACGGTGGGGTCTTCTTTCGGGCGGAAGGGTCTGGCAGCGAACCACACTATGAAATCCAACTTCACGACGTGGAAGGTGCCGTTTATCCCACTGGTTCGCTGTACGGATTGCGGCGCGCCAAATATCCACGCATTCAACCCGAAGAATGGTATCTGTTTCAAGTTCATGTGCAGGATCGGCATTGCCTGATTCGAATCAACGGAGAGACTGTTGTGGATTACAACACTTTGGAAAGAACGGATGCCGGAATGATTTTATTGCAGGCTCACGACGGACCACGTTGGGTGGAATATCAGAGAATCCGCATCCGGTCGACCTGACCGAATATCCGATACCGAGCCGTGACCGCAAGGGAGCGGATGCTGTCGCAAGTCGTAAGCGAAGGTAATGAAAATCTCAAAATCCGCTCCCTCGCGGTCACGGCTCGGATAGGCTTACCACTGCGTTTTTGGAAGGATACCCCGTTCTACTTGCGATACAATGAAGTGAAAACTATGGCAGAATCGCAAACAAATCCTGAACCTTCCGTGCCGATATCGGCGTGGCTGCCAGCCGTGGCACTTTCCTGGATCATCCCTGGTGGTGGTCACTTTTTATTAAAGCAATATGGCCGAGGTGCCATTCTGATGGGAAGTGTTCTGCTGACGTTTCTGCTTGGCCTGCTGATGCGTGGGGCTTTCTTTGAACCGCAATCAGGCGACCTGTTGACCACCCTTATTTATTGGGGTGGGTACTTTGCGGACATGTGTTCCGGCATCTTTTATTTCCTAGCCGTCTGGATGGGTTATACACAACCAGATGTCGCCGGGCATGTGCACGATTATGGAACCAAGTTTCTGGTTGGCGCAGGGTTGATGAACGTTCTGGCCATGGTGGATGCTTTTGAAATTGCCACGAAGAAGAAAAGCTAAATGAAACTTTCTCTCACACACTTTGAGGCGACGATCCTGTTTGCCCTGGTGATCTCTGTAGTGCTGGGGATTGTCACCAAGAAGACTGACAAAGAACGGCTGTATTACGGCCTGTACTGTTTCGGCTGTTTTATGGGCACCATATTCGGTTTAGCGTGGCTTATGAAGCTGGGCCACGGCTAGGCGCTAGTAGGGATATCGGTTAAAACGTTCCGCTTGATGTGCGTGCCTTACGGAATCGCAATGAATGGAGTAATTCCAACAGAACCTGTGAATCGGCAACCAGGCAAACCAAGGTATGCGGGCCCTAAGAGAAAGGATGCGAAACCCCCTGTACCCACAATGACTGTGCTTCCAGAATTGGATAGCAAACTGAAGCTTTGAGCCTCAGCAATGGCCCGGCCAAGATTCATGGCATCTTCCAACTGCTTCAGTTTCACCTTTTGAACATCGGTCAGCACTGCCAAGCTGCTCTTACTCAGTGCTGCCGACGCGCCAACCACTTCTCTGCAAATCACTTCCAACTCCAAATACCGAACGCCCAGCGCACTGGCATCGAGTGACGATTTCGCTGTCTCCTGATTGATCTCAAAATTAACCTGTCCCACCCGATCGCGCTTGGACTCCACCAAGCGGCCAAAGTCGGTTTGAATCTGGGCCAATTTCGTGTATTGATCGTTGGTCAAATTTAGAAATTGTCGCAACACGGCGAAGGGCTCTGGGGCGCCTACGGGAGTTGGCGGTTGCCCAAAGCTGAGACCGACGGCGAACAGAACGAAGAAAACGAAATGTACCTTCATCCCCATATCTTATACAATGCCTATGGGTGAAATATGAGGGCTTTCTTACTAGTTGCGTGGATGTCAGTTGCCTTCAGCGCAACTTCCGCCATTGAGTTCAACCGCGACGTTCGGCCCATCCTTTCCGATAAATGCTTCACCTGCCATGGTCCAGACCAAGCTAACCGCAAATCGAAACTGCGCCTGGATACGGAAGCTGGTGCCACTTATCTGAATAAGAAAATCATTGTGGATCGCATTCGGTCCACCAATCCGGCTTTGCGCATGCCTCCGGTTTACGCAACTAAGACTCTGAGCGAAGCCGAACGAACAACCCTGGAAAATTGGGTTGCTGAAGGGACACGCTGGGAAAAACACTGGTCGCTGGTGCCGCCCAAAGTGAGCGACCGCAGTGCTTCCATCGATCAATTCGTTGCAACTCGTCTTCAAAAAGAAGGCCTCAAACCCAGCCCTAGAGCCGACCCCGCCAGTCTCATGCGCCGCGTCAGTTTCGATCTGACCGGGCTTCCACCCACCCCTGCAGAAGTGGACACCTTCCTGGCCGATAAAGATCCCCAGGCTTATGCCAAGCTGGTGGACCGTCTATTAAGTTCCCCCAGATACGGGGAACGCATGGCCATTCGGTGGCTTGACGCCGCACGCTATGCCGATACCAACGGTTACCAGAGCGATGGCGAACGCAACATGTGGCGTTGGCGTGATTGGGTGATTGACGCTTTCAATACTAACAAGCCTTACAACGATTTTCTAACGGAACAATTGGCTGGCGACCTGATCCCCAATGCCCGACGCAGCCAGGTGATCGCTACAGGATTTAATCGCAATCATCGTGGCAACTCCGAAGGTGGCATTATCCCGGAAGAGTATGCCGTTGAGTACGTGGTGGATCGCATTGATACGGCATCGACCGTGTTTCTGGGACTGACTTTTGGATGTGCACGCTGCCATGATCATAAGTACGATCCGCTGACCCAAAAAGAGTATTACCAACTTTACGCGTTCTTCAACAATATTGGCGAGTGGGGTCGCTATATTAAATACGGCAACACGCCCCCGTATATCCCCGCTCCAACTCCAGAACAGGAACGTCAACTGGCGTCCCTCGAAGCGCGGATAATTCCTGCCGAACAGAAACTTCTCCTCGCCTTACCAGCGATCAAAGAGGCGGAAAGAACTTGGGCGGAAAAGGCTCATCCGCCAATCCCCTGGGCACCTTCCCGAGCCTTGCAGGTGCATCTGCCGCTGCCAGGATTGGAAGGTCACTTTGACGGGAAACGGCAGCATGACGCGGGATTGCAAACTGCTGCTTTCGGATACCTCGACAAGTTCACTGTCTCTTTGTCAATGAAGGCGGATGCCGCTAGCGGAGCCATATTTTCCCGGGGCAAAGATGTTTCCGAGGAGATCGGCTATGGCCTTCATATGGTGGACGGAAAGCTACAGTTCCACATGACGCAACGTTGGCTGGATGACGCGCTCCGTGTGGAAACGGAGCAATCGCTGACGCTGCATCAGTGGCACCAGGTGACAGTTTCATACGACGCTACCAGGTTGGCTGCAGGCGTCAAAATTTATGTCGATGGGAAACAACAGAAGCTGAAGATTTTACTGGATATGCTGAACCAATCCTTCTTTACGGCATCCCCATTCTATGTTGGCGGAGGGGCTGGAACGCGCTTTACAGGCGAAATCGGCGATGTGCGCGTGTTCACAACGGCACTCTATGACAACGAGCTGATGGCTCTAACATCTGGTGAAACGGTGAACGAAATTGCCCTTCTGACCGAAGGAAATCGAACACCAGCGCAGCAAGCAAAACTTTCTACTTATTTTATGGACAAAGCAGCTTCGCCAGAATTATCCAAAGTGTGGCAAACCGCTTTCGACCTGCGGGAAGAGGGGATTAAGCTGAAAGAATCGCTGCCTTCTGTGATGGTGATGCAGGAACTGCCAGACCGTCCCGCTACCCACGTTTTAGTTCGTGGTGCATATGATCGCCCCGGAACCAAGGTAGAACGTGGCGTGCCGGCATCTTTGCCACCATTGCCTGCGGGCGCCCCAATGAATCGTCTGGGATTCGCCCAATGGTTGACCAATCCGCAACATCCGCTTACTTCCCGAGTGGCCGTAAACCGATTCTGGCAAATGATGTTTGGAATCGGCATTGTGAAAACGGTGGATGACTTTGGTTCGCAGGGCGAGTGGCCATCCCACCCTGAGCTATTGGATTTCCTGGCCACAGAATTCATCCGCAGTGGATGGGACGTCAAAGGGCTTCTAAAAACAATGGTGATGAGCTCCACTTACCAGCGAAGTTCCCGTTCCACAGATCAACAGATTGCAAATGATCCAGAAAATCGGATGCTGGCGCGGGGACCCCGGCAACGGCTGTCTGCTGAAATGTTGCGGGACCAGGCGCTTTATATTTCAGGGTTATTGGTTGAAAAGCAAGGTGGGCCATCGGCCAAACCCTACCAACCTGCCGGACTTTGGAAGGAGCTATCCAATGACGGCGATTACAAACCCGATACAGGGGAAGGACTTTACCGCCGCAGCCTCTATACCTTCTGGAAGCGGACCATTCCACCGCCCTTTATGATGAACTTTGATTCTGCGGGACGCGAAGCGTGTACGGTTCGGGAAACGCGCACCAATACGCCACTGCAAGCCTTGAATTTGATGAACGACGTCACGTATCTGGAAGCATCGCGCAAGATTGCCGAAAGAATGATGGTGGAAGGGGGATCAACTGCTGCAAGCCGCATTGGCTTCGCCTTTCAATTGGCTACGGCACGAACGCCAAGTCTGAAGGAATTGTCCATTCTTGAAGCAAATTTCCAGCGAGCACTGGACCGCTATCAGACAAAGCCTGCCGACGCCCAGGCGATGCTGAAGCAAGGCGATTCACCAGTTAAGCCGGGCTTGAAAATGGAAGAATTGGCGGCCTATGCTCACGTTGCCAGCTTGATTCTCAACTTGGACGAAGTAGTGTCGAAGGAATAGACTATGAACGAATCTCGCCGCCATTTTTTAGGAAGCGCTGCCGGGGGAATGGGTGCTACGGCGCTTGCCACACTGCTTCATGCTGAAAGTGAAGGCATTGCGCCCCATTTTGCACCCAATTCCAAACGGGTTATCTATCTGTTTCAATCCGGGGCCCCATCGCAATTCGAAACGTTTGACCACAAGCCGTTGCTTAAAAAACTGCATGGGTCTGAACTTCCCGAATCCATTCGACAGGGACAGCGGCTTACCGGTATGACCTCCACGCAAGCAAGCTTCCCCGTGGCGCAAACAATCTTTCCATTGAGGCAACATGGCCAATCGGGAGCTTGGGTGAGCGATTTAATGCCTCACATCGCCAAAGTGGCCGATCAGTTGTGCTTCGTGAAGTCGATGTATACCGAAGCGATTAACCACGACCCTGGCGTAACGTTTCTCCAGACAGGATTCCAAATTGCCGGACGCCCCAGCATTGGTTCCTGGCTCAGCTACGGATTGGGAAGCCAGAACAAGGATCTGCCAGCATTTGTGGTGATGGTATCCCAAGGCACAGGACGTTCCGCCGATCAGCCGCTTTATGACCGACTTTGGGGCAGCGGTTTTTTACCCAGCAAATACCAGGGCGTAAAGTTCCGGTCCCAAGGCGATCCAGTTCTTTATCTGACCAATCCAGAAGGAGTTAGCCCAGCGGATCGACGCCGCTTCATAGACGACCTTGCACAATTAAATCAACTGAAGCAGGAAGAGTTTCACGACCCTGAAATTGCCACTCGTATCGCCCAGTATGAAATGGCATTCAAGATGCAATCCTCTGTGCCGGAATTGACGGACGTTTCTAAGGAATCGGCTCACACCCTGGCATTATATGGGCCTGAGGCAAGTAAGCCCGGAACTTTTGCCGCCAACTGCCTGTTAGCGCGTCGCATGTCTGAACGGGGTGTGCGTTTTGTGCAACTTTTCCACCGCGGTTGGGATCATCATGTGAATCTTCCACCGGCCATCAAAGGGCAATGTTACGACGTGGATCAGGCTTCGGCGGGCTTGATTCAGGATCTGAAAGAGCGTGGTCTTTTGGATGAAACGTTGGTGGTCTGGGGAGGCGAATTCGGTCGTACTGTGTACTGCCAGGGGAAACTCACCCCCGACGATTACGGGCGCGATCATCACCCCCGGTGCTTTAGTATTTGGATGGCCGGTGGAGGAATCAAACCAGGGCTTAGCTATGGTGAAACCGACGATTACAGTTACAACATTGTCAGCAACCCGGTTCATGTTCACGACCTTCATGCGACCATGCTGCACTGTCTGGGGATTGATCACACTCGGCTGACCTATAAGTTTCAGGGTCGACACTTCCGCCTGACGGACGTGCATGGCCGTGTGGTGAAAGACCTTCTGGCGTAAAAAAATGCCCGCTGTTCATTCGCTTTTGACGAACAAACAACGGGCCTCGCAGGAGGAAAATTGAGTAAAGCGGAACAAACTACCTTGAGAGAACTGAAAGTCGGTTAGTATCGGCGTTGGAACGATTCAAACCCGGCCATCTTCAACCGTTGTTGCATGGCAGCGCGGGCAATGGGATCGGCCAGAGGACCGAGCAGTATCCGATTGGAAGTAGGCGTATCGCCAGCAATCGCGAAAGATGTAAAACCTTTCTGTTCTAAATCCCGCCGGAATGCGCCAGCTTGATCTTTTTCGATATATCCAACCTGGACGTACCATGTACCGGTAACGGGGACACTTGCGGTTTTGGTTTCATTTTTAGGTAAGTTCGCCGGAACTGCCACTACTGCTTGGGTTGGTAGGGCGATTGGACTGTCCGATTTTGGGGTCATCACTTTGGGTGAATCCACTACAATTGGCAACTGTGCTGCTCGCTGGATTACTGGTTGACTGCCATTGGAGCGTGCGATGGTCATTGCCCGACCTGCTAGATAGGCAATACAGGCCACTAAACCGATCATAATCGTCATTCCCATGACCACAGTGACCAGTTTTTTGTTGGTTTGCGCCAAATCTGCAACGTTCTTTGCAGAAATGTCAGCACTAGAAGCGGGTTTGGGGCTTGAAGAAATTGGTTGAGCCAGATAAGAATTGATGTCTACGACGTTTTCCGGTGTTGTCTGATTGAGCATTTCTACCTCACTGGGTATTGAATCGTCTGGCTAAGGCTAGGACTTTAGCCTTCTTAGTAAAAAAGTTATGGAACTTTGGTTTTCCCAGTAAGCTAAAATCGAAAGGAATGGACATTTTTGATGAAATTGTTCGACTTCGCAAGTTGGGGCAAAAGTGCGCGGTTGCCACCATTGTGCAGGTGAATGGGTCAATTCCCAGCTACGAAAGCGCTAAGATGATTGTCCGCGAGGATGGTTCCATGGCTGGCACGATTGGCGGCGGATGCGTTGAAGCCGAAGTCTGGAATACGGCTCGCGATGTGATCAAGAACGAACGCTCCAAATTGATGAAGTTTTCCTTGGGTCAAGATGCTGCTTACGATAATGGATTGATTTGTGGGGGCCAGTTGGAAGTCTTTGTTGAACCCGTTGTACCGCAGCCCAAAGCGTTTATTTTTGGCGCAGGGCATATCTCGAAGAGCTTATCCAAGGTGGCTAACCTTGCCGGATTTGCGACGATCATTGTGGACAACCGGGAGTCCTATTCCAATTTAGAACGATTCCCTGAAGCCGAGGCGGTGCATGCCAAGGAATACGAGGAAGTATTCCCGCAGTTGGATATTCGCGATACCAGCTACGTGATCATTGTCACTCGCGGGCATCGTGACGATATGCTGGTGCTGCGCTGGGCGGTGAATACCCAGGCTCGTTATATTGCCATGATCGGCAGCCGTCGCAAGGTGATCAGCGTGATTAAAGAGTTGGAAAAAGAAGGATTGCCGCACGGGGCGTTTGAACGAATTCATGCTCCCATGGGATTCGATATTGGAGCCATCACTCCTGAAGAAATTGCTGTGTCGGTGATTGCGGAAATGATTGCGGTACGTCGTCAACCAGAAGCGCAATGGCGCAAGCTATCGAAGTCGGTCTTTGCGGAAAGGGAAACCCAGGATATCGCCAAGTGAATTTGGCTGGAGTCATATTAGCGGCCGGCTCCTCCACAAGGATGGGACGTCCCAAGGCCCTGCTGGAATTTAAAGGCGAAACGTTCCTTCACCGGCTGATTGGCCATTTCACAAGCGTCTGCTCTGAAGTCATCGTGGTCGGTCGACCCGACTTGCAATTCCCTGCCCTTGGGAATGCCAAATTGATTGTAAATCCAGAACCGGATCGGGGCATGTTGAGTTCGCTTCAATGTGGATTAAGTACAGTTTCCTTGCAATCAGAAGCAGTCATTTTTGCACCTGTGGATTATGCCCCGGTCCGTAGGCAGACGGTCTTAGAAATTGCGGAATCATTCAATGGGGTACTGACGCTGCCGGTGTTTGAAGGTCGTCGTGGACATCCGTGTATTGTTTCCAGGCAACTGATGCAGGAACTGCTTGCGCTATCGGTAGATGAGTCGGCCAAGACGGTGATCCATACTCACTTGCACGAGGCACGGCTTGTCCCAGTGACCGATTCCCGCACCGTAGAAGATGTAGACGATCCAGAAGCGTATCAACAATTGCTGGCCAGCGTAGCTCATGACCAAAATTAAAATTGGCATCATTTTCCTGGTCACACTGATCGCGCTGGTTGCGTATGTTCCTTCGTATGAAGGGGCCGACCAATTTCGTCCCGCCATACAATCCCGGCTGGAGGCCGCTTTGCAGCGAAAGGTGGAGGCTGGTTCGGTGCGCTTCAGTTTGTGGACTGGCCCTGCGGTGACTGTAAGCGACGTGGTGATTCATGACGATCCCAAATACGGCATTGAACCATCCGCTTACGTTACGACGCTGACCGTTCGTCCCAACATTTGGAAACTATTTCTGGGTCGTATAGAAATTCAAAGTTTGCGATTGGATGAACCAAGCTTGAACCTGTCTCGCGGAGCACAAGGGGACTGGAATTGGAAGGCGTTTCTACCTACCTCAGACGCCAAGCCGACAGTGGAAGCAATCAAATTTCCAGAGATTGAAGTTCGTTCCGGCAGGGTGAACTTCAAGTTGGACAATCAAAAATCGGTATTCTACTTCACCGATGTCGACGCCAATATTACCTTGTCCGCCGATTCGAGTGGGGCCTATTCATTGCAATTCATTGGATCGCCAGCCCGTTCCGATAAACCGGCGCAGGCTTTTGGAAAGTTCCGGGGTCGTGGCCGCTTCTGGTTGTTGCAAACAGCGGAACCGCAGGTGGATGTCACTTTCGATTTGGAACGCAGTTTTCTGGAAGAAATTCTCAGACTCACCACCGGTCGCGATTTTGGATTGCACGCCATCCTTACTGCTCGTACGCGTCTGGTTGGTCCATTGTCGAAAATCAATTTAAGCGGTCGCTTGGAAATGGGAGAAATTCCTCGATGGGCCATTCTGCCGGGTACTAGCAACCAATGGGTGGTGAACTATAAAGGTGAGATCGATTACCGCGCTCAGCAACTAGATTTTTCCACTGATCCACCCGATGCAAATGTGCATCCAGTTGGGTTGAAGGTGCGCATGGAAAACTTCTTAGGACAGCCGCGGTGGGGATTGCTGACCACTTTTTCTTCTATCCCAATGCAGCCCGTACCTGGGTTTGCGCGTGCCGTGGGCATAGCTCTACCTGCTGATTGGAAAATGAAAGGCACCGCCACGGGAGTGGTGGGTTTATCGTCGAAACATGGCCTGAACGGGCTACTGACTGTAAGGGATGCCAGCATCGCCATGGGTGAAGAAAATGAGGCACTACTGGCTACTGCCGACCTGCTTTTCGAGAATGGAAAGCTTACGTCAAAAGATTCTATGCTGCAATTGGCTCGCAATCAATCGGTGACGGTGGATGCGGTCTACAACTTCAACCGTCCGCAATGGTCCTATCAATGGGAAACCACCTCATTGGATATTCCCAATACGGAGAAATTGCGCGGTTTGTGCGCCACCCCTGAAATCCCCTGGCTGTCCACCTGGAAGAATGGCACTTGGAGTGGAAGCATGACTCTGCCTACCGCAGCCGGGGCAGAGCAACACTGGCAAGGGCGGATGGACGTGCGCAATATGCAGGTGAAAATTCCCGATCTAACTGTTCCTATCCAACTGAATCAAGCGACTGTCGATTTTGGTCCTGAGCGGATTCGGTTAGTGGCCCGTGACGCTATGGCTGGAACCATCCATTGGAATGGCGAATACCGGTCCGATGCAAAGCTGGGAACGTTCGCGTTGCACATCGCCAGCGCAAAATCGGCAGAGTTGGAGACCATGCTGGAACCGCTTCTGCAGCGCAAGCGCAGTTTTCTTTCGCGCACATTGGCTTTTGGGAAAGCAAAAATCCCGGAATGGGTGGCTGCACGAAGATTGATTGGAAGTTTCACTATCGACTCTTTGAAGACTGGGGCTGAGGACTTGGAAGAAGTGAAAGGATCAGTTCTATGGCGCGGAGCAAAGGTGCAGTTCACAGGCTTGCGCTACAAAGCAGGGCAAAACAAGATGCGCGGTTTGGTGGATCTGGCAGGGCCGAATCCGACATTGAAAATTGAGAAGCCATAGCTTTTCCGCTAACCTAACTAAGAATCATGTCAAAACAAGTATTTCTGATTGCCAGTGGTGATCTTCGTCCTGCCGCCAACCAAGTCTGTTGGCCTGCCCAGTTAAAAGTGGAAACCCTTGTGATTGAGGCTGTAGAAAAGTTGGGCTATACAGTGAAGCGGGCACATCCTTTTCTTGCTGAAAAAGGGCATGGTTTTGTTGATTCGCAAAAATACGGCATGGAAATTTTCCGCAATATTCCACTTACAGCGCCGCTGCTAGTGGTGGAGGCAGTGTGGCAATTCAGTCATCACATTTTAGCGGGCTTGTTCACACATGGCGGCCCAATTCTGACCGTAGCGAATTGGAGTGGGCAATGGCCCGGTTTGGTGGGCTTGCTGAATATTAATGGTTGCCTTACTAAGGCTGGCGTGAAGTATTCCACACTATGGAGTGAAACGTTCGACGATGCTTTCTTCCTATCAGGATTGAGCAAGTGGCTGACATCCGGAAAAGTAGTTCACAACTTGTCCCATGCGCGAGCTTTGGAGAAATTTACGCTTCCAAAAGTTGCTCAAGCAATGGGCAGCTCCATGGCAAAAGAATTGCAGCGCGATAAAGCCATCATGGGCGTTTTCGATGAAGGTTGCATGGGCATGTACAATGCCATTATTCCTGATGAGCTACTGCACAAAACTGGCGTCTTTAAGGAGCGTTTAAGCCAGTCAACATTGTACGCGGCCATGCGCGAAGTGTCCGATGCTGAAGCTGGTCAAGTGCGCGTGTGGCTGGAAAAGAAGGGCATGCGCTTTGTCACGGGCAAGAATGAAAAAACAGAGTTGACCGATAAGCAAATTCTGGAACAATCGAAAATGTACATAGCGGCGGTGCGCATTGCTAACGATTTTGGATGCGCCACTATCGGCATTCAGTATCAGTTGGGAATGAAAGATTTGACTCCCGCATCGGACTTGGTGGAAGGGTTGCTGAACAACATGGATCGTCCCCCTGTTTTCAGCTCAAATGGAAAGCAGGAATTGTATGCCGGTGAGATGTTGCCGCACTTTAACGAAGTGGATGAATGCGCCGGACTGGATGGCTACCTGACGTACAAAATCTGGCGCAAGCTGGGTTATGCTCCAGAAAACACGCTGCACGACGTGCGCTGGGGAGAGGATTACAAAGGCGAATTTGTTTGGGTATTTCAAATATCCGGTGCTGCCCCTCCTGCCCATTACGAAGGTGGTTACCAGGGTACAACCAGTGAACGCCAACCACCAATGTACTTTGCCAAAGGCGGCGGAACCGTCAAGGGCTGTTCCAAGCCAGGGGAAATTGTTTGGAGCCGTGTTTACGTGGACAACGGCAAACTGAAGATGGATCTGGGTCGGGGTAAAGTTGTCAAACTGCCAGCAGAAGAATCTGCTCGTCGATGGCAATTGACCACGCCCCAATGGCCCATTATGCATGCGGTTCTTCATGGAGTTTCCCGCAATCAACTAATGGCCAAGCACAAGGCAAATCATATTCAAGTGGTATACGCGCCCAACGCCGCTGGGGCCAATCGAGCTTTAGCGGTGAAAGCTGCTCTGTTCCAGGAATTGGGTGTGGAAGTGAACATCTGTGGCTCAGATCACGGGCTGAAATAGTCACCAACGGTATACTACAGGGATGCGAGTTGGAATCATTGGCACGGGTGCTATTTCTCATATGCACGCCCGGGCTCTCAAGAATATCGGCTACGAATTAACTGTCTGCACCGACATTTTCCCCGATGCAGGAAAGAAGTTTGCCGACACCCACGGTTGCGAATTTGTGGCCACCTACGAAGAGCTTTGCCGACACCCTAAAGTGGATTACGTCGATGTCTGCACCTTTCCTGATTTCCGGTTGCAGCCTGTTGAAATCTGCGCTGAATCGAAGAAGCACGTGCAAGTGCAAAAGCCGATTTCGGTTTCCCTTGAAACGGCTCATAAAATGGTGGACGTGGCCAAGAAGGCTGGCATCCTGCTGGGCGTAGTCAGCCAGCATCGGTTCGACGATTCCTCTCAGTTCCTGAAAAAAGCGATCGCCGATGGACGCCTAGGCAAGATTCTGCAAGCTGACGCTTACGTGAAGTGGTATCGGTCTGAACAATATTATTCGCGGCCGATCAAGGGTAGTTGGGCGACCGAAGGTGGCGGTGCCATGATCAACCAGGCCATCCATCAAGTAGATGTGTTGTTGTGGCTGGTGGGACGGGTAAAAGAGGTTGTCGGCTTTTGGCAATTAGGTGCGCTGCACAAGATTGAATCTGAAGATGTGATCAATGCCATGCTCCGTTTCGAGCACGGCGCTACGGGCGTTATCACTGCATCTACGGCGATGTGGCCGGGCTATAGCGAACGTGTGGAAATCCACGGGACTAAAGGCACGGCGATCCTTACAGGGGACAAGCTAACGGCGTGGGACGTGGAGGACGATTCCGGCCCTGCGGCGCCTGTCGAACAATCGGTGCTATCAGGGGCCAGTGACCCAATGGCAATTCCGCTGACGCCATTTGAACGCCAGTTCCTGAATTTCGGGAATGCCTGTAAGACTGGGGGAACGCCGTTGGTTTCGGGCGAAGAAGGTCTGCGTGCTTTGGAGTTGGTATTGGCTACCTATCAATCCTGCAGAGAAGATCGCAAGGTGGAGTTGGGGAACTAAAAGCGGATGCATAAAGTTCGTGTACCTGCTTCCAGTGCCAACCTTGGTCCGGGCTTCGATGCGTTAGGATTGGCCCTGGGCGTCTGGTTAGAATGCCGATTTGCCCCTGCTCAAAAATTAGAAATCCACGCATCTGGTCGCGATGCGGCGATGATTGCACCGGGCGAAAATAATTTTATTTGGCAAACCGCACTGCAAGTGGCGAAGGAAGCTGGCGGCCAATTGCCCCCTGTTTACATGGAAATTCATAATGAAATTCCCATTGGCAAAGGCATGGGTTCCAGCGCTGCGGCACTGACCGCAGGCGTCGTAATTGCGGATCAATTGTTAGGGCTGAAATGGAAACCGGCTCGTATTTTGGATGAAGCGGCGCGCATTGAAGGGCATCCGGACAACGTGGCTGCTTGTGTACTTGGTTCCATTGTGGCCAGCGCGATTGATGCCGGTGGTGTGGCTCGGGCGGTGCGCTTGGAACTGCATCCCAGTTATGGGGTGGCCATTGTTGTTCCTGACTTTATTCTTCCCACAATTGAAGCCCGCCAGGTGTTGCCGCAAACCTATTCTAAAGCAGACGCTATTTTCAATGTCCAACGGAGCGCTTTGCTGATTGCGGCGCTGACCACCGGAAGAACATCGGCATTTCCTACCGCGCTGGAAGACCGCATGCATCAGCCGTATCGTGCCCGTCTGGTTCCGGGGTTAGAACAAATTTTGAAACTGCGTGCTCCAGGGTTATTGGGCTGTGTGTTGAGCGGAGCAGGTCCATCAATTTTAGTGTTCTATGAACGCGGGCATGAAAGTGTTTGTGAGCATGTAGTGCAAATTTTTCAACACTACGGCCATGGTTCAGAAATTCTTTGGACAGAAATTGCCACCAACGGATTTGAGTTTTCAACGGGAGAAGGGATATGAAAGAGATTGCAGCCTGGATGGAATCCTTAGGATTAAAAGCCAAAGATCCAAGCGACGTCCCAAGTTCGGCCAAGCGGTTTGCCGATGGTGCCGAGTATCGCATGGAGATTCCGTCTACCGAAGGTCCTAAATCTCTGGCCGCAGTGGTGCATGAGGCGAAGAAGCGAAAGGTGCCGGTCCACCGAGTCAGTCAGGGCAGCGGCATTATGCTGCTGACCGATTCCGAGATTCGGGAAATGATGAAAATCGGGCGCAAGCAGAAGATGGAAGTGAATCTGTTTCTGGGTCCGCGGGCCAGTTGGGATACTGGAGCGCAGGCCAGTTCGCCAGCGGGGAAATCCATTGCCCTGAGCATGCGCGGAGCGGATCAATTGGCGCAAGGCGTAATGGAAACAGTCAGAGCTGTGGAACTGGGGTGCCGCAGCATCCTGATCAGCGATATTGGTTCGCTGGCCATCACCGGGCAACTGCGCAAGTCTGGAAAACTTCCCAAGAACCTGATCATCAAGACGTCAGTCATGATGGCCCCAGCGAATCCGGCCAGCGCCAAAGTTCTGGAAGATCTGGGTGCGGACACGATCAACGTGCCTTCGGATTTGTCGATCAGCCAGATTGCTTCCATACGAGCAGCCATCAGCAAACCTATCGATTTTTATGTGGAAGCACCGGACAACATTGGCGGCTTTATCCGTTATTACGATATTCCAGAACTGATCCGAGTTGCTGCGCCCATCTATCTGAAGTTTGGACTTCGTAATTCTCCGGACGTTTACCCCAGCGGGACTCATTTGGAAAACACTGTGATTGCCCTGAGCAGGGAGCGTGTACGGCGAGCGGAGATCGCCTGCGAGTTTATTGCCAGACTTTGCCCCGAAGCGATTATGTCAAAGTTAGGCGCGGCTGATTTGGGCATTCCTGAGTAGCAATTTAATTTCCCAGGACTTGGCTTGCTCCGTGGCGCTAAAATAATCACATATGCGCCAGACGATTTTGTTTCCCCTGCTGCTGTGTCTTCTTCAAACTGCGCTAACCGCTGCAGACTACAAAGGACCCCGTCCAGACACCACCGACATGCCGTTTCTGTTGCACGCTTCAAAATTGGTCGCACTGGATGTAGGAGAGGCCAAAGAAGAGACACGTAAAGACGGTATGGGTGGACAGGTTGCTGGTGCTGCTGCGAAAGCTCGCACGCCCATGGCGGAACCGATTTTCATTATGGAAACGAAAAACATTGACGCTGAAAAAATGGAGTTGTATCGTTTTGAAGTGAAAAACGGGAATCGTGAAGTGTTTTTTCCGAGCAATGGAAAGAAGAGTAAGCAGGGTGCCCGCCCCATCCGCCTGACCATAACGCGACAAGCTCCTAATCTTTACCGCATTGAAGCTGCTGAAACATTGGAGCCCGGTGAGTATTCACTTTCTCCCAGCGGATCCAGCAAAGTTTTTTGCTTTCAAGTTTACTGAGCCTGACCAAGCCTTTTTGCTACAATTTCTGTATGTTTAAGGGACTCGAGCATACCGCCATCGCTTCACCGAATCCGAAGCAGTTGGCTGAATGGTACGCGGAACATTTGGAATTCCGTATCAACTTTGAATACGACGGAAATTTCTTCGTACGCGCGCAAAACGGCAGCATGTTGGAGATAATACCTTCCATCGGCGATGCTGTGGCGAATGAGATGCGCACCCCGGGAATCCGCCATTTCGCCATTGATGTAGACAATTTCGACGACGGCATTGCCCTGCTCAAGGCTAAGAATGTCCACTTCCTGGGCGAGCCGTTCAACAACCAGGGTAACCGGCTGGTTTTCTTCGCCGATTGCGATGGAAATATTCTTCACCTGATCCAGCGTGAAAAACCGCTTCCTTAAGTTGAGCCTTCCTTGTTCGCAAGAGTTTTCAAAGCCTTCACCTACCGCGATTTCCGTCTGCTTTGGTTTGGCGCCTGTTTTTCCTCCATCGGCACATGGATGCAAACAGTGGCCCAAAGCTGGCTGGTGTACGACATCTCGAATTCCGCAGTAATGCTCGGTTGGGACGCCTTTCTTGGGCAAATTCCCATCTTCATGTTCAGCCTTCTGGGGGGAGTGGTGGCGGATCGTTTTGATCGACGCCGTGTGCTGTTGATCGGTCAGCTTGTCCAAATGACCTGCGCCCTGGTGCTGGCATATTTGCTGTTTACACATCAGGTCCACGTCTATCAAATCCTCTGCCTGTCTTTCATTGTCGGCACTGCGCAAGCTTTCGGCGGTCCGGCGTACCAGGCACTTATCCCGACACTGGTGAAATCGGAAGACATGCCCAATGCCATTGCTCTCAATTCTATTCAATTCAATTTGGCGCGCATCATTGGACCTGTGCTGGGTGGAATCACGCTGAGCAAATATGGGCCGGAATGGTGCTTTACTCTGAACGCGCTCAGCTACATTGGACCTGTCTTATCCCTGTTGATGGTTAACCCCGGATTCATCCCCACCAAAGCCAAGGAAAGCGTTGTTGAAAGCATGCGGCAGGGTCTTCAATTTATCTGGAACCGGCAAGCTATGGTTCCCTTGATTTGCCTGGCTTTTATGATGACGTTTCTGGGCATTCCCACAATGACTTTTCTTCCGGTAATGACCAAGGAAGTATTTGGAGCGAATGCCGAAACCTTCACCCGATTGCTTTCCATATCGGGAGCAGGAGCTGTGACAGGTGCACTGATGGTGGCCGCCTTTGGTCAGAAAAAGCGTAAAGGCATGCTGGCTCTGATCATGCTAGTGGTGTTGGGTATTTTGACGATTGCCTTTTCCCAAAGCCGAACTTTGTGGGTCAGCCAAGTGCTTTTATTCGTCGCTGGTGCTGCACTAATTGCCGTCTTCGCTTTTGTCACATCCCTGGTTCAATTGATTGCCAAAGACGAAATGCGCGGTCGAGTGATGAGTGTTTACAATGTTGCCTTCCGAGGTGGTATGCCTTTTGGTGCTTTGATCAGTGCGTATTTCATTCCCACTTTAGGGGTGTCCACAGTTTTGGCAATCAATGGCGGGTTATTGGCCTGCTTAGGCCTATACTTTTTAATAGGACAACGGGAAGTTTCCCGTCTTGAATAATGAAACCCATTCTTATCCTGGTACTCTTCACTACTCTATTCGCCGCCGCCGATACGGAACTGGACAAGGCTCGGAATCTGCAAGATAAACCGACCCTTGAAAAAATTGCCAAGGCCGCTTCGGCGTCAGCATCTCAGAAACCCAAGGACGCACTCGCTCAGTATCAAAATGCGCTGGCTCACAGCTACCTTTCGGAAGTTGCCCTTGAAGTAAAAGATCGGAATCAGGCAAGGACCTCGGCAGAAGCGGGTATTGCGGCAGCCAAAGCAGCCATTGCGTTGGATGCCAAACGTTCCGAGTTCCATCGTCTGCTGGGGACGCTGTGCGGCCAGGTGATTCCGGCGAATGTGCTTGCTGGATTGAAGTACGGGCGTTGCGCTCAGGAAGAAGTGAATACGGCACTGAACATGGATCCAAAATCGGCATTGAACTGGGTGGCTAGCGGAGTGGGTAAATACTATCTGCCAGCCAGCTTTGGCGGCGGCTTTGACCTGGCCATCAAGGATTTTGAAAAGGCGCTGGCTTTGGATCCGAAACTAGCCGAAGCACATTTATGGATCGGCCTGGCCTTCCGTAAATCGAATCGCATCCCCGATGCTCGCAAAGCCCTCACCAAAGCTCTTGAACTGAATCCGCAACGCGTTTGGATTAAGCAGCAGTTGGAGAAAACTCCGGCGCAATGAGACTTTCCACGCTCGCCGTGGCGGCTGCTCTGATAGGCATTAATTGTGTCAGCTATTTTGTATTTCCAGGTCATTCCTATTTAACCTCGGACACGCAAATTTACGTGCCCATGCTGGAAAGGCTGTGGGATGCGTCGCTGCTGAATAAAGACCTGATCGCCACCAACCCACACTTATCGTTCACGATTTACGACGAACTGGCATTAAGTGCCCGCAAGGTTTCTGGATTAGGCTTTGCTCAAGTGTTGCCTGCCATGCACTTCATTTTCCGACTTGCGGGGATGTACGGAATCTGGCTGATTTTTCGAGCCTGGACCCTTTCATCGTTAGTCAGTTTATTCGGTGTTGGATGCTTTGCTCTGGGTGCCTTCGTCCACGGACCTGCAGTCATGGTTTGGGAATTGGAGCCGGTGCCACGGGCCATGGCGCTGCCGCTACTTTGGTTGGCGATTGGATGGATTGCCAATGATCGACCCAAATTGGGTGCCGTCGCTGCAGGCTTGGCGCTGCTACTCCATCCGCCAACGGTGTGGCCGGTGTGGTTGATTTTGGCGATTATGATTGTCTGGCCACCTCAAGAAAGCTTTCGGAAAAATCGTTGGCATGTAGCGGCAATTTTGACCTCAGCGGTACTGCTGCTGGTGGTCCTTTCCCGATTGCAAGCTGGCGAAAGAGAAAAGCAACAGTTGTTCCTGCTGCTTGATCCCAGCCTGGAAAGTCTTCAGCGAATGAGAGCTTCCTATAACTGGATCGGCATGTGGTTTGCTTCGTTGTGGAAAAAATATTTATTGTTATTCGTAGCTGCACTCCTATCGGCCCGAGGCTTGAGGGTGCTTGCACCGCGATCCCTCAACTGGTTCCACGGCTGGTTGACAGTGTTGGGGGCGTTGGGGCTGGGCATTTCCTACGTCGTCCTGGAATGGGGGAAGTGGGCGTTGGGTCCGCAACTCCAGTTTGGAAGGGCGTTGGTGTTCGTCCTCTCCTGGGCCATATTGGGAAGCATTGCAATGGGCATTCGCGCTGCGCAAAAGCGTCGATATTTGTTGAGTTTGTTCTGGTTTTATCTGGCCTATTCCGTCCCCGTGCAAACACAAACCTGGGAAATGTTCACACCCTGGGTTCCCAGCGAACCGATGGCTAAGAAGACGGCCCTGGTCTTAGGATTGGCGATTCTGGCGCTGATTGCGATGCTTGTGCCACGCAAGAGTCCTGCTGCTATTGTCCTGGTGGTTGTCGCAGTCCTTGTGCCGTTTTGGTCACTTCCCAACGTGCTTGGAATTACCACCCATCCAAAGTTATACAGTGCTGATCTTACGGCGCTGTATACCTGGGCACGCATCACCCCGGCGGACAGCGTGTTCCATTTCCCCGATGCCGGCCAAGCGTTATTTCCCGGCGTCTTTCGCGGCGAATCGGCTCGCGCAATTTACGTGGATTGGAAGAGCGGTGGGCAAGTAAATTTCCACAAACAACTGGCCGATGAATGGTGGCGGCGTTGGCAATCTTCCTTGGCAAAACCCTATCACGGGGAAACCACGCTGGCTGAATACCAGTCGTTGCCCTGCGACTATGTAGTTTTGAAGAGCAATCACAAACGGATTGGGGTTGTTCCAGTGTACGAAAATTCTACCTATTTGGTTTATTCCACCCGTTGAGCAAGTTCTAGTACACTGTGTATTATGAAGCTTTGTATTCGATCCCTGTTGTTGATGGCCCTCCCCCTGGCTCAATTGTTTGCCGCAGATCAGGGTTTTATTAAGGCACGTGGCAGACCAGGCGATGCCGGTATTTTTGTCGATGGCAAGTACATCGGCCCGGCTAGTCGCTTTACTGTGCCGGAAAAATATCCAGTAGAATCAGGTGCGCACGATGTTGCGTTTCGCGACCCCCGTTATGAGGAGTTCACTGCGAAGATTACCGTCACCCCCGGCAAGACCACCAAGATCAGCTACCACCCCAAGCAATTGCCAGAACCTAAAGGTCCCTTTGGCCGTTTACGGTTGGGTGGCGGTGAAAAGGAATCGTTCATTTCCGTCACCTCTGGCGATGTCGGCGCCATTTACTTGAATGGGAAATACGTCGGCTATGTGGACGAATTGAATAATATGGGTACGGGAATATTGATCCCCGCAGGCGACTATGAATTGTACATCTCTTCACCATTGTTCGGCGAGATCCGTCAGATGGTGAAAATTGAAGCGAACAAGGTTACGGTAATTCCGCTGCCTAAGAAGTAGTTGGCACCACGCTCTAAATGGAACCGCTTGCTTAACGTAGGCGGTTTATTTCTTTGTGGCTACGACGAAGCTGAATAGGTAGACTGGCTGCCCACATCGACGCCCAGCTTGCGCATCTCTTCGGAATAGTAGCGCTTCTGAAGAATATCGAACTCTTCACTGCCTTCAGGGATGTCCTTTTTCTGCGAGCGCACTTTCAGACGGGAAGCTTTGTCCACCTTGTCTTCAGTCACCAACAGTTCGGTGATTCCCTTGACAATTTCCAGACGGATCTCATTGGGATCCTTCTTCAACCGGAACTCGCGAGATTTACGAAATCGCTCCAGAAGCTTGTGGGAGATGTCGGTGATCTTATCGCGAGACAACTTCATGGCGTCGCCAGTATCCCGACCTGCGGCGCGCACAATTTTACGCTCCTTGATCATCTGGTTTTTGATTTTCTTGAACATCTCCTGATAAGAGACACCTTCCCTGCGCATATACTCGGAGTATTCGCTAAGGATCTCACGCACTTCGTCATTCATCTTGTCCTCGACTTCCAGCTCTTCAAGGATCAAAGTGTTCATCACCTCGGCTGCGGCTTCGGGGTTAGAAACCTCGATCAGCCTTGGGGCAAGGCGCGTAACTAATTGACGCGATAAATAGGTAACCAGTTCTCTAGCAAGTAGCATCCGCTCAGCATTCAGTCTACTGATCAGCATGCGTAGAAGTCAAACGCCCGTGCCCTTTTTCCTATGCCGGGTTATCCGTCTGCTTACATGGTAACTACGTCGAAATGGAACCTTTCGGGAGGTAAAGAAGCTGCTTCCGATGGTCCCATTGCACTCCAAGCCTGGTAAGCCGATTGCGATATTTTCTCATTCAAGTAGAAAAGAAACTGGTCTGTGCAGCAGGAAAATGGCGGCAATTGCCGGAACGATAGTCGCAATCCTACAGCAGTTTCCAGGGCCACGCCGCTGGTGGAAATGGCTTTGTCTTCCAGTAATCGTACAAAACTGGAACGTCCGGCATGGGGCCACAGGTCAGGCCGCAACAATGGACGCAATTGGGGATTGGTCTCAAAGGTGGTCTCGCATTGCCTGATCCATTCCAGAACGTCGTCCCCCCATTGCCACTTGTATCTGAGGTTCAGGTAATGTTCGGAAAGTTGAATGGCAAGGTCCATTCTATGACGATCCATTTCTAATTCCATCGCCGCATCGGGAGGCAAGGCAGGAAACACCAGAAGGTCGTTTTCCACCATCTTTTCGGCCATTCCCACCACGCGATCCATACGCTTCATGGACGTGTGTGCATGAACCAGCAAAGGCGGAAGTTCCAGCATCCGTTCCCCACTGATCTCAACAAATGTTCTGGTCCCCAGGATATCCATAGCAACCTCCAATTCTTAAATCGAACCTCTGCCTGACAACACGGTCGTCCCTATTTATGGACTACATATCGGTCAATTGCAATAGAGTTTGTAATCCATCCTGCCTATTAAACGTGGCCAGAAGTTTATTGGGTACCATTGTGAGGTACTAGCATTGTGTTAAACATGACTCGACGACAATTCCTATCAGCCACTTTGGCAACGCTCTCCAACCCCACAATCCATGCCGCTGCTGCACGTCCCAACGTGTTGTTGATTTCAGTGGATGACATGAACGATTGGGTGGGCTGCCTGGGCGGTTACCCCGGAGTCTCGACTCCTAATATCGACCGTCTAGCCAAACAGGGCGCACTGTTTGCCGATGCCCATTGCGCTTCTCCGCTGTGCAATCCTTCGCGCACAGCACTGTTGACCGGGCAAGGTCCTGCCACCACTGGCATCTATAACAACGATCAATTTTGGCGAGCTTCCCTGCCCCAGGCGGTCACTCTGCCACAGTATTTCAAGAAGAATGGATACTTTGTGGCCGGTGCCGGAAAGGTGTTTCATCACACTGCAGGCAACAACCCACCGGACCAATGGGACGAATTCCAATTGCAGATTTTCGACGACCCCTGGTACCGTCGTGCCGATTGGTACCCCTGGAACAAACGTGAACCGGTTCCTGCGGCCTACCCATACAATGGAATCCCCAACTTTGCCGGTGAGTTCGATTGGGGAACTTTGCCCAAAGAGGAACAGCTTTACGGAGATCAAAGGGCCATTGATTTCGGTATCAACGTACTGAGCCGCAAGTTAGACAAACCGTTCTTTCTGGCCGTTGGCTTGTGGCACCCACACATTCCAATGTTTTCTCCAAAACAATATTGGGACTTGTATCCTCCGGAAAAAGTTCATCTGCCGCTGCTTCTTGAAAACGATTTGGATGACCTTCCCAAAGTCGGTAAAGAGTTCGCTGCCTTTCGTCGCGATGAACATGAAGCCATTGTACGGGCCGGTAAATGGAAGGAAGGGGTCCACGCCTACCTTGCTGCAATTTCGTTTGCCGACGCGATGATTGGTCGTCTGTTGGATGCCCTGGACAACAGCCCGCATGCTGGCAACACCAACATTGTGTTTTTCTCAGACAACGGCTGGCATCTTGGTGAAAAAGAGCATTGGCATAAATCCACGTTGTGGCAACGGGCCACGCACGTCCCCATGATCATTGCTGGGCCGCAAGTAAAATCGCGAGGAGTGACCCGTCGCCAGCCGGTAAGCCTGCTGGATCTTTACCCTACCTTGGTCGATCTTTGCGGTTTGCCGAAGAAGTCGGAACTGGAAGGCAAGAGTCTCATTCCCTTGCTCAAAAATCCGCGCGAAAAGCGGCAACCTGCTGTATCCACGTACCTGCCAGGTAACCATGCTGTGATCACAGAGAAATGGCGCTACATCCTCTACAATGACGGCGGCGAGGAGCTTTATGATAGAAAAGCTGACCCCAATGAGTTCCACAATTTGGCCCTGAAGGGTGAGTATACGGAACTGAAACGAGAGATGGCCCAATGGATGCCGAAACAATCCGCTGAACCCAAGCCCGACCGTAAAGAGTTCGATTTCGATTTCGCCACATACACTTTCAAACGCAAATGAAAACTATTTTTGCCTGCCTCGTATCTGTTCTTCCCATGATTGCTGCCGTGGATGATTGGCCGCGCTGGCGTGGTCCGCTGGACAACGGCATGGCCCGTGGCACTGCTCCCCTGCAATGGACCGACACGAAGAATGTTGCCTGGAAAATTGATGTTCCGGGTCGAGGATTTTCATCCCCAGTTTTGTGGGGCGACAAACTGTTTTTCACCAACGCGGTTGCTGTTGGCAGGCCCAAGAGCGAAGTTGGGGTGGAACATAAATTCACCGTCACTGCGCTGGATCGTCGCACTGGCAAATTGATCTGGGAACAAGTTGCCGCAGTTTCAACTCCCCACGAAGGTTACCACGCACGCTACGGCAGTTATGCATCGAACAGCCCTGTAACCGATGGCAAATTGTTGTGGACTTCGTTCGGATCCCGAGGGGTGTATTGTTATGACCTGAACGGCAAACTGATCTGGAAGCGCGATGACTTTAAGGAAGCCAAGACCCGCATGCAATTCGGGGAAGGGACTGCAACCGTACTCTCTGGCGACACGCTACTACTGAACTTTGATCAGGAAGCGGGGAAGAGCAATTTGTTGGCGTTAGACAAGTCCACCGGAAAACAGCTCTGGCGGGTAGATCGGGAGGAAGTCAGTGGTTGGGCTGCCCCGTTGGTGGTGGAAGATGAAGGTAAAAAACAAGTCGTTGTATCCGCGTCAAACAGAGTTCGCTCCTACGATTTAATCACGGGTAAGGTAATTTGGGAGTGCAAAGGATTGGGCTTGAATGTGATCCCCGCTCCCGTTTTTAGCGATGGCATTGTTTATGTGATGAGTGGGTTTCGCGATCCTAATCTGATGGCCATTAAGCTGGGTCGTACTGGCGATCTGACTGGAACCGATGCCATCTTGTGGACCCAAAATCGAGGGATATCTTACACAGCCTCACCAGTTTTGTACGATGGAAAATTATACTTCGTCACCGATAGCGGAATGATCAGTTGTCTGGACGCCAAGACCGGCGTGCCGTACTATCATCAACAACGATTTTCCAAACCGTACAGCTTAAAATCCTCTCCCATCGGTGTGAATGGCAAGCTTTACATCGCTACGGAAAATGAAGATGTGGTGGTGGTGAAAATGGGCGAGAAGTTTGAGGTGCTGGCCACGAATACTATGCCCGACCAATCGTTTATAGCCACCCCAGCGGTGTCTGATGGAGTGATGTACCTGCGCAGTGAAACGGCTATTTACGCCATCAAAGAATGACGATCATGCGAACCTTTTTTCTTTGTGTACTTCTAGTAATCCCTTTGTCCGCCCAGGATGCGGCAGTACTGGAAAAGGCTACTGAGCTGGCGTTGCAGTACACGGCAAAGCTACCCAATTTCATTTGCACGGAAACAATCAATCGCTTTATGAAAAGGAAACAGGCAGATCCTTGGAAGGCTCAAGACAAGCTAACGCTGTCTGTAGCTTTTTCTGAAAAGGGTGAGCAGTATAAGTTACAGGCAATCAACGATACTCCCACCACCAAAGCGTTTCAGAAGGTAGGCGGCTACAAATCCAAAGGTGAATTTGGAAGCCTGTTGCGCAGAATCTTTCAAAAGGAATCGGCAACGCATTTTAAGTGGGAGCGGTTGGAAACGCTGAACGGAAATCCTGTTCAGGTGTACTCTTACAAAATTGCCAAGGATCGTTCCAAGTACACAGTGACCATGTCCTCTCTTGTGAAAACTTATCGTGATACCTTCGCCATGCAGGGATTCATTTACATTGATCCGCGTTCTTTTCAAGTGATGCGCTTCACGGTGGAAGCAGTTGGGATTCCAGCAGATTGGCCCATTTCGGCAACGTCTTCCATTGTGGAATATGCCTTTGCCGACATTGGCGGGCAACAATTCCTGATGCCCGTTACGGTTGAAGGAAAAGTAGTAATGAAAGACAAGCAAACTAGAAATCTGATTCAATTCAGTGACTATCGCAAGTTTTCAAGCGAAGCTACGATTGACTTTGAATCGAGTACGCTTGAGGATTCAAAACCCGATTAATGGCATTCACCAGCTTGCGGTATGGCACAGTGTTTGGCTGATCAAACGACAGCCATTCGCCATCGCGAAAGCTGGAATAAAACCAGCGCCATAGCAAAGACAAGTGTTCCTGTTTTTCAACCAAAGGACATAGATCTTTGGAAAGCCCTTCCACGACCTCTCTCAATCTTCGATCCATGGACACTGGACGCCCCTCAATTAGCTCCAAGCGAAATTCCACGCGATCCCGCCAACAACCTTCCCATAGAAATCGAAGCTGTACCACGTTGGGTTCAAGAGATCGATTAATAGCAACACCGAACTGATGCTCCAGGCTGAACGCTAGTGGGTCGCGCTGGCGCACCACTTCCTTAACTTTCTCCAGACGCTTGTGAATCCGGGCGGCCTGTTCAAAATCCATATCCTGACTCAGACGGTCCCGTTGGGCTTCTAAACTCTCCAACATACTTGCCCCGTCCGTTCGAAGGAAGTCCTCAATTCGGGCTGCCTCCGTTGCATATTCGGCCACACCGACCACTGTTTGACAGGGTCGAAGGCAAAGATTCATCTCTCCATAAATGCAACCCGGATGTTCCTGGCTGGGGTGAAGATCTTCCTGACAGCGCCGCAACTGGAACAGGTCCAGCACAGCGCGTTCAAACTCCTCTGCGGAAACTCGATTTCGAAATGGACCATAAAGCACCCCGCCCGTTGCTCGCAATTGTGTGGTTACTTGGGTCCGCGGAAAGTCGTTATTGAGGATCAATCGGACGTAGCTGGGGAACCGCAGATTGACCACTTTCTTGTAAGTCGCCGGATGAAAGTGGCGGGCCACTGCATAGAAAATCAGTGCCGATTCGAGACGTGAAGGCGTGGGCCAATAGCTTACCTGATTGGCCAGACCTCGCAACGAAAGTACCCTGGATTGGGCCTTTGAAACCCGCTCCCCCAGCAAGCGGACCATTCGACGTTTTAGAACGGCGGTCCGGCCAATCAACGGTTGTCCGTTGGCGACTTCAATACAATAAACCGCCGCAAGGTTTTCGAGCACTACGAGGCTGGCATCCAGTTCCTCTTCGTTTTGCCACTCGAAACGTAGCGGTTCGGCGAGTTTCATGATGCCTGAAACAGTTTGAAATAGGTTGCCGGTTCAGTGATAGGCACAGTGGCCAACAGCAAATTTTCGGCGACGTGTGCCGGGTTACTCATACCGGCCAAAGAAATAGTTAAACCGGGAGTGCTGCGGCTGAATTGAATGGCGCGTTGGGCGTCGGTCTGTAAACCCAATTTCTGACGAACATGTTCTGGCAATCCGGATGCCAGCCTGCTCTGCAAAATGCTCGCGGAACCAACGGTGGTGATGCCCATGCGTCCGGCGCAGCTAAGAACATTGGCAGGAACGCCAGAGAGGCTTTGGGTGGGCAAGCTAAACGCTTCGGTCATGCCCAGGTTCAGCGGCATTTGCGCAAAGCGAAAGCGGTGTAAGGGTCCGCCAGCATCAAGGGCGATTTGGACAAACCGTTCCAGCGAAAGTTGTTTTTCCTTGCGCAAACCATCCCAGGTTGCAATGCCGTAATAAGCAATCTTGCCCTGGTCGCAGAACTTTTCCAGTTGGACAAAGGCGGCTTCCACATTCTGATAAAACTGGTCTTCAGAAATATGCCCCAACTGAGTTTCAGGGTTGTGAAGATAGAAGACGTCAATTGTTTCCAATCCCAAATTCTGGCGGCTGCGTTCCAGTTGATCCGCCAAAAACGCAGGTGCCAGGGAATGGTTTTTGCCCACGATATCGTCACTATTTAGAGGAACGGCAGGCATCGCGTTGGGAACAAGATAACCAGCCTTGGTGCAAACCATCACTTCATCTCGCTGCAATTCGCCGGAACCGATTAACCGACCCAGCGCAGCCCCGATATTCTTTTCTGAATGCTGATTGCGATAGTTCAGTGAGGTGTCAATCAAATTGATGCCACCCTTCACGGCTGCTTCCATAGAAGCTTCATAGCCGCGGTCTGCGGCAGCATCAGCGTTGCCCAGATAGGAACCAATGCCTACGGAAGAAACAGTGCGCTGCACCGCCTCACGAAAAAATCCATTTTGTTTATGTTCTGGGAAACGGGACGCAAATCGAGCCGTGCCTTCGGACGTAGAAAAGCCATTTATCATTCGTGTGAAAACCTTGTTAAAACTTTTTTAGTTGGACTACTCAATGAAACCGAACTTACGTAGCGTAGCTTCCGGTTCGGCTTCGTCAAACTGAGATAGCGATGCCTTTTGGCGACCGTTGATTAAGGGGACGGCATAAGGTGGATCGCCAAAGGGGAATATTTTCTTTAGCGCATCGTGATCGGGCGATAGCGGCGCTTTCAGATTCGTAGATGTCATGAAGTAAGCACCGAATTGTGGGACGCGGGAAGGCAGACCGATGATCTTCACGTCTACCCATGTATGCTTAGCCATGCGTCGCGCTGCGGCATCGCAATGGGAGCATTCCGGATCAAAAAAGTAGAGCAGCACTTTTCCTTCGTGCAGGGAAATGGGCTTGCCATCCACTATGATGGATTCGGGGGCCATGGCTCCGGATTGACGCCCGTTATCCAGGGCGAATCCAATCGCGGAGCAGATAGCGATTCCGCCCAAAAGTATGCCCGCCGTTTTGAAACCATGCACTGGTCGTGACCACCATCCGGCAATGATCGCCATGAGTAGCATAGCGGCATCGCCCACAAAGAAGCCCGGTCCAATGCTGCGTTTTAGCCAGGGGAAGCAGGAACAATCCGCGCCGCGCAGAGTGTTGTAATTGATCCCAACAAAAATCATAAAGGCGACTAACATCAATCCAGTAAGAATGGCTCCCCAACGACGGAATCGCGGGATAACCAATAGGGTGGCGGCGAATGTTTCTGCCAGGCCGAAGCTGACAGCCGTGAAAAGACTGAGTGAGCCGGGGATGAGTGCCTGACGCATTTTGGCCGCCCAATCATAGGGGCCAACCATTTTCCAAATGCCGGCGCTGAAGAATAGAAGTGCCAGCAGAATTGCGCAAACCGTCGCAATGCCAGTTTTCCAAGCCGGTGCTCGAGTCGCCAAAGTGGGGTATGCCATACTATCTTCCATGTTCTTCATTTTAGCGTTGTTTCAAGCATTCGCAGCGGCACAAGTGGCCGATTTGGTACTAGTGAATGCCAACATTTACACAATGAACCCTCAACAACCGAATGCTAAAGCACTAGCTGTTAAAGACGGACGCATCGTTTCTATTGGCGAAACAGTGCAAAAGTATGTGGGACCCAAAACAACTGTGATTGATGCTCATGGTGCGGCAATGATTCCCGGATTGATTGATTCCCACGGTCATATGTTAGGGCTGGGCAGCCAAATGGAGACATTCGATTTCCGCGCTACCCGTACCGTGGCAGAGGTTGCCAATGCCATCCACGAGAAGTCGAAAACGGTGAAGCCAGAGACTTGGATTTTAGGTCGCAGTTGGGACCAGACCAATTGGGGTGGGCAATTTCCGACACATTTTCTGTTGACTAAAGCAGCACCAGATCATCCAGTTTTTTTAACGAGGGTGGATGGACACGCGGCTTGGGTGAATCGTAAAGCATTGGAACTGGCAAAGATCACATCGAAAACACCGGACCCACCCGGTGGCAAAATCCTGCATGATCAATCCGGGGAACCTACTGGTATTTTGATTGACAGGGCACAGGGGCTGGTGGGGAAAGTAATTCCAGAGCCGTCTTTTGAAACGGTAAAACGCCGATTGCTACTGGCATCCCAGGAATGCGCCCGGCTTGGTTTAACAACCGTGCACGACGCTGGAATATCAGCCGAAACCATCAAGGCTTATAAGGAACTGATTGCGGAAAACAAGTTACCACTGCGTATTTACGGAATGATTGGAGGCGATGGAACACTGTGGCAATCCTATTTGAAATCGGGCCCAGAGGTGAGCGATTTCCTGACCACCCGCAGTATTAAGTTGATGGCCGATGGGGCTATGGGTTCCGGCGGTGCAGCGTTTTGGCAACCGTATTCCGACGACAAAGAAAATACTGGGCTGTTGCTAATCAAGCAATCCGATATAGAACGAGTTGCTGCAGAGGCTGTAAAAGCAGGCTTTCAAGTGAACACGCATGCCATTGGGGATCGGGCGAATCGATTAGTTTTGGATGCCTATGGCAAGGTGCTGGGCGGAGTCAACGACAAACGATTTCGCATTGAGCATGCCCAGGCATTAGCCTTGCCCGACTTTGAATTATTCAAAAAGTTCAGCGTGATCGCATCTATGCAATCCACTCATGCGACGAGTGACATGCGTTGGGCCGAAAAGCGTTTGGGACCTGATCGCATTGCCGGTGCTTATGCGGCGCAACGTTTTTTGAAACTAGGAGTACCAGTGGCCAACGGATCAGATTTCCCGGTAGAAGAGCCCAATCCGATACTAGGACTGTATGCTGCTATCACCAGACAGGATTTGACCGGATACCCCGCCAAAGGTTGGATGCCAGATCAGAAGTTGACTCGTGAACAGGCGCTAAAGAGCTGGACTGTTTCCGGTGCCTACGCCGCTTTTGAAGAGAAGCTGAAAGGGTCGCTGGAAGTTGGCAAAATGGCTGATTTCCTACTGTTGAGCGGGGATCTAATGACAATTCCAGAACGGGAGATAGCCAAATTAAAAGTCACGCTGACGGTTGTGGGCGGCAAGGTGAATCAGCAGAAGCGATGACCTTTCTATTGGCACTTCTGTTGATGAGTCAAATTCAGAAGGCGACAATTTTTGACAAGATCGTGCCCGTGGAAGCAACCAAGATTGTGCGAATGCCGTTTGACGTTCCCAATCCCCAGACGACGTTGAATCTCACTTTTGCTGTGGCCGAAAAGAATGGCACAGTGAAGGTGGTTGTTCGGAAGGCACAAGATGGAACCTTGCTTGGGGAAACCAGTTATCAGGCGGAAGGGGAGTTGAAAGTTCTGATAGCGGATGAGGGCAAGATCTGGATCGACGTGGACAATCGGGCTCGTCGACTTTCTGATGCTAAAGTAGACCTGACCATCAAGACCAGTTGGAAGATTGAGTTGCCGGTGAATGCCAGGGAATTGCCTGAATCGGTGAAGAGTCGGGTGGTGGTTGGAAGTCTGGGATTCTTGATTTTGATCGTTGGATTTTCAGGATGGAAGTTGATTCCAATTTGGAATTCGCGCCGCTGATTCAAACAAGCCGCAAGGCCCGGCAAACTTCGCTGGGCCTTGCGGGGGTCAACATCAATGTGGTTCAATTACCGACGATAGCCGTTTCCAACTTGGCCGTTGAACTGCCTGTCTTTATCGTGATAACGGTAGTCGCGATTGTCAATTGAGCGATAGTCGCGATACTGTGCGTTACGATCCCGTTCAATGTGCGCCATCAGCTCATTGAGCATTCTCTGATCGCGAGCCAAGTCCCGGGCATCATCTGCGGCCTGATACTCACGGCCTTCGCGGATGTGGCAATCCAGGCGAGCGCGGTCCCGGCTGATGTCGGCTCTTAATTCCTCGACTCGTCGGTAGTCACGTCGCAGGTCGGAATTTTCATAGCGGCCCTGATCGCGGCTATCGTATCTGATTTCAATGTGGCCTCCGCGACCGAAGAATCCGTCAGCGGCGAGGAGACTTTGCCCTCCACCCAGAACCACCGTCAAGGCACTGATCGCAAATAAGTTGGTGTAGCGCATTTTCTTTCTCCTTTAGGTCTTTCTGTTCCCTTCTGACAAGATAGACTCCTCCCACAAGCGAATCGGTGCAGCGAACAGCGTAAGGATTTTGTTATGGCCGGATTGAGCCAAGTGGTGGTGCAAGTGGGATAGTCTCAGCTTTAACCACGGCCGGCGGAATCGTTGGCCTCAAAAGGTAAGTCTCAGCGCTTGCCAGTGTACTTATCCCAGTTCAAAAAACTCAGCAGCGGCGGCACGAGTCTTGTCGATTTGCGCCTCACTATGAGTGGTTGAAATAAAGCCTGCCTCAAATTGCGAAGGGGCCATGTAGATGCCACGCTCCAACATATGGTGAAAATACTTCGCGAAGCGTTGCGTATCGGAACTCTTCGCAGTATCCCAATTGGTCACCGGGCCATCGGCGAAAAAGAACGTGAACATGGACGCTACGCGATTCACCGTCATCCCCGCAGGGGGATTGGCAGTTAAACGAGCTCCCAGCATTTCCAACCGACTGTAAACTTCTGTGGAATGCGCACGCAAATAGCGCAGCATAGCCAGCCCTGCGCTCACTGCCACCGGATTTCCAGACAGCGTTCCAGCTTGATACACCTTACCTATAGGAGCGACGGCGGACATTACTTCCACGCTGCCGCCATACGCGCCGATGGGCAATCCGCCGCCGATGATTTTGCCGAACGTGCTGAGGTCGGGCTTTATGTTGAACAACTGCTGCGCACCGCCATGGGCTACGCGGAAGCCGGTCATCACCTCATCGAAAATCAACAGCGCCCCATGCCTGGTTGTGATTTCGCGAAGCATTTCTAACCAGCCAGGAGTGGGCACAACGCATCCCATGTTTCCTACTACCGGTTCCAGAATAATAGATGCGATTTTGCTACCGTGATCGGCAAAGGCCTTTTCCACGGCATCGAATGAATTGTAGGGAAGCGAAATTGTGGTGTCGGCGAAGGCTTTGGGAACACCAGCGGAATCGGGTGTTCCTAACGTGGCCAGGCCGCTACCGGCTTTGACCAACAGGGAATCCACGTGACCGTGATAGCAGCCTTCGAACTTAATGGTGAGGTCGCGGCCAGTGAATCCGCGCGCCACGCGAACGGCGGACATGGTGGCTTCTGTTCCGGAACTAACCAGACGCATCATTTCCATGGATGGGACGGCGGCTTGCAGCTCTTCGGCCAACAGGATTTCTTTTTCTGTGGGAGCTCCAAAACTAGTACCGGATTCAAGAGCTTCAATCACAGCGGCAATCACTTCTGGTGGACGATGTCCAAGGAGCATGGGCCCCCAGGAACCGACAAAATCAATATACTCGTTGCCATCCACATCGTAGAGCATGGAACCGTTGGCTTTGGCGATAAAGGGTGGAGTTCCACCCACGCTGCGAAAGGCACGGACCGGTGAATTTACGCCGCCTGGGATCAATTTGCTGGCGCGAGCAAGGAGGGCTTTCGATTTTTCTAGATTCATGTTCCAACTGATGGGGCCGACGGGCGTCCCAATATAAAATTGAGTCCGATTTCGGCAAGTGAGCCGTTTATATTATCAAGCAGCTTTTTGCGGAAATCGAAATACGAAATGGTGCCGGCGAATACTTCCTGCATGGTGGCTGAAAAGGTGGGACTGCGGCGTAAAAATTGCACCATGCGCGAATGGTTTGGACCGAACAAAAAATTGCCAAGGTAAACGCGCTTGGCAATGGTGGAGCCAAAGGCCAGATCCTCTGTGAATTCTTTGGCAATTGTTTCGCGATAAATAGCCGGATGCAATTCCGCAGAATGCAGATTCTGACTGATGATTTCACCAGCCAGATCGCCTGAACGGATGGCGTAATAAATACCTTCGCCGGTGATGGGGTCAACGAAGCCTGCGGCGTCACCTACGGCCATCCAACGGTCACCAGCCACGCGATTGTTCTTCCAGGAATTATGTTCCAGGGCAGGAAGCATGTGACCGTAGAAGGCAGCGTCCTTCAATGGGATATCGTGACGACGCATGTAATCTTCAAGGATTGCGCGCAGAGCTTGAGCGGGTTGCCCTTTGCCGCAGATGCCCACAGAAAGATGACCAGGTCGCGGGAAGACCCAAATGTAGCCTTCAAAATCCTTCAGAAATTGAATGTCAATTGCTTCGCGATCGGTGGGGACATAGTAGCCTAAGGCCGTCATTGTATCGGCAGGGGCAAAGGCAGTGCCCACTCCCTGCAAGTTATTTCTGGCTCCGGTTGCCACTACAACATAATCAGCATCCAGCTTTCCCCGACGGGTGCGAATGCTCCAACCCGCATCCTGCTTGTCGATGCCCACAATGCGGTCCTGTTCAATTTGGGCACCAGCAGATGCGGCTCTGTCTAGCAGCAATCCGTTGAGCGCCTTTCTGGAATAGATCAAGATGGGCTGATTCAGATCGACCCGCACTCCGCCGACTTTTGGAGAGTGCAGCCAAGTGGAGGAAATAGATCGTTTGGGAATATCGTTGTTCTTCAGAAATGGATATTGCGAATAGGCTTTGTAGGTGATGCCACCGCCGCAAGGTTTTTCCCAGGCCAGCTTTTCATCGAACAAAGTAACCGCCACACCGGAGGCGGCAAGACGCGCAGCGGCCATGGATCCTGCTGGTCCACCGCCTAAAACTACAACGCGCTTCATACTTGTCTCCTTGACCTAGTTCTGTTGAGGGTGAACGGAAGAACCGGGCATGGCCGGATGTCCCGGAGGCATTGTTCCGGATCCAGGGGCGGGGCTAACGCCAGTGTGCGGAGCGCCGGGAACGGCTGGCTTGGGTTTTACCACCCATTTGCCATCCTTCATTTCCAATTCGTAGTTCATATCCATGCCACCTTCGGTTGCACCTTTGGGCCGGAAACTGACAATGGCATCAGCCCCGTCTGTACGGAAGCTGACGGACTTCACGTCAACGTCCATGGCAGAGAGCATGTTATCGGCTCGTTTGGATAAATGTTCGATAACAGCTTGTTTGACGGCTTCAGGATTCTGTGGCGATTTCTTGCAGGAGAAACACAAAGTCATCATGACAAGGGAGAGAACTGGAATATAGCGGGACACAATTGAATTTTAACAGAGCGGCGCTGGGAAATAAATAAAATGTGGGACAAGCCGTTATGCCCATCCCACCAATAAGGCAAGACGTTAGACGTTTACCCAGCCTCGCTTCTTGGCGCTTTGCAGCACCTTTTCCAAGAGCACCATCCCGCGTAAGCCGTCTTCAAAAGTCGGGTAGTCGATAGGAGCTTTCGGGTCGGCTACGCGGGCATAAAAGCGGCGGTAGAGTTGTTTGTGGGAATCGTCATACCCTTCGCTATGGCCACCGGGCAGGTCGGCAAAACTGGCAGCGGGACCCTTGAGTAACGAAGGATCTTTGATCAGCACCATGTTCGGTTCGTTACGACGGCCAAGCCATAGTTCATCGGGTCGTTCCTGATTCCAGGACACTCCCATTTTCGTCCCATAAATTTCGAACACGAATTTATTTTTGTTCCCGGCGGCTACCTGACTCACCGTGAAAGCTCCCCGAGCGGAATCCCCCAGTTGCAAAAGAACTGCACCGTAGTCATCGGTGGTGATGGGCACCTCTTCATAGTCCGATGGCTTCAACTTCTTGCCGGCGAAGGTTTGAATGGCTATCTTGGGGCGCTTGCGAGTTTTGTGGAAAGTGGCAAGGTCGGCACAGACCGCAGTAATGGGAAGGGCCGTCAGGTGCTGCACTATGTCCATCCAATGGGAACCGATATCGCCCATCGCCCGTAAAGCCCCATTCGATTTGGCTTCAATGCGCCAGTTGAAATCGGTGTCGTACAGCAGCCAATCTTGCGAATAGGTTCCCTGGACGTGCAGAATAGAGCCCAGTTCACCACTCAAAATCAATTGACGAACATGTTGCACCACCGGGTAATAGCGTAGGTTATGGCAAACAGCATGAGCCAGATTTTTCTTTTCAGCCAGCTTCAACATCTCTTTGGCTTCGGCTGAACTCATCGTCAATGGTTTTTCACAAAGTACGGCCTTCCCTGCTCTCAGCGCAGCCATGGACATGGGATGGTGCAAGGCGTTAGGAGTTAGGACGTGCACTGCGTCCAGCGTTGGATCGTCCAAAAGCGTTCGGTAGTCTCCAGTGGATTTTGGGATACCCATGGATTCGGCGAACTTTTTGGCGGAGGCGTCGGAACTTCCAGCCACGGCCACAACCTCCACGTTTCCCAATCGACGGACTCCTTCAGTGTGAACTCGGCCCATGAATCCAGCGCCTATAATGGCGGTGTTGAGTTTGCGCATAATGATGGCTGCCTCTCCCTTTACTATGTCTGTTTGGTAGTGAAATCTACCTCAAGACAATGTAACTCAATTGCTGGTAGACTGTAAGCTCTTTACAAAAAAATATGAGGGTACGCCTGTTCCTCGGCAGAGGTTCTCAGATCCGGAAAGTGAAGGGCAAGAACAAAAAGCTAGCCCTCATCGCGGCAGCTTTTCTTACCCCGGCAGCTCTGTTAGCGTTCGCTTTGGCTTGCTGGCGACTTGCTGCTGACCTGAGTTTGGCCCAAGGATTCGCCATTGCATCGGGCGTATTTTCTCACTGGCAAGTTTGGCTGTTTATGGCGATTGCCCTAGAAGCAGCCTCTTTGGCCCTCAACCGCTACGGCGGGTCTACAGCTAACGAATAATAATTCCTGTCACTTTGAAACGCCCGCCGGTCGAACTGCATCTTTATTCTTAAAGGAGTACTAAGTTCAGGTGGCACTACCGTTCGAGGATCCAAAAGTCAGGCAACAAGAAATGGAATGGGTGGGGAGTTTTCTACTCACGTCTTTTGCCGTAGTCGCTGGTTCATTTTCAATTTGGCGACTTGGTGCAGATTTAGGATGGGCCGGTGAATTTCCTGTCCCCAACGGACCGCTGGCGCATTGGCAATCCTGGGGAATTCTGGCCACAGTTTCAGAGATTGGTGCCTACCATTTGCGGCATCGTTCTTCACCAGGCAGGCATTAAAATAAACGTCGCATACAGATTTTCCGCTATGCTGGAATTGGCTTATGGCACTGTCTGAACGACCGTACGCACCACGCGGGCAATCGCAAATGTTCTTTCCCGTCGCGGTGAAGTGGCTGATTATTTCTAATACTGTACTGTTCGTGCTGTTCTATCTGGCGCAAGCCTATCACTTCGACCAGATATTTGCCCCCTTTCTTTTAGTACCGGCGATGGTTGTTCAATTCCTGATGGTTTGGCAACTGGTCACCTACATGTTTTTGCATTTGACCTTTCAGCACATCATCTTCAACATGCTGATGCTGTGGTCTTTTGGCTCTGACCTGGAGTTTGCCTGGGGCACCAAAAAGTTTCTGAAATATTATTTCTTCTGTGGAATTGGCGCAGGCATAACCGTGGTGATTGCCAATGCCTTGTTCGGTTCCATGAACTCCCGCACACTGGGTGCAAGCGGGGCAATTTATGGTTTGATTCTGGCGTTTGTTCTGATGGACCCGGAACGCATTGTGAACTTCAATTTCATTTTTCCCATCAAGGCCAAGTACATGGGCCTGATTTTGGGAGGGATGGCGTTCCTGCTTACAATTACCGACTCCGGCGGCGGAGTCAGTCATTTTGCGCATCTCGGCGGCATGTTGTGGGGTTATATTTTCTTGAAGACGCAGATGGGGAAACAACCTGCACGGTACAGGAAAGCACCTGGACTCTTTGAAAAAGCGCAGCAAGGCTATCAGGATTGGAAAATTGAACGAGCCAAGCGCAAGTTCCAGGTTTACATGAACAAGAATCGGGAAAAATAGAGTTTGCCAGTTAACATTCCTAACGTTCAGCCATAGATTCAAACTGCTATAGTTTTAGCCAAGGAAACAACATGAAGCCGTTTATCCGTCTGCTACTTGCTTTGTCACTCACTGCTGTTGGATTTGGATTATTATCAGGCCAGCAAGGACCGAAAACCGAATCGTCCACTACCGTATCGCGACCCAAAAAGAAGACCGGAAGCGGTGACGCCACAGAAGCGGAGACGGAAAAGATTCCGTCCAAGTACAAAAAGCAGGGCGGCGGCGCACTTCCCGAAGGCGTGCCCACTTTCCGTAGTGACGTAAATACGGTAACAGTAGACGTATCCGTACTGGACAAGAACGGTCGATTTATTCCCAATATCCCTCGCGGCAACTTCCGCATTATTGAAGACGGCGTGCCCCAACAGGTTTCTAACTTTGGCATGGGCGAAGCACCCATGACTGTGGCCATGGTGATTGAGTTCAGCAACTTGTTCCAATCCTATTGGAGCCAGGGCTGGTATGAAACGCTAACTTATACGTACGCGTTTCTTTCCACATTGAAGCCTGAAGATTTTGTTGCCGTAGTGGCCTACGATCTTCGTCCTGAAATTCTGAGTGACTTTTCTACTGACAAACGCAAGGCACAAGAGGCCATGCAGCGTTTAAGAATTGCCGCATTCTCCGAATCCAACATGTATGACGCACTGACCGACACAGCCGACCGTATGGCTGAAATTGAAGGTCGCAAAGCAATTGTGCTGTTTGCCAGTGGAAGGGACACTTTTAGTAAGCTGACCTTTGATCAAACACGGAAGAAACTGCAACTGGCCAGCGTTCCCATTTACGCCATCAGCATTCTGCAAATGGCTCGGGACATGGCCGACGCCCGCGGTGGAATGGGTCCTATTGCCCGGCTGGACTTTTTGCAGGCGGACAATCAATTAAAAACTTTTTCAAAGGAAACTGGCGGCCAAGCTTTCTTCCCACGCTTCATGGGGGAGATGGGAAATGTGTTCCGCGGCATCCACGAATCTTTGCGCAATCAATATTCTTTGGGCTATCAATCCACCAATCAGGCGAAGGACGGAAAATTTCGTAAGTTGAAGGTAGAGTTAGTGAATCCGGCAACCAATGAACCATTGAAGATCACCGATGAAAAGAACAAACCAATGAAATATTCGGTTATCGCCAAGCAAGGTTATACGGCACCGCGCGAAGTGGAATAAGGCTTTCCATAGCCCGTAAAGTCAAGCCTTTTTTTCCATGCGTTTTGTGTCGTATAGAAGCTGATTGACTTTACTATTACAGCTCTGTTACCTTCGACTGTTCCCGATGCGATCCTTGCCAACAACTGCCGCTAAAAAACAACACATCCTGATGGTGGATGATAACAAGAGTGGATTGGCCGCTCGCCGTAGCGTCCTCACCGAATTAGGCTTTGAAGTGACTACAGCCACGTCCACAGCAATAGCTTTGGATAGGTACCCGGAACTCAATTTCGACTTGGTAATTACCGATCATCGATTGCCGAAAACAGATGGTCTGGCTTTTATTGAAGCAATTCGTCAGGCAAAAGCCACCATGCAAGTTATTCTTCTGTCGGGGCATGTTGAAGCTTTGGGACTTACTGAAAACAACACCGGTGCTGATGTGGTGATTCAAAAGAACACCAACGAAGTGCCGCATTTGACCCGTTCTGTAACGCGACTTTTGAGGCGTACAATAAAGAAGCCGCCCGCTGTGCAAGCAAAAGCACGGGCCAAAGCAGCCAGTTCCAGTTCTTAAGTGTCAGCCAGATTCTTACTTCTTTTCGTCTTTGCCTGCACAACGGTTCAAGCTGCTCCGGTAGCACCAGTGAGCGCGAAGACAGCAGCGAAAGCAGCCATCCGTAATCTGACTCTACGACAAAAAATTGCACAATTAATTATTGCGACGTCCTATGGCGAAGTTCCCCGCAGAAGGTCAGCCGAATTTGTACGATTGCATCATGCAGTAGTGGAATTGGGTGTGGGCGGTTTGATTGTGATCAACAACGTGGATCGAACCGGGGTGCGCAATGCTCAGCCTTACGAAATGATTACGTTTCTGAACAGCATGCAGAAGTTGTCCCGGCTACCGTTGATCGTCGGAGCGGACTTTGAACGCGGTGCATCCATGCGCGTCTCAAACACCACCAAATACCCACACAACATGGCATTCAATGCGGCAGATGATCTGGGTGCCACCTGGCAACTGGGGGCCGCGACAGCTAGAGAAGCGAGAGCGCTGGGAGTCCACTGGATTTTTGCACCAGTTGCCGACGTGAACAATAATCCCGACAACCCCATCATCAATATCCGCTCCTTTGGCCAGCAGCCTAATGAAGTGGCGGCGCACGTGACCGCATTCATTGAAGGCGCCCATTCCGACCCGTCAAATCCCATTCTTCTCTGTGCCAAACACTTTCCCGGCCATGGCGACACTGCCGTGGATAGCCATATGGGCATGGCCAGAATCGACGCATCACGGGAACGAATGGACTTGGTGGAATTGGTTCCCTTTCGCGCCGCCATTGCCAGCAAAGTTGATTCCATCATGACCGCGCACATGGCCGTTCCTGCCATTGAACCAGAAGAAATTCCCGCCACAGTTTCAAGCAACGTGATGACCAAGTTGCTGAAAGACGAACTGAAATTCCAAGGCTTAGTCACTACCGATGCCATGGACATGCAGGGCTTGTCCAAATTATTTTCGCCTGGCGAAGCAGCAGTCAGAGCGCTGGAGGCTGGCGTCGATATTTTGTTGATGCCGAAGAATCCCGATGCGGTGATTCTTGCCGTGGAAAATGCCATCCAGTCAAAACGATTAAGCTTGGCTCGCATTGAAGCCAGTGTCGAAAAGCTGCTCACAGCCAAGGTGCAGTTGGGGCTGTTCAAGAATCGCTACGTAAGCACCGAGGTGGCCGCCGGAGTGCTGGATCAGCCTGAAGATGCCGCCAAGGCCCAGATAGTGGCGAACCACGCGGTTGCCTTGTTCAAGAACACCTCGCTCAACAATAATGAAAAGTTGGTGCCCCTGCGCAATGCTGGCAATGCCTGTTTCTATATCCTGGCCGAACGACGATTCACTCAACAGGGCTTTCAATTCATGGATGAGATGGGCAAGCTTGCTCCTACCGCCTATCAGGTGTTGCTCGATCCCACAATGTTGCAAGGCGCGCTCGATGAAGCACTGGAAAAATCGAAAACCTGCGAAGTGATCGTCACTGCGGCGTTTGTCACCGTAGCCGCCTATCGTGGCGACACAGTGTTACCCGGAAATTTCACCGCGTTGCTGCAAGGCTTTATCAAGACAGGTAACCCGGTGGTTTTGATCTCGCTGGGCAACCCTTATCTATTGCGAAGTTTTCCTGACGTGGCCGCCTACCTGACAACTTATTCCCCAACTGTGATGAGTGAATCCGCCGCTGCCCGTGCCGTAGTTGGTGAAATTCCCATTACCGGCCGAATGGTCGTTTCCATTCCAAAGTAACTAACGACTGCCCACCTCAATCGCCTTGGCAATTTTGTTTACCGCAGCATTTTCTTCAGCGCTCCGCGAAACTTTGCGAAGATCCTCTAAAGCTTTCTTCGCCAGCGGCCAATCATTCAACTGAATTGCACAATATGCGATCCCCAAGTATTGCCGCCCCGCCAACTCCGGTGGTGGAACTTTCACCTTCTGTAGCTCCACCAGCGCCTGAGCGTAATCGGTCATTTGATACAGCACCGCCGCTATCCGTTGGCGTTGTTCCACATCGTCTGGTTCCAGTTCTAACTGCCGACGGGCTGCAGTAACGTACTTCGCCAAATTCCCCGACGCCAATTGCAGTGCCGCAAAATCTTTGAACAGCCTGGGGTTTCGATACCCCATATCGATTGCCTGAGACATAGCTTCCATCGCTTTTTTAGGATCGGTTACAGCGTTCAGGTAGCCGAGGCTAGCGATGGGTTCGGGTCTGGATGGATTTTCTTTGCTCAGTTGTTCCAATTGACGCATGGCCAGCGCCGGATCAGTGCGACGCGCCAAGTTGGCTAATGTCAGGCGAACCGTATAATCTACATCGGCCAGTTTGGTTGGCAATGCCGTTGCCTTCTTCAGCTTGATGGGCACCAGTACAAGCCTTAAACGACCCTTCACGAGATAGGTGTGCAGATCAAGCTCTACCTGGCTCAAACTGCGTCCGTAGGCACCTTGGAGGGCTTCTTCAGTGTTGTGACCGCTCAACATTAAATTAAAGAAGGACTCAAAGCCATTGCGAAAGGTATCACTAAGGCGAAGCATGTGCGTCAAAGCCCAGGATTCGTTGTAAAACATGCCGATTCGGTTATTTTCCGTATACAGCGGCGAGTTTCTATCGGCGGAGATCAGCACACGTAGAGACAACATTTCCTGCCGCAGCAGATCTGGGTTCCGTCCCGATGGGATGCCGCCAATTTGCGTTCGATTCCCAACTGCTTTCAACGTGGAAAATAGATCGGCAAATCCTTCTTCCAGCCATAGTGGCAGTACTTTATGGGATCGACGAATAAGCAAGTGGACATATTCGTGGAGGGCCGTGCTGTAAAGGTTCTTGCTGGTTCCCGATAAGACGATGTAATCGGCATCAGGTGCCGTATCGAAAAATGCCGAGGCCCCTTGATGCGCACGAAACGGGGCGAATTCCTGTTCGTTCGAAAAGGCGACGATGCGTAAAGGAATGGAACTGGTAGAAGGAGTTTGGTTCAACTCCTGAAAGAAGTTGGCTACCTGTTCAAACTGCTGCAGCAACTGCTGACCTTGGACTTGGTCTGCTGTTGTTAGAAGTTCGAAGTTCTCTGAACGAAGACGAATCCACTCAGCCGCACTGAGTGGACTCGCAAAGATGAAAAGGAACAGGATTACGAGAGGCACAGGCCCTTAATTTAATGATGTTCCGCCGCTGGTGCGTGATGGTCGGCAGCCGGAGACATTTTCGCTTTCTTCTTGGCTTCTTCGCGATCCTGTTCTTCAACCCAGGTCAGATGCCCGGTGACGACTTTGTCTCTTGAATCGGCATCGAGTAAACAGAACCCGAGAAAGATCCCCAGGAATATCAAAGAACTGGTGAAAATCACTGCATTCACTGGCTTGTCATCTTTCAGATGCATGAAAATCATGGCTACCAGCGATGCTTTTATTGTGGCAATGAACATTGCCACAACAATATTGGCGGAACCGAAATTGACATAAGAAGCCGCTACCGTGATAGCGGTCAACACCAAAAGTCCGCCCAATGTTGTGGCGTAGAGCTTGGTGTGGTCGTGATGGCTGGAGTGGGAACTCATAATGGAATCTCTTAGCTAATCAGGTACAACAACGGAAACAGATAGATCCAGATCAGATCGACCAGATGCCAGTAAAGGCCAATGAGATCCACTGGCGTATAGTATTGACTGGTAAACTCACCGGCATAGGCACGTTTCAAGATCCACAACATCACCGCAATGCCACCAAGAATGTGAAAGCCGTGAAGGCCGGTCATCATAAAGTAGAAACTGAAGAAATGGAATTCCCCGGGGACTTGAGGCCCGGTATAGCTGTAGAAAGCCTTAAACGGTAGCAGCCCTTCGTGATACTTGTGGCTGTACTCAAAATACTTGACGATGAGGAAGATAAAGGCGCAAATGATGGTCACCCAAAGGTTCCCAATCAGTTGCTTGCGACGGTTCAACTTAGCCGCCTGCACCGCCATCACCATAGTGAAGGAAGAGACTAACAGCACCACTGTATTGAGTGCTCCCAGTTCCCGCTGCAAATGATGATGAGCCGATTTCCAGGCTTCTGGAAATCGACCTTGCATCACAATATACCCAACAAATAGACCACCAAACAGCAATACTTCGGTGACCAGGAACAGCCACATCCCAATTTTCGAGGCGTCTTGTTGTTGCTCCGCCGTGGCGAAATGATGCTGTTGATGGGGATCATGCACTTCAGCATGATCGTGCTGAATGGTTTCTACTACGCTCATCTACTTATCAACTCCCTGGGGCACGTTGCGGTAATCATAAGGAGCGCGAGTAAGAACTGGCGTGCCTGAAAAATTGTGAGTGATGGGCGGCGAAAGTGCCTGCCATTCCATGGTTGTGCCACCCCACGGATCAGCAGGTGCGTTCTTTGGACCACGTAGTGATGCAAGCAGGTAGCCCAACATAATGAAGAAGCCCAAGCCTAAAATCCAGGAACCAAAAGTCGAAAATTGATGCAGCGGCTGGAATTGATCCAAGTAGTTGTAGTAACGACGCGGCATGCCACGGCTTCCCAAAACGAACTGCGTCAGGAAGGTGACGTTGAAGCCGACGAAGATCAGCGCGCAACTGAGTGCTGCCAATTTTTCGTTATACATCCGGCCAAACATCTTTGGCCACCAGTAATGCAAGCCGGCCAGGAAAGCGATCACCGTTCCACCCATCATCACGTAGTGGAAGTGGGCGACTACGAAGTAGGTGTCATGCAGGTGAATATCGACCGATAGCGAGCCCAGGAAAAGACCAGTGAGTCCACCAATCGTGAACAGCAGTAGGAAACTGATAGCAAACAGCATTGGTGCTTTCAGCGTAATCCGACCCTGATACATAGTCGCCACCCAGTTAAATACTTTGATGCCCGACGGAATTCCTACAATGAATGTCAGGAAGGAAAACACGCCATTGATCAGTTGCGATTGACCGCTGGTGAACATGTGGTGTCCCCAGACAATGAAGCTGACCAAAGCGATGGCAACCGAGCTAAATGCAATTCCCCGATACCCGAAAATCGTGCGATGCGAGAAGGTCGGAATCACTTCAGAAATAATCGCCATGCCCGGCAAAATCATAATGTACACTGCCGGGTGCGAATAGAACCAAAAGAAGTGTTGGAACAAAACAGGGTCGCCGCCAATGCGCGGATCAAAAATTCCGATTCCGAAAGCCCGTTCCAGCACCAGTAATACCATGGTGATTCCCAGAACAGGAGTAGCCAGAACCTGAATCACGGCGGTGGAATACATGCCCCAGACAAATAGAGGCATTTCAAACCAGCCCATGCCGGGCGCGCGCATTTTGTGGATGGTGGCGATAAAGTTGATCCCCGTAAAGATGGAAGAAAAACCCAGTACAAAGACGCCCATAGTGGTTAAGGCAACCGACCCGCTGGTAGAAGTGGAGTAGGGTGTATAGAATGTCCAACCAGTGTCGACGCCGCCAGTAAGAATGGCTCCGAGCATCATGCAGGCACCGAGCACATAGATATAGAAACTAGCGAGATTCAATCGTGGAAAAGCCACGTCTTTAGCGCCCAGCATCAGCGGGAGCACAAAGTTCCCTAAGGCCGCTGGAATGGAGGGAATAATAAACAGGAACACCATGATGGCCCCGTGAAGGGTGAAGACGCGATTGTAAGTTTCAGCGTCCATAATGGTGCGGGCTGGGGTGAGTAGTTCCAGGCGAATTGCCATTGCGAGTAAACCACCCGCCAGAAACGCCGTGAGTACAAGGATCAGATACATGATGCCGATGCGTTTATGATCGACCGTGTACAACCAATCCTTGATGCCATTGCCATCGCTAAGATAATCGACTTCGTGATGGCCCGATATTGTTGCTGTCTGAACTTGTTGTTGAATGACGTCTGCCATGGCCTTCCTTATTGCTTCTGACTTTTTATGAATGCGATGATACCGTTAATTTCCACAGGGCGCAGCGAACCTTGAAAAGTAGGCATAATCGGTTCAAATCCCTTCACAACCTTAGCCTGCGGTTCCAAGACCGATTGCCGGACATAGTTTTCATCCACTACGCCACTTGAGCCGTCGGCGAACTGTTCTGTCTTGCCCCAAATACCCTTGAACGATGGACCGTCTCCGCGAGTGCCATCAAGGGAATGACAACTCTGGCAACCACGAGATTTATAAATCGTCGTACCGATTTCCACCGGATTCATCTGCTTATATTCCGGCGGCCCTTCGGTCTTAAACGTCTCATACTGGGCGTCGGTCATGACCACTAAAGTGGCCAGCATGCCGGAGTGATCCTTGCCGCAATACTCTGCGCAAAAAATCTGAAATTCACCAGCTAAGTTCGGCGTGAACGTCATGTATACGTAGCGACCCGGGATCACATCCTGCTTAATGCGCATCGCCGGAATGAAGAATGCGTGCAGCACATCTTCACTATCCATGATCAACTTAATGGGCTTGTTCAGTGGTACATAAAGCTTGCCGCCCCCGGCCATGCCATCGGGATATTCAAAGGTCCAGTTCCACTTGCGACCTCGAACATGGATTTCCATGGCATCGTTGGGAACTGTGAATGAGGCGACATAAGTATTGAAGCCCCACACGAACAGCACAAACGTAAGCAACGAGGGAACCACGGTCCACAACATCTCCAGGAAGAAGTTGTCAGTGATGTGGGACGAACGCCGTTTCTCGCCTGGTTTCAAGCGATATTTGATGGGGAAATATACCGCCAACCCACCAATAATAACAAAGAAAAATAAACTCAAATAAAACAGGAAGATGTAGAAAAAATCTACGTCTTTAGCATGTTCGCTAGCCGCCACCGGAAGAGTTGCGCGAAGCCATTCGTTCATTGTGCTGTCCTCATTCTTTGATTCTCAGCGCGAAACAGACGCCACAGAACCGTACCTAAAACCAACACTACCAGGACGCCGCCTGCGCGCATCAAATTGGTAGCAAAAAATACATACGACCTTGCATTGGGATCGTAATGAAAGCAGTAAAGCAGGAACCGTTCAAAAGAAGCCCCGGTGCGCGACTCACTGGCTTCCGTCAGCGACAGCCGCAAGTCTCGAGGCTTGAACTTGACCCCATACAAATATCGTGAAACTTTGCCTTCGGGCGTTAGCACCAACATTGCCGCTGCATGGGCATACTGCTCTTTTGTCGAGTCCCACTTGTAATGAAAACCGACTTGCTCCGCTAACAGCTTGGCGTTGCCCGAATAATCAGCGAAGAAATCCCAACCGGTCGCCGAGCGTTCGTAGTTGGTTAAGTAGGTTGCCTTCTTTTTCGATGCCAATTGCCAGTCATCCCGAGGATCAATGCTGATCGTCAAAACGTCAAACTCCTTGCCGATGGTCCATGGCAATTCGCGAAACGATTGCGACGCGCCGTTGAGGACCATAGAACAGAGCATAGGGCAGGTGTAATAAGCAAAAATCAAAACCCGAGGGCGTCCCTTGGAGCCAAAGAAGCTACGCAACGGAACCGCATGCCCATCGCTGCCCACAAAATTTAGATCCAAATCAATTTGCGTTCCAAGCTTTTCCTCAATACCAACGCCTTCCAGTTCCATTGGAACCGTGCCGGGGCTCACTGGCGAAGCAGCGAACAACCCGCAGGAGAGGGAAAGCAGCAAGATGGATTGGCGGATCAATGTTTCTCCTTACCTGGCAGCACTGGCGCCACCGGAATCGTCGCAGCAGGAACAGGAATGGCACCAGCAACAGCTCCCGGCGCTGGCACAGCAGCTGCCGCAGCAAGATCTTCCGGCTTAGGTACCGGCTTGGCCAGAACTGGATATTTCTCTTTGCCTTCAGCCGATTCACCCGCCACAAACTCCATCGCCCTGGCGATAGGGAGGCGAACAATTACTTTATCCTTATCTACATAACCGTACGTGTTCAAGGTTTGATCTTCCACTGATCGGATGGTTTTCAATTCAACCGATGCCGGTGACAATTGCCTTTCAAAAAGGACCTTCGAGCGGTACCAAGAATAGTAGGTGTAAACACCCGTGATAGTCACAATTATGGACACTACGGAAACAATAGCCGCAATAAAAATCCTTCCACTGCGCGGTTCGGAATCGTCGAACTGTGTACCCGGAGGAATATGTTTTAAATGCTGATGGGCGTCAAATTGTTTAGACATTGTGGAACCTCAATGACTTAGCCAGTCTTGGATCACCTTCAGGAACAATTGGAGCATCTTTCAGGCGCTGCCAGAAGAAGAACCCGAACGTACCAACTACCGCGACCAATGCGGCCAAATCCATCCAATGAAATTGGATGCCCGATTTTGCATAGTTCGGCATGATCATCCAATAGACATCCAGGTAGTGCACAATCAAAACGTAGACAGATATGAAACTAAGAATGCTAAGAGTTCGCTTGGCGGGCCGGGCAATTAAGAGGAAGAACGGAAAAATGAAATGAATTAGCGGTAGTGCTAATGTCAGCAATCGCCATGTCCCTTCCATCCTCACTTTGTAATAGATGGTCTCTTCTGGCATGTTGGCGTACCAAATTAACATGTATTGTGAAAAGGCGATGTAGGCCCAAAAAGCGGTGAGCGCAAACTGCCATTTCCCAAGATCATGATAGTGCTCAACCGTAATGGAATGAGTGAGGATTCCGTTGGCTCGTAACCGCATGCAGATCAAAATCAAGCAGGCGAAAAATCCCCAAGCCCCGCCGGTGATGCAATAGACGCCGTAGATCGTGGAGTACCAATGTGGGTTGATGGACATGTTCCAATCAAAGGCCGCGAGAGTGGCAGTGATGAATAGGAAAAACACACCAGGAGCGCTCACTTTGGCCGCTGAATAACACAGGCTTGCCGATTTGGTTTCGTCCTGCTTGCGCGAAATTGCCCAAAGACGCCAGGAAAGTGCCGTCCAGATCAAAAAGTAGATGAAGGCACGAATCACGAAAAATCTTTCGTTCAAATAACTGGCCTTGCCTCCGCTGAAATGAGCCACGCCGCCGGGAAGACTCCAAACGTATAATGAGTGAACATTTAAGGCGATAGGAATGAAGAGAATCGCTCCCACTGGTAGCGACATCATCAACGATTCCATAAATCGGCGCACCGTCACGCTCCAAGCCGAATTGGTCAGGTGCTGGATCATTACAAACAACATCCCGCCGAGGGCCATAAAGATGGTTGCCAAAAATGCTACCAGATAGGATCGGGAAAACTGATCGTGATCCTGTAAGTAGCCCGCCAGACAGGCACCCCAACCTACCACTGTGGTTGCCACCAGAACGTTACGGACGTGCGTCCAGGTAGCCGATGGAAGTCGGAAGCTGTCAATCGGAATGTCTAAATGATGATCGTGAGCCATCTGTTCGTGAATCCTTATTCCTTAGTGCAAAGACGGTAACAACTGAGCTGGTACATCAGCGACAGGCGCACTGCTTGCGCGCTGCAATGCCCGGACGTAAGCCACAATGGCCCAGCGTTCGCGATCCCCAATTTGATTGCGATATCCATTCATCGTCCGACGGCCTTCACTGGCCACCGAATAGATTTCCCCATCGGGATATTCCTTTATCCGTGGGTCCAACATATTTCCAACTTGCCACAAACTTCGTTGAGCGACAATCCCCTTGCCGTCCCCAGTCTGACCATGGCATGGAGAACAGTAGGTGTTGAATTTGCGTTGGCCGTACACCAGCAACTCTTTATTTATCTTCTCAGGATTGCGACCGATAAACTTACCCTCCACCACTCCCAGATGGTAGGAATCGTCAGCAAACAACTTGCCTTGAGCCACTGTACCTTCTACCGGCTTGCGCATGGCACGACGATCAGAGAAGAATGGATTTTCCATTTGCGCCTTCCATTTCTGTTGATGATCCATATCCGGGATGATCTCAAAAGGCGTATTCTGAGAACTATTGCACCCGGTCGAAATAGTGAGTACAGCCAGAGCGATGAGTAATGCGGTAGTGGTCTTCATCATTTAGCCACCTCTTCAACCGCGCTCCCGCCGATGGACGACAGGAATTTTGTGGCCCTTTCCGCGTTGAATTTCGGATCAGCGGATTCAATCACCAATACAAAACTATCGTCGGAAATTTTCGTGAACTGCGAGTAGTTAAACATCGCATGATAAAACTGTGGCAAACGATTCAGATGGAACATTCCAAAGACTGCGGCGAAGGCTGAAAACAGAATGGTCAGCTCGAAAATAATGGGTAGCGTGAACTCCACTGCCCAAAGTGGCTTCCCACCAATAACCAGCGGGTACGCTACGGTTCCCACCCACCACGTAAGAGCGATGGCCGTAGCCGTTCCACACAAACCAATGGCTATCACAATGTAGCCCAAAACCGAAGGTTTACTGCCCAGCGCTTCATCCATTCCGTGAATCGGGAAGGGTGTGTATGTTTCCAGTTTGGTGTAGCCCTCAGCACGAGACCGTAAAACGGCTGCCATTAAGGAATCGACCGAGTTAAATTCAGCCGCTACACCAAAAGAGCCTTTAGGCGGCGTAAGGAGTTTGTTAATGAATGCTTGGATCACAGTTCGATGCCCCTTAATGTTTATCGGCCGCGAGAGTGCCCTTTACTTCCTGCACAGCAATCATCGGTAGAAAGCGCAGGAACAGTAAGAACAAGGTAATGAATAAGCCGAACGTTCCGAAAAACGTCAAAATGTCAACAATTGTTGGTCGGAAGTAGCCCCAACTGGAGGGTAGGAAGTCGCGGTGCAGGCTGGTTGCAATGATCACAAAGCGCTCAAACCACATGCCGATATTCACGATAATGGAAATCACGAACATCACCGGAATACAGGTTCGCATCTTCTTGAACCAGAAAACCTGTGGGGAAAGAACGTTGCAACTGATCATGGTCCAATAAGCCCAGGCATAAGGTCCCGTAGCTCGATTGATGAAGGTGAATTGCTCATATTGATTGCCCGAATACCAGGCGATGAAAAATTCAGTGGCGTAAGCATATCCAACAATGGTCCCCGTAGCCACCATCACCTTACACATGTTTTCCAAATGCTTCATGGTGATGATGTGTTCTACTTTGAACACCCAACGAGCGATCACCATTAAGGTAACCACCATCGCAAATCCAGAAAAGATTGCACCCGCGACAAAGTAGGGCGGGAAAATAGTGGTGTGCCAACCAGGCAGAATAGCCACTGCGAAATCGAACGACACGATGGTATGTACCGATAGAACCAGTGGAGTAGAAATCCCCGCCAGGATGGTGTACGCTTTCTCGTAATTCTTCCAATGTTCTGAAGAGCTGCGCCATCCCAAGCTCAGGACGCCATAGGCGATACGACGAAATTTGGTGGTGGCTCTATCCCGCAGAATAGCCAAATCAGGAATCAGTCCAACAAACCAAAACAGCAGTGAAACCGTGGCATAGGTGGATACTGCAAAAACGTCCCATTCTAGTGGACTTCTGAAGTTCTGCCACATGCCATGATCGGCAATGGGAATTGGGAATAACCAGTAGGCGCGCCAGGGACGTCCCACGTGGAATGCCGGGTAAATACCGGCGCAGGCTACGGCGAACAAAGTCATCGCTTCGGCAAATCGGTTTATGGACGTGCGCCACTTTTGACGAAACAAGAACAGAATTGCCGAGATCAGCGTTCCAGCATGGCCAATCCCAATCCAGAACACGAAGTTGGTAATATCCCAACCCCAACCAACTGGAGAATTATTTCCCCAAACGCCGATTCCGTTCCATACGAGGTAGCCGAGCATAGAGAAAAGTAAGCCAGTGATGCCACCGGTGATACCTAACGCCATCCACCAGATTTTGGCCGTACGAACTTCGACGATTTGGCTAACCACTCGGGTGACGTCGTGATAACTGGGATTTCCAGTGATCAGAGGCTGGTTCATTTCTTCCAGCGCCAGCCGGTCTTTTTCTAGGAGTTCCTGGGTCATTTGAGCCATGTTATGCGAGCTCCGGATTCGGGTTGCGCAGCTTTGCCAAATAGCTAGTGCGCGGTCTAAGATTCAGTTCCTTCAGCAGCGCGTAGTTCAAATCTTTTTTCTTCAACTTGGATACGGCACTGTTGGGATCATTGATGTTGCCGAAGGTGATAGCTTCCGCTGGACAGGTTTGTTGGCAGGCCGTCTGGATTTCTCCATCGCGCAATTCGCGCCGACCCTCCACTTTCGCCTGAATTTTCTTTTCCTGGATCCTTTGCACACAATACGTGCACTTTTCCATCACTCCGCGCATCCGCACGGTCACATTAGGATTGAACACCATTTTGGTGGAGTCTTCCATATCCTTGTGCCAGTTTAGGTAGTTGAAGCGGCGGACTTTGAACGGGCAATTATTAGCGCAATAACGGGTGCCGACACAGCGGTTGTAGGCCATATCATTTAACCCTTCAGGGGAATGATTGGTGGCAGCCACTGGACAAACAGCTTCACAGGGTGCGGTTTCACATTGCTGACAGGCCATAGGCTGAT
>JANXSF010000109.1 GCA_025352795.1 Acidobacteriota bacterium
GCAAAGTACATAATTCCCAGCATGCCGAATTCGCCCAAAGATTCCTTGTAAACGCCACGGGCATTGGTTAATACAGCAGTGCCATTGACCAAATCAGGAAACAGCATTGTGTCCAGACCAGCTGACATGGAATGGACCCACTTCACGTTTTTGGTGACATGCCAGATGTCTTTCAGTGCCACGCCGGCGTTCATGCAATAGAGCAACGTATCGGCTTCAGCACCCAGGTTTTCAAAGGCCTCCGGGCGGTTTCCGACGGCAATACTTGTCTCTTTGGGCAACTGGTCGAGCAGGCGCAGATAAGGGGCAGTCGGGCTTCCGACAACGAGTAAAGTTTTTCCAGGCATGAATTCACGAATTTACCATAGCGGAGAGGGGTAGAGTTGAACTTGCCGCGCGGCTCACATTGAAGGACACTGGAGATGTGCCTGAGTTTTGTAGTTGCGGAACAGAATTAGTAGAGTCGGCCCGCTTTTGTCACCGTTGCGGAAAGCCGCAAGGGGATCTGATCGCCGCCGATCCTGAAGAACATATTGAAGAGGCTGCACCAGCGGCAATTGTTCAGCCTCCACCGCTTTCGCCACTGGCTGGGGTCGCGCTGAGTGAAATCAGTTTTCACAACAAAGCTGCTGTGGCCGTGGCCATGTTGGTGGCGTTGGTGTTCTGGTTGATTACCTTTGTCCCGCTGCCGCCAATTGTTTCCATTCCCTTGCTTTTTGTGGATTTGCTGGGCGGTGGTTTCTTTGCGGTCTGGTTTTATGCCCGCCGCACAGGGCAATCCTTGACCATCCGCAATGGTGCGCACCTTGGTTGGATCACTGGCATCTTCTGCTTTGTGATTGGCATTGTAGTGGCCACCATCAACATGTTGGCCATCGCATTTTCACCCGAAATTAATTTTTGGGATGCCTACAAGAAAGTGTTAATTGAAAACGGTCAGCCCGCCGGTGACGTTGAAAAGTTGATGCAGGCGATTCAGGATCCTTCCGCAGTGCTGCTGATCGTCTTTGTATCCATGGTCGTTTTCTTTGGAATTTTCGTGCTGCTGCCGGTATTGGGTGGAATGCTGGGCGCTAAAGTTTTAGAAGACTAAGCATTCCACCGCTCACTTTTATTTCTGATAACTAACGTGCCAAATTTTATTGTTGGCATCTTCTGAAATCAGCAAGCTTCCGTCAGCCAGTTGCAGAATGCCCACCGGACGTCCCCAAACTTCCCGATCGCCTTCGCCTATCATGAAGCCTGTTAAAAAACTTTCTCTGGGTCCAGCAGGAGTGCCCCCTTTGAAGGGGATAAACTCAATGGAATAACCATGACGTTTGGCACGGTTCGACGATCCACGAAATGCTAAAAACGCACCGTTCTTATACTTGGCTGGAAACTGCTTTCCAGTATAGAAAATGAAATCCATCACGGCGGAATGGGCAGGCAAAATTACATCGGGCTCAATGGTCTTGGCCACCAATTGCGGCGATTCCCCTTTACGACGTGGCTCTTCATTCTTTCCAATGTAAGCGTAAGGCCAACCATAAAACGCGCCCTTTTTGATGGAAGTGAAGTAATCGGGCACAAGATCATCACCCAACCCATCACGCTCCTGCACAGTTGACCAAAGCACGCTATTTGCTGGATTAAAGCGAATGCTGACAGGATTACGAAGTCCGGCGGCCAGAATTTCATGCCCTGTACCATCGGGATTGTAAACGTTGATTGCAGCACGATCTGGTGGGTCACCGGCATCCACGTTTGAGCCTGACCCAATGGAGATGTACATTTTCTCGCCCTTTTTATCGAATTGAATGGAGCGGGTCCAATGGGCCTTGCTGTAGCCTTTCAACGAAACCATTTCTTCACCTACGCCAGTTTCAAGAGTCTTGCCATTGAACTTGTAACGCTTGATGGACTCTGCTTCGGTAACGTATAAGTAGTCCTTCCAAACTGCCATTCCAAAGGGCCGATCCAGCCCCTTAATGATTTCCTTTTTCGACTTGTCTGCAAGAATGGCAATCACTGAACCGTTGGCCACCGCATCGGTGACAAGAACGGCTCCGCCGGATGCTTGCACCATGTAGCGAGGCTTTTTAAAGCCCTCTGCGAATTCCTCAGACTTGAATCCAGATGGCAAGGTCAACTGTTTGCCATCCGGCTGCGGGACCACCTTCGGCGCGTTGGTTGCAGAAGGAGTTTCAAAGGGGGCTGGCAGTTTGAACTTAGGCGAATCGGCGGCCAGCATTAGGCATGGCACAAGCATGGAGGCGAGAAATGACTTGATCATAGAATTGCCCAGTTTATCATTGACTGGGTGATACGGCTGGGGTGAATCAGTTAGTCCTGCCTCATGTCCCGGTTTTTCGATTTTCACCGAATCACTTCAATGTGGATGCCAAGTGCAGGCAGGGCTCCCCAATTCCGATCTGCTGTAACCGCCGTAACCCCAAGCTTTCTGGCTGTAGCCAGACATGCCCGGTCACCAAGGGAAAGGCCATGGGTCCAACCCAGCGGACTCAAGTCGGCTGCAGCTTCGGCCAGTTCGTAATCCCAGGGAATGACGCGTAAATTCAATCCGGCAAGATTCGCCGTGGCCAACTGGAAGCTGGCACCCATGCGAATCTGTCGTGACAGAACCTCGGAATAGTTGACGGCGGAAATGGCCGCACGGCCCAACAGACTGGTAACACGCTCATGGCCGATTTCGACGAACAGAGCGGCCAGAAGCGCAGATGCGTCCAGTACAACTGCTGGCTTCACTCGCTCTCAGCCTCTTGTTTACGTTCGGCCAGGAATTCGTCCACCACGCACTCTCCCGATTTTTTGAGAAGGCTCAATGCATGTTGCGCTTGCTTCAAAGCTTGCCTGGGAGTGGAAAGGCGCAGCTCTCCATCTTCCAGACGCACGATAACTTCGGAGCCTTCCGATAATCCGAGGGACTCCCGGAAACGGTGGGGGATCATGATTCTTCCCGCTCTATCGAGTTTTGCGGCTGTTTGCATTATTTACCACTTTAACATAGAAGTGGGAAGCCAGATCTTAAGAAGCAGGTTGCGGCTGGTAGAGCTTCCCTTTGATTTCACTCTTATACATTCGCGCTTGAGCCAGATCATAAGCAGCTTGCATTCGTAGTAGTCCACCAATTCAACATCGTCCGCATTGCCGGTGGCAAAGCTGAAAATAATCCGCCAGTTGGCGCGAACTGTCACTGACCATAGGCCCTGAAGATGAAAACTGGCCATGCACATTTGGTGGAAAACCGTATCATCTGGATTAGGGATTGAACTTGAATTTTTTTCGGAGTTTGGCGGCTTCGTGACCTCGGCTTAGTGACTGGAGCGCGTTGTGATAGCTTTTGGCGATTCCAATGGCATCGGGATGGTCGGTCCCGTGGACCTTTTCGTAGATTGCTAGTGCACGTGCGAATAAGGGAATTGAACGAAGGAAATTGCCTCGGCTTGCGTAAAGTCCGGCGAGATTGTTTAAGCTTATGGCGGTGTCAGGATGGTTAGGTCCGAGAACCGTTTCCCTTATCTGCAGGGCGCGTTTATACAAAGGCTCGGCTTCCTTATATTGCCCTTGTTCGTGATAGTTCCCCGCGAGATTTCCAAGGCTGGTGGCGGTGTCCGGATGGTTAGGTCCGAGTGCGGTTTCCTTTATCTCCAGCGCGCGCTGGAACAAGGGTTCAGCTTCCTTGTACTGGCCTTGTTCGTGATAGTTTCCCGCGAGATTCCCAAGGCTTGTGGCGGTGTCAGGATGGTTGGGTCCGAGTGCGGCTTCCTTTATCTCCAGCGCGCGCTGGTACAAGGGTTCAGCTTCCTTGTACTGGCCTTGGGCACGATAGTTTCCCGCGAGATTGTTTAAGCTTGTGGCGGTGTCCGGATGGTTAGGTCCGAGTACCTGTTCTCTTATCCGAAGCGCACAATGAACCAGCGGCTTAGCCTCTGCGTACCGTGCCCTGTCGCCGAGATACCAAGCAGTTTGATGGAGCAAATAGGCTGAACCTTTAGACTCGATAGGAAGACTCACAATATCCGCAGCCAGGATTTTAGCGTGCGGCAGAAGTCGCTCACATGCTGCCCAGTTATTGAACTCGACTTCCTCCGGGAAGCACTTGGCAATGGCTTCGGCATTTCGCTCAATCCATCGTTTACTGGCCTCATCATCCAGCGTGTCTTTCACAACAAGCTGAACCAGTCGATGGATGCTGACGGTCCCTGTACTGGGATTGCGCCAAATCAGAGAGTAGCGGATGGCATTCGTTACAGCGTCTCGAAATTCTATAGGTGACTCGCCGTCGGCAATTAGCATTTCCTCAGGAATCGCATCCGGTGCCAGGAAAGCGGCCATACGAAGGATTTCTTTGGCCCGTTCGCCTAATTTTTCCAGGGCGAGCGTGAAAGTGCGGGTTACCGTACCTTGTTCACCATTGGCGCGTAACGTCTTTCCGTCGCCCTTGTAAAGCTTGAGATACTCGGCAGGGGACAACTTTGACTCATCAATGTAGGCCCCGGCTTGTTCCAATCCAAGAGGGAGCCCCTCGAATTCTACGGAGATATCTTTTGCGGTTGCTAGGTCCTCAGCGCTTGGATTGTCGCACTTAACGCGCTCCAATAGGAATTTTGCGCCTTCGTCGGGAGTCATCCGGGGAAGTTCCAATCCCTGGGCGTAATTTCCGGTGTGTTGTAACTGCGTGGTGATCAGCACGTGGCCGGTTTTGCTGGTGGGGATCCAATCGTTGGCTACCTCCCAGTGATCCACGTTGTCCAGAATGAGTAACCAATTCCCGTTGGACTCGAACCAACGCTTGGCCGCTGCGGCTGCTTTGGTGATGTCCTTTTCCTCTCTCTGCGGGAGGTTGAGGAGCCCGGCGAATGAGGCGAAGCCGGAAATCAGATTGTCTCTGGAATCGGCGACGGTCCAGAAACCGGTGGTGTATTCGTTCCGGTAAAGGTCGGCGTACTTTAAGGCTGTCTTGCTCTTGCCCAGGCCGCCCAGGCCTTTGATGGATTGCGTGAGAGCGGCGGGCTGATTGTTTTTCGTGAGCGCCGTGCGCAGGTTTTGGATGTACTCTTTGCGACCGAAGAAGTTGGGGTCGGACGGAGGGATGTTCCAGATGGGCTCTGCGGGGTTGGGCTCGCTGGTTGATTGCGGCGGTGGTGCCGGTTGGGCTTGAACATCCAGAAAGCGGCGCAAGTCCGCTATAGCTTGAGTGGCCTTTGTAGCGAATTCTGCTGCGCCGTTGAATGTGGCATAGACTCGATTTGCTTGCGTGCCCGGCTTCATCGGTTTCGCATTTTCACGAAAAGCGTTTAGCTTTTCTGATTTGATATCCGTTTCACGGTCCGCCTTACGCACAGGATGATCGTCTCCCATGATGAAAACCAGGATAGGCCGTCCAAGCCGCTGAGCCTCGTTGAATTCGAGTTCCGTAATGGAAAGCTTGTCGGGATTGCGCACCGGACACTCTGGAGTTTGACCGTACCTCGAACCAATGACCGCGCAATAGGCTGATGAATTCTGCACCATTTGCAGCGAGGAAGCCACCACATCTACATCTGCTTTTGCTGAATCGTTTTCCATCGCGATATCCGATAGGCCCTGGCCTTTGATGGCTCGAATCAGCGCGGCGCGGTGCTCCTGCAAATCGGTGAAGGTGCTGGAGACCATGACGCCTGGATATAGGCGCGGTGCCGGATTGGGATCGTTTGGCAATTGTCAGTGGACGGAGACCGCTCAACGACCGCCCCGATTCAACATATCATAAGCTCCCAGGGTTCGTTCTTCCAGGTGACGGTGCAGTTCTCCATGCCCTTTCAGGATCACGAATCTCCAACGTCATCGGGGCTGCACTTCCAGACGCAGGATCGGATGCTTGAATCTGCGAGACACTTTCAGTGCCGCGTCGGAATCTTCGGTGTTGCATGGACAGCAATATCGATCGGGTGCTGATAGGCTATGCCTCCTGTAGGATAGCCGTAGCCTTCCCCTTCACAGTCGGCACCCATGGGGCATTGGTTTCTTGCGCAGGTTCACGAAGTCACCTGACTGGCGACGGAACAGATCATTCCTGCGAGGCACCATTTTAGGTTCTGCCAGAATACCGTGTTTGCGTGAAAAAAGAACCACCTTCCGAACAAGTGGATCCGTTAAAAGCTATAGCGCAAGCCCAACAGAGCGTGCGAATTTCGCCGGTACTGGCCCAAAAAATCAGTTGCCGTTCCGCGAATCCAACTAAATGCTGCGACAGCTTTCCAATGCTGGTTGAGCGATTGCGTATACTCTGTCTTCAACCAACTGCCATCGCCGTTTTGTCGCACAGCACCTTCAAAGGCAAGGGTGCGGTACGGATCAATGGTCAAAGATGCTCTTCCTACAAACGCTTTGGCCAATCCCCGATCTGGTGAAAATCCCAATGAATTGCGGCGTTGCGTGACCACTTCACCAGCGTATCCACCAACAAACGACCACTCCCCCAATTGCCGTTCCAGTTGGATTACGTACTGCATGTAATTATCGGCGGACTTGGTGGACGACGTGAAATAAGCCGATTCCCCTTTCACCGTAAACCAGCGCAAGGGCACCGCCGCCGTCGCCCCGTACATGCGCATTTGAGCAAAGTATTTGTTGATGTTCACCGTCAGTGTTTGAGAGAGCGAGGCATTGAACAATGGCAGGTTGTTGCGACCTTCATAGAACGCCACAGAATATTCGTAGCCCTTCCCTGAATGGTTCCAACGGACGCCACCCGCACCACCGCCTGGGAAATCGGTTGTGCCATTTCGAAACACAAACCCTTGTGGCAGCACCGCCCAACGTTGATTCAGAAGTGGTGTCCGGCTGGGCGTGAACCGCAACTGCCAGACAAGATCCAGCGTATCCGAGCCTTTCTCCAGGGAAAGCCGCGCAGCAGGCACACCCAGAAAATCACTATCCACCACGTTCAGAAAATCCTTCGGTGCAAAGCGATCCATAGGATTGAACACATCGGCCTTTCCCCATCGGATAAACTGCTTACCGAATTCAAACGTCAACGGACCTTTGTGTGCCACCGCGCTTAGCCTGCGCAATCCAAAGGCAGGGCGCAACAAACTACGATCTTGCCAATCAAAACGCCATTCCCGTTCGGTAGTGCGGTGCGAATCGGTACGCAAGTCAACGGCACCATGAATCCGCAACCAGGGGAGCAGTTTTTGAGAAGCTTCATAACGCAACAAGCTATCTACAACCGCTTGGCCGCTATCCCCTGGTGCAGTTTGTGGAAATACAATCAGTCTGGTTTCAAAGTAGCCGCGCTGCTGAAAATCCTGGCCATTCAGTAAATGGCCAAGCAAAACAATTGGGATAAGAAGTTTCATTCCCCGCGTCGCAATGCATCTAGCGTGAAGCGGTCCGGCTTAAGCGTGGTGTTGTATTCCAGCTTTTCAGTTTTCAAAATTGTTTTGGACTTCTTTTTCAAGTCCGCCATTTCCAGTTCCAGCGGAGTCCAAATGTTCTGCATCTTTTCAATTTTGCGATACTCCAGCCTGCGCACCAATTCATTCTTAGCGTACATTTCCATTTTGACGGCAACGTAAATATCCTGACGAATCCAGGTGACAACCTTTGCATACTGTGACGATTTTGTTTGCTTGGGCTTCGATTCAATCTTCCAACATGGCTTGCCTTCCATGGCTTCTTCACCCAGCAGAGTGTAATCGTTCTGGTTCAGGTCGCGTTCTTCCAAATCCTCAAAACTGAAGTCCGTACCAAAGAATCGTGTGGACCGGTCCTGCAAAGCAATTCGCCGATCCCGTGCCAGCTCCGGCGTCCACATCCACTGGTCCGAAGCTCTGTCTGGATGGTTGACGATCAACAGTGCCACGCCTTTTACTTCCGCCGGAGCAACAAAACGCAGCAAAGATTTGGATTCACCAAATGCGCCGTTTCGTTCGTAGGTCCAGCGCTTAGACGACTTCTTGCCGGTCGCCTGGGTCACTTCTAAAACACCTTCGTATCGTTGTGACTGGCTTTGCTGGCGCTTTTGCGACTCTTCAACAATCTGCCGGGCATCCGCGCCACGTAAATCCATGCCAAACAAACAAGCTGCAGAGCTAACAACAAGCAACACCCTATTCATATTCAAGAGCCTCCACCAGCGAACCACGGACGGCAGATTCCGCCGGTCCAATGGCGGCTAACAACGCTGACCCAAGAATCACAGGCAACAGAAAGGCAGCCATGGCCCATGGGTATTTATATTCCAGACGCATGCCCGCAAAATCACGCGCCGTGAATTCCAAACTGTAATACAGCGCAATTGCCCCCAGGCCTAAACCTAGCGCCAGACCAACCAAGCCAATGGCGATGGCCTCCAGCCACACCGTCTGTCGAATCTGATTGCGCAGCGCGCCGACAGCCTGCAGGACACCCAATTCGCGTCTACGATCTGTGATGGACACGGTGAGTGTATTGACGATGCCTAACACCGCCACAAGCACTGCCACCGCCAGTTGAATGTAAGTCAGACCAAACCACTGATCGGTAATCTTCACCACATAATCGCGAATATCTTTGTTCGTGAAAACGAAAACTTTCAGGCCAGAGGAAAACCGTTCCAGCAAGGCCTGACGCACTGTAACCACATCGGCACCGGGTTTCAAATAGATTCGGATCACGTTATAAGTGTCGTCCTTCCACTTTTCCATGTACACTTTGCGATCAATCAACACAGTCCCTTTTTGATCGGAATAATCCAAAACAATTCCCACGATGGGAAGCCGCAACGGTCCATTGGGCGATTCCAGCTCCATCATCTCTCCCAGTTTCAGCTTCTGTAAATTCGCCAGATTGTCCGATAAAATCACCCCTTCACCGGCTGCTGCTTTGGGATACATATCTTCATGCAGACCAGCCGTTGCGGGCAACTTTGCTTCACCAGAAATCGCGGCAACGTCCGCCGTAACAATCATAATGGGCTCATTGCGATAATTCACACGAACGGTGCGGACCCCTTGGGCAGTGCGCACTCCGTCAATGGCCTTCACCTGATCGACAATTTCTGCAGGGAAGTGATAGCTGCGGTCGGAAATGGATTGCGATGGCGATAGAAACAGATCTGGATTGAGCCCGACAGACATCCACTGGTTCAATGAATCGTAACTGGCTCGCGTCAAACCGCCAAGGGAAATAACCAGGGCCAACGACAACATTAATGCCGCCACCGTGCCTGAGGTGCGGCGTGGTGATTGAATCAAACTATCCACAGCAAGTGCACCCTCCACCGGGCGAATCAAACGCAGCAAAGGGCGCAGCATCCAAGAAAGCCAAACTGCTGCCCAGGGCGTGACCATGAGAGCCGCCACCACTGCACTTAAATATCCACCGTAAAAGAAAAATGGTCCGCCGCCAACCATGGCAAGCCCAATGGCCAATGCTGCGAAGACAACTGCGGCCACCGCGCGCACTCGATTTTCACCAGTAGTCAACTGCTGGTAGCGCCCTTTCTGCAACGCCTGCACCGGATCAACACGAGCTGCGGAACGGGCCGGAATCCAGGCTGCAATCAGACTGGTGAGCACTCCTAAAGCCAGCGAAAATGCTAGCAGCCGGGTATCTGTAGAAAGTTCGTCGGCACGCTGGGCCACACCGTAAATCTCGCCCAGAAAATCGCCCAGACCCCTGGCCATACCGCGTGCGATCAGTACCCCAAGGGCCACACCTGCTACCGATCCAAACAAGCCCAGGATGGCACTTTCAATCAAGAAGAGAGTTTGAATCTGACCTTGGGTGGCACCCAGAGCGCGCAGAATACCAATCTCTTTCCTACGTTGCGTAACGGCAATCGCAAAAGAATTGTAGATGATGAACATGCCGATAAATAGTGCGAACAAACTGGTAAGGTTGGCCATCATTCCGTAGACACTGCTCAACGATTCAAACTGTTTTCCACGAGCCGCTGGCGTTTCCACTTGAAAACCTGGGCCTAGAATTTGTTCCAGTTTTTTGCGACCAACATCTACCCCGATCCCTTCCTGCAATGCCAGATCAATGCGGTCGAACCGACGTCCACGCCCAAATACTTTCTGCGCCGCGTAGACATCCATCACCGCCAAATTACCACCGAATGCCGACGTCAATCCGCCACTTTTCATGATGCCGCGCACGGTAAACGTTTTGGGCCCCTGCATGGTTTCCATGGATACTTTGGAATTGATGGCAAGGCCATTGGCTTTGGCAAATTCACGGGTAACCATTAGCGAATCAGGTTGCGCAAGAAATATCAGGGGATCGTCAATCACTGCTTCCCCACCGTCATCCAAATCGTAATCGCGCAGGCTGCTATCGCCGGTCATATCCACGGCCAAGACCAGAATGTTGCCAGGAGTTTTCAACTTGGGGTTGATGCTGGCTTCAATCACCGGCACCGCCACACGCACTTCTGGAATGGACTGCACCTTTTCCAGAATCTCTTCGGCAAAGCCCGGCTCACCGGCTGTGATTTGTAGTTCCGTTGCACCGGCAATGCGATTCACAGTCTTATGAAAAGCTACCAGCACAGATTGATTCGCAGTATGCATTCCAACAAACACAGCCACACCCAACACAATGCCCACCATAGTTAGCACCGTGCGCAACCCATGTTTGCGCGTATATTGCCAACTAATGAGATGCAGGAGTTTCATTTGCGCACATTCTCCCGACGTAGGTCCTCAATGACCAGGCCATCGCGCAGAGAGATTTGCCGACTACAACTATCGGCAACTCCGCGATCGTGCGTCACCACCAACACCGTCGCACCCAGACGCTCGTTCACATCGCGCATCAGTTTCAGGATCTCAGCACCAGTGGCCGAATCCAGATTGCCAGTTGGTTCATCGGCCAACAAAACTGGCGGATAAACACTCAGTGCCCTGGCGATGGCCACACGCTGCCGTTCCCCGCCGGACAGCTCTTCGGGCAAGTGGTCCAGCCGATGGTTAAGGTTCACCAGACCCAATAATTCCAACGCCCGTTCGCGGATTTTTGTGGAGGGCCAATTGCGAAGATGCAAGGGCAATGCGACGTTTTCAATGCAGGACAATGTGGGCAGCAGATTGAAGAATTGGAAAATGAAGCCGATTTTGTCACGCCGTACGCGGGTTAAATCGTCGTCATTCAGTCCGCTCAGAAGTTGACCATCCAAGCGGATATCTCCAGCAGTGGGCCGATCCAACCCGCCGATGAGATTCAGCAAAGTGGATTTGCCTGAGCCAGACGGACCAACCAGGGCAACCATTTCGCCCTTTTCAATTTTCAAATTAACTCCAGCAAGAGCAGTCACACGCTTCTTGCCTTCAAAGTGCTTCTGCACCCCTGTCAGCTCAATCATAAGAATTTTGGAGGGGACCCTAATTCAATAGGATGACACAAAGGCCGCGAAAGGCTCATAATTTAGGTTGTCAGTATGGATCGGTTCACTCAATCTGCGCTTCTCATTGCCTTGACTACAGCGGCGGCTTTAGCCTTGCGGCAATGGTGCATTCATGTACTGAAAAGCAATGCCATGAGTGAATCTTCCCCAGCGGCATTGCTAGCACGTGCCCTGAAAACGCCTTCTCTGCTGTGGTGTTTTGCTGCGGCATTGGACCTTGCAGCGCACATGGGCGATTTCAGTGAGCAGCATTTAAGCTGGATCAGGTTGAGCATCGCCGCGTTCCTCATCATCAGCCTTACGTTGGTGGTTGCCTCTGCTGCAATTCAGATTCTGGCAAATTATGGGCGCGATGAAAACCTGCCCATTGCCACCGCAGGAATGTCCAGAGCGCTGATCCGTGTCTTTGTATTCGGCGCAGGAACAGTGGCCCTGCTGCGAGCTTTGGGAATGGATGTTACGCCAATGCTGACCGCATTAGGAGTGGGCGGTTTGGCAGTGGCCCTGGCCTTAAAAGATACTCTGGAAAACTTTTTTGCCGGCCTGCACATCATGGTGGAAACGCCAATTTCTGTGGGCGATTACATCCGAATTTCACAGGAAGAAGAGGGAACAGTAACGGATATTGGTTGGCGCACAACGCGTTTGCTGACCACTGGCAATTCCACAGTGGTAATCCCAAATTCAAAGATCACCTCAGGGACTTTGTTGAACTTCAACCATCCCAGTCAAATGACTGCAGTATTTATCCCCATCTGTGTTTCCGCAAGATCGGACCATAATGCAGTGCGCAAGTTAGCTTTGGAAGCAGCACTGGCAACTGACGGCGTGCTCAGAGAGCCGATGCCCATGGTATTGGCCGACCCCGGTCTTACGCCAACTCATCTGGAATTGAAGTTAGTCATCTGGTGTGAAAAGCGATTGGGAAGCGGGTTAACCAAGTCGGCAGTTACGTTTCAGGTGCTGGATCGAATTAAAGCCGCTGGCATTGAACCAGCCAGTGCCCCGTTTCCTGTTAAATAACTTTACTGAACTGCGGTGCCGGTTGTTTGTTGTGGTTCCAGTTTAATTTCGCCGAAAGTAGCTTCGTACTGTTGCACATTTTGCAGCAACACATTCGATAGCATCTTGGCCTGCTGAGGCGAAAGATAAATCCCTTCGAAGTTGTGGATGGTGACGGAATCTGGCGCGGTCTGGTTCACCGTTCCAAACAGCAGAAACAGATCCCACAAGCTGGTGCGGATCTGGACGCTGTTGGAATAATGTTCGCGATACTCTGGCGAATTCACCAAAGTGATCTTAGGTTGTTGCATGGCGTGCATCATAAACGGGAACCTCCGAAAATAGCGAAAGGGAGCAATTGGGGCTCCCTTTCGTTTCAAAATTATCCGGACTTTGAGAAGTTATGGCGGGGACGACGGGGCTCGAACCCGCGACCTCCGGCGTGACAGGCCGGCGCTCTAACCAACTGAGCTACGTCCCCTGACTTCCAGGTCCGTTTTCCTAGAATAACACGCGTCCCGGAAAATGCAACATTCGGCGAGCCCATCGCGTGTCACAATTAGATTTTTTGAGAGGAGATCACCATGAACAATGAATCGCGACTTGAGCTTGCCCCCGAACAAATGCGACGGCTTGGCTATCGTGTTGTGGATCTTCTAGTCGAACATTTCACCAACCTCCGTCACAAACCTGTGGGGGCGAAGGCATTGCCGCAACAACTGCATGGCCTGTTACACCACCCGCCTTCAAACGAACCATCCGACCCGCATCAGTTGCTGGACTTTCTGGATCGTGAAATATTTCCCAACTGTCTGCATGTAGATCATCCGCGCTTCTTTGCATTTGTGCCATCGCCCAATAATTTTGTCAGCGCCATGTCCGATGCCCTTGCCTCTGGTTTGAATATTTTTAATGGGACGTGGTTGGGCGGGTCGGGGGCAGCAGCGCTTGAGGCAACGGTCATTGATTGGCTGCGTGGCTTTTGCGGCTTGCCGGAAACCGGTGGCGGCATTCTGGTAAGCGGTGGCTCCGTCGCAAATCTCACGGCGTTAACTGCGGCCCGACATGCGATTCTGAATGACCGCACTGAAGGTGCCGTTGTGTATCTATCGGACCAGACTCATTCCTCTGTAGATCGGGCACTGGCCGTGATCGGATTCAAGCCCGATCAGATTCGTCATCTGGAAAGTGATTCGCATTTTCGCCTTCCTGTTGAGGCGTTGCAGCAGGCTATCCAACAAGACAGAAACGCTGGCCTGCGACCATTCTGCGTGATCGCCAATGCCGGTACAACGAATACCGGCGCGGTGGATCCATTGAATGAGCTGGCAGACATTTGCGCCACTGAAAAGCTGTGGTTTCACATCGACGGGGCTTACGGTGCTGCGGCCGTGATTTGCGATCAGGGTCGACAGTTGTTGCACGGACTGGAGCGCGCCGATTCGCTTTCTTTAGATCCGCACAAATGGCTGTTCCAATCGTTTGAATGCGGGTGCGTGTTGTTGCGGGATGCTCGTCAGCTTAAGGCCACCTTCCTAGTAATGCCGGAATATTTACGCGACGTTCGTAAAGGCGATGAAGAAATCCATCCGTGTGATTACGGCATTCAGCTGACCCGCGGCTTTCGTGCATTGAAGGTTTGGCTTTCGCTCAACACATTTGGAATGAATGCTTATCGGCTGGCTGTCGCGCGGGGCTTCGCACTAGCCGAATTCGCCGAACAGGAACTGCGAGCCATGCCCGATTGCCAAGTAGTGACTTCCGCACAAATGGGAATTGTGTGTTTCCGCTTTGCCGAAGGCGATGCCGCGCAAAGCTATGTGATAGACCAAATGTTGCAGGAAGGATATGCATTTCTGACATCCACGCGGCTTCGAGGGGAAGCTTGTTTAAGGTTGTGCACCATCAATCCCCGGACGTCGGAACAGGACATTAGCGAAACAATACGAAGAGTAGCAACGTTTGCCCGGCACTTCCAGTTGCGAACATAAACCTGAATTCCGGCCATGTAGTTTTTCCGAAAATCGGAATGAAAACTTCGCTCGCAAGCGAGCTGTCGGAATCGCCCAATGTCACTTAGTTTTCCCAAATCCCTGTAGAATCTCTAACTTTTTTAGGTATAACTTTTGGTTAAAAAGACCGCTCCCTTGCGGTCTTTCAAAGGCCTGATACGCTTCACTCCAACACTTGAACCTCTCCAAGGATGCCTGTCCTACTCAACTCTCAACTTCGGAATTCAGCTCAAATAGTCAATCCCGTTAGCCAGAACGTATACCCCACTGCTTGCCTTAAATAGAGCCACCAGTCGCGCCATGAGCCTTTGCTGGTACCTGGACGTGGCGAGCCGAATGCCACCACGCCCTGCGCTTCCAGCAATTTCTTGGTTCGAAACAAATGATAGCCATCGCTGACCGCAATGCAGGTTTTCAAATTCATCCGCTTCATGATCTCAGCGGCCGCCACTACCGAATGGACGGTGCTTTCCCCTTCAACTTCCAAAATAATCTGTTCGCTGGGGACACCTTTCTTGATTAGATAATTGCGGGCCACGCCGCCTTCAGTGAAATCGGGGTCGCCTCCGGCGCCGCCGGTTGTCATCATCATTCCCGCGAATCCCTTGCCATACAAGGTTAGGCCGTGATCCAGTCGGGCCTTCAAAACCGGTGAAGGTCGTCCTCGATATTCAGCAGCGCCCAATACTAAAATCACATCAGCTGGCTTCGCCTCATCCACTGTCGATTGCCGACGAATTTCATCGCAAAGGCGTATTAACCATGCACCCCAGCCAACCAACAAACCAACGAAAATGACCACAAATACCCGTCGCATCATGGGTTCAATTTGATCTTTGCCAGATAGATGCTTGTCTTGCCTTCATGCGAAGAATAGTAACTCATCCACAGCATGCCTTTGTACCAAACCATGCCAGGGTAACTGGTATCTCCGCTGGAGGGCAAAGTAAGTTTAGGGGTGTAACCGTCTTTGGTTAGAAATCCAACAGCCGTTGTATATTTGGGAACTTGACGGGAGTCGCGACCGGCCGCGATCATCCGGCCATCTTTGAGAACAATAAAATTGGGCCCACCAATGGAATGATTGGCGCTGGTCCATTGCCATTCCTTGTAAGGCGGTTTGCTGACCCCGATTCTTGCTTTGTTCTCTGGACCATCACGACGCATCAACAGCATGGCGTCGCCATTTTTCAAGAAGCGTAAAGTGGATTCATTGGGATGACCTGGAACATCGAGAGTGGTGAGTTTATTCCAGGAAATGCCGTCGGCTGAATCAAACAGAGTCACAATCCAGTTCACTTTATTGGCAGGTGACGAATTGTAGCTGACCCCGTAAGCGTGGCCTTTAAACCAAGTAACACGCCACAGCCATTCCCCATCGGTCAACACTTTTTGTGGCGAAGTCCACTGCTTACCGTCTTTCGAAAACAGCACGCGTGGTTGCTTGCCCTTTAAGACTCTGGTGCCTTCATAGATTGACCCGCCCGCAACCATCATCAAACGGCCATCCCCGGTTATAGAGAGTTTAGGATCGCGAAGGTCGATACCGGTTTCTTCAATCAGCGCCGCCGATTCCCACTTAGCTCCGTCCTTCGATTCCAGCACACGGAGTTTTCCGTTACCACCCACATGAGCTTCAGATTCACGAAAAGTGCAATAAAATCGGCCTTTGTAGCGGATCAGGTCAGTGAATGCATTGTGATTCCCTTTATCCCAAATCTTTGTATTGGATTGCAGTTCCAGCTTTGCCGCAGGACTGGGCAGGCAACAAATTGCACTTAAAAACAGGGAGGCTAATTTCAATAGGAGTCCTCCCATAGCTTGACGCCGCCGTAGATGCCATTGGTGTTGGGTGTTATTTTTGAGTTCACAGGAAGCTCGCCCTTAATGTGCTTCGTGTTGCCGCCGCCTATGTAAAGTTGATCGTAATGAAACAGGTTGAACCAGTTTTCAATAGCCTCGCGCAGAGCCTTGTTCCAATCCTTTGCCCCGTACTTATCCAACGCTTTCTTACCTAATAAATCTTCATAGGTTTTCCCTTTGCGGAAAGGGTGATGAGCCATCTCTAAGCTGGCCGCAAGTTTGCCGTGTTGAAACAACGATGATCCCAAACCAGTGCCCAGGGTGATTACCAATTCCAGCCCAATCCCATCCACTGCGCCATAACCTTGCACTGCTGCGTCGTTCGCTACTCGTGCAGGCTTACCGAACTTTTTCACCAACGCTTCTTCCAAAGGAAAGTTCTTCCAGGATTTATGCAGGTTCGGTGCCGTAAGCACAACCCCCTTCTTCACTACCCCAGGAAAACCCACCGCAATGCGATCAAACGGTCGTTCCTTTTTGGCGAGCTCTTCAATCACTGCAAGAATGTTTTCAGGCGTTGCTGGACGGGGCGTTGCTTTGCGTTGGAATGCCGCACTGGGGCGGCCATCGTCATTCAGCGAGTCCAGCTTAATTCCAGAGCCTCCGATATCGACAGCCAAGGTAAGCGGGTGTTTAATTGGTTTAGTTGGTTTGGTGCTCATCAGCATTCATTGTCTGACATTTTTAAAGACAAAAATATCCGGATGCTTCCACCCCTAAACATAATGGGGAAAGCTTCCGGATTCGAGTGGGAAAGACTGGTTTATTGCAATGTGACAAAGAAGCTTTGGCCGCCACGGTTGACTAACAACACCGCTTCACTGCCTGCGCTCTTCATTTCCCTGCGGAACGCATTCACCGAAACAACCGGCTTGCGATTCACTTGGACAATCACATCGCCTTTGCGTAATCCGGAGTGCGCCGCAAAGCTATCCGAATCAAGGTTGCGAATCACTACGCCCTTGGTTTGTGGAGACACATCCAAACGCTGGGCTGCATCGGGGGTCAATTCCTCAACATCAATCCCACCTGCGGCTTGCTCCTTACTTTCCGATTCCTGATTTAGACGACTGTTCTTCGCCGTTAGTTCACCCAATTTAACCGCGATCGATTTCGCCTGGCCGTCACGGATCAGTTCCAGTTCAACTTTTGATCCAGGCTCGGTCATAGCAATGCGATTGCGCAGTTGGTTGTTATCGTCCACCGGCTTGCCGTTCATGCTGGTGATTACATCGCCTGCTTTTATGCCAGCTTGTGAAGCTGGACTATCTGGTGTGACGTCGCCAATCAGCGCGCCCTTTGTGTCTTTCAATCCGAAGGTCTTGGCCAATGCGGGAGTCACGGCTTGTACCACTACGCCCAGTTGCGCCCGCTTCACACTTCCGTTCTTTAACAGCTGATCCATTACACCTAACGCCATGTTGCTGGGAATGGCGAAGGCCACCCCGTTATTGCCGCCAGAACCCGACATGATGGCGGTGTTGATGCCCACCAGGTCGCCGTTGCTGTTCACCAACGCTCCACCAGAATTTCCTTTATTCACTGCCGCGTCTGTTTGAATAAAATCTTCGTAATCTTCAATCCCCAGATTAGAACGACCCGTTGCACTTACGATTCCCTGGGTCACGGTTTGACCGATGCCGAAGGGGTTACCTACGGCCAGCACAGTATCGCCCACTTCAAGCGTGGAAGAATCAGCGAACTTTAAATACGGCAAGCCGCTGGCTTCAATCTTGATTACGGCGATGTCTGTTTTTGGATCGGTACCAAGCACTGTTGCCTTGAATTCGCGCTGATCGCGCAAGCGAACTCGAATATCCGTGGCCCCTTCCACGACATGGTTGTTGGTCAGCACATAGCCGTCTTTATTGATGATCACGCCGGAGCCAGACCCTTGCGAACGTCGATTGGGCTGCTGTTGCTGCGGACCATCCGGCCCAAAGAATCGGCGGAAGAAAGGGTCCATTTCCGGGCCACTTTCGTTCGATGCTTTCACTACCTTGGTGACGGCAACGTCAACCACGGCTGGAGTTACGCGCTTCACCACATCACGGTATCCAGCCGTTGGCGCGGGGCCACTTGCAACAGTGGCCACAGTGGAATGTTGTTGAACCGCTGTTGCGGCAATGGCCGCAGTAACGCCCACAGCGAGGGCAAGAACCATTGATTTTGTCTTTGTGAGAGTCATAACAATCACAGAATAAACTTTACTGGCAAGCATTCCTATACCGGCGTGGCTGTAGATTCGTCTACTGCCTTGCCGGTATGGTGGTTGGCAGAAGATCCGCTACACTGGCTCAGGGAATGACAAATTTGGTTAGTAGCGCAAAGCGGGTCAGTGAACGTACTGGGAGGCCCAACGGATCACGATGGCTGCTGCTGGCGGGCTTCGGAGGCATGGCGCTGTTGATGGCACTTGCTGGCATCTATGCCATTGCCGCCATCCGACAGGTTCAGGAAAACGACGTCAACATTTATGGCGGCTTTCTACAACGCAACATTGCCTTAGAGCGGATTCGCTGGTCTATTGTGCTTTCCGCCGTGTACGCGCGCGATTACCTGGTTGACCCTGATCCACAAAATGCCGCCGATCATTTGCAAAATCTTCTAAAGACGAAAGCGGAAATCGACGTGGCGTTGCAGTATCTTCATGGAGCAGTACCGGAAGCGGAACGGGCGTTGCGCATCAGCATTTCAGAATATTGGAACGGTCTGCTGCCAGTGTTTGATTGGACCCCACTGGAACGTCGCCAATATGGTTATGAGTTTCTGGCACGCCGCTTATTGCCCCAGCGGGCGCGGCTTCTGAGTGTTGCTGATACGGTGGGCGCGCTCAATGGTCAGCAACTGGAAGCGGGTCGGGTGCAGTCCGAACAACTGTTTGCCGATTTCACACGTCGCATGTTTTGGCTGCTCGGTGCCACTTTGGGATTGGCATTATTCCTGGGGCTTTGGACCAGTCGCAGCATTTTAAGTCTGGAACAGAATTTAGCGCGTCGCTATCAGGAAATCCAAGTGGCACAGGAAAATTTGGAAGCCTTGTCCAAGCGGTTGGTGGATGCGCAGGAAGAGGAGCGTCGGAACATTTCGCGCGAACTGCACGATGAAGTAGGCCAGACTCTTTCGGCCTTGTTAGTGGAATTGGGCAACGTCGCGGCTGAGGTTCCAGCGGAGCAGCAGGTATTGGCCGCGCGGTTGCAATCGGCAAAAACTTTGGGAGAAAGCAGTGTGAACGCGGTGCGCAACATGTCGCTCTTGTTGCGTCCATCCATGTTGGATGACTTCGGCCTGGTTCCGGCATTGCATTGGCAGGCGCGAGAAATGAGCCGACGAACCGGGATGAACGTCACCGTGGATGCGGAGGATTTGCCCGACACATTACCCGACGAGCACAAGACTTGCATCTACCGCTTAGTGCAGGAGGCGTTGAACAATGCTGCCAAACATTCCGCTGCGACCAGCGTGAAGATTCGTGTGGAAGAGCAGCCAGAGCGGCTTCGTGTGAAGATTGAGGACAACGGCAAAGGCTTCGATACCAGCACGACTCGCGGTATGGGACTGGTTGGAATGGAGGAACGAGTGCGACACTTGAAAGGCATTCTCCGAGTGGATTCAATAGTGGGCCAAGGCACCAATATCGCAGTGGAGTTACCACTTTGAGCAAGATTCGCATTCTGCTGGTGGATGATCATACGGTGATCCGCGTGGGGTTGAAACTGTTACTGGAACGCCAAACTGATTTCGAAGTGGTGGGCGAAGCAGAAGATGGCCGCAAGGCAATTCAGCTTGCTGGCGAGTTACAACCCGATGCAATTGTGATGGACGTAGCTATGCCAAATCTAAATGGCATTGAAGCTACGCGGCAGATCACCGCAGCACTTCCGAAAATCGCGGTGGTGGTGCTGAGCATGCACTCCGATGAAAGCTATGTAATGCGGGCGCTGAAAGCCGGGGCTCGTGGATATCTGCTGAAGGATTCCGCGGAGGCAGATCTGATTCAAGCGATTCGCATGGTAGTTACAGGGAAGTCTTTTTTTAGTCCAGCGGTGAGTAAGATGTTACTGGAAGATTACGTTCACAATTTACGACAACGGGGCATTGAAGATAGCTACGACTTACTGACACCACGCGAGCGGGAAGTGTTGCAGCTAGCGGCCGAAGGGAAATCGAATAAGGAAGCAGCGGCGTTGCTGAATCTAAGTTCGTATACGGTTGAAACGCATCGCACCAATTTGATGGGGAAATTGGGTCTGCATTCGGTGCCGGAGTTGATTTTATATGCTGTGAGGAAGGGGATTATTGGGTGAGTCAACATCCAGAGTGAGTGGGATCAACGGTTGGGTGGGATCAATCTTCAACCACAGTGCGGAACCAAGCAGAAGCAGTGTCGCCATGGGGATGAACGGCACATTGTAACTGCCGTAGCGATCCACCAGATATCCAAACGCCACCGAAGATATAAACGCGCCACTTTGCGCCGCAGTGTTCATGGCTCCAGCCATGGCCCCAGCATATTCGCCGCCAATATCCAGACACACTGCAAACATGGTCGGCTGTTGGAAAGTAATTCCACCGAACATAAGCGATAGCAGAATTAGCGCCCCAAGCCAGTGCTGAGTGAACATCACTCCAATCGTGCAAACCGCCGCCATTCCCAAACCCACTATGCCGATGGAGCGGCGTCCCCACTTAAGCCCCAGTTTTTTCACCAGCGCGTTACTCACAAGTCCACCAGTCAGGTTTGCGAAGGCACCTACTAGAAAAGGTAACGAAGACAACAGCAGATCATTTTCGCTGTATCCGCGTTCCTTCATCAAGTAGGTATGAAACCACGATTGGTAAAAATACAATGTGTACACGTAGCAGAAGGCCACGCCCAAGGTGGCCCACAGATTTTGGGAGCGCAATGCGATCATCCAGGGAAGTCCCCGATGTGCAAGTCTAGGATGCTGGGCCTTGGCAACTAAGTCGCGAGTCTCTTCCAACTCCTCTTGACTGATTCCCGCTTTCTGTTGCGGTGAATCACGAAACCACCAATACCAAACGGCGCTCCAGGCTACTCCCAAAATTCCAAAGAGATAAAAAGAGGCACGCCATCCGTAGTGAACCTGGATAGGTACTACAAGTAAAGGCGCAATCGCGCCGCCCAATTGACTGGCCATCAATACAACACCAAAAGCTCGCCCACGCTCATGCACAGGGAACCAGCGAGATACTGCAACGGCAGTGTTCGGGAACGCGCCTGCTTCACCCATCCCGAAGAAAAATCGAATGAACAAGAGCGGATAGTAACCCGTCACTAAACCAGTCAAGAAAGTGAATCCAGACCACCATAGTACGATCCGGGTGAGCACAAGACGCGGTCCAATACGGTCCCCCAAGGCACCGCTGGGGATCTCAAACGCGGCGTAAGAAAGAGTGAAGATGCCAGTCACCCAACCCCAGGCAAGTGGGCTGATGTTGAGGGCTTCCTGCATGCGTGGCCCAGCCACTGAAATGCAAACGCGATCCAGGTAAGTTATGATCAGCAGCAAGGACAATAGTCCAAGCACGCGATTCCGATATTTCAAGTTACTCGCCCCGATTCGTTAGAAGGTAAATCGCAAAACTTCCTAACCAATGACCACCTTCGTAATGCTCCCCTGTCACCGATTTCAAACCATCAGTGGCATGGGCACGGCTGGCTGCAAGTAGAGTCTTGCCTAGCGGCAGCGTGGCTGGCAAGGCCGCAGCAATGTGCTTCATCATCCAGGCACGACTCAGATTCAGTCCATCGAGATGAGCCAACTTGCCATCGGTAGGATCGAGAGAAACTGCTGGGGCAAGTGAGAAATTGGCGGGGAAAAAGTTCTTAGCCCAAGCAGCAAATTCCACACGCGGCAGCACACGACGCATGACGTCGGCTTCAGCCAAACATGGGGAAAGAAAATCCTCGCCAGATGGTTCGTAGGCAAAGGGGCACGCCCGATCATTCCTATAAAATGAGATGGCGCGTTTTTCGAGTAAGTCACGAAATTGCTTGTTCCCAGAATCGCGTGCATAGTCCAGCATCAGTCCCAGCGCGAAAGCAGTGTTGGAATGCTCGCCTGACCTTACGGGATAGGGCAATTTCAGAATCCAGGCTTCCACCCGCTTCACCACGGCAGTTTCCAGCGGGGCTAAGTTAGCGGCCCAATGCTGAGCATCTTGATCTTTCCAGGTATGAAGTTCAGCGGCCAGTTGCAACAGCCAGGCAAGCCCGTAGGGTCGTTCAAACGAAGTGCGACTGGGGTAACCCAAGTAAGCCGCTTCCCTTTTTAAATTCTCCGCAGTAAGGCTTTTTCCAAGTGCCGCCATAGCCTGCTTAGCGAACGGCTCTTGCGGAAAAGTGCGGGCCACGCGAGCCAGCAGCCAGTGCCCATGCACAGACGAATGCCAATCGAAACATCCGTAGAAAACTGGCGTAAGTTCACGCGGAGGACGGGCGTCCTGATCGGAACTCATCACGTGGGCGATCTTGTTAGGATACTCACGATGAACGCAGTTCAGAGCAAGCGCGGCGAACTTCTCCGCTTCTTTAACATCCAAACCTTCGCCGTGCAAAAGTGGCAAAATCATTGGGAAAACCAGTGTCCAAAGTGCGAAACGATTCGTCATTTCCAACCATCAAAGGGCTTTACAGTTGCGCAATTTGGTCCACCATCTTTCGCAGTCCCTGGCACGCGAGCTTCCAGCAATCGATTGGTCATTTCTGTTGTTATACCTCGTAACGGGATCTTCAAACGGCGCGACCAACAGGAACCGTGTTGACCGGCAGCGGTCCCAATATCAATGTAGATGAACCGCTCATCGCGTGGACCATGCACCAGCGGACCAGTAAAATCAGGGCCCACTTTCAGTCCAATAGTAAATTCAAAGGAGAGGTCTTTACCTGTTGACCGTTGCTTTTGGATGGTCTCATAAGGTATACCTTTGCCCTTTTGCAATCCAAAATCCACATCTGCGGGTGGGCTTGCCAATACGACCCGCAGTGTCAATTCGCTGTTCATAATCGACAAATCAGCAGTTCGCGTTCGTAAATCATTTCCGGTGGTAAATGATCGTGCAGTTCAATGAACAGTTCTTCGTGCTGAATCACTTCTGCGCGCCACGCGGCTCTATCAAAGTGCTGTAGCTCTTCAAATTTCGCCCGTGGGAAATCCAGGCCATTCCATTCAATGTCTTCGTAACGGGGCGTCCAACCAATCGGCGTTTCCTGGCCGGAAGTACGTCCGTGCGCACGATCCACAATCCACTTCAGCACACGCATATTCTCGCGAAAGCCAGGCCACAAAAATTTACCATCGGCACCCTTGCGGAACCAGTTCACGTGGAACACGCGCGGAGTCTCGCTCAACGAGCGCTGCATCTTCAACCAATGTCGGAAATAGTCGCCCATGTGGTAGCCGCAAAAAGGCAGCATAGCCATAGGGTCGCGACGCACTTTGCCGATAGTTCCAGCAGCAGCAGCAGTCATCTCTGAACCAACAGTGGCCCCCATGTAAACACCAGAACTCCAGTTGAAAGCCTGATAGACAAGGGGCATGGTGGCTGCGCGTCGACCACCGAAAATGATAGCGCTGAGAGGCACTCCGTCGGGCGCTTCCCATGCCGGGTCGATGGTTGGGCATTGCGAAGCAGGGGCAGTGAATCGTGCATTTGGATGCGCCGCTTTAGCACCGGTCTCCTTGGCAATCGCCGGTGTCCACTTATTCCCCTGCCAATCCAGACACTCGGCGGGAGGCTGTTCGGTCATGCCTTCCCACCACACACCGCCTTCGGGAGTAAGTGCCACGTTCGTGAAAATACTATTAGTGGCAAGGGTTGCCATGGCGTTGGGATTCGTTTGTACGGAAGTGCCTGGTGCCACACCAAAGAATCCTGCTTCGGGATTGATCGCCCTCAGGTGACCGTTCTTATCTGGCTTGATCCAGGCAATGTCATCGCCAACGGTCCAGACCTTCCAACCTTCAAAACCTTCCGGTGGAATCAACATCGCGAAATTGGTTTTGCCGCATGCACTGGGGAATGCTGCAGCCACGTAGGTCTTTTCACCCTTGGGATCTTCCACACCCAGGATCAGCATATGCTCAGCCATCCAACCTTCATCGCGTGCGATGTTCGAAGCAATGCGCAAGGCAAAGCATTTCTTACCAAGCAGCGCATTGCCGCCGTAGCCCGAACCATAAGACCAGATCTCACGAGTTTCAGGAAAATGGACGATATACTTTTCCTTATTACAGGGCCACATCACGTCTTTCGCGCCTGGAGGCAGCGGCACGCCCACCGAGTGCATGCAAGGCACAACACGTTTTTCGGCCTTGTCGATTTCCGCGTAGACAGCTTTGCTGACACGCGCCATAATGCGCATATTCACCACAACGTAAGGCGAGTCAGTCAACTGCACGCCGATTTGTGCCATGGGCGAATCAATGGGTCCCATGCTGTAAGGCAGCACATACATTGTGCGACCTTGCATGCAGCCATCGAACAGTTCTTTGAGCTTGCGCCGCATGGTAAACGGGGCCACCCAATTGTTAGTGGGGCCAGCACTATCTTTCGAAAGTGAGCAGATGAAGGTGCGGTCTTCCACTCGAGCAACATCGTTAGCATCGGAGCGGGAGTAGTAACATCCCGGCCACAGATCCTGATTGAGCTTGATGAAAGTGCCGCTATCGACAAGCTGTTCGCAGAGCGAATCGTATTCCTGCTGAGAACCATCTACCCAATGAATTGCGGCGGGCTTTGTGAGCTTGGCCATTTTTTCCACCCAGCGGAGCAGATGATTATTTTCGCTGAGCGGTTGATCGGATTTGTAGCTTGCCATCGTGAAGTCTTTTGATTATCGCGCGTTCGACGGTGGGGTGTGGTGATGGTGACTTGGGAAAGAAGCGCAGGGCCTGAGATTACTGGAAAGACGTCCGCAGAGGGGTAGCTTCACCATGCTCAATGCAATCAGCAGCTAGTTGCTCGAATCTAATTCTTAGTTGCACAAGTTCCCACCAGTAAAACCGGCAGGCTGAATGCCTAGTGCCGCATAGATTTTCCGCAAGCGGACAGCTTCAAGTGTTGAAGCGAAGTATGTTACAGAGCCCTGACCTTAAGGGAGCGGTCTTTTAACCACAGATTATCCCAACAAAGATTGGAGATTCTCCAGGGATGCGGGAACACTAAGTGGCATTAGGCTGTTTCGCCTGCCGCGCGGATTTTCACAATTAAGCTCTAGTAAAAGTCCTAACCCCACAACTCATTAATCGGCCCATACACATCATTCCCCGATTCCGGCACATACTCATAGCCCTTGCCGAACCGGTTATCCCGCACTAACTTAGTCCAATCAATCCCTAACGCCGAATAGATTGTGGCCTCCACGTCCTCTGTCCGAATCACCCGTTCCCGCGACCAGCCTGGTTCCGCTGTCTGCGCGCCCACCGCGTCCGTTGCCCCAATCGCCCGACCACCCTTGATCCCAGCGCCTGCAAACAGCGCCGCTTGTTGACCAAAGTGATCCCGACCCCTATTGCCGTTCAGCGCCACCGTCCTGCCGAACTCACCGTGGGCCACAATCAGCGTTTCAGCCATTAACCCATCGGCCTTCAAGTCTGTAAGTAGTCTGGCTAACCCCGAATCGAAAATACCGCCCATTGTCGTGATGGTTGGGTACAGATTCGCATGATGATCCCAGCTTCCGTAAGTGATCTGAATGAATCGGGTGCCTAAGTTAGCACGAAGCAAGTTACGCGCCGTCAGGCAGGCGTCACCAAAACCACTTAGTCCGTATTGAGTGCGGTCACCTTGATCCAGCTTGAAGATACGATCCACCTGACTGTTATACATCAACAATTGCGAGCGTAACTTCCATTCAGCAATCTCTTCGGGCAATGCACCCAGCACACCCACAGCACTTTCCGATTCGTCAAGCAGACTTTTACGCGTGGCAAAACGCTGTGCACCATCGGGGTGAGCTGTGTTGGGAAGTCCGCCACCAGCGGTGAGCAGGAAAGGAGCATTGGCTACAGGCAGAAATCCGGCAGACACTCGCGGGGTGCCGTTTAAGGCCATGAAAGTGGGCAAAATCCCACCTTTCTTTGCCAGCTCCATAGACACTACCGAACCTACATGGGGGCTGATTTTAGCCAACGGCGTTGTCGGATTTCTACCCATCTGCACCCAACTCTGCATCACCCCGTGGACATTCGCCCAGGCTCGCATGGAGCGTACCAAGGCGATGGAATCAAACTGTTCAGCAAGCTTCGGCATCAATCCCTGGGGGAACAACACGCCGTTATACTTCGTAGGATTGAACTGTTCCACCGGCATGCCGTTGGCTGGCTTCAGGTCGAACGTATCAGTATGGCTGGGCGCACCTTGCATCATGATGAAGATGCAATTTTTCGCCGTGCCCTTGGTCTTCACTGCGGCTGAGGCCACAGACTCCATCGGACCGCCGGGCAACAGCATGTAACCACCCACTGCCGAAGCAACGTGCCGAAAAAACATACGGCGTTCCAGTTGCGGCTTCTTCCAGTAAGGGGTGCCTTGCAGCTTTGTCCAATCGAATCCGAAACGGTCTTTCATCGCATTCATTCTCCGACTTAGTAACTGAACATGAACTCGGTCTTATTAATACACATCCACGCCAAATCTTCCACGGCACTATTGCGATCCGCAGCCTTCGCCAGGAACACAACTCCGGCTGATCGTTCTGTGCCAGTGGGCATGCGCGATAAGAACGTCAGGTACATTTCATCAACCAGATCTTCTGATTTTTCCATTTGCGCCAGTGCTCGAAGTTTCGGCGAACGCCCAACCTTAATTCGATTTCCCACAAAGCCGTCATTCATCAAAGTAAGTTGCTGTTGGATAGAACCAGACTGGCTGCGCCCTTGCGTATCCCGGTCCCCACGTAGAAAAACATTCAGGAAGTTATTCACTGCCGTGTCGCTTTGCGGCTCCACCGTTTCAGGTAACTGCATGGCCCAGGTCACACGGTCGGCAGAACCTTGAACTGCATAATCCCCCAGCACTGCCGTCGATTTGGCAATGGCATCATGCACCTCTTCAGCCTCCATCCGTCGAGCAAAATGGCGGGCAAAAAGGGACACATATTCTTCCTTCAATTCGCCTTCGTAGCGGGAACTCATTTGATACGCAGTCGATTGCACCAACGTCTTCAAGAAGGGCCGAATCCGAAACTCACTCTTCCCCAATTCAGCGGCCAGCTTCTCTAATAGTTCAGGATGCGTTGCCTGTAAATCCCAAGGTGCAGGCGGCGGATTTGCAGGATCGAGTCTCGCCGGATCCAGCGAATCCACCGGATCAACCAAGCCCAATCCAAACATTTGCTGCCACAATCGGTTGGCCATGTTGCGACGAAACATCGGGTCTGCCACCATCGATTCGGCAAACGCCACGCGCCAATTGTCATTCCTTGGCCCCCCATCAAATTCACGATATGTAGGAGTAATCGTGCTGATGGAACCAACAGGAATGCGGTTGGGGCGATTTCCGGAATCTGTATTTAGGTTATAACCGCCAGAAGCGGCGTCAGTAACATTAAAGCTTTTGGCCGGTGATGAAGCTGGTGTCAATGCCATGCGTGAGAAGAATGCCGCCATCTGTTGCGCACCCAATCGGGTTTGTCCAGTGCCCCAGGCACTAACCAGATTCAGATGTCCACGTCCGTTGTGGCACAGCAGGCAATCGTAACTGCTGATGCCCAAAAATGTCGCCGTGGTCTTGGCTAGCATCGTGTCGTAAGTATCCTGCTCCGGCCCCATGGCCGTACTGGCACCCATCGGGAAATTAGCGGCACCGTTCGCCGGATCGTAGTTGTTTCCGGACCCGGAAATCACTTCTATCGCCAATTTGCTTAGGGGTTTGTCCGTGGCCACGGAATCTTTTATATACGCGTAAAACGCATTACGACCTTGTGGAGCCCGGTTCACCGCAGCGTTAGCCAGGGTGGCAGTGTTCTGCAACAAATCGCCCAGCCACATGGTCCAACGGTCTGTAAATTCGGGCGAAGCCAGCAGCTTGTCAATGATCGCATCGCGCTTGTCTTTACTGGTGTCGGCCAGGAAACCGCGCACTTCTTCAGACGAAGGAATTCGACCTGTAAGATCCAAATTAATGCGACGAAAGAATTCCTCGTCAGAAGTCATCGGTGCCGATGGAACATTCTGCTTCAACAGTTTTCCCAGAATTTCCTGATCAATGAAGTTTCGCTGCGGAAGAGAATCGGCACTGACAACGGGGACACCTTTACGACCCACAGCGGAAGTCAGTTGCTGAGTCCGATGAAACATGTCACGACGGATACGCGTCGAACGGGCCAGGAACTCATCGGGGTTCGCCGCAAACTGACAATCCGCTACAGAGACTTTCTTTTCTTGCGCAAGGCTGACGGAAACAGAAATCACCGCGACAGAAATAGCTATTAAATAAGCACGCCCAACCATTCCAACCCCTCCTGAATCCGATTACCTTATTGAAACCCGGTTTGTAGCGCGCGCGATCAGGAAAATTGTAAAATCTTCATCTGCCTATTCCGGCAACTTCATTTCACGCTCCCACGCTTTAATCTTTTCTGTCAGCATTCGAACGCGCGCCACTTCCGACGCGGCCAAATTCTTTTTCTCAGAAGGGTCTGCTTCCAGATTCGAAAGCCACGGTTCATCGGGTACCGATTCGCCAGGGTAACCGGGCGGATGCAGAATCAGTTTCCAATCTCCAAAACGCACAGCACGGCTCTTACCGTGACTCCAAAATAGGTACTCGTGAGAGGGCTTTTTGCCTTCCAGTACCGGACGCAGATCCTGACCATCAATATCGGCAGGTGGCCTAGCCGTAGGGTCGGCCATTGCCAAAAAAGTAGGCAGCAGATCCATGGAAATCATCGGACGATTCGATACTTGACCAGCGGCAATTCCCGGAGCGCGCAACATGGCTGGCACGTGCATGCCACCATCGAACAGACCAAGCTTGTACCCACGATAGCGCCCGTTGTTGCCGCCCTCCGCAGGCTTGCCCAAGCTGGAAGCACGTTCCTCGCGGGTGGCCCCGTTATCAGCCTGAAAGAACACCACCGTTTCTTGCTCTACACCCATGCGTTTCAATTGATCCAACACGGAACCAACTACATCGTCCACCGCTGCCACCATCGCCAAATGTGTGCGGCGATCACGATCCATGCTGCTCGGAAAACGGTCCAGATATTTCTTCGGTGCCATCATCGAATAGTGCGGCGCACCAAAGGCAAGATACAGCAAGAATGGTTGAGCTTTCTTCTGCTTTGACAAAAACGCCTGCGCTTCGCGCCCCAGCAGTTCCGTCATATAGGCGGGCTCTTCAAACACTTCCTGATCGTTGCGCCACAGGTCGTGAAAAATCTTCCCAGGGGGTCCGCCTAGCTGATAATAGCGATGCGAGTAAGCATCGAGCCAGCCAGAATACCAGCCGAAAAATTCATCGAAACCCTGAGCCTGCGGACGGCTATGTGGCGCACTCCCCAAGTGCCATTTGCCGATGGCCGCAGTTCGATAACCCAAGTTTTTCAAAAGCCCTGGCAGCGTAGTTTCACCCTGCTTCAACCCAGGCACATCGTAAGTTGGTTGGGATGGCAGCGCCCCCTGCACACCGGCCCTATCTGGATACTTGCCAGTCATAATCGCCGCCCGCGAAGCGGAACAGACCGGAGCATTGGCATACCATTGCGTAAACCGCACACCCGATGCCGCCAACCGATCCAAATTCGGCGTACGCACTTCCTGATGACCATAGCAACCAACATCGCCAATGCCATGATCATCAGTAACAATGATCACGAAGTTAGGTCGTTTGGTCTGCGCAGGGCTAGGCAACGCGACCGCACTGGTAGCCAACAATTTCAAGAATTCACGCCGCTTTGAAGGATGCATAGTGGACCTTCATCATAGAACAGGATGAAGGGCGACGCGCGATTCGCAAAGCGCATTAATCGACAATGAACAACTTGGCCCCAAGGGTGGTTGATGAGCGATGAGCGGGTTCGCCATCACCCACGTGATAACTCTGCCCTGCTTTTAGCGTCAATCGTTTCCCATCGGCCAATTCAATGTCAAATGCACCTTCCAGGCAAAGAATCACATGACCCTTGGAACACCAGTGATCGGCAGAATAACCTGGGGAGTACTCAACCATTCGAACTCGAATTTCGGCAAAGGTTTGAGTGCGCCAACTGGCAACACCGGAATCGCCGGGATGGTCAACTAGTGGTACTTGTGTCCAATCGGTAACAGACATGGCCAACGCAGTCATCTTCATTTAAATGCCCTTAACAAAAATGGTTGTGGATGGTGGCCAGAGAGGGACTTGAACCCCCGACACGCGGATTTTCAGTCCGCTGCTCTACCAACTGAGCTACCTGGCCGTTCTAGGTGGGTGCACACAAAATCTGTGCTTATTTCAAGAGTATAACACGCTGCATTTCTACTTCGCTTTGGGATAAACCAAATCGTACCCCTTAGCCTTGTATTCTTCCATGGCGCACAACGTGATTTGCGTATAGCCATGCTTCTCTAGGATGACGGCAGCCTTGGCTGCCCGAACGCCTCGGGCACAGGCGCTTACGATGGCCACATCTTTGGGGATTTCATTCACCCTGGCTTCTAATTGACTCAATGGAATGTTGACGTGACCTTGAATGGTCCCACGTTCTTCCAGTTCGCGCGGTTCGCGAACATCAAGGAAGAAGAACTTTTGCTTGGCATCAATCATCTGCTTCAATTCTTCTGGAGTTAGCTTTTTAGGCGCGGAACCGCCCGCTGGCTGGGCAAATGTGAATGCCGCCGCAATTGTGACGAATAACAGAAGAAGCTTCATGCGGTTAGTATACCCCGAGGGTAAAGCGGTCGGAAAGATCTTAGGTAAAGCTGGCGGCTGAAGGAGACGATGGTAAATCAAGGCGAATGAACGGCGAACTCATAACAAGCGGGATCTCTACACCGTTTCACATACACTGGCTGACTGCCCATGTTCGGCGCAAACCGGATGTGGAGCATCTTTGCAACAAGCTATCCGGCTTGGCCGTGACCTTATTTCACACAATGAAAGGGCTTGGTGAAGCTGCGCAATTGGTAATTGTGGAACTGCCCAACGAAAAGCAGCCCAGCTCTATTTTGACCTCTATCCGGGAGCGTTCACCGGAAGCATTAGTGATTGTTTGGAATCCAAGAGGGTCCATCAAAGAAGCGGTTGAATTGATCAAGCTGGGGGTATTTCATTATATGGCTCACCCAGAGCACTTGCCGTTGGATGAATTGGCACATTGGATTAGCGCGGCAGCCCAACAAATCTCTGCGGGCCTGGTATCGGACAGGGCTCCAATCCAGAAAGCGGAAGAACCTTGGCGGCGATTCCTCATCGGAAACAGCCCTCCAATGGAGGCCTTGGCGGCCACCGTGCGATTATTGGCCGTCCGCCGCAGTACAGTTTTGATCACAGGCGAAACAGGCACAGGCAAGGAGGTGTTGGCCAAAGCGTTGCACTTGGCCAGTACTCGAGGACATCTTCCGATGGTTGCGGTCAACTGCACCGCCCTGCCGGAAACCTTACTGGAATCAGAATTGTTTGGGCATACCAAAGGGGCATTCACGGGGGCAGTCCAGGGGCGGGCGGGTCGCTTTGAACAGGCCCACAAAAGCACCATTTTTCTGGACGAAATCGGCGATATGCCGTTGGAAACGCAAGCCAAGCTATTGCGAGTCTTACAGGAAAAAGAGATTCAAAAACTGGGAAGCTCGGAAGTCCAGAAAGTGGATGTGCGAGTAATTGCGGCCACCAATGTAGATTTGCAGGCCAAAACCAAGGAAGGTAAATTTCGCGAAGACCTGTTTTATCGTCTCAATGTGGTGCCAGTAGAATTGCCTGCCCTTCGACACCACTTAGAAGACATTCCTCAATTGGTGGAACATTTCCTGGTAAAGATCGCCGCGCAGGAAGAAATGGAGCCCAAGCGGATCGCTGAGCAATCCCTGGAAAAACTGATGGGCTACCACTGGCCGGGGAATATCCGGCAGTTGGAAAATGCAGTGGATCGAGCGATTACGTTCAGCGGGGATCGGATGGTGTTGCTGCCTGCCGATTTTCCGATTGCAGTCAACGAGGTTCCCGCAATACCTGTTGGCCCAGTAGCGGCAGACCTCGTTTTATCGGAAAGCGGCATTGATTTCGAATCCATTGTAAGTCGGCTGGAACGATCCTTGATTGATCAGGCATTGCGACGTTCCATGGGCAACAAGAAGAAGGCGGCAGATATTTTGGGTCTGAAACGCACCACTTTGGCGGCTAAGTTGAAGACTCTGGAGGCAGCCGCCTCTTAATTCGCCCTCTAGTGCAATAGGACAGGTAGCTTTAGCGGACCCATCACGGGCAATGCCAAATCCGCTGTATCTGTAAGATTACAAATTGGATCCAAGCCGTATCCATACCAAAGATACAGCCATTCCGGGAGAGGCTTTTGGTGGATCAGGTACAGCAGCACCGAGTTGTTGGATGCATCAACAGCCGCCCGATAGATAATTTTCAAATCCTGACCCGCCTCATTACGCAACGAAAATCCCGTCAAACGACCACCCGACGTCGCCAGCTTGCCTGTTATTCCCTCAAATTCGACACGAATCTGGTACATATTGTCCCATTTAGACGTCGAAAAGCGCGGTTTTGCACCATCCATCACCAGTTTGGCGAAACGCATTCCAAGGCGCTGCAGGCTCGCTCGATTTGCGTGGATCAAATCGTCCAGTTCCAGGTCAATCGTGGCCACCATTCCGACTTTCGCTATGCCTGATTCCGCGAGTCGCTGCTCTTCCTGCACTTGATTCCAACCTTCATAAGCAGGTTCCATGGCAGCGGCGTAACGACCGATTTGCGCATAGTAAAACGGCAGATCGGGCTGAGCAAAATCGGTCCGGACTTCAGCTACAAACTTCCTGAACTTTTCCCCGAAAATGGCGGCGGCCTCGGGTTTGGCATCGGATTCTCCCTGATACCAAAGGAGCCCGGCAGCTTTGCCCCCAGCATCGCGAAAACGGGCCAGCATATTCCCATAAAGCGCTTTTCGACCTTCGGATTTCAATGCAGGGTCCCATTGCGCCATGGAAGTGCCACCTTTTGCACAAGGAACAAGACCAACAGGAACACCGGTGCGTCGAACCATTTCCTTAGCGAATGGCAAACCCAATCCAGTACCGCGCAGCACGTCATTCAACCCCTTGGTCAATTCATGCAGAGGCTCTTTTGCGATATCCCACTTACCTTCCATATTGAAAACTTTCACTTTGGGATGCGGCGTTTCGGGATTTTCCATACGCGCCCGACCCACCATATTCGATTGGCCGGAAAGAATGTAAATGTCCCCCACAAACAGGTTCTCCATCCTTTCCAACTGCCTTCCGCCCGATTTGGGAGTGAAGCGAAGTTCTATTGCGTAGGGGCCACCGGTTTTGAGTGGGGGCCCGACGGCAGTCCAGGGTCCAGCATTGATCGTCATCAAGCGAGTGAAACCGCCCTTGTCCACGCGACCTTCCAGCAGCCCATCGACCAAGGCTGTCCCTGAAAATGCCGTCTGCGCAACTCCCTCTTTCGACCGTTGCAAAACTTGATGGGGTTGCGGTCCAGAGGTCACAGTGAAACTATCCGCCGCGCCCAAAGAGGCTGCCCACAAAATGGTTAAAAGTATTGTCCGCATCATATATTTTGGCTAAAAAAACTCCCACCAGTTGGAGGTGCTGGTGGGAGATGGGGATACTACTTTACTACTAACTAACTGACTTCTTTACTGAATGCTGGCGATCGACGAACCTTGTCCGTAGATCAGGTTTCCATTGCCGCCATCGAGCGCAAGCGCAAGAGAGCGGAAAGTTCCGGTAGCGGTATCGGACGGGACCTCGAAATCAACTACATAAAGTCCAATCATACCCAGCATGTAGGATGCACCTACAACCCGCACGCCACCGTCGTTAACCCCGACAATCGTTGAGACAACCACGTTTTGTCCAGCGACACCAGCACGATTGGTATCGGTTGATGGGCTAACAGCACCCAAACCGGTAGCAAACATCCGCAACACCTCGCCGCGGCGAGCCGCATTGTTTGGAGTTACGTAGCTGCCATCGGAACGAAGTAGAACAGCATAACGACGGCCCGTAGCGGCGTCGCTAGTCTCAAAAATACCCGGTTGGACACGACTGACGGGCACGCCGCTGACGGAAGTTAAGCCTCCGTTACGGATGGTGACCGAAGTGGTACCTGGGGCCAACGAACATGGTGCCTGAACGGTAATCTGTTCCTGCCCATTGACGTTGGAGACTGCGTAGATTGGAGCGTTGGTGGTATCGAACAGCACCTCAACGCCTTGCAGAATGGTGGGGAGCGGTCCACCAAGGATGAAGTTCGCCAAAACCGTACCCTGTACCCGAGGCACAAGATTGGTTCCGAAAATATTCACCAAGCCACAAGGGGCAATTCCAGGAGTGTTGCTGGCGGCATTCACAATTGAGTTAGCCGTAAATACCGGACCCAGTAATCGGACGCTCAAGTTGAATGAGGTAGCCAAGTTGCTATAGCTGGCACGAACGGTGAGGGCTCCTGCTTGCGCGCCCGCCGTTACATTCACCGAAGCAATGCCGTTGGTATCCGTATTGGTGGTTGCAGAGGATAGCGTGCCCGAACCGCTGGATATCGACCATGCAACACCGGCATTTGCTACCGGTGCGTTGCCGTCATCGAGCAATTTGACGCTGAGTGACTGGGTGAAAGCGGAACCGACTGTGGCAGTCTGGCCATCCCCAGTGACGGCGGTGAGCTGTGTCACATTGACGTTAACAGTAAAGGTGAACGCGGCAGTGATGGTGCCCGATCGCACGCGGAGTAAGTGGGGTCCGGGTGCGTTACCCAGGGTACCCAGAGCGGAGATTCGACCGTTAGCATCGGCCACCGTGATTTGATTTCGTAGCGTAATCGATCCGGCGTCGACAATTTCAAACTGAGCAGTTTGGCCGGGGAGCACGTTACCGAAAGCATCATTGATTTCAGCCAGGAAGGCCAAGGGTAGCTGAGCTCCTGGGTTTCCGCTTTGGTTGTTGCCTTGGCGCAGAGTGATGCGCGATGGCAGACCAGGCAGAACCCGCAAGTTAATACCAGCACCGCCTAAGCTAAGTGCTGAACCGATGGAGACCCTCAGTTGGTCAACACCAAGTTTGCCACCTAACACCAAGTCACAGGTGGCCAATCCGGTTGCATCCGTTAAAGCGGCACCACCTGCGCAACTTGCCGTGGGTCCAAGTAGCGGGTCGTTGAGGGCAGTCTTTACCGATAGCCCAATATTCGGGATCGGTTGACCTTGCTGCTGACCACCGCTGGCTACCACGCGAATCTGAATAGCACCCTTAATGGTGCTGCCAGCGGGTCCAGACAGTTCCACTCCATCCTGGGGAGCAATGCGTACTGCAGTTGGATTGACGCCGGTAACTGTGGTGACAACGAAGTTCACCGAAGCGGTTCCGTTGGTCGCAGATACCGTAGTCTGCGAATAAGAATTCCCGGGGAGAACCAAAGAGGCTAACATGCCAGCCTGGGCAATGCCGTTGACATCAGTGACCGATGTGCAAGTGATTCCCGCACAGACGGCGTTAATGCTATTGCCATTGACATTGGGCAGCATGGTTCCAGAGCCCTGTGTAATGGTGTAGGTCACTGTTTGACCGGAGACCGGGTTCCCTTGCAGGTCAACCACCTTTGTGGTTAACGGAACCGCAAGAGGGAAATTTTCCAGAGCGAATTGTCCGTTTCCATCAACTATAACTAGCGAAGCGACAGTACCGCCGCCACCGCCACCGGTAGATCTGCCGACGCTCAATGTGAAGTCCTGTGTCAAGGCCCCACCCGCTGCGGTGGCAGTAACCTTGAAAGATGCTCCCGATGTGGAAGGTGCAATCACCGTCGTTTGGGCGTAGCCGAAGCCATTCGTTTGAACCGATGCCCCTTGGATGGTTGCTCCGGAATTATCAGAGGAGAAAGTGATGGGCACGTTCTGCAAGGGACGTCCAGTGCTATCCAGAGCGCGGATGATCAGCGGAGTATACGTCCCGCCGATACTGGTCGATTGCAGAATGTTGTAGCCAATCAGCTTGGTTGGAGTGCCAGTTGCTGTTTGCGCCGCAAATGTAAGGCCACCGATATTGGAGGTGATGTTCAATTGGCCCGCGCCGTTTGGAGGATTGCTTTGCAGATCTATTCGATACAGGGAAGTGGGGGTTGTTACGAACATGTATTTCGGACTGGGCAGCTCATTGGTTGCGGCAATGTAGCTCACATTGTTAATGGTGCCGATGGAACCGAACTGACCCACATCAATATTGAAGGGGTTCAAACTCATGACGTAGATTTGTTGCGTCGCGTTGGAGAGACCATAAACCCGATTGTCGGATGCGACCACCAGTGAGGACAGCGCCGGGTTCAAGGGGGCGATATTCGGGATCGTAGAGGAAAGTGAATTAGAGGCCAGGTCAAACAGCAGCGCGGTGGAACCCGTTAGAGGAGTTTCATTCACGGCCACTGCGTAACGGCCATCGGAGGTAAACACCACCTTACCGGGACGTGCGTTCAGCGGGATCTCATTGCGAATGGTCATCGCCTTGCCGTCAATCACAAACAAGCGGTTTGTGGCCGACACATAGACGAATCCGTTCGGTCCAACTGCCACCCCATTGCTGTTCCCAGAGATGGCCACTGTACTACCAACCACTGTGTTGGTGTTCAAATCAATGGCGGTCAGACGATTGGAAACGGAACTGAGAACAAAGGCTCTGCTTCCATCCAGACTCATGGCCACATCAATCGGAGAAGTACCAGTATCGGTGATGGTAGCGATGACAGTGTCAGTCGCCGTGTCAATAATGTAAGTACTGTCGCCGACAACCACCAGACGTCGGCCATCGGGCGAGATGGCAAAGGCTTGGCCTTGCCCCAAATTTAATCGCTTGGTGACGTTGGAGAAGTTAGCACCATCCACAACAATCACAGTGTCACTGGCAGATTTTGCAAGAATATAGTACTTATTCAAAGTTGGATGTGAAAGAACAGCCGACGCCGCACTTTGCGCGGTGAAAGTTGTGGTCACAATATTCGATTCAGGTTGAATCACGCTCACCAACGGAGAGGTGGACGATGAGTTCGGCAGTAGGAAAACGTTACGGGCAGAAACGCTTCCAGCGAATAACAAAACAGGTAATAAACAAGTCAGGAGTAGGCGTGGCTTTCGAAGCATTGAATCCCTCATAAAAGGTTGGAATGGCGGTGCTGGACGTGCACCAAAGTGATTGGACGTGGGATTGGACAACCAATAATGTACCACTAAATAGTACTACTGGGAAAGGGTGAATACGTAAAAGAAAAGGGGAGAAGCCGAAGCTTCTCCCCTTTTCGGACTAACAGCAGTTCAGTTTAGTGGCCTAAAGATTCAGACGTGAAGCCCGTACGTGAGCTTGTTGGCGAATCCATGGTCAGAGCCAAATACGCTTCCGAGATCTTCTGCGCACCGACGTCGCTGATGAAAGCGAAGCCATGAGCATATTGGAAGCCGCACTGGGCGATCATGTAGCCTTGGAAGCCGGGGGTTGCCGCGAGTCCAAGATTACCACCACTGGACAATGTGAAGAGTAACTGTTGACCGGTAGCAACAACCTGGGAGGTTTGCGCAGCCGGAGCAGCGCCACCGCCGGTGGTTCCACCGTAGTAGTTAAGCTTACATGAACCAGCCTGAGGAGACGTGCCAAACGGATCGGTCGAAGTGTTGCTGATTGCAACGCCCGAGTCAAAGCCGAGTTGGTTTGTCAGGAAGGGGAACAGGATGTTTGTGGTACAGCTGTTGATCGGCACCAGGTTGTTGCTGGTGGATGTATCAGCGAACCGAGGAAGCGGAGCCGAGGACGAAGCCGTGGACACCGTGCTGATTGGAGCAAAGTTCAGGTTGACTGTTGGGGTACCAAGACCTGGCAAGCTAGCCGAGGTATTAGCAGCATAGGCCAAGATAACTGCCACTTTCACAGTTTCCTGTGCAAGCGGATCAGCGTTCATGACTTCCCAAACTGCAACGCCGGAACCGTTAGACAAGCTAACAGGAGCGATTGCACCAGTGGAGCTGGAAGTAATCGTAGCAGCCGAGAAAGAGCCTGCACCGTTAGCGTCTGTGGAGACCAAACGTACTACAGGGCCATTCGCGAGACTGATCGAATTGCCGTTGAAGAAGCTGATCACGTTGTCGTTGCTATCTGTGGTAACAACACTGTCAACTGAAACATACAAGCTAACGCCCGCTGGCACGTTGTTGAAACGAGCCATCAGACGAGTTCCGTGGTCAGCCAAACCAGCAGCGTTGAGGCCATTGGTGGATGGGAAACCCGAATTGTAGAATCCAGTTTCTGTGTTGTAGATGGAGCCAGGGGAATTCTGATTAGACGGAGTTGGTGAAACATCAGCCGAGGTACCCAAAGACGCGTTGCGGCGTTTGAATGAGCTGGCAAATCCTTCACGGAACCGTAGAACCGAAGTTGCTGAGTTCTGAAGCGCCCTGGAACTATCTGTGGACAAGTTCCTGTTTTCGTTAACGCACTGCAGAAGAACCTTACCCGATGTGTTGACACGAGAAACAACCATTCCTGGCTGAATGAAGGCGACTGTCTGCTGTGGGTTGTTGATCGGCACTGAGGTGGTACCTGTTGCCGAAACATACATCACGATCTGGGTTGGAATCAATGTGGATGAAGTTCCCAATTGGTTCGCATTTGCACGCACATTGGTGATGCGGATAATACGAGTACCAGTGGTGCCAGGAGCTTCGATCGGAACACCGAGCCATACCAGTGTGTTAGGACCGGATTGACGGCCCTGGAATACGTTCTGGTTAGGACCGTTGAGGTAATTCACGCCTGTGCCTGTCCCGACTAAAGGGCAAACAGCAATTGTGCAAGGGTTCTGCTGAGCGGCGTTTGGTTCGTCGATCATCAGCAATGCTTCAGAGAAAGGGTCACTGACCAGACGGCTGGTGACATTGGTGTTCAAAAAGATTTGAACGTTAACTTGGGGCACTGTGCCGCCGGCGACCGTCGAAACGCCACCATTGCAGTTCAGCACCAAATCACCAACTAGTTCCGCCAAACCTTCGGCGCGGACTAGTGGTGGGACACCAGCATTCGATGTACAGCTGAATGCAGGGTTAGACTGGGCATTAACAGCGGAAGCCGAAATAATTAGGGCCGCTACTGCGAATACCGGAAACAACTTGCGAAAATCTGCCATTTCCTTCTCCTTGTGGAAATCAAATTGAATTGAGGGAAGTATTGTTTTAACCTTAGTGGTTAGACTTGCTGTTCTACGTACGGCTGGTCCGCTGAACACCGAACTGCTTGGCGTTCATTTTTTCGTAACCAACTGTGTATCGTGTGCAAGTTCTTCTTTTTATTCTGAATACTGCTTACTACTAAACCTGTATTACTAAACCTGTATTACTAAATCGGTACAACTAAAATCTTAAAGCCTGAGTGGCCGAAGCCAGTACAATTCATAGCATCACGACCACGGCTAAGTCAAGTTTACAATCCTGACTCAAGGGAGGCCACCATCACTACTTGGTACCATAGACTGGTAGGCCTATGATCACCAACTAGTACTGTACCTCATTTTTCCTTCCAGATGCAAGAATCTTTTAGCCTATTAACCATAATTACTGAACCGAAACATCCACCGGCAGGCTGACTGCGCCGCCTTGACGTAACGAAAGCGGCAAGTCCAACCCAGGCGGCATACTCACCGGCAACATCACATTCACCTGATACAGCCCAATAAAATTCGGCGTCAAACCGGCAAAGAAAGGATTCAATGCTGTCCCATTCAAAGTTACCGTCACCGGTCTCACCGTGACATTCAAACTTCCCGATGCCGTCACCGAGCCCAGCCCTGTGCAATATATGACAATCGCCTGACCCCGTCGGCCCGGCGTGGATGACGAATTAATCCGCCCATCCTGATTCACAATTGCCCCTTGCCTTGCGTCCAAACGAAACACCGCTGGCGCATTTTCCAACACCGATATTTGCGATTCCCCAACTCCAAACGGCGAACGCAATTGCAATGTATGCGAGCCCGGCGGCAGATCCAGCGGAATTTGCGCGTTCACTTGAAACGGCGTGGCGATCAATACCGGCGCATCCACTCCGCTCACCGTCACGGTAGTCTTGCCACCATCACGAGCCAGACCGATTCCGAAAATTGACACCAGGCCGCCAGGAGCGATATCGGTGGTGAAGCTGGCCGCACTAACCACGGATTCCGTCCTAAAACTGGCCTCCAGCGGCGAAGGCTCCCATTGGGTACCCGGTCGGGCAATGCGGAAGGCACCGGCTTTGCTACCGTTTAGATCGGTACGACTGGTAGGAACGCCCAGGTCCGTCACCGAACCCTGATAATTATCGGCAGCCGTCAGATTCAGTTGATACAGCGATTGCACCCCATCGCAGTATCGAAAGTGAAGATTGCCCGCAGCACCGGGCACATCGAAATTAGCGCCACAAGTTCCGGATGGCGAAGCGATTTGCACTTCGGCAGAAGTGACCACCAGAAATCCAGGTTCAGCAGGAGTGCGCGGCAATATGCGCAGCGCTCCGGCCAGGGTCGCCTTGTAACTTACACCCGCCAGCGAAAATCCGTTGACGTAATCATTCAGGTTAGTCCGTGAGTAGGCGGCGCTGGGGTCCAAAATAGTCACTCCACCATCGGAGGCCAAGCCTGTGGCCACTACAGAATGATATTTCCCGGCACCCATGGAAAGCGATATCAACAACGGATTGCCTTGGCCCAACTGGTCACGAATAGAACTGATCGTAGCGGGAACCGCTGCAAGTTCCAGATTGCCAGAAACCAAATTGGCTAACCGCCATAAGTTGGGGACGGTGGTGCTGGCATCTGGACGAATGACGCCATCGCACAAATCGGCACCTTGGTTATCTACGGAACAGAATCCTTTTAAGTAGTTTTCCAGCAGAGAAGTGGTGAACACTCCGTTTGTGGTGGTCAGTTCGCCACGATCCTGATAATACTTCAGCAGCATGGCGGCACTGGCGTACAGCGGATCTCCAGTAGTGGTCTGCCGGGTTAATCCAGTAAGGGTAGACGGGATGGAAAGGGCGCTAAAAGTCACAATTTGCCTCAATGCTTCTGCTGTGGCACGCGCTACACCTTCACTGGACGGCAGGCGCAATAAGGCAGATGCAGATCCGTCGATCCCCGTAATTACCGTCGCTGGAGAAATGCTGGAACCAGGGGAGGCAATGAAAGTGACTGAAACGCCGGAAAGCGGATTGCCGGAATCGTCATGCAGAATCACCCGTAACGGGGAGGCCAGCACGGAACCGGGCAGCCCGGTTTGCCCATCTCCCGATGCTTTTTGCAGAATCAGCTTGGCATCGGCGGTGGCTTTAATGTTGTACAGGCCATCGGCAATTGTAGTGGCACTGGCGGTATCCACCACGTGGACTCGAACTATGGAAGTGGTGGCTGTGGAGGGGACATATACGTCCCAAGTGTAGGCACCTGTATCGGTTCTAACAGTGAAGTCCTGTTGACCAGTAACAGAAATGCGCAAATTAGCCCCAGCGCTGAAACCACCCACGGAAAGACGAACTCGACTGCCCGCCACCACTGTGGATGGAGTGGCCAGCACGTTCGGCTTACGAGGATTTTCAATGGCTTTGGCCGCCTGATCCGTAGCGGCATACTGCATGTAGCCGCCCTCAAAATCCTGACGTCGAATTCCAGCGCTAGTGAATTCATCGTTGGTGGGTGCTCCAAATTTACCGTTAGCCCCACCTAGCGATTCATAAAAGGTATTGATCAATCCGGTGGTCACGCGACTGGCAGCAGCGTTTTGAGCCAGGTACAGCGAGCCATTGCGAAAGGTCTGACGGACTCCAGAAGTTGCGGCGAAGGTAAAGAAGGAGGTGGCTTCGGCCAGCGGCGCGCCCAGAATTCCGGTTTCGTAACCAAGGATCGCCCATTTGGAAAGAATCGACCCACTGACCAGGCGAACCGGTGTACCGGCCAACGCCCCACCCTCGAAATTCTGTCGACCGTTCGGGGTAGCGTCGGCCGCTGGATAGGCCAAAGTTCCCGTACCGCCGCCGCGCGCTTCCCAACCTGCAAGTAAATTCCCGCTGACCACGTAAGCCTGGGCTGAACGGTCTGGCAATGCCAACACTAAACGAGCCCCGCTATCTAAGATGGCAAATTCCTGTAAATATCCTGTTCCAGAACGGCGCACAGGAGTTGCCGTGGGCAATTTCAAACTCAGCCGATTGCGGGAAACCGCATCAATAAAGGATTGCGAAATGGTGGAGGACGGCGCGCCTTCTCCTACCTGGCAGCAAGGCGCACTGACAAAAACCGTTATCTGCTGGCTCAATTTGCCTTCACTGGTAGCGTTGATAGTAGCCACACCGCCACTGAGGGCTTTCAAGGTCGCAGAGTAACCGTTGGGCTGAATAGACACCACCCGTCCGTTGGTGGTGGTCCAATTCACTACCCGATCGGTAAGTTCATTGCCATTCACTGCTTTGACGGTGGCTGTTAATTTGTAGCTATCGTTGAGGTTCAAACGGACGGTGGCGGTGGAAGGCGTTACGGTAATCAGACTCACTGGCAGGCGTAACGATGCGGAATTGGAAGGGTCGTACTCAATGGAACCGCCCTCAAACGATTGCCGCTTGTTTCCGTTAGGAAGCACCAGCACATCGCCCGTAGGCAGACCCAAAATACCGGTGATGCCGCCATTGGCAACATAAATATCGTAAATCGGCTGGCGAACAGACATCAACTTGCCGCTAAATTGCCCGGCAGTGACATTAAAAAGAGCGCCTTGGGAAAAATATTGCCCGGTGGCCACACTTCCGCCCGTTGAAGTCACAACTGCTTCCGCCGATGCCGCCGCGCCGAAAACAGTCACCCCGCTTTGGCTCAGCCAATAGCTATAGAAAGGATCGCGAACGGTGTAATTCACACCAGAGGCATAGGCGAACAGGGCATATTTCTTATCGAACATCTGGAACGTACAACTGCCGCTGGAAGCAGGACAAATGGCGGTATCCATAATAGGATAGCCCGCCGTACCCACGCCAACGGTATTGAAATAGCTATACAAAGCCGACTGCATTTGAAAAGTATCAATAGAATCGTCGGCAAGTACCGTGCTGAGGCTGGCCTTGACGATGGCCAATTTTACGCCGGAGGTTTTATTGGGGTCGTTAAATTCCTGAACATAGCCGGTGGTCCCCAGCTTTTTTACATCGGCGATGGGCGGCAGTGAGACTAAGGTATAGAAAGCGTTGCGAAAGTAGGCGTTGATGAACCGCTGCCGGATAGCCTCATTCGGCGCCCCCGTGCCCACGTCAGTAGTGGTCGATTGGCTATAGGCAACCAGCAAGGCGCAAGAACAAAGTAGGAATGGGCGAAGAATCTTCATTGAAATCGGAGCCGGCTCAAAGAGATTTTAACCCGGTATGGGCTGGCAAGTCTCGAAAAGGTGCATTTTCGAAGTGGGACAGGCATCCTTGCCTGTCCTGTTTTAAAAATATATGAGCATTTGGCAGTGATGCAATGAAAGACAGTCAAGGTTATTATTCCGTCACGTATCGTTTTAGCCGCTTCAGCCTGGACTTCAGTTCTTCACTGGCTTCTGAAATCTCATTGGTGTCATAGATGACCCTAGCCGTCATGAAGAGAATCAGCTCCGTCCGTTCCTTACTGTAAGACCGTCCACCGAAGGCTGCCCCGATGATCGGTAGCCGATGCAAACCTGGAACTCCACTAGTGATAAAGGTGTTCGATTCGTTGATAATGCCGCCGATGGCAATGGTATCGCCATCCTGAACGGTCACTTGCGTATTGACGCTGCGTTTGGCGAATGAGGGCGATTGAATCCCGGTGGAGGCGGCAGCTTGAGGCGAACTCACTTCCTGATTAATCAGCAACGTAACAATCCCACTAGGATTCACACGAGCCGTGATAGACAGCGTGACGCCCGAATTGCGGTTGGAAATTTGATTGGCAAACAGAGAACTGCCGCCACTTTGCACGCCAGTAATAGCTTGTGCCGTAAGGGTCGGGACTTCCGTACCCACGTTGATGGATGCCGCGATGGAATCCGTGGCGATAATGCTGGGTGCGGAAATCACCCGGCTCTTCGATTCATTTTCTGACGCGGTGACAAAAGCAAGTAATTCCCGACTCTTTGAAACCAGTGCGCCTGTAGTAAGCGCCACTCCGGCAGAAGTGAAACTACTGACCAGGTCGCGCGTGGAAAGCTTGGGACCATCTGTCGATCCCCGTTTTTGCAGGTATGCGGAAACGCCGCTGGCCAGCGCTCCGGTAAGCGTCACTTCGTAGATCTTTGCTTCAATCAAAACCTGCCGAGGAGGTACATCCAGTTCCCGCAACAGTTTCAAAATTCCTTCATATTCCGTTGCCGTAGCTTGAATCAGCAGGCTATTGTCCATGGGGTTGGGAACAATGCGAGGAATGCGCATACCATTGGGTCCCATGCCATTCATAGATGCCCCGAGCATGGTTCCAGTCTGGTCGAAGCCAAATTGTCCACCGGTTAGGGAAGGCGCACCATTCGGATTCGCACCGGCCAACTGTTGTTGAGATGCACTGGGTGGACCCACAGCTCCACCACCATACTGGCCACCACCTCCGCCATATTGACCACCACCGTACTGGCCTCCGCCGAATTGACCGCCACCGTATTGACCACCGCCGCCGCCGAACTGACCGCCGCCGTACATCCCACCGCCGCCACCATACATTCCACCACCGCCGTACTGACCGCCTCCATAAAGACTCATAATGGCCCCGGCCATCATCTGGGCATTGCCATACTTCACCCGATACACATGGTTATCAATGGACCCGGCAGTGACCTTCACCGCAATATCCAACTTGTCCACCCATTTACCAATCTCCTCAAAAGCACCGGGATTGGCCGCTACCGCAATCACCGTGTTGATTCGATCCACAGCAATGAACTTCACCGGCGAAGTTTTCTCATTCAAGGAAATGGATTTCATAATCCCTTCCAGTTCCTTGACCAAGTCCGAGGGACGCCCATTTTTCACTTCATACAACTTCACCCGTTGCGATGTGAAACTGTCGTTGTCAAACAGGGCAATCAGTTCCATGGTCCGGCGCATGTTGCGACCAGAATCCAGAATCAGCAGCAGGTTCGAAGGCGGGTAAGCCCAGGTCTTGGAATTTTCCCCAATAAATGGATCAAGCAATTTTGCCAACTCTTCTACGCTGGCGTATTTCAAAAAGACCAGGTTCAGCAGCACCTGATCATTTTCAGGAATGTCTTTTTGCGTCTTGTTGACATTAGGAGTCAGCGGCTGCCGTGCTGCGTCGGCCATAGGAAGAATACGATATACATCGCCGGTTTGCACCATGGCGAATCCATTGATTTTCAGAATCATGTCCAGCAGGGAACGTTGATCCAACTGCTTGGTTTCCCCATACGTGTTCAAGACCACAGATCCTTTCACTTTGGGGTCCAGAATATAATTGATCTTCAACTGTCGGGCAAGAATGTCGATCACTGTGGTCAGCGAGGCGTTGTCCAGATTCAAGCCACCCGTTGGCGATGGCGCAATGGGAGGAACAGGAGCGGTGCGGATAGGTTCCGGCTGAGCACCTTGGGCCGTTGCTTTCGCTGGATCTACTGTAGGAAGGGGCTTTGGCGGCTCAACTTGTGGGGGTGCCTGGTCTGCCCTGGGACCGAATCCGGGAGGCAACGCAGGCGGCTTCACCTGTGCGCTGGCCAATGTGATGGCGAGGGTGCATAGAATCCCCCACTGCAAGAAAACAACAATTGGCCGATTGCGCATTACTGTCCTTTATTTTGTTTAGCGGCTGGCTGAGTGGGATCAGCTTCCACTTTGATCGCAGGATCCGCGTGCCCCATTGCCTTTGATTGAAAGGTCTGATAAGCAGCCTGTTCCGATTCGTCCACCTCTGTCTTCTTCTTCACCCACGTGTAGTTGCCAAAAGGACCAGGACGGACAAATTTCAGGGAATCGCCCTGTTCGGTGACTTGGGTATCGGGAACTTGGGCGACAATTTTGGGATCTAAAGCAGCCTTTTCGGTGGTTTGTTCAAAGCGTGAAACTCCGAACGGATTCTTCTGATAAAACCAGACCTTGCCGGTTTTATCGGCAAGCTTGTAAAGATTGGAACTCACTTCCACGGCACCGGCAGGTACGCCAGCTTTTGCATCATTTAAGGCAGAGGCTAATTTGGCAGTGGGCTTCACTGCCTTGGCCGGAGCTGCATTGGCGGCCACGGGCTTGGGCTGCGCACAGACGGGCAGCAAAAATAGGGCAATCGCTAAATATTGTTTCATTGTGATTTGTTTCCTACTCACTTCTTTTTCTGCGAACCATCCAGCAGAGCTTTCTCAGCATCAGTGAGTTCATTTTTATTTTTGGTCCAGGTGTAATTACCGAACGGACCAGGCCGGACAAACTTTACAGAATCGCCCGAACTGGTGGCGGTGGTGGCAGGCTCACCATTTGAGGTTGGCACCTGCTCCGCCTTTTCTTTTTCACCAAGCACAGTGGAAGATTTTGAAGCGGCTGCTGCAGGCGCAGAGGAAGCAATTGCTTGTTCCACCACCGGCCCCACACGATCGCGTAACTCTTCCATCATTTTGGTGACCACTTTTCCGTTCCATTCAAATTGGATTTGCGTATTATTAAAACCAAGTAGTTTGAACTCACCCACCTGATCGCCAACACGAAACCCTTTCTGTGATGCTCCGCGCCGATCGCTTAACATCACCAAGGGAACATCCCCTAAAGAGAAGACGCCGTACACCAGTGGTAAAGACGGCATGGGCTTCTCAATTATTTCTTTGGGCGGTGGAGGAGGGGGCGGCGGCTCTGGAATGGGGTTGCGGTCTTTGGCCAAAACAAGACGTTGAATCGCTTCGCCATACATTTCCGGCGCCACCACCCCAACCAATGGGAGCGGCGCCGGGCGGGCGGGAGCGGACGGCAAAGGATATTTATCAAGCACAATTGCATGGCGTTTGGCAGCCTCGGCCACCAATTCGCGCAAGTGCAGCGCAGCAAAAATCACGGCGGCCAAAAGCAGCATATTTAACAGCATCAACTTCTGCTTCATGGTTGACGCTCCATGGCTGCACACGTGGGACAGGCATCCCTGCCTGTCCTCTTGAGGCACCCATTCAATTTAGTACTCAACATTCTTTTTCTCTGGCACCAATTTCTTCGGTACAATCCCGCTGATCATCACTCGCGTACTCATGGTCTTATCTTTGCTGCTAGCTTGACCCATACGAATTTCATTCGTTGCCAGCAACTCTGGTTGCGACCCTAAGGCGGCTAGAAAACTTACGATCTGGCCCATGCTGGCATCCATTTGCACGGTGACGTTCACCTCACCATAGTCTTTCCCAAAAGGCGTGATGCGACCTAATTCAGATGGGCGGACATCCACCGGTGGAACCACCGAACGTCCAATGCTGCGGGCAATTTTCATGAGCTCACCCTGAGCCTGTGCTGCGGTGTCCCCTTGCAGCATTCCCCGTTCACGAGTTTTCAATTCATCTTTCACTTGCTCCAGAATTTTTAGCTTCGCCGGAGCCTCAGCCGCCAGCGAACGCATCCGTAGCAACCTGTCTTCCAGCATCTGCGGAGGCAATGCAGCAATTGGATTCGCGTCTGAAGTGCTGGAACTGCCGGTCCAATATTGCGCGATGAAAAACAGCACCACGGCAACTCCCAAGAAGGATAGTGCGCGACGATTCCGATCCGATAAATTCATCGTCGGCCTGCTGGGTTTGGAGTTGCCATGGGGTAAATGTTCAATGGTGGCACAGGTTGCGGCACTTGCACTGGTGGAGTCTGCACTGCAACTTGAGGTGCTGCGGTTTGACCAGCCAACAGCACCGGAAACTTTCGTTGACTCCGAATGCGGAACGCTTCCCCATTCAACATACGCATGATCCCCATTTGAAATTCCGAGTTTTTCAAATAAGGGGAGGCATCCAGAATCCGCAGCAGCGGCGCAGCCTGATCCGCCTCGCCACCAAGCGTTGCCGTGTCTCGGTTAGATTCGTAATAAGTCAAAAAAGCGGGCCCCTGTATGGTGTTGGTTACGTTTAGTAACAAATCCAGATCAGACTTTGTGCGACGGCGAAAATCATCCAGCAGCATGGTACGGGCGCGTTGCGCTTCAATATCCTGATCCAGCTTGGCGATGGCCGCAGCCTTTTTATCCACCAAGCCCATCTGTTGTTGTAAAGCCTTGACGTACTTGCCAGTGTCGTAAGGTTCATGCAGCCAAATGGCCGCTAGCAAGGCGCACAATGCGGCGGCAAGAACGCCAGTGGGAATATAACGAACTATGGAAGTGTTGCGTCGCTGACTTTCCGGCAACAAATTCACCGTCATTCCAAGATAGGGAACTGCTCCAGTGGCCGCTGCGGCAAAGGCTGGAGTGGGGAACGGAGTACGCGGAGTCACTTCACCCGCCAGCCGCAATTCAGCCGATGCCATGGCCACTGCTTTTTCCGCAGGCAAGTCCCAGATGGCTGAAAACAGGGGCTTCGAGCCACTTTCGCCATAGACTTCCAAGCCGCTTAACGTATTCTCCAAAGCGACGAAATCTTTCGGCGCTTCATTGACCAATCGCAGGCTGGAATAAAATACAGCAGCAGAAAAAGTGAAGTTGGAAACTTTGATGCCAGCTTCAGCGAACAAGCCGGCGTAGGCATCGAAAACAACTTTGCGGGCCACACCCACCAACACTTCCGGCGAATTTTCCAAGCGTCCCCAGGCCGCCACAGCATCATCGTCAGTGTAAGGATGCAGGGTGTCCAACTGATATCCCACAGCGGCTGCCAAATCATTTTCGGCCACACCTGGCAGATGCACCAATCGAACAATCACATCCTGACGGGGCAATAGAGCCACTGCCGGAAGATGAGCCACGCCGTACTTTTTCAAAAAGTCGTTGTATTCCCTGCCCCACTCTGCGGCGGGACGCTCGCGGAAATCTTCGATCACAAAAACGGCAGGTTCAGTGATGGCCGAGGGTCGTACTTTAGCCAGGGAAACTTTCAGTTGATTGGAACCGATCTCAATGCCCACACCAGTGCCCCAAGCCAGGTAGCGCTTCCAGTTATTGCTTATTGGCATGGAGTCACCACCACCCAATGCCACTTAGTTCTGTGGTTGAAAAACCGCTCCCTTGCGGTCACGGCTCGGTCACATACTGACGCTACCGAGCCGTGACCGCAAGGGAGCGGTTTTTCAAAAGCCTGATACGCTTCGCTCCAACACTTGAAGTTGTCCAAAGGCTGAATAGTTAAGTGACAGGCGGAATCGCCTGCACCACAAAGGCAAGTCTCAGCGTGTGTGTATGTGGGGGAGGCGATTCCGTCTGCCAGCTCCATTCGTCGCATCAAGATCACTAGCGATTCCCCGCATTATCGTACCAACGAAGAATATAATACGGCCGATCCGCCGTCGAATTCTGAGGGAACTTTGCCAGCGCCGCAACGGATCTTCGCACGTCGCTCAACTGTCCATTCGCACTCCGCACTGTAGCCGTCGCCCGAACAGTCCAGGCGTATTCTCCGCCCACTCGTAAGCGCCCCGCAGCCGCATTGCCTTGCATCATTTCCGTCACTTGGTTCATGGTCTTGAAAGGAGCACTGGCCCGCCGCGCCAGAATCGCCGTGATCAAATCATCAGGCATACCCAAAAACTTAAAGATCGCTGGAGACGCCGTATTCACATCGTACTGCGACCCTTCTCCGTGAACCGTGGCCACATCTTTCACCCCTGGAACTTGCACGTACTGCCCTTCCGCAGTGCGTCGCCAACTGCCGTGAAAGATTTCTGGAGTCATACCTTGAACCATCATTAATTCTTCGATCTCTTCAAAAGACGCATGCTGCGCACGAAAAGACGGCTGACGGTTGAGATAAAACTGATCGAAGGGGCTCAACTGCTCTGGAGGCAAGCCCGTGCGCCAATCAATAACCGCAGCCGTGATGCCCGCAGCCTGCTCTGGCACAAGTCCCAACGCAATAAACAACTTCAAAATATCTTCGCGAGGTGCCTGGTTGATGTTTAGTTTAGAAGCTTCCGGAATCAGCTCCACCACAACTTCCCCAGCCGGGTAAGAGTAACGAAATCCCGACATGCCCGGCGCGTAATACTTGGGCGACCCGTCCGGGTTGCTGGCTCCAACCCAACTCATCCACTGCAACGCCCGCTCCACGGAACCTGCTGCAAGATAGTATGCACGAGTTCCATCGGCAGCAAAGGAGGCACGTTCCGTTTCCGCCCTCACAGAATTCGCCAGTCCAAAGGCAATGGCCGTCAACCCTGCCGATAGCCACAGTACCGTCAGCAACGCTCCGCCTTTTTCTGCAACACACTTTAAACGCACAAAACGGAGTTCCCCTTTGCTCTCCGGATTTGAAATAGTCGTTTTTCTCAAAACGTATTCTTCCTCAACGGATCAACCGTCAGTCGTATTGACGATGTAACCGTCATCACATGCAAGCTGCCCGGACCAGATTCCAGAGGCATCATTTCCACTCGGATGGCCGATGGCAAATCTGTCTTCTCCCAAAACGGAGTCCATTTTTCAGGACTGGTCCCAGCCGGTGGATTCTGAATCAGTTCACGATACAAGAAGCGGCACGATGCCAACTTATCAGCCAGCACAAAAGATTGTGGCGTGGGTACAATTGGTCGGAATCGGGGACGTGGCAGAATAGCTGGCGGATCAATTCCAACCCCTAAACATAGGCCTCCGGTGCTGCGCAGACCCGAATACAGCAGTTCATTCACAATCAATCGCACGCCGCGATTTTGCTCGCCGGGCATCACACTAAATTCCAGAATCTGCGGGTAGCCGCGTTGTGCTTCAGCCAGCGAATAGGATGAGGCAAAGCGCATGGCTTGGGGATCGCCCTGGAAGAAAGCGATTTGCTGCACAGGGGCTGTGGGGTTGGAACGACATTCGCCGACAACCGGCATCAGATTCGCAATCTGTTGCTGCAGAATGCGCTCCGCTCCAGCAACGCGACGGTTCGACATCATCTTGGCATTCGCTCGTTCCTGGCTGTTCAACCCCAGGCGCATGGCGTAGAGAATGGCTACGGAGAGCAGGCTCATCAGTGCAATGCCGATCAGCAACTCAATCAACGTGACGCCCGCTTGTGTATTGCGTCGAATCATTGTGCTATATCCCGCTGATCCAAAACTCCTCGTCGAATGCCTTCAATAGCAAAGGTGCGAGTCTTCTCATTCAGCTTCCACCAAACCGTGAGATCGACGCGATCCATAGCCACAGCACCTGCGGAAGCACCGGGCGGCAGATCGAGCAGCGTCACAGTAGCTCGCCAACCAGATTCGATTCCGCCAGTGATGGAAGGGTCAAAGCGGCCTTCCATGATTTGATTGCGCGGCAACTTTGCGGCTGTGATCAGTTCATCCATCTTCTGCCGGGCCAGCATCACTCCGCGATCATGTTCCGTGATGCGTGCCACGTTGCTCAAAGACTGGGTCAGGTTGCTCATCAAACCAGCCACAGCGATGCCCAGGATCATGGTTGCTACCAATACTTCAAGAAGCGTGAATCCGGCTTGGCTGTTCGACCTCATGGTTGCGAAATCTCCCCTTTTTCAATCACAGGAACTCCAGTGATCGGATCTACGCGGACGAATCGACGTGACCCACGACGGTTCACCAACTCCACTCCAATGCGCGGTGCCGAACCTCCTGGATAGACGAAAAAGGTGCGCGGATTCGCAGGGTCCAGCCCTTGCACTTCCGGTGCGATTCGGGAGATGCTGACACCTTCTGGCAATTGCAATTCCCGCATAAAACCAGGCTCCGGAGATCGTACCAGCAGTTTCGATTCGCGAGGAAGCAGAATAACTTCGGTCATCATCTGCTTGCGATCCGCCCGAGTCAGCGCACCGTCCAGAAACGCCACCACCGATTCAGCAGCAGAGTTCAGCCGGATAGTTTCCAGACCAGAACTGATGGCCGGGTAAGAGATGCTAATCATGATGGCGATGAGCGTAACGACAACCAGCATTTCAAGCAGCGAGACACCTTTTTCAGAAGATCGATCTCGGGGCAAGCTGGTGCCATTGTGGGGCAGGCAGTTTTGCCTAATGCCGCATAGTTTTCCTTCATCCATATACAAGCTCCAACTGTTGTTGGGATAACCTGTGGTTAAAAGACCGCTCCCTTGCGGTCACGGCTCGGTAACGGACTGATTCGACAGAGCCGTGACCGCGAGGGAGCGGTCTTTCAAAAGCCTTATAGCTTCGCTTCATACTTGAAACTGTCCGATTCCAGGAAAACTATGCGGCATTAGGCAGTTTTGCCTGCCTTTTTCAAAAGGATGGGAGCGAGACCCTGCTAACAATCGGGGACTGACCACTGTGTCCCAAGCTACGGTGCGGCCCGCAGTAACGCCCGAATCCACCAAGCGGGTGGACATAGCGGTCTGTCCCCAATTGTTCCCCACCACGTAAGACTCCACCGCATCCAGCCAAGGAGCCCGGTGACAGATGTCCATCTACTTCGCCTTCCAACTGACAATATCCTCGTTCAAACCGGTCCCGCCTGGTTGCCCATCGCCGCCGTAACTCACAATGTCCGGTTCATCGCCGTGATCACCAGGAAACTTATAAACGTATGGATTTCCCCAAGGGTCCATCGGCAATTCCATGGTCAAATACGGTCCGTTCCACTGGTTGATATTCCCGGGCTTTTCACGAAGCGCATGCAACCCCTGCTCCGTAGTGGGAAAGAGTCCCGTGTCCAACTTATACATTGCCAGCGTCTGCGAAATTTGGTTGATTTGCTGACGGGCGGCCACTTTCTTGGCTTCATCGGCTTTGCCCAGCAACTTGGGTCCAACCACTGCCGCAAATAGCGCGATGATCGTCACCACCACCAGCATTTCAATCAACGTCACACCGGCTTGTAAACTACGCCTGTATCCACTTCTTTGCAATCTCATAATGCCACCTCATTGATACTTGTAATCGCCAGCAACATACTCAACACCAGCGCGCCAACCATGATACCCATGATCAGAATAATCAGCGGTTCAAACAACGTCGTCAACCGCTTAATAGAGGAACGAGTCTCATCCTCATAAATATCCGCCATGCGATTAAACATCTCATCTAGCCGACCCGTTTCTTCCCCTACGCTCAACAAATGGGCTGCTAACGGAGGAAACTGGCCACACTTACGTAACGGTCCGGCAATGCCTTCGCCACGCTTCACACCTTGTTCCACACTGATCAACCCTTTCGCAATTTGCCGATTCATCAACGTGGCTCCAGCAATTTGAATCGACTGCACCAGCGGTACTGAGTTCGCGACCAGAGTTCCCATGGCCCTTGCAAAGCGAGCTGTTTCAGCCTTGCGCAACGCTTCCCCAAGCAAAGGAATGGTCAGACGAAAACGATCCCACCACATGCGCCCTTCTGCCGTCCGAATGTAACTGAGGAAGATGGTGATGCCGACAATCAACAGTCCAATCGTGACCGGGCCATAGGTGGTTGTGATGCGGCTAACTTCCAACATGATCTTGGTCGGCGTGGGGATGGGCATCCGTGACTGGGAAAATACTTGGGCAAATCGTGGGACCACAAAAGTCAGCATCAATAGAATGGAACCGAGCCCTACCAGCGCCAACAATGCCGGATAAACGCTGGATGAAATAATGTATCCGCGCAGTTCATCGCGTGTTTTTTCAAACTCGCTCAAACGCGTAAACACCGTGGCCAGCGAACCCGATGCTTCCCCTGCGCGCACCATGTTGATGTAGAGATTGCTGAAGTAATCAGGATGCGTGGCCAGACTGTCCGCCAATGTGCGACCACCCTTCAGCACCCGCAATACATCCAGAATCACCATGCGAAACGTGGCCCGCTCCGTCAACTCTGTAGCAATGCCGATGGCCCGGTCAATGGGCACGCCAGCGTTCAGCAGCGTGGCCATCTCCTGCGTGAAATACAGCACATCTTTCTTCTTGCCACCGCCGAACGATGGCATTTCAAACTCAAAGCCTTTCTTCTGTTCCAGTCCCACATAAACCGGAGTCAGCCCTTGCCGACGCAGTTCCCTCGCAATGTCCTTATCGCTTTCACCACTCAGTGAACCTGATCGAACTTTGCCATCGCTGGCCACGGCTTTGAAGAAAAACGTTGTCACTTAAAATTCCTGCGTCACACGCATCACTTCTTCGGCAGTGGTCGTACCGTTTTCAACTTTCATCCAACCATCTTCACGTAATGTACGCATGCCGTTGGCCTTGGCCCCGGCAGTGATTTCCATGGCGTCGGCGTTGCGCATAATCATCTTGCGAATGTCGTCGTTCAACTCCATCATTTCGAAAATTCCCACGCGCCCTTTGAACCCGGCTCCAAAGCATTTGGCACAGCCCGCACCTTTGAAACAAGCCACCGTGCGACCATCGTGTGAAATGCGTGTACCATCGCTAACACGGCACTCCGGGCAGATTACCCGCACCAAACGTTGCGCCAATACACCTACTAAAGAAGACGAGATCAGGTAGCTTTCCACACCCATATCAGCCAGGCGAGTAATGGCGCTGGGAGCATCGTTGGTATGCAGCGTGGAGTACACGAAGTGACCTGTCAATGCCGAACGAATAGCAACGTCGGCTGTTTCCCGATCGCGAATTTCACCCACCATGATCACGTCTGGATCCTGACGAACAATGTGCCGTAAGCCAGCAGCGAAGGTCAGCCCGATCTGTGGATTCACGTGGATCTGGTTGATGCCGTCCATCTGATATTCCACTGGATCTTCAATGGTGATGATCTTTTTATCGGGTTGATTAATGCGCTTCAACGCCGAATAGAGCGTGGTCGATTTGCCGCTACCCGTCGGACCAGTAACCATGAAAATGCCGTGCGGCAAGTGAGTATAAAACTCCATACGCTCCAGCATATGATCGTTGAAACCTAGTTTACGCAGGTCGTAGAAATCACCCGCAGACCGGTCGAGAAGGCGCATTACAACACTTTCGCCGAACAATGTGGGTAAAGTGGAAACACGTAAATCGACTTCCCGTCCCATGGTCTTAATTTTGATACGACCATCCTGCGGCAGTCTGCGTTCAGCAATGTTCAACTTCGCCATCAGCTTCACGCGCGATACTAGAGCCGCTTTCATTTCCTTGGGAGGCGGTTCCTGTTCATACATCACGCCATCAATGCGGTAGCGGATGCGGAAAATTTTATCGAACGGCTCAATATGAATATCACTGGCACGCTTTTCAACAGCCTGCGCAATGATGGAGTTGACCATGCGAATGACAGGCGCTTCCGATGCCATGTCGCGCAAGTGTTCCAGATCTTCATTCGCTCCACCATCGCCAAGATCAGCGTCGCCTTCGGGCCGTGCCTGTTCGCCGTAGTAACGATCAATGGCATCGACAATTTCCTGCTCCGCAGCCAGACGCGGCGTCACTTTCAGACCTGTGAATCCACGTACCGCTGCTTGAGTTTCAAAATCCAGCGGATCAGCCATAGCCAGTTCCAAACCGGATTCCGTTAACCCAATGGGCAGGCAACGAAACTGTCGCAGGAAGCGTGGGGAAAGCCCTTCGGCTTCGGGAATTGCTGGTGGTGGCCCATCAATAGTAACCAGCGGAATCTTCAGTTGTTCACTGAGCGCAGCCAGCACATCGCGCTGCGAAATGAAGCCCAAATCCACAAGAATGCGGCCTAACTTTTCACCACGATCCTTCTGTAATTCCAGGGCCTGCTGTAGTTCCGCTTCGTTGATCAGCCGCTTACTGACGAGTAGTTCACCCAACCGCATGGCGGTTTAGAACTCCTTCATTTTGATTGCCGCAGCCATGGCCGCTTTGTCTGGCTGCTTTTGCAACGCCATTAAAGTCCGGCGTGAAGCTTGCATTACGATTTGCTTGGGAAGCCCATGGGCATCTTCATAAGGATGATGAAACAACGCCACGCTGTACACCATTTGTTCATCCAATGGAATGGTTTCAAACAGGCCTGCGGCAAGCATCATGGAATGACGCATAGAATCGCGCACAACCGGTAAGCGCTCTAATTTACGATCGCGAATGCTCTTCAGCTCTTCCGGTTTGAGAGCCGGACGAAAGATCATCAACCCTGGCGCTTCCACCAGATTCACACGGGCCGTAAACACCAGACCGAAACCATCAATATAAACGCCTTGCGGAGAATCCAACAGACCAAAGAGTTGATCTGAAGTGAACAAATGTTGCAGATCACCGCGAAATAAAGTTTCCACCGCGCCAATCATAGGACGAGTCACAACGGCACCGAAGAGCAGCGTACTGAGTAGGACCGTGCCAAGCATCAGACGTTTCATTTAACGCCACCGTCGTAAGAAGCAAGGTTCAAGTAACGCTGGCTCATTCTACTTTGCAAAATGTCGAAGTTGGCACGCATCACGGCAACGTCAAGCTCGCGCTCCTGCTCATACTTCTTCTCAATCGAAGCCACTGCTGTATGCACTTGTGCCAGATTTTTCTCTTCAGCGACCGACACTGCCTTGGCCACTTCCACCGGGATCTGCCGCGACACTTCTTCACGAACCCTGGCTTCAATGGCCCCATAGTTCACGTTGGAATATTGAACCACAGGCGCAGGCCTGGTCAGCGCGTTGACCAATAATCCAGCGGTGACCATGGCCGCTGATGCGAACCCCAGCTTAGCCCCTGATTGCCAAAAACGCTGCCACATTGTTGGAGCAAATACCTTGTCTGATACAAAGGCAATGCGCCGTGGCGGCTCTTCCTGCGGCAGTTGCAGCAGTACCACGCGGGTTACGTCTAACTGCGAAAGCTCCATCTGGCAGGCTTCGCACGCAGCAAGGTGCAATTCAACTTGCTTTGCTTCCGCCGACTTCAACTCGGCGAAAAAATAATCCCGTAAATCAAACGGTGCGCAATTCATACTCTCCGTTCCTTCCATCTGGTATCGGCTGGAGCCAATACATCTTTTAAGATCTCGAATGCGGAGTACACGCGGGACTTCACAGTCGACACGGGACACTCCAGAATCTGAGCCATTTCCTCGAATTTGAACCCTTGATAAACTTTCAGCAAAACGGCCTCGCGCTGCTCTGGGGTAAGCTTTGTCAGCGCCGCCGTTACCGCCAGCGACGTTTCCACCGGCAGCATACGACCGCTTACCGAAAGAGCATCGCCTAAGTCGTAACTGGACCCAGGGTCATCAATGGAAGCAGTTTCCCGCTTCGGCTTGCGCAGCATGGAATAAGCTTCGTTATGAGCGATGCGAAACAACCATGCACCAAACCGCTCTGGATCATCCAGCTTCTTCAGGTTCTGATACGCCTTAAGCATTACATCCTGGGTCAGGTCCAGCGCATCTTCACGCTCCCCCACTAACCGCAGCAGATAATTGAAGACGCGCTTTTCCCAGCGCGAGACCAATTTGTTATAGGCCTCCACATCGCCCTTACAAGTCTGGGCGATTAGATCGCGGTCTTCTACTTCTCGAAATATCACGAATTCCGGCTCTGTTTCTAAGGACGAACTAGGAAGGATAAAAGTCTGCTTACATTTTAGAGGACTAAAAGGGCGGGCGCCATCGTAGCCCAGGGAAACGGCTGAAATCGGAATTGGTGGTGACCCATTCACATCCCCATTCCATGGCCAACGCAGCCAACCAGGCATCGGCAACTTGATTCCCCTTGGCCTGGCTTTTCAAACACAAGTCATTAAATATGGACCAATGCTTTTGGCCGGGCTGGATGATTTGGCAATGCTCTGGTGCCGTCACGTCGCGACAGAATTGCAGCACCTCTTCCAGTTGCGCAGGCTTCGAATAAATGGCCCGATTCGTTGCAATCCGCACCACCGTACTGAGCACTTGCGGAGAAATCCCATAGGGCTGGTCGCCATTCAGAACGGCTTCCAGCCAGGAACCGTAACGCGCATATCCGGGCGAAGCATCGTTGAAAGCGTAAAGCAGAACAGCAACGTCTGGCAGAATCATTTCACTCGTTCCATGGCGTCAGAAATTTGAGAATTGCTATTTAAATTGACGCCGGATTGCGGCAGACCCTGTTCGCTGTTCCGCTGAAAGGTGTATTTCGTGCGCTCAGCCGCTGGTCGTTCGTTCTTCGAAAGCAGCAGCCGCAACCCTTCTTCAATCAAGGTTGTGAAGGTCTTCCCGCTGCGGGATGCCTCCTCTTTGGTGCGTATCAGAAGCGATTCAGGGAGCCTTACGGTGGTTCTAGACATATTATGTCTAGACATATCACGTAATATGTCTGTATGTCAATTTTTCGTAACTCTAACAAATAAAGTGACAAGTCCAGCAAGTGCGCCAACCAGCGACACGGCACCCAGAAAAAGCGGCTGGTTATGATATTGAAACTCCACTCGATGCATTCCAGCAGAAAGTACCACCCCACGCACCGCGCCGTAGACTTCCAGCACCGGTTGGCTCTTGCCATCCACCAGTGCGACCCACCCTGGAAAGTAGGTATCGGCCAAAACCAGAACTCCGCCGCAGGTCATTTCCGCTTCGGCGACTACGCGAGTCGGTTCGTAGTTCATGAGCTTGGTTGTATCATTCCCGCAAGTACCGCCGGAGGGAATTGCCGGTGCCTTGCCCAAAATAAACATCAGCTTATGAACATCCATGTCTTTGTGATTCAAAACATGCCGAGCGTCAGTTTCTTTCTCCAAAGCCATAATAGTACGCACCGTCCAAATACGCGGGGCAGCTTTCGGATTGCGGTAAACATTCACACCAGAAGTTCCAGTGAAGACCAGGGGCCAATCGGGCTGCACGGGGTTTTTGCCAATAGAATGGGTGACCGCAAACAGATCGCGAACATGCTCCGTACCCAGATCAAGCCGCAGCAGGTTGCTGGTAAGACTGGCCAGGTATCCGCCCATCTGGCTGATGCCATGCTGATCACCGAAATTGTAAGGGACCAGCTTGTCATCCACTGCCACCCGGATGGGTTGCCCAGCTTGAGTTTTTAAGTAAGCGGCAATATCATCGTGAGCAGTGGTTACCTTCAGAGCCGATACATGGTTCGGCTCCAACTGATTCGGCAAACCATAGGTAGCTTCGTTACTCAGCTCCGTTAGCACCAGAATAATCAGAATCGCTGCAAATGCCGGTCGACTGAACGAACCATTTCGAAAAGCCATCAATGCGCCGCATACAAGAAGTCCAATGAAGGCGGCCAGAATGGGACGATCATCGGGATGCGCATCCATTCCCCGTAACAAAGTAGATGCGGAGAAGGCGAGCAGGACCAGGATCGTAACCGCAGTCAGAATCCAGATGCCGCGTTGCACCCATAGATGCTGGCGCTCTTCAACGACTGCATCAAACCCGCAAGCGGCAAGCACTGCGAACGCCAGACTGAACAGGACGATTGCAGCGTGCGGGGATCGGGCCTTTTCGATCAGCGGTGCCCATGTGTATAGGATTCCGTGAAGCAGGCTGCTACCACCCATCGCCAACAGGATTCCGCCAAATCCGATGAATGCAAAAATCCTCATCCGAACATCCGCACGCCAGGCAAGAGCAATGCCGAGCAGAGCCAGTGTAAGACCGGTGAATCCTAGCAGTGGACTGGATTGCCGATGCACTCCGGGGATCAGAATGCCTAACAAGGATGCGGGTCCGAAACTGAAATTGCGATGAATGAAATAGGGGACTTGGGTGGCCCAATCAATGGGGTCCTGTTCGGAACCTACCCAGCGGCGGGCAAGCTTTCCGTATTCGAGTGCAGGGAAAATCTGCAATCCTGCGGTAGCGATGAAAAATATGCCGAACAGCACGGCGAGCTTGGCTGTGGAAGGTTTCTTCCAAATGAAATAGAGCCAAGTGAACGCCACTGCGTAGGTGACGAAGGTGGGCCCCTGATGATGACCCGACAGCCAGCAAAGTCCCAGGAAAAATCCCGAACAGGCGGCGCTGAAAGCGGGCTGAATTCCGCTAGTCGCACGCAGTAGGAAGAGAAAAACCAGCGGTGCCCAGATGACACCGTTGATCATTTGTGGCCAGTCGATATTGCCGACGTAGCCGCCAAAAGCAAAGAGGCAACCAGAGAGGATTGCAGCAAGCCGGGATCGACCAAGGTAGCGACAAAGTAAAAAGCAATTTAGGGCAGCAATGAAGTGGATAAAGATGAAGTAAGCATTCAAATAGAACGGTCGAAGTTGTCCATCTTTCAGCCTGGTGAGGAATAGAACCCAGTTCAAAGGATAAACAGCACCGGGTTGGGCTTGGCCCACTAACGGCTGACCGCCCCAGAGGTTGGGATCCCAATTAGGAAAGTTGCCGGAATGCCATTGCCGTGCCTGCTCATTCCACCAGGGCAGCACTTGATTGGCGAGGTCTGAAGAATCGAGCCAAGTGTATTGCGAAGTAAGGGTAAGCTTCCAGTAGAAAAGTATGGTTAACAGAAGAAGGAGTGTAGGAGCAGCGGCGCGTCGCAAGACTGGCATTCGCGTTATGGTAACGCACACCGATACCGAGACGTGACCGCGAGGGAGCGGATTTTGACATATAACTAACTCTCTTCGCGTGCGACAGCTATCGCTCCCTCGCGGTCACGGCTCGGCATCGAATGCTCGTTCTTCTCCGCAGAGATAAAATATTTTAAGCTAAGCATATAACTACACCATCGAACCGTAAATAAGGAAGGCATCATGAATAGCAAAGGCAACACAATCTTGATCACCGGCGGCGGATCAGGGATCGGTCAGGGTCTGGCCGAAAGATTCCACGCGTTAGGCAATCAGGTAATCATTTGTGGCCGAAACAAGAAGACTTTAGACCAGACCACGGCAGCCAATCCGGGTATGCAGTCGCTTACATTGGATATTGAAAACGTCGATGAAATCCGGTCATTCGCAGCGCGGATTACGAAGGATTTCCCTACTCTGAATGTGGTGGTTCACAATGCGGGCATCATGCGGGTTGAAAATTTGAAGGATCAAACTCAAGATGTTTCCGATTCCGAAGCAATGATAGCGACCAACTTGTTGGGTCCAATCCGGCTTAACGCGGCCCTGCTGCCTCTGCTCAGATCGCAGGCAAAGTCTACGATTATGATGGTCTCATCGGGCTTGGCCTTTGTGCCTTTGGCCATCACGCCTACGTACTGCGCAACAAAAGCGGCCATCCATTCCTATACGCAATCGCTGCGACTTCAGCTAGCAGGAACCACAACCGAAGTGATGGAACTGATCCCGCCCTATGTCCAAACGCAACTGATGGGCAAGCATCAAGAGGAAGATCCACATGCCATGCCGTTAAAAGAATTCCTGGATGAAGTGATGCACATCGTTACGGATCAGCCATCGGCTATGGAGATCTGTGTGGAACGCGTGAAGCCCCTGCGTTATGCGTCCGAAGGGGGCAATTTCGAAAACGTATTTAAGGGACTCAACCAAGCATTCGCCGGTTGAAAACTTTATTTATCCCGCAGCACTGGATAAAACTGAACGAACACGTTGTCCACGGTGGCGTGCTCATTATGGCAACTCCAGCATGATTCTTTAGGGAATGCTTTGGCGCTGTCCAGAGCCTTACCGCTGCCGATGAAGTTGTAATATGCCCACTTTTCCTCAGGAAATTTGGATTCATCTTTCACTGCTGCTTCAATGCCTAGAAACTTTTCCTCGAATCGACCAGTCTTGGCTGGCGACGCTTTTTCCCCTGATGCGAAAACTTCCATCACCAGAACGGTTTTATCGGGGAACTTGCCGTTGGCCTTGAATGCACGAAAGGCGTCGGGTTGAATGTAGATATTTTTGAACGTTGGTGGACGCGTGTTCCCTGCAGTTGGTTCTGTATAGCCGATGCCCATGTTGGAACCTACGAATTGCCACTGGCGATAATCCACTGGAATCAGCATTTCACCGTTGGCCGCATAGCGAGGTTTGTTGGTCTCATCGGCAAGAAGCAGTGAAGCGCAAAGCAGCAGGAAAAGTCGCATGCCTCAATTATACTTCGAAGCTATTTTCGGATGGCTAACACAGATCCCGTAGGATCTAAAACTAACTTCGATGGGGCCGTGGCCACCTTGAATTCAAACTCGGCATCGGCGCCATCGGTACGAATCCATTCTGTGCGACTTTTCACACCGCGCGCAAACTGCACTTCAACAGGCACTAACGTTGTAAAGGTCTCTTCTACGTGCTTCTGATGAATTGTTCCGACAACTTTCAGCGCCGCGCCCTTGCCTTCCAACTTCCACTTTAGTTCCAACTCAGGAATGCCGGTGCCGTAGATCCAATGCTCAAAAAAGTCTTCTAATTTGGAGTCGGCCATCTGCTTGGGCATATATTTGGCGGCGACCAAGCGCAGGTCCGATGTGGACAACGGCTTCGATTCAAAATTAGCGCAAACGTCTTTTAGCATGGCGAAGAAATTCTGATCCCCAAGCCTACGGCGCAGCATATGAAAGATCCAGGCACCCTTTTCGTAAGTGATGGTGCGCCAAGCTTGTGGTGCCTGAGAAGTCTCCAGGCGCAGACCTAATTTAATGGGCCCCATGCTTTCTAAAGTCTGACCGCTGGGCAACTTTGCCAACAGTCGTTTCTTGTAATCTTCCAGTACTGAATCAAATGCCTTGGTGCCTTTTTTGCGCTCCAGTTGCAGCAGGGCGGAATAACTGGCCAAGGCCTCCATCATCCATTCATCATTCGCCCCAATGGCCACTACACGATTTCCCCACCACTGATGTGCCACTTCGTGCGCATGGAGCAGTTCAGAATAGAACAGTTGTGACTGCTGATCGCGCACTGCTGCAGGCATTTCACTGGCTGTTAAATACGATAATGTCGACAAATAAATCATCCCCGGAAAGCCTTGCCCGAAGTTTCCAGGGACTGGTGAAATTTCTAGTTGTGGCACTGGCGGAGGTCCAAACTTTTCCCGAAACACAGAGAAAATGTCCACAATTTCCGTTGCCAGTCGTTCCGCCCTTTCCGCTGCGTTGGCCCGTGGCGGAGCAGCTTCAAGCGGTGGTATCTGCTGCTCACCCACTCTGGTGCGCCGGGGAAACTGCGAGACCGGCGGCGGCATTTCATTTGCCCGGCTACGATTAAGAAATGGCTCCAACTGTTTGTTGGCGAAGACGTCCACCGTCAACCCGGCGCGCGTTGTAGTGGCCTTGCCATAGTCACCCAGGTTGAATCCCACCATGCGCACCGGTTGGGCCACACGACGCTTGGTAATGCGCACGTTCTCATCGGTACGCTCTTCTATGGTTGTGCCCGCCGTAACAATTTGCAGGTTTTTGGGATAGCGAAAAGTTAAGTCATACGGTGCAAATTGAATGCCACTTTGCGGATACCAGGATCCACGTGCCCCCACGAAATACACCCCATTTCCGGCAGGCCGAATCACGTCCGCTTCATGTTCAAATACAACTTCTGCAATTTGTCCCGCTGCCAATGGTTCCCTAGGAATCACCAGAAAAACATCGCCATCGCGTCCGCGGATCAAATTGGAACGAAGACTTTCGCGCTGGAAAAATTCCACGTCAAGACCGTTCAATTTCGCCGATAGAATCCGCACCTGACGGGAGCACTCAAACTGCATAACGCGCATGCCCGCACCGCCCGGCAAGAACTGGATCCTGGTGGTTGCCTTCAATTTAAGATCGGGCGTGATCTCCGCCTGAATATCGAAATGCTTGGTTTTAACTGCGGTATTCGGCTCTGCCGACCGCGTTCGACCTTGCCTGACTGACCGACCCGGAAAGCTGGTCCAGACATCGAAAAACGCAGTGTCGTTGCGGAAATTCACTTGACCCACGCTAATTTGATCGCGCGAAGTTGGGTCAAACGCAACATCCAAACTCCCCAGGCGGTTCCCGATAAATGCCATGAAAAATAGGCCATCACGTGGATTATTAGATATCAAGTCAGAAACCAGCCGGATCTCAAAACTATGCAAAATATTCTTCAGCAGGGAATTGTGCTGCGTGGCCAGCATGTTGCCCATTTCTTCGCTGGCAACCAGTTCATTTTCCTTGATGGTGGCCGCCAACTGATCGCCTGTTTGATCGGTAAACAACAACAGGCCGCTCTTAAAATGTTCGTTTAGATTGGGAGCCCCGCTAAAACGGGCCAGCGTAGTTCGTTCCGCAGCGTCCGGGGGAACCACCAGAATTTCACCGTCGCCTGCTTCATGTTCGGCATGAAAGTAGGCAGCCAGACGTCTTCCTTCCACTGGACGGGCGAAGATCAAATAGCCGTCGGTCAGGTAGATCCGCAGATCCTCTTTTTCCAAGCGAATATTGCGTACCCGAAAGCATTGTTTGGGGTCGAAGGAAGAATCGGCTAAGGACGTGGCCAGGTCGCGGGCCGATGGCGGTGCTGACCAGATCGGCGCGACGCACCCTAGAAAAGTCAGCAAATAGCCCACTAATCGGGCTTCGCGGGTATAACTACCCGCTGGTTTACGAATCAATTTTGGGCGATTTCTAAGCAAGCGCTTGTGCCACAGGAATGTCCCACCGGATTAGATAAACATTTCCTCGTCTTGCGTTGCATGGGTAACCGAAGGACGTTGCGATGTAACCAGACTGGAAAAGGCCGCGCGTAGCCCTGCAGCAACTCCGGTGACTTCACGGATAGGCGTCAAAATCCCTTTATGCACTGTGTTTACGGTGCTATGAACCTTATTCAAAGTATCGTCCAACACCAATTCTGCCTTAGCCATGTGGATTTTAGCCCGTTCGCCAACATCAGTCAAAGCGACGTCGGCCCTGGCCATATGACCCTTGGCTGTGGACAATAATTCATTGGCTTGCATTGTGATGGTCAAAATCTCATGGCGTGTATCGGCTACCGATTTTTCAGTAGTGCGCAACAAAGTTTCCGCCTTAGGCAGAAAGTCATTCAGCTTGACGTGCAGGTCCAGCGACTTTTTATAGATGCCGTAAAGCACAAGGGCCTGTACTGTTAAGGAAATGGCAATCATTCCCACCGCCAAAACTAAGAGAGTCAACAACGTGTTGTTCATGAAAGTTAGCCCAGATTTTCGCCCGCGACTGCCTCGCGATAGGCCTGTTTACCAGCCTCAACGGCTGCCGAAAGATGTTCTTTCTTCTGGCTGATCACGTCTTTGCCACGATCCACCAGATCGCCAGCCTGATCCTTAAATTCATCGGCACGGCGTTTTAACAAATCTCTGCTTTCGTCCGCTTTGCTGCACAGAAGCAGACGAGTTTCTTCACCGGACTTGGGGGCAAACAGCACTCCAACAGCAACGCCAATCCCCAATCCTAAACAAAAGTAAGAAAGCTTTTTATCGTCATCCATTTTGTGATGCTCCTATAAAATCAGTGTACCGTATGGTTGCACTTGTCCGCCTACACTGCCAGAATTTTGTTACATGGCATTTAAACCTCCCCGCAAACTTGCTCCCGAAGAGCTGTACACTTACGCCGTGGGTCTGCTTGGCCGACGCGATTATTCGAAGGCCGAAATGCGCACCAAGTTACTGGGACGTTCCATTGAACCTTCCAGCGTCGAACAGGCAATGGCTCGATTGTTAGAATTCGCCTTTTTGGATGACCGACGCTTTGCCACATCTTACGCCCAGGTGCGCAAGGAAAGCGGTGGATTCGGCAAGGGTCGCATTCTGCGCGATTTAGCAGTGAAACGTGTGCCCAGTGAATTGGCAAAAGAAATTGCTGAACAAACCTATGCTGGATCGGATGAAGAGCAGTTAGTGGCTAACTATTTGGAACGCAAATTCCGAGGCAAGCAGTTGGATGTGTTTCTATCGGAACCAAAGAATTTGCAATCAGCCTACCGTCGATTGCGCACTGCAGGGTTCTCTTCCAACGTCACAATTAAGGTTCTAAAACGCTATGCCGCTGGTGCCGAAGGGTTGGAGCATATGGAAGCGGATGAGGTGGAGATGAACGAAGATCCGATACCGAGCCGCGACTTAGAGGGAGTCGGTTAGCAGTCACGGCTGGGATTGGACACTGCTTTCGCTAAGTAGCGTCCATCCCGGTACAATGGAAAAGAATGCGAATCGCTCTTGGGCAGATCAACACAACCATTGGCGACCTGACAGGCAACGCCGACAAAATGGTTGCCTTCGTTCGTCAAGCAGCGGAAAAACGTGCAGACCTGGTCGTCTTCCCCGAACTTTCCATCAGCGGCTACCCGCCGCAAGACCTTATTGAAAGGCCAAACTTCGTTCTGCGATGTATGGCCGCAGTCGACCGTCTTATAGCAGCAACGGCCCACCTTGCTCCGGCTATGGTGATCGGCACTATTGAACCTTCCGAAGATGGTCGACGTGTGCGCAACCTGGCCATCATTGCCCAAGGCGGCAAAATCCTGGCTAAACAGCAGAAGATGTTGTTGCCCACTTACGACGTCTTTGATGAACAACGTTACTTTGTTCCTGCCGACATGGAAAAGCTGGTATACATTGGCCGGACTCCGGTGGCGTTCACTATCTGCGAAGACGCCTGGAACGATAAGTCGTTTTGGCGGCATCCACAATATGATCGCGACCCGGTGGAGGAATTGGTCAGGCAAGGTGCCAAGGTGTTAGTCAGCATCAACGCTTCCCCTTACAGCATGGGCAAGCGGGCACAGCGTCAGCAAATGTTTGAAGCACTTTGTTGCAGACATGGAATTCCAGCAGTCTATGTAAATTCGGTGGGCGGTAACGATCAGTTGGTGTTCGATGGTTCCAGCTTCGCCTTAAATGCCGAAGGTACATTAATCGCTTCTGCCAGTAGCTTTGAAGAAGATTGCCCCGTGGTGGATTTAACCACCAACACTGGCGAAAACAATGCCAATTTTGAAGATGAAAATCAAGCTGCGTATCAGGCCCTGGTGTTGGGCACGCGCGATTATGTGCGGAAATGCGGCTTTCAAAAAGTGCTCATCGGCTTATCTGGCGGCATTGATTCTTCTCTGGTGGCAGCCTTGGCCGTAAGTGCGTTAGGTAAAGAAAATGTGATTGGAGTGGGGATGCCCGGCCCGTACTCTTCGGATCACAGCGTACTGGATGCCCGCGATATGGCCCAACGTTTGGGCATTCGCTTTGAACTGATTTCCATCAACGGTCTGTATCACGAATTCATTCGCACCTTGGCACCTGTGTTTAAGGGGGCTGCGCTGGATGTTACTGAAGAAAATATTCAATCGCGATTGCGCGGCAACACTTTAATGGCCCTGTCTAATAAGTGGGGTGCCTTGGTACTTACAACTGGGAACAAAAGCGAAATGGCCGTGGGATACTGCACGCTCTACGGCGATATGTGCGGTGGCTTAGCCGTGATTTGCGATGTCCCCAAAACGTTGGTGTACAAACTGTGCCACGTGGCCAACCAAGTGCTTGGACCCGTAATCCCTGAATCTGTTTTCAACAAGCCGCCTTCTGCGGAATTGCGCGCTGATCAGAAAGATACAGATTCCCTTCCTGAATACGACGTGCTGGACGCCATCCTGCACGCCTATATTGAAGAAGCCAAACCAGCGCTGGAAATCGCCAGCCAGCACCATTTTCCTATTGATTTAGTGCGGTCCATCACACTAAAAGTGGATCGCAACGAGTACAAACGCCAACAGGCGGCACCCGGATTGAAGGTCACCAGCAAGGCTTTCGGCATGGGACGACGTTACCCAATTGCACAGAGGTTTTCTGAATGACAAAACAAGCTTTGGCCGTTATGCTGCTCACTTTTGGCATAGCCGCAATGTTGATTTCGCAGCCTGTTCCATTGGAACAAGTTGGACCTTTAAGTGGCGGTAGATTCCTGCTTCCTGGACGTAATGCGCTTTCTCCAGCCGGAAAACAGATCGCGCTGGATACGCTTCCGATGAATAGTTTGCTGTCCGCTGATGGCAGACACTTGCTGATTCTTCATGGTGGATACAAGCCGCCGTCCATCCACGTGATGAACTCCCAAACATTGCAGTTGGAAAACAAAATCAATTTGCCGGATGCGTGGTTAGGAATGGCATTTGCTCCAGGGGGCAATCTGCTTTACGTAAGTGGCGGATCGCGATCGGTTATTTACGAATATCGCTTCCTTACCAATGAGGGCAAGCTGGAACTGAGTCGGACCTTCCCGGTGGTTTCTGAAAAAGATCGTAAACCAACTGATTTTGTGGGCGATCTGGCACTTTCTCCCGATGGCCGATTGATTTACATTGCCATGTTGTATCGCGATGAAGTGGCCGTAATCAACCCGCAATCGGGCATGGTGATTGAACACTGGCGCACTGGGAAACGTCCTTACAAAATACTGTTCCACCCCGATGGAAAATCCTATTTCGTATCAGCCTGGGCAGGATCCGCAGTCTACCAACATGAAACGGATACTGGTCGTTCCATTGGGATGATACAGACCGGACCTCACCCAACCGATATGGTTTGGCGGGATAAACAGGCCACTGCTGAGGCAGATGATGATCAATACAAGGCGCGCATTTTTGTTACCGCAGGCAATACCAACAACGTGAACGTACTGGGTATCAGTGGGGAGCGAACCGTATCCAACATTGAAACTATTAACGTGGGGCTATACCCTGTAATGCCCGCCGGTATGACGCCCAGCGCTGTGGCCTTGAGTCCTGATAAAAACAAATTGTTTGTTGTATGTTCCGATGCCAATGCCGTGGCCATGGTGGATGTATCCACCAAGAAGTCTCGCGTGGAAGGCTTCATCCCCACTGGCTGGTACCCTGTTGCAGCCCGCGTGCTGCCCGACAATCGTCTGCTGGTTTTCAATGGTCGTGGCACTCGTAGCTTTCCAAATCCCAAAGGTCCGGACCCATCAAGGAAAGCTGCTCCCAGCCACGAAGGCATTCGTAGCGATCAGTATGTGGGCGTGCTGCAAACCGGATCTATGTCTGTCATCGATCCTTTCGAAGGCGACCAGTTGGACCAGTGGTCAAAAACCGTTCGCCTCAACTCACCTTACAATCCCGAACAGCACCAAGTAGCCCACCGCAATCCCGCTACACCAATTCCACAAAACGCCAGTGAAGGTGGGGCGGGTCCACTGGAACACGTCATTTACATCATCAAAGAAAACCGCACTTACGATCAGGTGCTGGGTGATTTAGGTATCGGCAATGGCGACCCCAGCTTGACGTTATTCACTGAGGAGATTTCGCCGAACCACCACAAACTAGCTCGTGAGTTTATTCTTCTGGACAACTTCTATGTCAATGCCGATGTAAGTGCCGATGGGCATAACTGGTCCACTGCCGGCATTGCCCCTGACTATGTGCAGAAGATGTGGCCCAACAGTTACGCCGGTCGTCGCAAGACTTACGATTATGAAGGTGGTGAACCAGCCGCAACGCCGCCAGGTGGTTATATTTGGAGTTCTGTTCGGTCAAAGCGCTTAACCATGCGTAACTACGGTTACTTTGTGAATAACATTAAAGATGCTCCGGCGGATGGCAAACAGGTGGCTTCCGTACGCGACCCACAACTTACTTCTTCCACTAACTTCGATTACCGCGGCTTTGATTTGGATTACCTGGACGTGAACCGCGCTAAAACATTCATCGCCGACTTACAGCAGATGGAAAATACGAACACAGTGCCAAAGTTTATAATCTTGCGCCTGGGCAATGATCATACAAGCGGCACTACTCCTGGAAAGTATACTCCGCAATCGCTGATGGCGGATAACGATTACGCGCTGGGTCAAATTGTAGAAGCTGTATCGAAGAGCAAGATCTGGCCCACAACCGCCATCTTCGTTTTGGAAGACGATGCCCAGAACGGACCAGATCACGTGGACTCTCACAGGTCCCCTGCCTATGTGATTTCCCCCTATGTGAAACGCGGCACCATTGACCACACAATGTACAACACAGTTTCCATGTTGCGTACTATGGAGTTGATCCTTGGCTTAAACCCTTTGACTATGCACGACGCAGGAGCAAGACCGATGGCTGGTACATTCCAGATGACGCCCAACCTGAAGCAGTATACGGCTGAAAAGCCCCGCATTCCGATTGATGCAAGAAACCCGGAGAATGCACCCAAAGCTGCTGAATCGCGCCGCATGAACTTTGCTGATGCGGACGATGTGGATGACGATGAGTTGAATGAAATTCTTTGGGTAGCCATTCGAGGTACAGAGCCGCCTGTGCCGGTGCGGAGTTATTTCTCAAGATAATGGGCCGAATTCAACTTTGTTTCGTGTGGCACATGCACCAGCCCTTTTATAAGGATCTGGTGAGCGGCGAGTATAAGCTGCCGTGGACGCGCATGCACGCCTTGAAAGATTACTACGGCATGGTGAAAGTGCTGGAGGATTTCCCCAGCGTTCATCAGACTTTCAATCTGGTGCCGTCCATGATGGTGCAGATTGAGGAATACGCAAGCGGAAAGGCGCAGGATGCATTTCTCCGCGCGGCGCTCAAACCAGCCGAGCAACTCTCCGAGGCCGAACAATCGTTCATCCTACAGTATTTCTTTCAGGCGAACGTGGCAAGGATGATCTACCGCTATCCGCGCTACGGCGAGTTGTATAACCTCTGGCAATCGGCGGGAACGAATGTGGCCAAAGTGCGGCAGAGTTTCGGCGCGCAGGGCTTTCGGGATCTACAGGTGCTCTCCCAACTGGCGTGGTTCGACGAAGAATTTCTTGTTAAGGATGCAGACATCCGCGGGCTGGTGGCGAAGGGCCGGGAGTATTCGATGGAAGACCAGCAGATCTTGGGCCGCAAGCAAACGGAGGTGATGGGCAAGGTGCTGCCCGTGTACTCCGAGTTCGCCGCGAAGGGACAAATCGAAGTTTCCACCACACCGTTTTATCATCCGATCCTACCGCTGCTTTGCGATTCCAATATCGCGGAGATCTCGCATCCATACGTTTCGCTCCCATCCCGCTTCCGGTATCCGAACGATGCACGGGATCAGTTGCAACGCTCGCGCGAATACATGCAACAGAAGCTGGGAAGCCCGGCGGTCGGGCTCTGGCCTTCGGAAGGCTCCGTATCGGATGAAGTGTTCCATCTGGCCGCCGAGAGCGGGTTCCGCTGGGTGGCCACCGATAACGGCGTGCTGGGCCGCACGCTGCACCACGGCGCCGATGCGAATCTGACCTATCGTCCTTACCTTTGGTCGCAGGGCGGTCATGAGATGCACGTGGTTTTCCGGGATCATTACCTCAGCGATCTGATCGGCTTCGTCTACGCGAGAATGGGGGCGGCAGAGGCGGCAAACCATTTTCTGGATCGCATCCGCGAGAATTGCCATGGCATTCTTGCCGGCGGACGCGATGCGCTGGTGCCCATCATCCTCGATGGCGAAAACGCATGGGAATACTACGAAGAGAGCGGTCGCCCGTTCCTGCGCGAGCTCTATCGCCGTATCGCGGACGATCCACGTATGAGCGCGCTCACGGTCTCTGAAGCGCTAACCAAAGTGGAGCCGCACAAGATCGATCATATCTTCCCCGGTTCCTGGATCAACGCCAACTTCGATGTCTGGATCGGCGCGGAGGAAGACAACAGGGCTTGGGAATATTTGCTGCGCGCGCGGCAGGCCTACGACAAATTCATGAATTCACCGGATGCAGCGTCGGTTCCCGAAGACCGTAAACTTCTTGCCTACGAAGAGCTGTTGATCGCCGAAGGCAGCGATTGGTGCTGGTGGTATGGCCCGGAACACGATTCGGCCAATCGGCCGGAGTTCGATCAATTGTTCCGCGATCATCTGGCGAACGTTTATCTGGCGCTGCGCTTGTCTCCACCGGAAGAACTTTCGCGGCCGATACTCAGGGTGACGGTGAATGAGTTTCACCAGGCGCCTAGCGGCCCCATTCTTCCCACAATCGATGGCGAGGTGACTTCGTACTTCGAATGGTTGGGGGCTGGAATTTACAGGGTGAATGGACGATCCGGCGCGATGCACGGGCAGCGTTATTTCGTGAGTGAGATGCATTACGGCAGCGATGGGCATAACCTGTTCCTGCGGCTCGACTTCGTAGAGAACAGCATTTCCACTCTCGAGGGAACAGAATTACGGATTAATGTGAAAACAGCGGAGACGTCCCATTCATTCACCACGGCCCTGACGCAGAAACAGGAAGGTCTCGAATCGGCCCAAGGCAAGATTTGCGAGTTGCGCCTTCCGCTGGCGGCGATGGGAATTCCAGCGGGACACTCGGTGCAGTTTCAGATTTCGCTGTGGCAGGGAGGCTTGCCGATGGACGCGCTGCCGCCACAGGGATGGATCGAATTCTCCACCGCCGAACCGGCGGACTGGGCGATCTGACTACGGGATAACCTAACTATGTGTGATCTCCGTGGCGGCAGCCTGGCAGGCAAGCGAATCCCTGGGGACGTATGGAAATATCAAAAGCCTTTG
>JANXSF010000004.1 GCA_025352795.1 Acidobacteriota bacterium
CCTCTGTTTGCTGAAAACTCGCATCGGGGCCATCGAACTCTAACCACCACCTTCCGCCCTGGCTCCACCATCGCTATCTCCCACACAGCGACCGGGATGGCCGGATGCTTGTACGATTCCGGCATAAGGTCTTGTTGTTCCTCCAAGGAACGTGATGCCGAGACGGGTCTCGATTACTTTGGGGCCAGATACATGAGTTCGGCGCAAGGCAGGTTCACCAGCGCTGATCCGAAGCAGTTCTCTATGCGTACGATTGTGAACCCGCAGAAATGGAATAAGTACGCCTATACCCTGAACAATCCTTTGGCTCTGGTCGATCCCGATGGGAAAGAAGAGGTGACGATTCAGTTTCGGGCTTTCATCCCACAGGCGAATATTGCGGGATTTCGGGGCGACAATCGCAGCTTCAGTGCGGATGCAAACGTCCGCTCTCGGGTATCAACGACGATCAGAATTGAGACGGACCCAGCAAAGAACGGAGGAAATCCACTTCTCGGAAAGCAGACCGACGTTGGGCCAACGCACTTAAATATTACGGGCCAGGAGAAGACATCGCAAGGGCCGATGATGCCTCAGGTCACGGCTACTCAGGACAAGAATGGGAATGTCACAGTGAATGTCCAAGAGAGTATGGGGAACCCCTTCACTTCAGGGATCGATCCGAACGGAACGATCAAATCGAACATGAACATAACCGTGAACGAAAGTGCGACTAACGCTCAGTTCAACGGGACCGTCTCGGGTAGTCCGGCATTTGAAACCAACGTGAGTGTCAATGGTGGCACGAACCAAAATGTTCCCCTACAGTCGGCACCGACGAATTCGGTCCAATTTGTTCTCGGCCTCCACAGCACCAATCAGATCAACCAGAGCGTCGAACTGAAGAAGAAGGAAGACCAGCAATGAGGGTAGTGGCTGCTGTGTTTCTTCTCGCTGTGGGAATCGTCTGGCTGCTCTTCATGGTGTGGATGCTCCTATCTATTGCTGGTGTGGCCGATTCACCCCAAAGCCGAGGATACGCATTGATGTACTGGGGCGGGTCCGTGGCTGGGCCAGCGGTCTTGGTCCTCGGGGCGGCGCTACTGTTACGACGTCCGGTATCAATGGCAGGAACCGTACTAACATGCTTGGGATGTCTAGCACTGACTGGGTTTGCAATCTACAACAGCATTGCTGGAACGCAACAAAACCCGTTGCAGGCCCCGCCCACCTACTGGTTTTATGGGCTACTGCTCGTTTTGATGTTGCTTGCGGATCTGGCTGGTTACAAACTTGTACGGCCGATTCTCATATCTTTGTCCAAGCGGCAATGATCGACGTGGTCGGACGAATGCAGTTCACCTCCAAAGAAAGAGATGCCGAAACGGGACTCGATTATTTCGGCGCTCGGTACATGTCCTCCGCACAGGGACGCTTCACCAGCCCGGACCTGCCTGCCAACTATCTGGTGAGCCTACCCCAATCGTGGAACAAGTACACGTATGCTCTCAACAACCCGCTGGCTATTGTTGATCCAGACGGTCAATTTCCTAAGTGGGTTCACGAACAGATCATTGATCAGATTTCAGGCTTGTCGCCGAATGACAAGGCAGTTCTCAAGGCTGCGAGTGCCGACGCCGATTCTTTCCTGAAGGGCGGCCAGAGTCCAAGTGCTTCCTTTACCCACGCAATGCTGGACGGGCTGGAATTCAATAGCGCCCAAACTGACCCTGCGAAAGCTGCTCAGTTCGTAGAAAATCAACTACGCAAAGCGATTGGCATTCAGGCGGCGTACGCAGCGAACCACAGAAATCAGGCATCGAGTCTTAGCCCCGACGCTTTGTACGCAATGGGGCTGGCGATACACACTGTGACCGACAGCGCATCTCGTTTTCACAACGGCGTAAGCTCATATTGGTATGGCGGTCTCAGTTTGATGGATTACTTCCACAGCGCAGCCGAACCCTTGTTCTACTCTATGGGTGGCGCACAGGACAAGCAGGAAGGTGCAAAACGAGCGGAAGTCACCAGTAGGATCATTTTCCAGCCTTCTGGTATCGATCAGGTTGTGAATAAGATTCGGCAGTGGTTCCATCTGAAGCAGAAGACTCCTGACGAACCTGACCAGCAATGAAACCGTGGCACCTAAGCATCGTGTGGGGCATGGGCTTTACAGCCGTGATGTTTGCAGCGGCGGCGGGACTATTCGGACTTTCGGACCACTTGAGCGTTCCGGTTATACCGCAGGCCCTTTTTGGTTTGGCTGTGATCGCTGTGATTGCAATCTTGCCGGGTTCTCCATTGGGACTCCTAGCTCTCAACATGCATAGTGCCGGGTTCCTAGTGTTAACTGCAATCGGCGACGTGGTGTTCTACACCTTCGTCGCTCATAGCGTTCTGGCAAAAAGGGCACGAAGGCAGCAACGAGAGGCGGAGGCGAAAAGTTGAAGCAAAAAGTTATGCTGTTCCTGGTCGGCTGCTTTGCTGGTGGTGTCATCTGTACAGCCCAAGATGCAACACGCAATGCTCTCTCGGAACGAGCGAGTCAGGAGTTTCAGGTAAAAAACTTTGCCGCAGCAGAGCGGGACTTCCGTGAACTAACGAAGGTCGATCCTTCAAATCTGTATGCTCATGCCTACCTGGGCCATGCACTCTTCCGCCAGGAAAAGTTCGGCGAAGCCATTGGTCCTTATGAAAAAGCCAGCGAACTGGAGCGGCTCGGGAAGAAACTCACTGAGGCTGAACACCGTGTACTAGTGGACCAGTTGGTGATGTCCTATGGCATTGGCGGACAGTTGAAGAAAGCCCACGCTCTACTGGATGAAGCGATTGGGAAGGACCCGGAGTACCCTTTGAATTACTACAATCGGGCTTGTGCGTTTGCCGAGGAAGGCGACAAGGCCAAGGTGCTGGCGAATCTCGATCTGGCTTTCCAACGGAAGGCGAACGTCCTGAAGGGTGAGCAGATGCCAGACCCTCGTGCCGACTCGTCGTTTCAGAAGTACGTCCGTGATCCCGACTTTGTGAATCTCATGAAGAAACTCGGCCTTCAGTAACGATGAGCAGTTCGATTGCCCGTTGCATCATCACCAGCCACCTATCGTCGCTGTAGTTCGAGCTTGACCGCATAGAAGGCAGCTTGCAGCAAATGGATGGGGCCGTGGTTGGCGTCGATGACGAGCTTGCCATCATGCCAGTCGGAATTTTCGTGAGCGCCGATCAGGAGTTCGAGGGCGAACTGTTCGAGGATGTGATCGTAGGCGGCTTGGAGATCGTGATCGGAAAGAGGGCCGAGAACGGCGCTTGGTTCGGTGATGTCTTGGACGAGGAGTTCGTCGGCGAGGTTGGTGAGCAAAGAGTTCATGATGGGGTTTAGCTGTTATTGGAAAGGACAAATGAAATCATGAGAAAACGACCCAAAATTCACGCTCCACGCACCCTCTTAATCACTCTCACCCCGGACAGTCCACGCCAGATCCACAATAACTAACAAAGGAAGGTTAAAACGCTTATGCTCAGCCTCATCAAAAGACAGCAAATGAGCTCCCACTCAGTCATCACATTTGGACTTGCTATCTATTTAAGCTTCGGCTTGCTGTCAGCATTCTGCCAATTCGCAGGACCACCTACTTCAGGCGCTCCGCCCCTGTCAGGCACCGTCATCGGTGACGACGGCAAGCCGGTACAAGCCACCGTAACGGCACTGAAGATCGGCCTGCCTGTGGGTAGCGGACGCGCCGAGACCGCGCCTGATGGTTCATTCTCCATGTCTGGCTTAATTAATGGTAAGTACCAACTCTGCGTAATGGACAAGGCTGGCGATTACCTCGATCCTTGCACCTGGACAGCAATTCCTCCAACGGTCGTAATCGACGCATTGCAGCCAGTCTCAAAGTACAAACTCGTGGTTGGAAAAGGCACGCCATTGCAAGTGCGCGTGAATGATTCGGGTAAACTTCTGGAACCGGGAGTGGGATCGGCGAAAGTACCTGCTACTCTACTGATTTCTGTAGTCACCACGCACCGTGTCCTTCCGGTAAGGCTGCGTAGTTACCTCACGGTACCTATTTCCGCAGGAAATAGGTCACTGCAAAATACGTCGAACGGAGGTACGGGCGATCCGCAGCCGACGTGCGATTTCAGATTTGCTGATGCCTTGGAGATGAAGCTGCCGAATTTCCAGGGATTGATGAACCACTACCG